>NZ_CBXX010000001.1 GCF_000577615.1 Herbaspirillum sp. RV1423
CCGCCAGTCTAAACCAATCGCCGTTCGCCGGTTGGCACATCGGCGGGCGGAATGAGAAAAAGTTTCCCCACAGACATCACAATCGCCGCCAAACGGTAATGCCGTTCAGTCAAGCCTGTTTTCCTATAGCAGTCGCCCCAGCGAACGCTGGGGCCCAGCGTCGTGAAGACGGTCGATACGACGCAGGGTCCTGACTTTCGTCAGGACGACAGTCATAGAAGAGGAAGCTTAACTGGACGACATTACCGCCAAACGGGACTTGTTTGTTTGCCTCCTCTCCGCCAAAACCCTCGCGACTGCTAAAATGACCCTCTTTTCTTCCTTACCCACCCACAAGCACTGCCAATGAGCACTTCATCGCCACGCCAACTTTTCGTTACCACCGCCCTGCCCTACGCCAACGGCGCGTTCCACATCGGCCACATCATGGAATACATCCAGGCCGACATCTGGGTCCGGTTCCAACGAATGCAGGGCCATGAAGTCCATTTCGTCGGCGCCGACGACGCCCACGGCGCGCCGATCATGATCGCGGCCGAAAAAGCCGGCGTGACGCCGCAGCAGTTCGTCGCCAACATCGCGGCCGGGCGCAAGCAATACCTGGACGGCTTCCACATCGCCTTCGACAACTGGAGTTCGACCGACAGTCCTGAGAACCATCAACTGTCGCAGGACATCTATCGCGCGCTGCGCGACGACGCCAAGCTGATCACGACCAAGACCATCGACCAGTTCTTCGATCCGGTCAAGAACATGTTCCTGCCGGACCGCTACATCAAGGGCGAATGTCCCAAGTGCGGCACCAAGGACCAGTACGGCGACTCCTGCGAGAACTGCAGCGCCGTGTATGCGCCGACCGACCTGAAAAATCCGTACTCGACGCTGTCGGGAGCGACACCGGTCATGAAGTCCTCGGAACACTTCTTCTTCAAGCTGTCCGACCCGAAGTGCGTGGCCTTCCTGCGCGAATGGGCGCTCGACAACAATCGCCTGCAGCCGGAAGTGGCCAACAAGTGCCGTGAATGGCTGGATGGAGAAAGCGGCCTGGGCGACTGGGACATCAGCCGCGACGCGCCCTATTTCGGCATCGAAATCCCGGACGCACCGGGCAAGTACTTCTACGTCTGGCTGGACGCGCCGATCGGCTACCTGGCGTCGCTGAAGAATTATTTTCAAAAAACCGGCCGCGACTTCGACGCCTTCATGGCCGACGACAAGACCGAGCAGTACCACTTCATCGGCAAGGACATCACCTATTTCCACACGCTGTTCTGGCCCGCCATGCTCAAGTTCGCCGGCCGCAAGGTGCCGACTAACGTGTTCGCGCACGGCTTCATCACCGTCAGCGGCGAAAAGATGTCCAAGTCGCGCGGCACCGGCATCTCGCCGCTGCGCTACCTCGACATCGGCATGAACCCGGAATGGCTGCGCTATTACATCGCCGCCAAGCTCAACGCCAAGGTCGAAGACGTCGACTTCAACCCGGACGATTTCGTCGCGCGCGTCAATGCCGACCTGATCGGCAAATACGTCAACATCGCCAGCCGCGCAGCAGGCTTCATCGCCAAGCGTTTCGATGGCAAACTGTCGACCGCGTGGGCCACCGCCGACGACGCCTTCCTGGCGAAGCTGCGCGGTATCGCGCCGGAAATCCAGGCGCTCTATGAACAGCGCGAATACGGCAAAGCCCTGCGCGCCGTAATGGAGCAAGCCGACGTTGTCAACGCCTACGTCGACGCCAACAAGCCGTGGGAACTGGCCAAGGACACCGGCAAGGACGCGCAGTTGCATGAAGTCTGCAGCCGCCTGCTGGAAGCCTTCCGCATCCTGACCGTGTACCTGAAACCGGTGCTGCCGCAACTGGCGGCACAAGTCGAAGGCTTTCTCAACATCGCGCCGTTCACCTGGGCAGATGTGCAGACCGCGCTGCCCGACGGCCACACGATCAATGCCTACGCCCATCTGATGCAGCGCGTGGATCCGAAGATGCTCGACGCACTGTTCGACGCGCCCGAGCCGGCTGCCGCCCCCGCGGAAACCGCCGACGCCGGCATCGAAGAACTGGCGCCCGAAATCAGCATCGACGATTTCGCCAAGATCGACCTGCGCATCGCCAAGATCGTCAATTGCGAAGCCGTCGAAGGCTCGACCAAACTGCTGCGCCTGACGCTGGACGCGGGCGAAGGCAAGACCCGCAACGTGTTCTCCGGCATCGCTTCGGCCTACAAGCCGGAAGACCTGATCGGCAAGCTGACTGTGATGGTCGCCAACCTGGCGCCGCGCAAGATGAAATTCGGTATTTCCGAAGGCATGGTGCTGGCGGCTTCGGCCAAGGATGAAAAGGCCAAGCCGGGCATCTATGTGCTCAATCCGTCGCCGGGCGCCGAGCCGGGCATGCGCGTTCGTTGATATCTTCCAGTCCCGACTTGCCATGGCAGACATCGAATTGCTGATCCGCGAAGCCACCGTCGACGACGCGGAACTGATCGCCGAACTGACACGCAGCAGTTGGGCCAACAAAGTTGCGCCCAGTTCAAGCGGCCATCGCGAAGAACCCAAGCGCGTGGCGGAAGATTTGCAGCGCGGCGGCGGCTTTGTGCTGCTGCGCGGCGACGTGCCGGCCGGATCGGTGCGCTGGCTACCGCTCGACACCGAACTCGACGTCTGGGAAATCCTGCGCATGGGCATCTTGCCGATCTATCGCGGCGAACGCCTGTCGCAGCACCTCATGGAAGCCCTGATCCACCGTGCGCTGGCGGCTGACATCGGGGAACTACGGCTGGCGGTGCGCACCGACCAGGCGCAATTGGTCGACGTCTATGCCGCATTCGGTTTCGAGATCGCGCCGGAACTCGAATATGCCCGCGCCAATCCGCTGGAACCCGCCCCCATCGTCATGCGCCGCTGGCTGCGCACCTGATTTCGCCTCCGCCAAAGCCGCTGTACGCCCTGCAATACCGGCGTACAGCGGCTTTTTCATGCTCTCCTGTTATCACCAGCTCATCACAACCCTAATAAGCTGTTGCTTTGCGACATCGCGTCATTGCTTGATTTGTCGAATAAATTCGATTATTGTACAAACGTTCAAAACAACTGATCATTTGTTCAAACCCTGAAAATGGCTACCGGAGATCGTCAGGAAGTTGCCTATTCCGCCGTGCGCGTCGCGCGTCTGTACTATTTTCAGAACATGACGACGGCCGCCATCGCGGAAGAAATGGGCACATCGCGCGCCACCGTCTCGCGCCTGCTGTCGTATGCGATGGAAAACGGACTGGTGGAAATCCGCGTCCATGATCCGCAGGAGCTGTCCGGCAATCTCGAAGCCGCGATCACCAGGCACTACCCGCTGCGTTCGATTCAGGTGGTGCCGGTGCCGGCCGCCGCCGGCGAACGCGAAAGCCTGCAACGCGTGGCCGCACACACCGCCGCCTATCTGAATACGCTGGTGCAACCCGCCACCATCATCGGACTGGCCTGGGGCAACACCGTTGCCGCCATCGCCGACAACCTGAGTACAAAGACCGTGCATGACGTCGACGTGGTCCAGCTCAACGGCTCGGGCGCCGGCGCCGATATCGTCAACACCTTCGGCGAATCGCTGGTGTCGCGCTTCGCGCAAAATTATGGCGGCAAGGCGCACAGCTTCCCCGTGCCGGCGTTCTTCGATTATGCCGACACCCGCACCGCGCTCTGGCGCGAACGCAGCATCAAGGCCATCCGCAGCTTGCAGGCCGACGCCTCGATCCTGCTGTTCAGTATCGGTGCGGCCGAAACCGGCAGTCATATCCACACCGGCGGCTACCTCGACCAGCAAGACCGGCAAGACATCCGCGACGACGGTGTGATCGGCGACATCGCCACCGTCTTCTTCCGTGCCGATGGCAGTTGGCGCAACGTGGCGTTGAATGCGCGCAGCAGCGGCCCCGATCTGGACCGGTTCCGGCATGCCGCGCATTCGATCTGCGTGGTGTCGGGCAAAGGCAAGATTCCCGGCCTGCGCGCGGCGCTGCTGGGTGGCTTCATCAACGAACTGGTGATCGACGAACCGAGCGCCAGACTGCTGGTGCAGGAACTGGAAAAGAACGATGCGCCTGCGCGCGCGGAAGCGACAACCGATTCAATCGACAACGAGTAAAGCAATGAGCACCGCGACCCATCCTGAAATTTACGATCTGCTGATCATCGGCGGCGGCATCAACGGCGCCGGCGTGGCGCGCGACGCGGCCGGACGCGGCCTCAAAGTGGCCTTGTGCGAACAGAACGACTTCGCCGGCGCCACCTCGTCGGCCAGCACCAAACTGATCCACGGCGGCCTGCGTTATCTTGAATACTACGAATTCCGCCTGGTCGCCGAAGCGCTGGCCGAACGCGAACACCTGCTCAACATCGCGCCGCATATCGCCTGGCCGCTGCGCTTTGTCATGCCGCACGTCAAAGGTCTGCGCCCGCGCTGGATGATCCGCCTCGGCTTGTGGCTGTACGACCATATCGGCGGCCGCATCACCCTGCCGCATTCGCAAGGCATCGCGCTCGACCGCATGGGCGCGCCCAGCGGCTTGCGCGCCGACATTACGCGCGGCTTCGCCTATTCCGACGCCTGGGTCGACGATGCCCGGCTGGTGATCCTGAACCTGCTGAGCGCACAGGAACACGGCGCCGACATCCACGCCCGCACCCGCCTGCTCAACGCCAGACGCAGCGACGGCACATGGCAATGCGAACTGGAAAACACCGTCACCGGCGCGCGCCGCAACGTCTCGGCGCGCGCGCTCGTCAACGCCGCCGGCCCGTGGGTGGCGAAGATGGACCAGATGCTCAACCCGGCCGACCAGGGCGGCAAGCACGCCGCCGTCAAGCTGGTGCGCGGCAGCCACATCATCGTGCCGCGCCTGTTCGCCGGCGAGCATGCCTACATCCTGCAAAACGACGACAAGCGCATCGTCTTCATGATTCCTTACGAGGACAAGTTCACATTGATCGGCACCACCGACGTGCCGCAGGAAAGCATGGACAACGGCGCCAGCATCAGCGTGGAGGAAGAAGCCTACCTGTTGCGCGCCGTGAACAACTACCTCGCCCGGCCGATCGACCATGCCGATATCGTCTGGCGCTACGCCGGCGTGCGTCCGCTGTTCGACGATGAAGCCGACAATCCTTCGGCCGTCACGCGCGACTACACGCTGGTCCTGCAAGATGCGGACAACATTCCGTGCGTATCGATCTACGGCGGCAAGATCACCACCTATCGCCGCCTGGCCGAATCGGTGCTGGAAAAACTGGCGCCGTGGACCAAGACGCGCCGCGGTCCCTGGAGCAAGGAAGAATCCCTGCCCGGCGGCAAGTTCAAGCGCGCCGACCGTGCTCAGGAACTGGACTATCTGAAAAAGAAATACGCCCGGCTCGACGCGCATTTCCTCACGCGCCTGTTCGGCCGCCACGGCCGCCTCGCCCACGTGATCCTGAAGGAAGCGCAAACGCCGGCCGAACTGGGCCGCGACTTCGGCGGCGGACTGGTGCAGCGCGAAGTTGAATACCTGATCATGCACGAATGGGCTTCCCAACCGGAAGACATCCTGTGGCGCCGCACCAAGTGCGGCTTGCACATGAGCGAACAGCAGCGCGCCGAATTCACCGCATGGTTCCATGCCCGCAACGCTGCAAAACTGAAGACAGAGTTCAAGGCAGAACTGGAATGAAACCGCTGAAAGAGCTGCCGCGCGGGCAAGCAGAGACCGTCTTTACCGATATCGACGATACGCTCACCACCGCCGGCAAGCTCAGCGCACAAGCTTACGAAGCGCTGGAATCCTTGCAACGCAGCGGCCTGCGCGTCATCCCGGTCACCGGACGTCCGGCCGGCTGGTGCGACCATATCGCCCGCATGTGGCCGGTTGACGGCATCATCGGCGAAAACGGCGCGCTCTACATGTGGCATGACGCAGCCACTGGCAAACTGCGCACGCGCCACCTGTTCAATGAAGAGATGCGGCGCAATAACGTCGCGCGCCTTGCCGCCGTCCGGGAAAAAATCCTGCGCGAGGTGCCCGGCTGCGCTCTCGCCTCGGATCAATTCTGCCGCCAATATGACTTGGCCATCGATTTCTGCGAAGATGTGCCTCTTCTGGAACTTGATGTAATCGATTACATTGTGAGGATCATGGAAAATGCAGGCATGTCCGCTAAAATCAGCTCGATTCACGTCAACGGCTGGTTCGGCGACTACGACAAACTCAGCATGGCGCGCCTGATGATGCAGGAGCGTTACGGCGTCGACATCGACGATGCCGACGCGCGCGGCCGTTGTGTATTTGTCGGCGACTCGCCCAACGACGCGCCGATGTTCGCTTACTTTCCGTTGTCGGTAGGTGTAGCCAACGTGCTCGACTTCACCGGCCGTCTGCCGCATCCGCCGCGTTTCATCACGCAGCAGTCGTGCGGCGCCGGCTTCGCCGAGCTGACCCGACATCTGCTGGCGCCATGACCACTTTACTCAACCTGCTCTCCGCGCTGGCCCTGCTGGTATGGGGTACGCATATCGTGCGCACCGACGTGCTGCGCGTGTATGGCGCGCAATTGCGCCGTATCCTGAGCACCAGCATCAAGCGCCGCGGCCTGGCCTTCCTGGCCGGCGTCGGCGTGACCAGCCTGGTCCAGAGCAGCAACGCCACCGCCGTGATCGTCTGCTCGTTCGTCGCGCAAGGCCTGGTCGGGCTGACGCCGGCGCTGACCATCATGCTCGGCGCCGATGTCGGCACGGCGCTGATGACGGGCGTACTGAGCTTCGACTTGTCGTGGATTTCGCCGCTGCTGATCTTTGGCGGCGTGGTGGTCTACCTGTCGCGCCGCCACACCTCGGTCGGTCGGCTTGCGCGCGCCGCGATCGGCCTCGGCCTGATCCTGCTGGCGCTGCAAATGATTACCGCCGCCACCCAGCCGATGATGCAGGGCGCGGGCATCAAGGTGCTGTTTTCCACGCTGACCGGCGACGTCATCCTCGATGCGCTGATCGGCGCGGTGTTCGCGATGCTGACCTATTCCAGCCTGGCTGCCGTGCTGCTGGCCGCGACGCTGGCGACGTCCGGCATCATTTCGCTGAAGGTGGCGCTGTGCCTGGTGATCGGCGCCAATCTCGGCAGCGGCATCCTGGCGTTGCTGACGGCGGCCAGCCAGAACGTCGCGGGCCGTCGCGTGGCGCTCGGCAGCATGCTGTTCCGCCTGTCCGGCGCGATCGTGGTGCTGCCTTTCATCAATTACCTGGAGCTGTGGATCGCCCTGCTGACCAGGGACCTGCGCTTCGGCGTGGTGGCCTTCCATGTGCTGTACAACACCGTGCGCTGCGGTTTGCTGCTGCCGCTGGTGGAGCCGATGTCGCGCCTGTGCACGCGCCTGCTGCCGGAATCGGACAAAGACGACGATGCCGCCATCGCCGCCCGCCACCTCGATCCGGCCGCCATCGACACGCCGTCGCTGGCGCTGGCCAACGCGTCGCGCGAAGTGCTGCGCATCGGCGACCTGATCGAAAAAATGCTGCTCGGCCTGTTGCCGGTGATCCGCGACAACGACCAGTTGCGCGCCCAGCAGATCCGCAAGCTCGACGACGACGTCGACAAGCTGTACACCGCGCTGAAGATGTACCTGGCGCGCGTCTCGCGCGAAGAACTCAACGAAAAGGAAGTGCGCCGCTGGACCGATATCGTCACGCTGACCATCAACCTGGAACAGGCCGGCGACATCATCGAGCGTATCGTCAAAGGCGTCGAAAGCAAGAAGATCGCGCCGCAGCGCAGCTTCTCCGACGCTGGCATGACCGAGGTCTGCGAAATGCATGCGCGCCTGGTGGCCAGCCTGCAACTCGGCCTGTCGGTATTCCTCGACGGCGACCTCAAGAGCGCGCAGAAACTGCTGGCGGAGAAGGAAGCCTTCCGCGATCTCGAGCGCGCCTATTCCAAGACCCACCTGACGCGCCTGGCCGGCGAAACCCGGCAAAGCATCGAGACCAGCTCGCTGCATCTGGATCTGATCAGCGACATGCGCCGCATGCATTCGCTATTCTGCTCGACCGCCTATTCGGTGCTTGACGACGCCGGCATGCTGCGCCGGAGTCGCATGGACACCGGTGAAGATCCGGTCGTACAACAGGAGCGCCAAGAGTTCGGCGACTATTCGCACCCGCCTTGATCCGTTTCCAAATCATCTCATCAATATGTAGTCAGCTTGTCCAAAAACTGGTTTTCAATATTCCGTCTCATCCAGAACCCCGCACCGACGACAAGCAGTGTAAATACCACCGTGCCGACTGCCATCCAGGAGAGGATCTCCTGGTCCATCTTGCCATCGAGCGACAATCCGCAAGCGAAGGCCGCCAACATGAAGGAGATTCCATACATCGCATAGACAAATTCGCTGTGCACATCTGGATACTGCACCTGCTGCCCTGATTCCAGCGTGGAAGTCACTATGTTCCATGCCATTCGATTATTGTCACGCACGGAGGCGACCAATTGCGCCCCCTGCCCATGCCTGACCATCTGCGCCGCCAATGCCAGCGACAACCAGCCATTGGCAGGACCGGGCTTGCCAATGGCCTCATCGATATCATGCAGCGTCGCCGCCGGCAAACTCTCTTGCGCGGTTGCCTTGACGGCATGGCGCGCCGTCTTGTCGAGACGACTGAACCAAACGTGGCGCAATTTTTGCGCGGTCGCCTGTTTGGCGCGCAACAAAATCCCCAACGCCTCGCTCATGTCTTCCGAGGTTGTATCGATCGTGCGTAACAGCCGCGTGCGTTGCGTCAGCTTGAGACGACTTGCCGTTTCCGGTGAAATCAGGATCAGCCCGGTTCCCAGCTCTGAATACGCCGCGACGTCCTGTTCCGGGTCCAACAACTGATACGCGAGCACCAGACGACTGTCCGTGGAGGTGCCAGCGTCCGAGCATAACAAAGACGGACCATCAGCCTCATACCGCACTATCTTGGCTGCCTGAGGCAAATTCAACGTCTTCCAGACACGTTGAACAACCTGTACATCGTCTTGATGGCCGCCCTCGATACAAATCGTCAGCGACGTGACTTGCTGTACGCGACGGATCGCCGGCGCCAGTGGCGATAGTAGCTGCGCCAATAGGGCCGCCAATCGGTCGCCCGCCATCCCGTCCTCGGGGGACGGGAGCGATAAAACCTTGCCTGGATTGGATGGCGGACTCCCTTCCAGTCCCAGCAACCGTTCCGCCAAATCCGGCTCGGGCGTCACTACGACGCTATCCAACACCACGACATGCACACGCGCCCAGTCCTGCCAAGTCTCGCGCGATACCGCACACAAGAAGTTCCAGTGAAGAACCAGGCCCTCCTGGACAAACAAATTAAACAACATAAAGGCGCTGATGGAGATCGCGATCAACATCGGTATGACGCCAAAACCTACCCAGAAAGCGCCATCGACCGGCTTGCCCTGCGGCCAGGTCGCCAGGCGCAACACCGCGCCACAAATGCCGCACAGAAAAAACACAAATAAAAATAACCAGACAGACAGCCCCTTCGGCTCTTCCTCCAGAGGGATCTCCGGCGTATGCCACGAATAGCTCATGCTGCCATCCCGCTTTCTCCGCTGGCGTGAACCACACAGCCGCAAGCGCACCGGCACCCATGCACGACCAGCAGACGGCCGTTTTCGGAAAAGCCCTCGATGCCTTCGACGATTTTGTTGTTGCCATGCTCCGGGCAAGACACATCATCATTCACCAACGCAGCGCGACGGCCATGCAAGATGAAACTCGACGACGCCGAAATGACTTTACCGCCGCGATTGGTGGGGTCGCCGAGGCAGACGATTTTTTTAGACATGAATTTTGACTCCAAGTGAGGTGATAAAAAGTAGTCGCGCAGCGGTGGTTGGCGCCGTTCTGTAATGGACCGCCTCCCCAGTACCGGAGAGGATGTGCCGCTTCAGCAGGCGAATGCGAAGCAATCATTTTTCTTTGGGCAGGTTGCTCGGACGGATGCTGGCGTCGCAGGTGAAGCGGTCTTGCCCGGAAGGGGTGTGTAGAGAAGGCAACGGTTTTTTGGAAGTCGGGAAACCATCACCCTTCACTCCTTCTGGGTAAGGTTTATCAAGATCGATATCGGGGACGAGCGGATATTTTGTTACATACGTTGCCCCATTGATCTGACTTCTTTTCTCGGCAACATAAAACCCATCCTGGGCGACAAGGATGAAATAGTTTTCAGAGGCTTTTTCTGGATTAGGATGATTCATATAGACCATGCCCTTGAAGGTATGACCACCATCGGTGGAATAAATTAAGGAGGCATTACAGCCACGGCTACCGCAACCACCTTGTGGAGCGGAAGCAATGACTACGTTCTTTTCTGTCGGATCATCAATCACAAGGCGACCACGATAGAGTTCAATACCTCCGCTTCCTAATTTGGTATGGATATTTTCCTTTGTGTTGTTGAAATACGTATCACCAAAGCAGTGATCATAATTTTCCAGTGAAATAAACCGATGATCGTCAATCCGGTAAATGACTTGTGGCGGCACGTCATAGTGGACAGGTGGTACCAGCTTGTTGTACCGCTCGCGTAGCATGCCTTCATTAGAGCAGCCGACCACACCGATAGTCAGCAACACGCAGCCGAGGATAGTGGTGATGTTCATTTTGGTTTCCTTCAGTTTTTTCTTTATCGTTATTTTCATTACGCACCCCCATAGGTCTTGTAATTCTTAATGCGTTCTTCGTCGGCCTTTCGAATCTGGTCGCTCACGGTCTCGCGATCAATCTCCGGCGGCATCGCCGGCACCGTTAGATTGCCGGTATCAAAGTAGGAATCCGTAAAATTGGTCCAATCGGCCATGTAGATGAGCTTGGCCCATTTCTCTTGCGTATAGCTGCCGCAGAAGCCCAGCGGGCTCCATAGCTGTTGCAGGTTGTTGGCGCCGTTCTGTAATGGACCGCCTCCCCAGTACCGGAGAGGGTGTGCCGGTTCAGCAGGCGAATGCGAGGCAATCATTTTGCTATGGGCAGGTTGCTCGGACGGATGCTGGCGTCGCAGGTGAAGCGGTCTTGCCCGGAGGGGGTACGTAACGGGGGGAGCGGTTTGTTTGAGAGATATTCAATGTGATATCCCTTTGGAAGTCCCGCGACAGTATCGTATTCAATTCCTGGTGCTAGCGGATATTTAGTGACATCGTTATCAAACTTCCCCTTCGCATACTCGGAAGTCTTCACCACATAAAACCCATCCTGGGCGACAAGGATGGAATAGTTTTCGGAGGCTTTCGTTGGATAAGGACTTTGCATGTATTTCTTGCTTTTGAAGGTGCGACCACCATCGCTAGAGTAAGCAAGATAAACATTGCAGCCCTTGTCGCCGCAGGTTTCAGCAGGTGCATCAGGAATGACAATATTCATTCCGGTTGGATCGTCGATACTCAACCGCCCCTTATATCTACTCAGATTTCCGCGCCAGAGTTTGGTGCGCAACTTCGCCTTCGTATCTACGTAGTAGTTATCTCCATAACACTTGTCATAATTTTCCAGCGAAATGTAGCGATGATCGTCAATCCGGTAGACCACTTGGGCGGGCACATCGTAATCGGGTGGTGGTGCCGAACCGTTATATTGATTGCGCGAATTGATGTCGTTATTCACGCACCCCGCCATACTGGCAGTCAGCAGGGCCACACCGATGATCTTGATTATGTCCATTGTCATTTCTTTCATGTTTGCCTTGGCTGTTGTTTTCATTACGCGCCGCCATAGGTCTTGTAATTCTTAATGCGTTCTTCGTCGGCCTTTCGAATCTGGTCGCTCACGGTCTCGCGATCAATCTCCGGCGGCATCGCCGGCACCGTTAGATTGCCGGTATCAAAGTAGGAATCCGTAAAGTTGGTCCAATCGGCCATGTAGATGAGCTTGGCCCATTTCTCTTGCGTGTAGCTGCCGCAGAAGCCCACCGGAAGATCGTAGGCGACTACGCGTTTGATGAACTCAACGTGCATGGACAACGTGCTGTGGTTAGCAGGCATGGGATAGTAATTAGTAATGCGTTGCTGTAGTTCTTCTTGCGTTTCTGGTTCGCGGACTTCTCCGCTTGCACTATAGATATCCTTATGACTGACGATTTTTTTGTCTTGATAAAAGGAGGACAGATAAGGAAAATCCGGTTCTTTAAATTTACCGTCAAGACCCATCGCGCCCCACGCATTCGCTGTGCGTACAGACTCGTCAAAATACACTTCCATTTCTTCCATGATGCTCTTGCCGTTGACTATTCTGGTGACTTCTTTTATTCGAGGTGCACTCATCTCCTCTGCCGTCAACGGCTTTGGCACCCTCTCCGCATTGACAGAAGCCATCTGCTCCAGCGGCGGCACTGCCCACAGGTTTTTGGTGAGCAGCACCTTGCGGTTGCCGTTCCAGAAATTGGTCGGGTGCACGCCCGGTTCCGGATCGGGAATCAGCGGCAGCTTGCCGAACGGCGTCAAGGCCGGCTCATCCCCGCAGGGCGTGCCGCGCGCGAGCATGCGTTGCTTGACCACGTCCTGCATGCCGATCAGCACGCCGCCCGGGATGCCTTGCCAGCCGATGCTCTGTAAGGGTTCCGCTCCCATGACGCGGTCGTGCGGGTTGAAGTAGTTATAGAGACGGCCGTGGTTGTCGCGCTCGGAGGTGCCGCAGGGGTGCACGATGTTGGGGCGCCAGTAGTGCATTTGACCGCATTTGGTGGCGCCGATGCGCACGTTGTCGAGCCGCTTCTGGTCGTTCAACAATTGCTGGTTGGGCCGCAGCTTGTCGACTACCGCTTGCAAGGTGCGCAGGCGCGCGCCGTCGGTGGGCCGCTCATGGCCGCAGGTCAGGGCGTCGGTGAACTTGTCGGTCAGGGCGTAGGGGGAGTTCATCAGCATGACGGCGTCCGGCGGACGCTTCTTGCACAAGAGCGTGGCGGCCATCGCGAGCATGGTGCCCTGGCTGTGCGAGACGATGGTGAGGCTGTTCAAGGATTGCTCGCGGATGGTGTCGATCAGCTTGGCCAGCCGGCCGGCGGCGTGGGCGAAGTACTGGCGCGGGGGTGCGTCGTTTAACTCGCGCTCGACTTCGGTGTTGAACTGTTGCATGTCGAAACCCAGCACTTCGCGCGAGAAGCCCAGCGGACTCCATAGCTGTTGCAGGTTGTTGGTGCCGTTCTGGAATGGACCGCCTCCCCAGTACCAGGGGTCTTCGGCATTCTTGTCGTCGCCGTGTTTGGCGCAGTCCAACTGGTCAGGGTTCTTGAGCGGGATGCGCCACTTGCCTTTCTGTCCGTCCTGGGCGCGATAGCCCCAATAGAAGCGGATGACGGGGGAACGGCCGTCGTTGTCGAGCTTCAAAGTACGACGAATGGGTTGATCGTCTTTATTACGAGTTACATATTTATTTGGTTTGAGATCGTCTCGATTCAAACGCTCATTTAACCCTTCACATAACGCTTGTTCCGCCACGTCATACCACTCTCCCTCGGAGTTGACGCCATGCACGAAGATCACCACGCCGGGCAGGTTGATCGGCAGGTCGACGCGCGCATAGACGTGATAGTCCTCGGGCGTTTCGTAGGATTTCCACGACAGGATGCCATTGGCATCGATATGCCGCTCGACCGGGTGCATCATGTCGGGATGTTCGTAGACGGGCTTGTCAGGTTCGCCCGCCAAGGGTTTGATATTGATGGGATAGTTTACGATCGGCATATCAGGCCTCCTTCGGATGGTTAGTGAGCAGGGTGATGCCGCGCGCGATGTCGTTTTGGGTGAGGCTGGTGCGACCATCGCTGTCGGTAGTGCCGGTGACAGTGTTGCCATCGGCAAGCTTGATGCGGTAATCCTGGTTGGGGGCTGGACGCCGGGTAAATTCGTCCATGAGCACGTAACGTTCCGACTGCGGGATAGCCTTTTGCTGGAACACGGGCAAGGGTAGCGACAGCGTGCCCGGTTCTTCCTTGACGACGCTGCGAATCTTGAGATTGAGCTTGCCGTCTCCGCCGATCTCGACGTTGTCGCCGAGGATTTTGATGTAAGCGCTGCCGCTGTGCAGGACGATGCCATTGGCGGCATTGACCACGGTCTTGCCGGCGGCGCTGGTGATCTGCACGTCCCGTTGACCGACCATTTCCAGATTGTCGCTTTGGGCCTGTATCTGTACCTTGCCTTGGGCGGCGAACAGTTTGATGCCCATCTTGTGGGCGAACATGGACATCCCTTGGCTGGCGGCTAACAAGAAACGCTTGCCGACGCTGATGCTGTGGTCGTCGCCGCTGTGCTGCATGATGTCTTGTCCAGCCGACAGATTGATATGGCTGGGCGTGGCGGCGGCAATGCCTGCCGGCGAGGACAGCAGCAGCACGGCTTGTTTGAGTTCGGCCACACTCTCGGTGAGCCAGTCGTTGTGCTCGCGCAGTGCGGCGACTTCGGCCTTGGCAATAGAAGCGGCTTGCGCTAGTCCTTGTGCCTGGGCTTGCAGTTGTTGCAGCAAGGTTTGCGCAGCTTGCATGTCCAGTTGCTGGCCGCGGGCCTCGCTTTGCATGTCGGCGCTGACAAACAATCCCTTGCCGCCCCGGATGGCGCCATGACCATCGGTCCTCAGTTCAAAGCCTTGTCCACGCTCCTGACGCTGGCTGTCGACCAGATGCCCCAGGTTCAATTGACTCTTGCCGGAGTGCTCGGTGCTGAGCTTGATGTGCTCCTGCCCCTTCCAGTCTTCCATCCTGAGCTTGTTGTTGCTTTGCGTGCGGATGACGTTGCGGCTCAGCCAGCGGTTCTCGGTGGTGATGTGGTCGGGCTGGCGGCTGTTGTGGTGCAGGTGGGCGATGTAGGGTTTATTGGGATTGCCGTCCATGAAGGCAATCGCCGCTTCGGTGCCGTCGATGATGGGGAAGTGGAAGCCGGTTTCGTTGGCCCCTGCAAACGGTTTGGCAAGGCGCAATGGCACGCTCTCTTGGCCCGGATGCCATTCGTCGAAATCAAGATCGAAGCGCACCCGGTAATGACCGTGCTTCGTAATGTAGGCATGGGGATATTGGTTCGGCGAGGTGACTCTTGCCGACAGTGTTCCGGCGATCTTCGGCCAGTTGGCTTCGTCGAGCGGGATGCGGAAGCGCCGGTCGCTGGGGATGGCGGTGTAGCTGTTCTTGTAGGCCTGATCGCGTGCGCCGCTGTGGGTGACGCTGACGATGACCTGGCCATTGGGCGCATCGGGCAGGGACTGATCCATGCGCAGGATGCGCGCCGGGCGCAGTTCGAGGATGTTGCTCTGGCCGGTGTAGGTGATTTGATGGGCGATGGCGGCTTCATGTCTGAGTTGCGCTTCCCATTTGGCATCTTTCTGATTCAGATGATGACTGCCGTAGACGTAGGGCTGACCATAGGTGGTCTTGTCGGCGCGAGCGATATTCGCTTCTTCTTTGAAGCGCTCCCAAGCTGCGTTGGGATGATAATCGGCCACCAGATACGAAGCGGGAACCGTCTGCGATTGCGTTTGCAGACTAAACACCGTTTCCTGGCCCGACTCCAGTCCCGCCGTTTCCCGATACGGTACCTTGAGTTCTGGCTTGTAAATGTAATGGTCGATATCGTCGCCGAAGACGATGATGTCGCCGAACTTGCCGGGGGTGAAGTAGCTGTACAGACCTTCTTGTCGCATCAGCAGGTGGATGTAGTCCCAGTCGCTCATCTGGTATTGCAGGCGGAAAGCATGCTCGGGGTAGGTGCGACGGGTCTTGAACAGGAACTGATTGCCGTTGAAGTCGTGTCTGCGCAGGATGGCTTCGATGATTTGCGGTGCGGTCTTGTGTTGGAATACACGACTGGCGTGGGTCAGGCGCAGGCGCGCCACCAGCGGTTCGATGACGAATTCGTAGCTGTGGAAGTCGTGAGTCTGTTTGCGCTTGTTGAATTGGGTGATGCAACCGGCGAAGGTGCGGCCCTCGGGGGCATCGTTGGCGTAGCCGGTGAGCGCATCGATGACGGACGGCGTGATGGTGAAGCTGGCATCCTTGCCGAGGTAGTCGGCGCGCTGTAATTCCTGCGGATGGGTGAGTTGGATGGTGATGCGGTAGGGCTCGCCCAAGGCCTCGACGGCTTCAAATGACACCACCGACAGCAAGGCGGCGCTGGCGGTGCCGGGGACCGTGACATTGTAACGCTGTTGACCTGACGCTGCATGAGCGAGCGCGGCGGCTTGATTGGATTGTGTGTTCATCTCTTGCATTCCTTCGAGGTGTCGTCGGGCTGACGTTATCGAAGGCTCATGCTAAGAGATGAACAAGAACATGCATATAGAACAATTTCTAAAATACATTTGATTATGCGAATGCATTACGGATTGAATTCTTTTTTGAGAATTGGCAGTGAAATAGTGGCTGGCGTGTCGTGTCGATACCACTCGTTTCGTGGGTTGGCAGCCGTCAGTACGGATAGCCGAGCATTTTTATGGAATGTTTTTTATCCAGAAAACGACGTAGCAATTGCCTTACGACGGCATCAACCTCATTCTGTTACGCTTTATCCAGCTTCAATGACCGGATATCTCCGAAATCGACGTCCGCACCACCTTGCCGCTCTCCATGTCGAAGTGCACGTTGAACAGGCGCTCTTCATGGACGTGCAGGTATTTCCAGTCCCACACCTCTTCATTCTTGCGCTTGAACGGCACCACGCTGCGCGGCCGTCCCAGCATATTGCGCACCTCGTCGCGCGTCATGCCCTTCTGTACCCTGTCGAAATTCTCGTCCGTCAGCACCTGTTGATAACCCGTCAACCTACCATCGGACGCGATGCGGAACATCCAGGTTCGCACACCCTCCGGGCCTTTCGGGTACTCCAGCGTGCGGCCGCCGTCGCTTTCCTCGCGTACGCTGTCCGGCTGCCCCATGACGCCGCGCACATCGGCTTCGGTCGATACGCCTGTGTTCAACTTGTCCAAACCAAACTCCTCCATCGGATTGCCGTTGCGGTCGCATCCCGGCGCAAGCAATACCGCGCTAGCCGCCAGGAGCCACCCAATTACCTTGCTTTTCATCATTGCCATCTTTGATATCCGGGCTTCAAGACAGGGTAGAATAGCGTCTATTAGCCAGTTAACAAGAATTCCCGGGATAAATCATGTTATTCAGCAAACATTTCAGTTCCTACCAATCGGAAGCCACCAAGTTCATCGACGAACTCAAGCAAAAGAACCCGAATCTGGAAGAGCAGCAACGCGCCGGTCGCGCACTGCTGTGGGACAAGGCGCCGCTGGATCTGGACAAGACCGCGCGCGACAAGGAATCCCGTGTCAAGCAACAACCCTACGTCTATCAAAACCACTAATCCGCCAGCATGATCGAAAACGCCGGGAATCCATCCTCCGACGCTGCCGAACTCACGCTGGAAGGCCAGCCGGACTCGACGCCGGACGTGGTTGACGGCGTCGCTTTCGCCAAGCTGTACGGCGAGCCGCTGTTCAAGCTGCCGACCGACCTGTACATCCCGCCGGACGCGCTGGAAGTGTTCCTGGAGGCGTTCCAGGGACCGCTCGACCTGCTGCTGTACCTGATCCGCAAACAAAACTTCAACATCCTCGACATCCCGATGGCGCAGGTCACCCTGCAATATCTGGAATATGTCGATCAGATCCGCCAGCACAACCTTGAACTGGCCGCCGAATACCTGCTGATGGCCGCGATGCTGATCGAGATCAAGTCGCGCATGCTGCTGCCGGTCAGGAAAGCCGACACCGGCGAAGAAGCCGAAGACCCGCGCGCCGAGCTGGTGCGCCGTCTGCTCGAATACGAACAGATGAAACTGGCCGCGCAGGAACTCGACTCGCTGCCGCAAGTCGGCCGCGACTACGTGCGCACCCAGGTCTACATCGAACAAACCGTCGTCACGCGCTGGCCCGAAGTCAACCTCGACGACCTGCATGCGGTATGGGCCGATATCATGCGCCGCGCCAAACTGACCGCCCACCATCACATCAGCCGCGAAGAATTGTCGGTGCGCGAGCATATGACCGGCATCCTGCGCCGCCTGCAATCGGCCCGCTTCGTCGAATTCGCCGACCTGTTCGATCCGGCGCGCGGCGTACCGGTGGTGGTGGTTAACTTCATCGCCCTGCTCGAGCTGGCCAAGGAAACCCTGATCGAAATCACCCAGGCCGAAGCCTTCGCGCCGATTTACGTGCGGCTGTCGTACTCGCCGAGCTGATTTTTCAGCCAGCCCGAGTACATCTCAGCCCGCTTCCGTATCCAATCCACGACATCACGCCATGAAAATCATCTCGTCCATCGAAGAACTGCGCGATCAACTGCGCGGCCAATTGCGCACCGCCTTCGTCCCGACCATGGGCAACCTGCACGAAGGCCATCTGTCGCTGATGCGCCTGGCGCGCACCCACGGCGATCCGGTGGTGGCGTCGATTTTCGTCAATCGCCTGCAATTCGGTCCCAACGAAGATTTCGACAAATATCCGCGCACCTTCCAGGCTGACGTCGAAAAGCTGGAAAAGGAAGGCGTCTATGTCCTGTTCGCACCGACCGAGAAAGACCTCTATCCCGAGCCGCAGGAATACCGCGTGCAGCCGCCGGACGATCTCGGCAACATTCTCGAAGGCGAATTCCGCCCCGGTTTCTTCACCGGCGTCACGACGGTGGTGCTCAAGCTGTTCTCCTGTGTGCAACCGCGCGTCGCGGTGTTCGGCAAGAAGGATTACCAACAGCTCATGATCGTGCGCAACATGGCGCGCCAGTTCGCGCTGCCGACCGAAATCATCGCCGCCGAAACCTGGCGCGCCGACGACGGCCTCGCATTGTCTTCGCGCAATGGTTACCTGTCGGTCGCGGAACGCGCCGAAGCGCCGGAACTGTACAAGGCGCTCAATCAGGTCGCCGACGAAGTGCGCGGCGGACACCTGGACGTTTTCAAGCTCGAACGCAAAGCCATGGATGCGCTGGCGCAGCGCGGCTGGAAACCGGACTACATCTCGATCCGCAAACGCATCGACCTGCAGCCGCCCTCGGCCGGCGACCTGGCGCAAGGCGAAAAACTGGTGGTGGTCGCCGCCGCCAAGCTCGGCAACACCCGCCTGATCGACAACCTGGAAATCTGATGCGATGCAGGCAGGCCGTCCTTGCCTTTGCCCTGGCATGGTCGGCGGCGGCTGCGGCAAGCGTCGCCGTCAAGGACGACCTCGGCAACGACATCCGCCTCGACCGGCCCGCCCGCCGCATCGTCAGCCTGTCGCCGCACACCACCGAATTGCTCTACGCCGCCGGCGCCGGACCTTACGTCGTCGGCGTCAGCAATTACAGCGACTATCCGCAGGCCGCGAAACAGATCGTTTCCGTCGGCCGCATCGGCACCGTCGACGTCGAAAAAATCCTCACGCTCAAACCCGACCTGATTGTCGCCTGGCATAGCGGCAACTCGGCATCGCAAGTGCAAAAACTGCGTGCGTTCGGCATCCCGGTATTCGAAAGCCAGCCGGCCGATTACGCCATGATTGCATCGTCGCTGGAGCGTCTCGGCGCACTGAGCGGCACGCCCGAAGGCAACAAGGCCGCAGCCGATTTCCGCGCACGCCGGCAGGCGCTGGAACAACGCTATCGCAACCGTTCGCCGGTCAGCGTGTTCTACCAGATATGGAGCCAGCCGCTGATGACGCTCAGCGGCAAACACATGGCGTCGGCGGTCTTGCGCACCTGCGGCGGCAACAACATTTTCGCCAGCCTGCCTCAACTGGCGCCCACCGTCAGTATCGAAACCGTCATCGCCGCCGATCCCGATGCCATCCTCGCGCCCGACGATGCGAAGGAACAGCCGTTCGAACAATGGCACCGCTTTGGAAAAATGCGAGCGGTCGCGAACGACAACTTGTTTACCGTCCACGCCGACTGGATGAATCGACCCGGCCCGCGCATCCTCGATGCCGTCGAACAGGTTTGCAAGATGCTCGATACTGTCCGGGACAAACCATCGGAAAAGTAGGCCCTGAACCGTCAGGCTGAAGACGGCGCAAACCATTTTCCGCGCGCCGAATCGATAACATCGAAGCGGCAATCGAATGCCGCCTGCAACACGTCCGGCCGCAATACCTCATTAACCTCCCCGCTCCACCAGCTCCGTTCGCCGATCAGCAATACATGCGTAGCAAAACGCGCTGCAAGATTGATATCGTGCATGCTGGCGACGACGCCATGTTCGTCGTCCGCCAGTTCGCGCAACAGGCGCATGACCACTTGCTGGGCCGCGACATCCTGATGCGACGCGGGTTCATCGAGCAGATAGAGTTGCGGTGCCTGCAGTAGCAAGGTGGCGATGGCGACGCGTTGACGTTCGCCGCCGGAAAGCCGCATTACGTCCGCATCGGCATAGGCAGTCATGCCGAGCAGCCCCAGCACATCGGCGGCGGCGCGCCGGTCGGCGGCGTCGTGCCAGCCCCAGCCGGTCCGGTAAGGATGCAGGCCGGCCATGACGCTGTCGAGCACGTTGCAAGAAAATGCATCGAACTGCTGCTGCGCCACTAGGCCGCGCCACAAGGCAAGCTGTCGGGGCGTCAAGCCGGCGACATCGCCGTCCGTTGCATGGCGATGTCCGCTTGCCGGCGCCAGCAAGCCGGCGACCGTATGCAGCAAGGTGCTTTTGCCGATGCCGTTCTTGCCGAGCACGCACCAGAATTCTCCCTGATGGACTTGCCAGTCGAGATCGGTCAGCAGGCTGGCAGCACCGGTGCGAAGCGTCAGCTTGTCGGTCGTGAGCAAGGTCGCGCGCTTCATGTGCGGCTCCTCGACAGCAGCCACAGAAACAGCGGCACACCAATCAGCGCAGTGATGACGCCGACCGGCAATTGCGTCGGCGCGACGACCGTGCGCGCCGCCAGATCGGCCAGCGCGAGCCCGCCGCCGCCGGCCAATGCCGCAGCAGGCAGCAGTACGCGCTGGTCGTTGCCGATCAGCAGGCGCAGGCCGTGCGGCACCACCAGGCCGACGAAGCCGATGGTGCCGGCCATGGTCACCGCCGCGGCGGTCGCCAGCGACGCCGCGCACAAGGTTGCGACGCGCAGGCGCACCACCGGCACGCCGAGCAATTGCGCAAAACTTTCGCCGCGCGCCAGCAAATTCAGGCGCGGTGCATTCCAGGTCGACCAGAGCAGCACAAGCACGGCGATCATTGCCGCAACCGGCAGGAAACGGCTATCTTCCAGATCGCCCATGAGCCAGAACACCATGCCGCGCAATTGCGAATCGGCCGCCAGCGTGAGCACCAGCGTAATGACCGCGCCGAATCCCGCTGCCAGCATTACGCCGGTCAACAGCAAGCGATGCCCCGCCGCCATCGGCGACAAGGGCAAGCGACGCAGGGATTTACCGACAAGGCCGAACAGCAAGATCACCGCCAGACCGGCCCCCATCACGGCGCCGACCGCAGCGATATTCTGTCGCGGCAGACTGGCGTAACCCGCTGCCAGCGTCGCCACCAAAGCCCCCGCGGCAGAACCGCCCGATACGCCCAGCACATAAGGTTCGGCCAAAGGATTGCGCAACAGAACTTGCATCAGCGCCCCCGCCATCGCCAGCAGCGCGCCGACAGTGAATGCGGTCAGGGCGTGCGGCACGCGCAGTTGCAGCAACATGGCAGCATCGGCGCTGTCGCCGCCCGGTCGCAGGCAGCCGGTGCTGCCGCACATGCCGGCGAGAACGAGCGCCAGCCCGGCCAATACCGCCAGGCAGGAAAGTATCCCTATTGCTCGTCGCATGCGATCCTTAAAAGTCGTAACGTGCGGTAAATTTTACTGCACGGCCGCTCTCGGGATAGATGCTGCCGGCGCAGCCGAAGGCTTGCGAAAAATAATTCTTGTCGGCCAGGTTGGCGCCGGTCAGCGCAAACTCCCACGCGCTCACCCGCACCGCATAGCGCGCATCGACGGTCGTGTACGACGGCATGCGCGCGTTGCAGGTGTTGCTGAAATCGCTGCCGTAGCGCTGCGCATCGGCCCACAGCACGCCGAGGTTGACGCTCTGGTTGCCGGATTGCCAGTTCAGGCGCGCCGAAGCAGTGTTCCTCGGCACCAGCACCATTTCCTTGCCGGCGTTGGGGCCGTCGGTGAAGGTTGCGGCGATGTGCTGGAAATTGGCTTTCAGGCTGAAGTCCGCGCTCAATCTTGCGTTGGCTTCCAGTTCCACGCCCTGCCGTTTGGTCGGGTCCAGATTGACGTTGGCGCCGAAAGGGCCGACGGTCGGATCAAAAAACAGCTCGTCCCTGAGGCGATGGCGGAACCACTTGAGCGTGGCGTTGGTGTCTGCGCCGCCCCAGGTCGCGCCGAATTCCAGATCGTGCGACATCTGCGGCTTGAGTATCTGCCCCGTCGCCAATGCGGCAAAACCATTCTCGTCGGCGGTCGGCAAACGATAGCTTTGTCCTGTCTTGCTGAACACGCGCACGGAGGGCACGACCGCATAGCTCGCCTGCACGTCCCAGGCATTGACGCCTTGCGCTTTATCGTAGCCACCGATGGTACTGTTCTTGTCGAATACTTCATGGCGCAGCCCTAGCGCGATGCGCGCATTGCGATCGATCTGTAATTCATCGCGCACATAGGCGGCGCGAGCAGTCTGCCTGGCATCGCTGCCGCCATTGACATTACCGGTCTGCCATTCGGAAAAATCGAGTCCCGTTACCAGCTCGTTCTTCAGCCCGCCGCCTTCGGCGATGTGGCGCAGGCGCGGCGAGAACTGCGTGGTGCGGCTGTGCACTTCGCTGACCGGGCCGCCGCCATAGCTGGCGCGGGAAATCTTTTCCCGATGGGACAGTTCCGCGGCGGCCTCAAGCGCGCCGAACTTGCGCTCGAAGAAGGCCGTGATGCGATCGCTATCGTAGGAACCGTTATCCTGAGGCGTACTTGCCCGGCGCGGATTGGCGAGAAACTGCGCCATGCTAAGCGAGCCAGGAAGACCGTAGTCGGCGCGCGCCAGGTCGACGCGCAAGCCGAAACGGCCCTCGCTGGAAAACCATTGCGCCACGCCGCTGAAATTTTCCTGATTGGCAGCGTTGTTGCCGCGGTAATTGTCCGCATGCTGCTTGCTGTAGGCGGCGTTCAGTGCAAAGCCGTCCCAGCCTCTGGACACGCTGGCGCGGCCGCTGCGCAAACCGTAGCTGCCCGCCTCGCCGACCACAGTGCCGTGCGTTGCATCCGCTGCGGGCCGCTTGGTGATGATTTGTATCGTGCCGCCGGTGGCGCCGTCGCCATACAGCACGCTGCTGCCGCCGCGCATGATCTCGATGCGTTCGACGGTGTCGATCGGCACCGAAGACAGCAAAGCGGTCGACAATTCATTTTCGGACAAACGCACGCCGTCAATCAGGATGACCAGGTTCTGGTCGCCATTGCTGCCGAAGCCGCGCATGTCGAGTGCAAAGTCGCCCGGTCCCGCCAGGCTCTGACGTCCATATACGCCGCCAAGCTTGCGAATTGCTTCGTTGACGTTGTCGATGCCCGCATTGCGGATGTCTTCGGCCGTGACGACGGTTGCCCCCACCGGAGGGAACGCCGGGTCGTTGGGAAAACGTGATGCGGTCACGACGACGGGCGCAAGGTTCTGATCGGCGACAGTCTGCGCCGCGGCATTGGTGCATGAAAAAACGATATGGACAACAACCGCCAGTGCAGGTGCGACTGCTGCACGGCGTGATGGAACTGCAGGTTTCATGATGCATTTCTGATAAGCGTTTCCCGCCTGCCTCCCCGCAGGCCGGATTGAAATGGAAGGCGCGGCCTTCCCCTGTCCTGGCCGGTATCCGGGCTGCAGGCGTCACCACCAAGCCTTCCCATGCCGCGCTGCGCAAACGACAAGATGCGCGAAGCGATCACAGTGGCGAATATGGCGGCCGCCATCGAAACAACCGATGGCGCCTGCTTACCGTTGCGGGGGCAGCGTACGTTGGCGGACAGACAACCGTCATCCGATTCCGCGCCGTACTTCCCGTTTAACTGCCGGCATGAACATGTCGGCGAGCACCAAAACGGCGCAATTGTATGCGGCAAAGCCACGAAGGGCAATCCGCCGTGACAAACGAAGCAGGCTTGCAGTAAGATTGCCCAAAGATCAACCTGATCGCCATAACGTCAGTGAAATGGGGAATTTTCATCGCTTTTTAGCTGATGGAGCAGCTTGACAGGGCCTTATAATCCGTTCAACTAATAGCGGAGGTGCGCCTTGACCTGGGCCCGGCCGGGGAATCAGGCAAAAGATGCAGGCAAGCTCTCTACAGGATTGCCATTTATTGCCGATATGCATTTATTATTTCGGCAACGCAACAATGAATGCCGCACAATACAGCCGTCTGTCATAAAGAACAGGAGCGTCATATCAACGAACCGTCTCGTCGAACCACGTAATTCAGTGACAGATTGTCCGCCTTCGCGGCGGAAGCAAACAACGCAGCAAATTTGTATGGAGATACCAAGATCATGAGTGACGATGTTGATTTAGAAGCACTGTTCGACGAGATTTCGGCGCAATCCCTGCCCGCAGCCACCGCAGCGGCTGAACCGCCCCCATCCGCGAGCCCTGCTCCAACGCTGGAAGACCAGTCCGACAAGCCCATGTACGAACGCCTGGGCGGCATCGTCCGCCTGCTGCACGACTCCATGCGCGAACTCGGCTATGACCGTTCGCTGTCGGACGTCGCTTCGCAGATCGGCGACGCTCAGGGCCGTCTGGAACACGTCGCCACCCTGACCGAACAAGCCGCCAACAAGGTGCTCAACTCGATCGATGCCGGCATGCCCGCCCAGGATGCCCTCGCCAGCAAGGCCAAGGACATCGACGACCGCTGGGCCCGTCTGTTTGCAGGCCAGATGACCATCGACGAGTTCAAGAACCTGGCGACCGATTCCAAGAAATTCTCCACCGCCGTCATCGAAGCCACCGAGGTCGAAAAGGCCCGCATGCTGGAAATCATGATGGCGCAGGACTTCCAGGACATCACCGGCCAACTGATCAAGAAGATCGTCAGCATCACTGCCGTGGCGGAACGCGAACTGGCCCAACTGCTCCGCGACAACGCGCCGCCGGAAGTCAAGGCAGCCATCGAAGCCGAGAAACCGGTTGAGTTGCTGAATGGACCTTCCGCCCCGGGCTCAGCCATGGTGCAGAATGATGTGGATGACTTACTCGCTAACCTGGGGTTCTAATGGATGACGAAATGCTCAAGGATTTTGTCGTTGAGGCATTAGACCTCGCGACTAACGTTGAAGAGCATCTGCTGACTCTTGAACGGCATCCTGACGATATGGAAATTCTGAATGCGGTTTTTCGCGCATTCCACACTATCAAAGGCGGCGCCGGTTTCGTCAATTTGCCGGCCATGGTGTCGGCCTGCCACTTGACGGAAAACCTGTTCGACGCCCTGCGCACCGGCAAGGCTGCGGTCACGCCGATCGCAATCGAAGCGGCGCTGCAAGCCAGCGGCTTTGTCGCCGACCAGCTCAATGAACTGTCCAACGGCGCGGATCCGGCCAGCCTGGCGTCCATGCCGCAAGACCTGGAAGACATCCTGACCCAGGCCATCGAGGGCCAGGCTGCTCCGGCAGCCGCCGCGGCACCCGTCCCTTCGGCGCCGGCTGTGGCCGCAGCGCCAGCGACTGTATCGACGACGCCTTCCATCAATGGCGGCGCCAGCGTACTCGGCGCCGACGGCTCGCTCGACTGGAATGCCTTGTATCAGGCGGTTGCCGGCGGCGTCGGCGATGCGCCGCCTGCTGCGGCAGTTGCCGCGCCTGCGGAAGTTGCCGATGCCGTGGAAGACAGCAGTTCCGGCCATCCTAAAGCCTTGCCCTCGGCCACGCCGAAGGCAGCCGCTCCCGCTGTCACGCCCAACCGCCGCGCCACCGACAATCAACCCGGCGGCGGCAAGGAGGAAAGCATCCGTATCGATGCCGGCAAGCTCGACGCCTTGCTGGAAGTGGCCGGTGAATCGGTCCAGGCCGCCAACCAAGCTGCCGTGCTGTTGGAAAAACTGCAGCAGTTCAAGTTTGAAGGCACCGCCGCTGCCTTGATGTCGACGCTGGCCGAAACGCTCGGCCGCGCGTCGCGCTATTCCAGCGAACTGCAGCGCGCGACCTTGTCGACGCGCATGCAGCCGGTCGGCCGCCTGTTCCAGAAATTTCCTCGCCTGGTGCGCGAACTGGCCAAGGATCTCGGCAAGGACGTCGACCTGGCCATCTCGGGCGCCGAAACCGAAGTCGACCGCGTCGTTGTGGACAGCCTGTACGACCCGCTGGTGCACATGCTGCGCAACTCGCTCGACCACGGCATCGAAACCGACCGCGCCGCCGCAGGCAAGCCGAACAAGGCGACCATTTCGCTCAAGGCATGGCAGGAAGCCAGCAGCGTCATGATCGAGATTTTCGACGACGGCAAGGGCATGGATCCGGATTTCCTGCGCAAGAAAGCAATCGGCAAGGGCCTGATCGGCGAGCATGACGCGCAAAGCCACGATGAAGCGCTGCAACTGGTGTTCCTGCCGGGTTTCTCAACCAAGGAAGTAGCTTCCAGCGTGTCCGGCCGCGGTGTCGGCATGGATGTGGTGAAGACCGCCGTGGAAAAACACCGCGGCACCATCCGCATCGATTCCACGCTGGGCGTCGGCACGCGTTTCTCGATCCGCCTGCCGATCGAATTGTCGATCATCCCGACCATGCTGGTGCGCACCGCCGGTGCCGCGCTGGCGTTGCCGATGGCGGTTGTGGAACGCGTGGTGGAATTGCCGGACGACTTCGACGAAGTCGGCGGCGCGCCGGTGTTGCGCGACCAGGGCCGTCCGCTACCGGTCCATTCGCTGGCCGGCGTGCTCGGCTACGAGCCCGGGAACGAGCGCGTCGGCATCGTCATGGCTGTGCCGCATCCCTACATCCTCGGCGTCGAAGCCGTGGAAGGCACGGCCGATCTGGTGATCAAACCGCTCACCGCGATCCAGACCAACGGCATTACCGGTACTGCGCGCTCCGCTGAAGGCGAACTGGTGCTGGTCGTGGGCCTGTCCTTCCTGCTGGAAGGTTGCCGCGCGTCGGCCAAGGCTGTCGCTCAGGTCTGAGCGTCTCCTGCCCGCTCATCTGCCGCATGCAAACAATGCGGCAGATGAGCAGTTCTGCACTTTCCCGTCCATCACTCCTGCATTCAACGCTCGGCGATACGGCCGCCCCTGAGGTTCCGGCAATGCCTTACCCTTTCATCAGCGTCTGAATACCTGAAGTCGCGATTTGCAGGCCGACGCAAAATATCAGGAACGCCGTAATTCTGTTCGATATTTTCTGACCGCTCTGCCCCAGATAACTAAGCATTTTTTTGGTGTTCAGATAGAAGACGTAAACGAGGATGCACATGACGATGATCGCTAGAAGAATAGCGGCGGTGTTGATCAGGTAGGTGCCGACATTTTCGTTCGAACTGTGGGCGCTCAATGTAAACAGCACCGAGATCGTACCTGCGCCGGTCGTTACGGGGAAGGTGATTGGGGAAAACAATTTTGATTCGATGTCAAGATGGTTCGATGCCGCCGGAGCCTCTTCCACATTGGCAGAAGATGCGGACGGAGCGTCATCGGAACTCAACGACTCCCATCCCATTTTGCAAATCATGATACCGCCGCCAAGTTGTATGACGGGGATGGAAATACCAAACAATTCCAAAATATAGTGGCCTGCAAAGAGTGCGATCGTGCAGATGAAAAATGCATAGAGGGTTATCTTCTTTACCGCCGCCTTTCGCTCATCGACGCTGAGATGCGCCAAATACGGATTCACAATGAATGCGCTGCCGACGGGATTGACGACAGGAAAAAGGGCAATGATGCCGATAAACAAAAGATGGATGAATGAATGAACGCTGGCAAGCATTAGGGTTGAGTATCAAAGAGTTGGGAAATCAATAAAGCGCCCTTTCCCGGGCAGAGGAGTTTTCAGCCTGTCCCGGTCGGCTCAAACAACGATGATCGCCAATCGGCACATCAGAGTTCGTACATGTCCTTTTCGCCTTCCATCACCTGCGCGATCAACTTGCGGTTCAGCGTCGGCGCCAGCAATTCGATGAAGGTGTAGACATAGCTGCGCAGGTAAGCGCCCTGCTTTAGCGCCACGCGCGAGACGTTGGTGCCGAACAGGTGGCCGGCGGGAACCGAGCGCAGGCCACGGTCGCGCTCGGCGTCGAAAGCCATGCCGGCGATAATGCCCACACCCATGCCGAGCTCGACGTAAGTCTTGATGACATCGGCGTCGATGGCCTCCAGCACGATGTCCGGCTTCAGGTCGCGCAGGGCAAAAGCGTGATCGATCTTGCTGCGGCCGCTGAACGCAGCGTCGTAGGTAATCAGCGGGTAACCGGCGATCTCTTCCAGCGACAGGTTCTTGGATTTGAGCAAGGGATGCTCAGGCGGCGCCACGAGGACATGTTCCCATTGATAACATGGCAAAGAGACAAGCCCCTCGCCCGAGGCCAGCGCCTCGGTGGCAATGGCGATGTCGGCCTGGTCGTTGCGCACCATTTCGGTAATCTGCTTGGGATTTCCTTGCAACAAAGACAATCTTACCTTGGGATACTTTTGCGTGAACGCCTGCACGACCTTGGGCAGCGAATAGCGCGCCTGGGTGTGCGTGGTGGCGATGGTGAAACTGCCGCTGTCGTGCGCGGCGAATTCCTTGCCGATGCGCTTGAGGCCATCGACTTCCTGCATGATCAGTTCCACCGAGCGCAACACCGCCCGCCCCGGCTCGGTCAGGCCGCGGATGCGCTTGCCGTGACGCGTGAAAATGTCCACGCCCAGTTCTTCTTCGAGTTCGATGATTGCCTTCGACACGCCCGGCTGCGAGGTGTACAGCGCCTTGGCGGCTTCGGTCAGGTTGTAGTTTTGCCTTACCGCTTCCCTGACGAAGCGGAATTGATGCAGATTCATGGCCCGTCCTTCAATGTGCTCAACAACTGTATTTACATATGCCGATTGTGCATATAAGCAAATAAATAGTATGTAGTTTGGTTTGAAGCTTAAGTTTATTACGATTCGACCTGTTATAGACGAGGTGTTATGACTGTTTCTTATGTAGTCAGCGGATTTGCGGTGGGATTGCTGGTCGGATTGACCGGCGTCGGCGGCGGCTCGCTGATGACGCCCTTATTGACGCTGTTGTTCGGCATCCACCCCAGCGTGGCGGTCGGCACCGACCTGGCCTTTGCTTCGGCGACGAAGACGGCCGGGACGTTCGCGCATCGTTTCAAGGGCACCGTGCGCTGGGACATCGTGCGCCGCCTGTCTTGCGGTGCGCTGCCGGCGGCCGTCGTGACGACCTTGCTGCTGAAACATTTCGGCGCAGTCAGCGACGGCATCAGCCTCGTCATCCGTTATTCCATCGCTGTCTCCGTTTTCCTCACGGTGATCGCTTTGCTGTTTAAGAGTAAACTTCAGATATGGTTGAATGCCCATCCTGAGCGCCATTTGCAAGGCCGCGACCTGGCCGGCGCAACCGTTCTGGCCGGCGCCGTGCTCGGCATGCTGGTGACCATTTCGTCGATCGGCGCGGGCGCCGTCGGCGCCACCCTGCTGGTGCTGCTCTACCCTCGCCTGTCGCCCGCGGAGATTGCCGGCACCGACATCGCCTATGCGGTGCCGCTGACGGCCATTGCGGCATTCGGTCACTGGTGGTTGGGTTCGATCGACTGGTCCCTGCTGGGTGCTTTGCTGCTGGGCTCGGTGCCGGGCATTACCATCGGCTCGCTCGCCGCGCGCGCGGTGCCGGAGAAATTTTTGCGTGGCCTGCTGGCGATTACGCTGACGAGCGTTGCCTTGAAGCTGATTTGGTAGGCTGTTTTTTTATCACATGGAGTCTCCAAGAAAGACTTCTGCAAGACGTTAACAGGGATGACAAGATGTACCGTTACGACCAATACGACCACCTGATCGTCAAAGAGCGCGTTGCGCAGTACCGCGACCAGGTGCGCCGCCGCCTCTCCGATGAACTGATCGAGGATGAGTTCCGCATCCTGCGCCTGCAAAACGGCCTGTACCTGCAGCGTCACGCCTACATGCTGCGCATCGCGATTCCCTACGGTCTGCTGGCGTCGCGTCAGGTCCGCATGTTCGCCCACATCGCACGCAAATACGATCGCGGCTACGGCCACTTCACCACGCGCCAGAACATCCAGTTCAACTGGATCAAGCTGGAAGAATCCCCGGACATCCTGGCCGAACTCGCCACGGTCGAAATGCACGCCATCCAGACTTCCGGCAACTGCATCCGCAACACCACGTCGGACGAACTGGCCGGCGTCGCCGCCGACGAGATCGTCGATCCGCGCCCCTACGCCGAACTGATCCGCGAGTGGAGCACCTTCCACCCCGAGTTCGCCTACCTGCCGCGCAAGTTCAAGATCGCCATCAGCGGTTCCGAACAAGACCGCGCGGCGACCGCTGTGCATGACATCGGCCTGCATGTGATCAAGAACGATGCCGGCGAAGTGGGCTTCCGCGTGCTGGTCGGCGGCGGCATGGGCCGCACCCCTATCCTGGGCAGCCAGATCCGCGACTTCCTGCCATGGAAGCATGCGATGTCCTACCTCGAAGCGATCCTGCGCGTGTACAACCAGTACGGTCGCCGCGACAATATCTACAAGGCGCGCATCAAGATCCTGGTCAAGGCCATCGGCGCTGAAGAATTCGCGCGCCAGGTCGAAGAAGAATGGCTGGCGATCAAGGACGGCCCGTCGACCCTGACCGAAGAAGAACTGCAACGCGTGGCGCACTACTTCACCGCGCCGGCGTACGAAACGCTGCCGGCCGTCGACGCCGAATTCGAACGGTTGAAGGCCGAAGACAAGGGCTTCTTCAACTGGCTCAAGCGCAACGTCAAACAACACAAGGTGCCAGGCTACGCCGCCGCGATCCTGTCGCTGAAGAAGACCGGCGTACCGCCGGGAGACATCACCGCCGACCAGATGGAATTCGTCGCCGACCTGGCCGACCGCTACAGCTTCTCGGAACTGCGTGTCACGCACGAACAGAATTTGGTGCTGGCCGACGTCAAGCAAAGCGAACTCTACGCATTGTGGAAAGAAGCCAAGTCGCACGGTCTGGCGACGCCGAACATCGGCCTGCTGACCGACATCATCTGCTGCCCGGGCGGCGATTTTTGCTCGCTGGCCAACGCCAAGTCGATCCCGATCGCGCAGGCGATTGCCGAACGTTTCGACGACATCGACTTCCAGCACGACATCGGCGACATCGAACTGAACATCTCGGGCTGCATCAACGCCTGCGGCCACCACCATGTCGGCAACATCGGCATCCTGGGCGTCGACAAGGACGGCGCCGAGTGGTATCAGGTCTCGCTGGGCGGCGCCCAGGGCAACACCTCGAGCATCGGCAAGATCATCGGCCCGTCGTTCTCGGCGCACCAGATGCCGACCGTGATCGACCGCCTGCTGCAGGTCTATGTCAAGCAACGCATCGAAGACGAACGCTTCATCGATACCGTGCGCCGCATCGGCGTCACGCCCTTCAAGGACTTCGTCTATGCAACCCCGATCAAAACCGATCACGTTACCGGAGAAGACGTCTGTGCCTAATACCGCCCTCATCATCAAAGACAAAGTCGTTGTCAGCGACGACTGGAGCGTGCTGCGCCTCGCCGAAGGCGAAACGCCGGAAACCGTTGCCGTCCCCGCAGGCAAGGTCATCGTGCCGCTGACGGTCTGGCAGGCGCAGCGCGGCAATCTGCAAGGCCGCAAGGACCTCGGCGTCTGGTTCGCCAGCGACGAGCGTCCGGAAGCGCTGAAGGACGAGTTAAAAGTTGATTCCGCACCGTTTCAGATCATCGCCGTGGACTTCCCCAAGTTCGCCGACGGCCGCGGCTATTCGATCGCCTACAACCTGCGCGCCCGCCTCGGCTACACCGGTGAACTGCGCGCCATCGGCGATGTGCTGCGCGATCAGTTGTTCTATATGCAACGCGTCGGCTTCAATGCCTTCGCCGTGCGTGCCGACAAGAATATTCACGATGCGCTCAAGGGCCTGACCGATTTTTCTGAAAAGTACCAGACCTCGTGGGACGAAAAGAACCCACTGTTCCGCCGCGCCAAACGCGAGGCGATCGCCACCCGCGATTGACAGCCACGGGATTACCGAAAGACCGACGCCATGTCCGAACAAACCTTGCAAGACCTGATTGCCGCTACCCGCGCCACGCTGGAAAAGATCGCCGCCGACCACGCCCCGGCAGTGTTCGCCTCCAGCCTGGCGGCGGAGGACATGGTGCTGACCGACATGATCCTGCGCGGCAAGCTGCAGGACAAGATAGCCATCTTCACACTGGAAACCGGCCGTCTGCACAAAGAGACGCTGGGCATGCTCGACCGCATCAAGGAAAATTACGGCTACGACGTCACGCCATATCGCCCCGACCCTGCCGCCGTCGAGCAATATGTCAGCCGGAACGGCCTCAACGCCTTCTATGACAGCGTGGACATGCGCAAGGAATGCTGCCGCATCCGCAAGATCGAACCGCTCGACCGGGCGTTGGCCGGCAACAAGTCCTGGGTCACCGGCCAACGCCGCGCGCAGTCGGTGACGCGCGCCGCGCTCGACGTGCAGGAAGACGATGCGGCGCACGGCATGGCCAAGTTCAATCCGCTGGCCGACTGGTCCGAAGAAGATGTCTGGCAATACCTCCGCGACAACCAGGTGCCGTACAACCCGCTGCACGATCAGGGCTATCCATCGATCGGCTGCGAGCCCTGTACCCGCGCCATCCAGCCGGGAGAGGATGTACGCGCCGGCCGCTGGTGGTGGGAAAATCCCGACTCCAAGGAATGCGGCCTGCACGTGGTGGACGGCAAGCTGGTCCGCATCAAGCCGCACACAGCACCGGCCTGATCGCCACCCCACGAGACATAACAAAACACGCATAACAGAATCCGCCTGGCGGCACCGCTGCCGGCATCCCCATCTTGGCAAGCGATTTGAACCGAAGGTCATCGTATGAACACTGCAGTTGAACAACTTTTCCTCGACAACGCCAGCAGCCGCCACCTCGACTGGCTGGAGTCGGAGGCGATCCACATCATGCGCGAAGTCGCCGCCGAATGCAGCAACCCCGCGCTGCTGTTCTCGGGCGGCAAGGATTCCGTGGTGCTGCTGCGCATCGCCGAAAAGGCCTTCCGCCCGGGCAAATTCCCGTTCCCGCTGGTGCACATCGACACCGGCCACAACTTCCCGGAAGTGATTGCCTTCCGCGACCAGCGCGCCGCCGAACTCGGCGAAAAGCTGATCGTGCGCTCCGTCGAGGATTCGATCAAGCGCGGCACCGTGCGCCTGCGCAATCCGCTCACCGATTCGCGCAACGCCGCGCAGGCCGTGACGCTGCTGGAAACGATTGAAGAATTCAAGTTCGACGCCTGTATCGGCGGCGCCCGCCGCGACGAAGAAAAAGCGCGCGCCAAGGAACGCATCTTTTCCTTCCGCGACGAATTCGGCCAATGGAATCCCAAGGCGCAGCGCCCCGAACTCTGGGACCTCTACAACACGCGCGTGCATCCGGGCGAAAACATGCGCGTATTCCCGATCTCGAACTGGACCGAACTCGACGTCTGGCAATACATCGCGCGCGAAAAGCTGGCGCTGCCGCCGATCTATTTCGCGCACGAACGCCAGGTAATCCCGCGCAACGGCCTGCTGGTGCCGCTGACCGACCTGACGCCGGCCCGGGAAGGTGAAACTGTCGAGAACCGCGTGGTGCGCTTCCGCACCGTCGGCGACATCTCGTGCACCTGCCCGGTGGCCTCGGACGCGGCTTCCGTCGACGCCATCATTGCCGAAACCGCCGTCACGCAGATCACCGAGCGCGGCGCAACGCGCATGGACGACCAGACTTCCGAAGCATCGATGGAAAAACGTAAAAAAGAAGGATATTTCTGATGAATGCCGCTGTTGCCGAAAAAGACCTGAGAACAAATTCCGACGCCAATGCGCACGAACGCGGCCTGCTGCGCTTCATCACCGCCGGTTCGGTGGACGACGGCAAGAGCACGCTGATTGGCCGCCTGCTGTTCGACAGCAAGGGCATCTTCGCTGACCAGCTCGACGCCATGTCGCGCGCCAAGCACAAGCGCACCGTGGGCGACACCATCGACCTGTCCCTGCTCACCGACGGCCTGGAGGCCGAACGCGAACAAGGCATCACGATCGACGTGGCCTATCGTTATTTCGCCACGCCCAAGCGCAAATTCATCATCGCCGACACGCCGGGCCACGAGCAGTACACCCGCAACATGGTGACCGGCGCCTCGACCGCCGACGCCGTGATCATCCTGATCGACGTCTCCAAGGTCAAACTGAACGACGACGGCAGCGTTGAATTGCTGACCCAGACCAAGCGGCATTCGACCATCGCCCGCCTGCTGCAAATCCAGCACGTCGTGGTGGCGGTCAACAAGATGGACCTGGTCAATTACGACCAGACCGTGTACGACCGTATCGTCGGCGCATATCAACAATTCGCCGCACAACTGGGCCTGAAGGACGTACGTCCGATTCCGCTGTCGGCGCTGGCCGGCGACAACGTCGTCACCGCCAGCGACAAACTCGCCTGGTACAAGGGCCCGACGCTGATCGAGCTGCTCGAGTCGCTTTCGGTCTACGAAGATGCACATCAGGAACCGTTCCGTTTCCCGGTGCAACTGGTGGCGCGCCACAACGGCCACGAAGCCAACGACTTCCGCGGCTACATGGGCCGCATCGAAGCCGGCAAGGTGAGCAAGGGCGACAGGCTGCTGGTGCAGCCGGGCGGCCAGGCCGCCACGGTAAAGGACATCCTGACGCTGGACGGTTCGCTGGCATCGGCATCGGCCGGCCAGTCGGTCACTATCCTGCTGGAAGAATATCTGGACATCTCGCGCGGCGACATGCTGGCGTCAATTGAAAACGCGCCGACCTTGCTGAAGACCATCAGCGCCGACCTGTGCTGGCTGTCGGAAGACGCACTCGACCCGCGCCGCAAGTACTGGCTCAAGCACACCACCAAGCAGGTGGCGGCGCGCGTGGCGAAGATCGACACCTTGCTCGACATCAATACGCAACAACGCCATCCGGCCGAATCCTTGAAACTCAATGACATCGCCCGCGTCTCCGTCAACGTCCAGCAAGCCATTGCTGCCGATGCCTACGATGCTATCCGCGCCACAGGCGCCTTTATCCTGATCGATGAAGTCACGCATCAGACGGTTGCTGCTGGCATGATCCGCCTGGATGCCTGATAATCCTGCTGTGCCGTTTCTCCCGGGTGGTCCGGTCGGAACGGTGCAGCAACCGGCATGTGCCGGGCTGCGATTCTTTTCCTTTTCAGCATGAGCCCAGCCAATTCGCCAACACCGCCCGTTTCCGCCACGCCTGTTGGCAAGGTTTATCTGGTCGGCGCCGGTCCCGGCGCCGCCGACCTGATCACGGTGCGGGGCGCGCGCATTCTCGCTCAAGCCGACGTGGTATTGCATGACGCGCTGGTCACCGAGGAAATGCTGGCGCTGTGTCCGCAAGCCGTGAAGATTCCTGTCGGCAAGCGCAGCGGCCAGCGCTCCACCGCCCAGCAAGTCATCAACGAACGCCTGATCGAATGCGCGCATCGGTACCGCCTGGTGGTGCGCCTCAAGGGCGGCGATCCGATGCTGTTCGGTCGCGCCGACGAAGAGTTGCGCGCACTCGACAGTCGCAATATTCCCTATGAGATCGTCCCCGGCATCACCGCCGCATTGGCGGCGGCCTCGTCGGCGCAGCGTCCGCTGACCAAGCGCGGCGTCGCGCGCAGCGTGTCGCTGTTCACCTCCAGCACGGCGCCGGACGAGCCGAACGAATTCATCATGCCCAACGGCGACACGCTGGTGCAATACATGGGCGGACGCGAAGCCACCGCGACTGCACAGCGTCTGCTGTCGCTCGGCTATGCCCGGACCACGCCGGTTGTCGTGGTGGAAAATTGCAGTCGCGACAACGAGCGCATCCAGCATCTGGAACTCGGCACGCTGGAACAGGGCCTGACCCAGTGCAACGGGCCGGTACTGGTCATGATCGGCGAAGCGCTGGCGACGCGCAATTGACCGCAGCACCTATCGTCCACCTTTCCCACACATTCCCATGCACCTGCTACACGACCCGAGCGCGCCGGCTGCGGCGCCGATTACCTTCGACGACTTCCTGAAAGTCGATATCCGCATCGGCACCATTGTCTCGGCGGAAGCATTTCCCGAAGCACGCAAACCCGCTTACAAGCTGAAAATCGATTTCGGCCCGGCCATCGGCATCAGGCAAAGCAGCGCGCAGATCACCGCGCACTATCAACCCGACAAACTGATCGGCAGGCAAGTCGCCGCGGTAGTCAACTTTCCGCCGCGCCAGATCGGCAAGTTCATGTCGGAAGTGTTGACGCTGGGATTTCCCGATGCGCAAGGAGAGGTAGTGTTGTTCGCGCCGGATCAGGCGACGCCGAACGGCGCACGCCTATTTTGAACTGCTGATGCAGTACTGAGCCAGCGCCTGCAGGACGCCGGCGTCTTCGCCGGCCGCTTCGGCGATATGGAAGATCACGCCCGGATGCATCCGGCGCAATTGCTCGATCAATACCGGCAAATCGCGCCGTACATGTCCGCCCTGCCCGAGAAATACCGGAACGATGGTGACGCGCTGCGCGCCGCCTGCGACCTGCTGCGCGACCAGTTGCGGCAAATCGGGCGTCATCAACTCAAGGAATGCCAGTTCCACTTCCACGTCAGGCAAGTCCGCCTGGACCAGCGTGCGCAACCGTTTGAACGGTTCCGCCCAGTGAGGATCGCGCGCACCGTGGGCGAACAGGATAAGTGACTGCTTCATGGCCGTCAGCGCCGTTCGACCCAGCGCAAAGCAACCAGCGCCATGAGCATGAACAAGGTGCTCGGCAAGGCGGCGGTGACGAAGGCCGGCCAGGTATTGAGCAGACCCAGGTGCGAAAACAGGTTGTTGATCAGTTGGAAGGAGACGCCGATCATGATGCCGGTGAAAATTTTCAGGCTGACGCCGCCGGCACGGAAATGCAGGTAGGCGAACGGCAAGGCCAGCGCCATCATCACGAAAATCGACAAGGGGTAGACGACCTTCTTCCAGAACGCGATTTCGTAACGATCGGTGCGCTGGTTGTTGGCTTCCAGATGCTTGGTATAGGCGCGCAAATCATAGGCCGACATGCGATCGGGATCAGCAAACAGCACCGACAGGATTTCCGGCGTCACTTCGGACACGAAACTGCGCGTTTTCACCTTGCTGGTGGCGATCGGCGACGTGATTGCACTGGCCTTGCGATCGACGATGAAAGTGGTCTGCTGCGCGTCGGACAACTGCCAGACGTGATTGCCCTGATAATCGCCGTAAGCGGCAACGATCATGTCGGACAAGTGAAAGTCCTGATCCAGCTCGTAAATCTTGACTCCCTCCAGGCGGCCGTCGCTGAGGATGCGCTGGATATTGAGAAAGCGCGTGCCGATCACCTTGCCGTCGAGACCGTTGTCCTTGATCACGTCCTTGGCCCACAATCCCGAGCGGAACTGCGACAGCGAGGCGCCTTGCGCCTGCAGTTTGAATTTCTCGCCCCACTCGGTCGCCTTGGGAGCCACCAGTTCGCCGAACAGGATGGTGAAGATGGCGAAGCCGACGCCAATCTTGGCCAGCGCCATGGCGGTCATGCGCGTCGACATGCTGGACACGCGCATGATGGTGAACTCGGAACTGGCGGCGAACTGGGCCAACGCATAGATGGTGCCGATCAGCACCGCGATCGGCATCAGTTCGTAGACGTTGCCGGGCAATCCCATGACGACATAGAGCACGGCGCTCTGCAACTGATAGCCGTTGCGCCCCACCGACTCAAGCTGGCCCATCAGCTCGAAAAACGCGAACAGCGCCAGGAAAGCAGCCAGTGCAAAAGCGACCGAGCGGACGATCTCGCTGGTGATATAACGTTGCAGGACTCTCATCAGGCTTGCCGTTTCAATAAAAGCGCGCGCCGTACGCGAGACCACATGACCGCCGGATGGTAGCGGCTGTTGACTTTCAGCCGCAGGAAGAACATGCCCACCGCCATCAGCGCCACCACCAGATGCACCGGCCACCAAGCCAACATGAACGACATTCGGTTCTGCGTCACCGACGCCTGGAACACGCTGACCGTATTGCTGTAAACAACAAACAGCAGCAGCGCCACCAGCAGCCCCATGGAACGCCCCACGCGCGGATTGACGAAAGACAGCGGAATCGCCAGCAGCATCAGCGTACATGCCATGAGCGGCAAGGCCATGCGCCACAACAACTCGCCACGGCTGAAGCCGTTATCCTGGGTCAGCAGTTCCCAGGTCTGCATGGCGCGCGCAGACTTGTCGCCCGCCACCGCCTGCGACTGGTTGGCCACCAGCAGTCCGTAGCGTTCGAACTCGACCATCTGGAAGTCGGGCTGGCCGGGCATGCCGTCGTAGCGGCGCCCCTTGCTCATGACGACGAATTTCTCGCCGTCCTTGTCGACTTCCATCTCGCCTTCCTTGGCGACCACCAGGCTGTTCTTGCCGTTGCTGAAGGTGTCCACGAAAATGTTCTTGACCTTGCTGGCGTCGCCGGAAATGCCCTCGACGAAGAAGATGCGGTTGGCGGTTGCGGATTCCTGGAACTTGCCGGGCGAGACGCGCGCGATGTCTTCGCGCTTTTCAAAACGCTCGCGGAATTGCGCGCTCTGCTGATTGGCCCAGGGCGTGGCGATGAAACTCAGGATCGCGGTCAACAGGATGATGGGCCAGCCGAAGCGCAGCACCGGCTTGATCCAGCGCGTCAGGCTCAAGCCCGAGGCGAACCAGACCACCATTTCGGAATCCTGGTAGCTGCGCGTGACCACCAGCAGCACGGAAATGAAACCGGTCAGGATCAGGATCACGGGCATGTAGTTCAGCGCCTGGAAACCGATCAGCGCAAGCACGTCCTGCGAGCTGACCTGCCCCCCCGCAGCCTGGCCGAGGATCTTGATCAGCATCACAGTCAGGGTGATCGTAAATAGCGTCGTGAACACTGCGCCGGCGGTGCTCATCAATTCGCGTCGAAGAGCGCGCTCAAAAATCATTCGGGGCTTATAATCACAGAGGTAAATGAAGCAAATACAGCAAACTGAATACAGCAAACAAAGCAAACTAAGGACAAGCGATGGACTTTAGCATAAAAACATTGGACGCAAAAACCTCCGTCACCGCCGCCAAGACCGGCACGCTCGTGGTCGGCGTCTTTGAAAACCGCAAACTGACGCAAGCGGCGCAAGCGCTGGACAAGATGGGCGCAATCAGCAACGTGTTGAAATCCGGCGACATCTCCGGCAAACCCGGCACCACCCTGCTGTTGCGCGGCCTGACCGGCGCCGCCGCCGAACGTGTGCTGCTGGTCGGCCTGGGCGACGACGAACAGATCGCCGACAAGAGTTACTCTTCTGCAACTCAAGCCACCGTGCGCGCGCTGTCCACGGTCGGCGCCAATGACGCGCTGGTGGCGCTGCCGCTGGACAAGATCAAGGGCCGCGACGCCGCCTGGGCCATTCGCACACTAGTGCTGGCAGCGCGCGACAACAATTACCGTTCTGACGCCATGAAGAGCAAAAAAGATCCCGCTCCGACCGGCGTAAAGAAAATCGGCGTGGCTGTCTCCACCGCTGCCACTGCGGCCGCCAAAACCGCACTGGCCGAAGCCGTAGCGCTGGCCAACGGCATGGAACTGACCAAGAACCTGGCCAACCTGCCCGGCAATGTCTGCACCCCCTCTTACCTCGCCAACGCCGCCAAGAAGCTGGCCAAGGAATACAAGCTCGGCGTCGAAGTACTGGACCGCAAGCAACTGGAAGCCCTGAAAATGGGCAGCTTCCTGTCCGTCACCAACGGCAGCGACGAGCCGCCGAAATTCATCGTCCTGAAGCACATGGGCGGCAAGGCGAAAGATGCGCCGACCGTGCTGGTCGGCAAGGGCATCACGTTCGACACCGGCGGCATCTCGCTCAAGCCGGGTGCAGCCATGGATGAAATGAAGTACGACATGTGCGGCGCCGCATCGGTGCTCGGCACCTTCCGCACCATCGCCGAACTGCAACTGAAGCTGAACGTCATCGGCGTCATCCCGACCTGCGAAAACATGCCGTCCGGCCGCGCCACCAAACCGGGCGACATCGTGACCTCGATGTCGGGCCAGACCATCGAAGTGCTCAACACCGACGCCGAAGGCCGCCTGATCCTGTGCGACGCGCTGACGTATGTCGAACGCTTCAAGCCGGCCGCCGTAATCGATATCGCCACATTGACCGGCGCCTGCGTGGTGGCGCTGGGCCATCACAACACCGGCCTGTTCACGCGCGAAGACGACGCGCACGACCAGCTTGCCGCGGATCTGCTGGCAGCCGGCAAGACCAGCGGCGATACGGCGTGGCGCATGCCCATCCAGGATGTCTACCAGGAACAGTTGAAGTCGAATTTCGCCGACATCGCCAACATCGGCGGCCAGCCGGCCGGCAGCGTCACCGCTGCCTGTTTCCTGGAGCGCTTCACCAAGAAATACACCTGGGCCCACCTCGACATCGCCGGCACGGCATGGCGCGGCGGCGCCACCAAGGGCGCCAGCGGCCGTCCGGTGCCGTTGCTGACGACATTCCTGCTGAACCAGGCGAAGAAGTCGCAAAAGGCGCGCGCATAAACTTCCCTGCGCCGTGTTTTGCCAAGCCGTCATCCACAAGATGACGGCTTTTTATTGGGACGTGGCCAACGCTCCCAGCAACAACGCGCTACCCAACACGCCCGGCATCGCCGCAAAATAAAGCAGCCACGGCATATCCAGACTGCGCGCCCGACGGCGGCGCAACCAGGCATGCAACACAATGATCAACATCAACGTCGGCAATGCCGCCAACAGCATATTCAACACATCGCGGCTCGCCAGCAAATTGACCGGCTGTGGCAAATGGAACAGGCAATTGATGACATCGCTGACGATATTCAATGCCGGCGGATTCAATATGTCGAAGACATTGGCGAGCAGGAAGAGAAACAGATGCGCCGATATCGCCAGGCCCGCGAGAGTCAACCGCTCGGACGCAGGCAATGACACCATTGCGTTGCCGCACATCGTGCGCCCAAGATGCCGGGACCATTCCACACATGTCGTCAACACAAAATAGAGCGGACCGAACAAAAGCGTGGCGCCGACAAAGGTCTGCCCTATGTTGCCCTTGTCCTTCAGCATGAGATGATCGAGCCCCAGAATGAACACGGCCGCGCCGGTCACCAGGCTCCACCAACGCCGGTGGCGATACTGCCAATAGAACAGAGCGGGAGGAAGCATCATCAGCAAAGCAGTCAACATGAAAAAGACCAGATGATGCGCTTGCACGCCTTGAGGAAAATCCGACCAGAGCAATCTTGCCGATGCAAGATAGCCGCCAGGCGCGCGGCACAAGAAAAGATTCAACAGGAACATGGGAAGGAAGAAAAAATAAGAGGAAGAGAAAAATAACAGCGCAACTGGCGCGCGCTATTTCCAGGAATGGGTGGACAGCGAAATCTTCAGTCGCTGTTGCCTTTTTCTTCGAGTTCAGGCCAGAGCTTGGCCCAATCGTCGGGAAACAAGGTCTTGCGCGTGATCGCTCCCTGCGACGCGCGCTCCAGACAAACCGCGATCAAGGGAGAACAAGGCCGGTTGCCGTAACCGATCTGGCGCAGATAATCAAATGAAGTCTGACAACGCGCGGCCAGTTCGGCGCGTCTGTCCATCGGCAAGGAATTGAGATATTCGATCAGTGTCATGCCGCTAATTTAGCACCAGCTACAAACAAGTCAAGCACAGGCTAATTTACCAAATGATAAATATACGTTCAAATGACGGCATGGATATGCATGAACATCGACGCAAGCGCCTGCTGGTTTTGATCGCGGATCAGTACCGCGGCGACCGCAAGAGCTTCTGCGACGCCAGCGGCCTGAGCGAATCGCGTCTGGCGCAGTTGCTGTCGACCACTTACCGCCACGGCCAGGGCTTCGGCGAGAAGGCTGCGCGTGCGCTCGAAAACCGGCTGGACCTCGATGTTCTCTACTTCGATCTCCTCGCCATTAGCGAGAGCGCCTCGCGTCAGGATTATCAGCAACACGCAAAGGGCGACGCGTGCGACGAGGACACCGTTCACGTGCGCCAGGTGAATCTGAAGCTGACTGCCGGCTCGGTCCGTTTCAAGATGGAAGACGCCGGCCCCGACAAGCCCGCGCTATGCCTCCATCGAAGCTGGCTTAAAGCCCGCAACCTGTCGGCCGACAAGCTGATTGCGACGACGGTGAACGGTGCCAGCATGTCGCCGCGTCTGCACGACGGCGATGTGGTAGTGGTCAATATGGGCGACGTGGAATTAAGCGATGGCGCAGTCTGCCTCATCAATTATCTCGGGCAAGCCGTCATCAAACGCATGGCGCTGGATTTCGGCCGCTGGTACATGACTTCCGACAATACCTCCCGCAAGCATTACCCGCGCCAGGAATTCGACGAAAAATCCTGTGTGGTGATCGGCCGGATCATCATCCTGACCAGCGAACGGGTCTGACTCCTAACGCCCCTCAGGCGGCATATGGCGCAGACTCCCGCCCCAGAACAGCAAACCCGCCAGGCTGACGCCGGCGCCCATAAGACAGACGCCGCTCCAACCCCAGGCTGCGAACACGAAGGTCGACAACACCGCCCCGGCGCCGCTGCCGACAGCGTAGAAAATCATGTAGCAGGCCACCAGCCGACTATGCGACTGCGTGCCGGCGCGGAAAATCATGCTCTGGTTGGTGACATGGATCGCCTGCGCCGCCAGGTCCAGCGCCACGATGCCGGCCGCCAGCGCCCACAGGCTCCAGGATAGCAAGGACAGCGGCAACCATGCGACCAACAACAAGGCCAGCGCAACGCCGCTGGTCCGCTGCCCGTGCCCTCGATCCGCCAGCCGCCCCGCTTTGGCCGCTCCCAGCGTACCGGCCACGCCGATCAGGCCGAAAGCACCGATGGCCGCATGCGACAGGGAGTACGGCGGCGCGCTCAACGGCAACACCAGCGCACTCCAGAAAATGCTGAACGCCGCAAACATCAGCATGGCAATCACGCCGCGTATCTGCAACACGCGGTCGCTCAACATCAACGTCGCCATCGATCCCAGCAACTCCGCATAGGACATGCCGCTCGCCGACATGCCCCGGCGCGGCAGGCGGTCGTGCAAAAGCGCCGACATCGCCAGCGCCAAGACGGCGGAAACGAAATAGACCATGCGCCAGCCCGCAACATCGGCGACCATCCCCGCCATGGTCCGCGCCAGCAGCAGACCGATCACCACGCCGGCCTGCGCCGTACCTACCACGCGCCCGCGCTCACCGGGCGCCGCCAGCGCCGCAGCATAGGAAATCAGTCCCTGCGTCATGGCCGTACCGAGCATGCCGACCGCCAGCATCCCTGCCAGCAGCCAGGCAGGCGAAGACGCCAGGCCCACCGCCGCCAACGCCAGGAACAGGAACAGCAATTGCGCCAGCGTCAGCCGGCGCCGGTCCAGCAAGTCGCCCAGCGGCACCACCAGCACCAAGGCCAGCGCGGACCCCACCTGCGTTGCCGTAATCACGATACCGACCGCCGCCTGCGTGAAGCCGAACTCCGCCGCCAACGCATCCAGCAGCGGCTGGGCGTAATAAACGTTGGCGACGCTGATGCCGCAGGCCACTGCGAACAACAAGACCGTCGCGCGCGACATCGATATCTCCGCCATCCGGCCGGGACCAGCGTCATCGGACCGGCAAACGCCTGCGCCGCCTTCATATTCCGCCATCGTTCGCTCCTTCCAATCATCGCCAAAACTAGTTTCAAATTAAAACTAGTTGAAGTGTAGGTGAGCGAGTTCTAAAATGCAACCATCATTCATGCACGAGGAAGCGGCAATACGATGGCCAAGCGGAAAAGTCTGAAGAGCGATCCCTGCCCGGTGGCGCGATCGATCGACGTCGTCGGCGACCGCTGGGCGTTGCTGATCATCCGCGACGCCTTCGACGGCATGCGGCGCTTCGGCGAATTCCAGAAGAGTCTCGGCGTAGCCAAGAACATCCTGTCCACACGGCTGCGCGACCTGGTCGAAGCAGGCATCCTCGACGTGGCGCCGGCTTCGGACGGCAGCGCCTATCAGGAATACGTGCTCACCCCAAAAGGCAAGGAATTGTTCACCGTCGTGCTGGGCCTGCGCCAATGGGGCGAAGGCCACCTGTTCAAAAAGGGAGAGTCGTGCGCGCCGATGATTGAACGCGAAACCGGCAAACCGGTACCCAAGATCAAACTGCACACCTGCGACGGCAAACCGCTCAAGCCGGAAGATGCCGTCGTGAAGAAAAAAACCAGAGCCTGAATTTTCCATCCCATGTTATTTGAAGCGCAGCGCCGGCAAGCTTGCCGGCTCGCCGCGACATCCCACTACACCAATCGAAAGCCAACATGAAGAAATCCCTGCTGTCCGCCCTGCTTCTGTCCCTCGCCGCGCATGCCGGCGCACAGGAAACCACCCATGCCGACTTCCCCGATCATTTGAGCGGCGACATCGGCCCGGGCGTGTTCAGACTGGAGCGCAACGTGCTCGGCAAGAGCGACGTCACCGAGGTGCTGCCGTATGCGTACTTCGACTATGGCCGTTTCTTTGCAAGGCTCGACACCTTCGGCGTCAAGACAGTCAAGCTGGGCGCAGGCTATCTGGAGCTGGCGGCGCGCGTCAACTTCGACGGTATGGACGCCGAACGCGGCCTGAATCGCCGCTCCAACTCGATACCGCTGGGCATCGGCACCTTGCAGGAAACCCGCTTCGGCGATTTTTTCCTGAACGCCTTTTATGACGTGAACAAATCGCACGGCAGCCTGCTTGAAGCAGTGTATGCCGCCCAGTTCGACCTCGGCCGCGCCAGCTTCTATCCCCAGTTCGGCATCGAACGCCGCAGCAGTTCCTACAATGACTACTACTACGGCGTTACCGGCGCGGAATCAGCCGCCAGCGGTTTCCGCGCCTACCATGCCGGCGCGACGACGACGCCCATGCTGGGCCTGACCGTGGAAATGCCGCTCACCGGCAACTGGGTAGGCAACATCACCTTCCGCCGCAAATGGCTGGGCAACGGCATCGCCAACAGCCCAATCGTCAATCACAGCACCGAAAACATGGGACTGGTCGCGATCAACTACCGTTTCAAATAAGGATTCGGTTCAGCGGCGATCGGCATCCGTCGCCCTGCTCAGGCTTGCATTGGCAAGTCCCGACTCGCCGGCAACCTGGACACCAGGGCCTCATTTTGCGGCCATCGTCGGCCCGGCAATGGCAAGCACCTCAATCCACGCCTCCCACTACCGGCGTAGCGGCAGCACTGGTTGTCGCTGTCTTGTCTTTCGGCGTCGCATCTTTGACGTCTTCTTTTTTTTCTTCGGCCTTCGGCGCCACGACGATGGGTTTCGGCGTTCCCTTGTATGTCACGTCGGCAAGATTGATTCCGGACGTGATGGGATAAGTATTAAAACCGACTTCCTGATTATGATAGAGGCCCCAAATGACGCGATGATGCCCATCCAGAATGACCGCATTGCTGTTGTTGGTCCCATCCCAGCCTATTCTCGCCTTCTCTTTTTTTATTGCGCCGCCATTGCCGTGATAAGTTTGGGAAAGCTCATTATTCAGGTAGTCCTGCCCAAAATAGAGATTGACGTTGATGTTCGCTTCATCCTCGTCAAGCGCAGGGATCTCTGCATCGATGGAGTTTTTGGCAGGCGCGACAAATACATGGGCGCCGACAGCAAATGAAGCATCCACTGCCGGGAATGCGCCTCTTCGTTTCATCGAAAGCCGTTGGATCGCACCCGTTGCGTAGTTTGGCGCGGCCCGATAATGCTGCAAGACTGCATTGCCCGGATTCAACCGCAACGCCATCGCCCCCATGGTGTCGGCCTCCGCCTCCAGCCCTGCATCGTCGTTGACCGGCACGCCCTGCTTCATCTGCCTGGTCGGCTGCACGCGCCCCTGCGCCTGCTGCACCACATGCCAGGCTTCATGCGGAAGATGTTGCTCCTGTCCCGGTGCGACGTGAATGTCGCTGCCTTGCGCATAGGCATGTGCATTGAGCTGGGCCGGTTCAGAAGAATTGTAGTGGACCTTGACGTGATCCATGCTCATGCCGGAGAGCGATTCGATAACCTCTCCACTATTCGACCGATGCTCACTTTCAGACGTCTTTTCTCGGTGCACATTCATCACGGCGGCCCTTTTCTTGTTTTCGTCGCAAATTGATTGTTTGCACGGTCATCTGTCATGTGATGATATCCCGGGCGGCTCCACCCGACGAAAGAAATTGACGGTGAACTGATGATTCGATGACGGTTTGGGTGTCATAGGGCTACCCATCTGCCAGCATCCATGCGAGGCGGCATCGGTACCCGCCGTGTCAGCTTCACTTTGATGTGGCCCAGGCAAAACTCGGGATGCCACGAGCCACGATCTACCGCTTGGTCAAGACAGGCAAGCGGGGCCTGGTCAAAATCGGCGAGCTAACCACCGGCATTGCCATCAAGAAGATCCACGCCATGATCGATCGGAACAAGGCGTTACCGTAGTGATATAGTGGCATCCCTGCAACACTCGATGCCATGTCGCAGTGCCTCCAAACTGGGAAGCCAGGGTGGGTAGCTTGGCGAATTCAACGGCTTATGTGCAGCAGTCACCAATTGATAATTAGAGATTTTTTACACCACATGAAAATCGCCACCTGGAACGTCAACTCCCTCAAAGTCCGCCTGCCCCAGGTACTGCAATGGCTGGGCGACAACCCGGTCGACGTGCTGTGCCTGCAGGAAACCAAGCTGACCGACGACAAATTCCCGCAGGCCGAAATCAACGCCGCCGGTTATGAAGTCGTCTTCACCGGCCAGAAGACCTACAACGGCGTCGCCATCCTGTCGCGCCTTCCGATCGACGATGTGGTGAAGAACAATCCCCTGTTCGAAGATGAACAGCAACGCATCATCGCCGCCACCATCGAAGGCATGCGCATCGTCTGCGCCTACATCCCCAACGGCCAGTCGCTGGAATCCGAAAAATACCAATACAAGCTGAAGTGGCTGGCGGCGCTGCGCGAGTGGCTGGGCCGGGAACAGCAGCAGCACGCAAAACTGGCGCTGCTGGGCGACTACAATATCGCGCCGGAAGACCGCGACGTCCACGATCCGGCCGCATGGATCGGCCAGAACCTGGTGTCGGAACCGGAACGCGCCGCGTTCTTCGATTTGCAGAAGATGGGATTCACCGACGCCTTCCGCATGTTCGAGCAGCCGGAAAAACTCTACAGTTGGTGGGATTACCGCCAGATGGGGTTTCGCCTGAACAAGGGCCTGCGCATCGACCATATCCTGCTGTCGGCGCCGCTGGCTGCGCAATGCACCGCCTGCGTGATCGACAAGGCGCCGCGCAAATGGGAACAGCCGTCGGATCATGCGCCGGTGGTAGCGACCATCGGTTGATATGATTGGCCGAACGACAGTATCCGTCTGACAAAACGCGAAACGAACCGCCCACTATAAAGTTGGGCGGTCAGAATCCCGGCTTTATTCCCTGCCGCCACTTCAGTGTTTTGCGTTCAGCGGTTTCCACGTTGCGCTTCAGATCCAGATATCGTTCTGCCGCGTCCTGTCGCTCTCTTCATTACCGGTATTGACCACCCCGCGCGGCTCGACCAGCAGGATTTTGGTTTCGCTCTCGGCATAGGGCTTGTGCTGGACGCCTTTGGGAATGACGAACATTTCGCCTGCGCCGAGATGCACGGCGCCGTCGCGAAAATCGATGCGCAGCTTTCCTTCCAACACGATGAACACCTCATCGGTATCGACATGATCGTGCCAGATGAACTCGCCTTCCAGCTTGGCGAGCTTGAACTGGTAGTCGTTCATTTCGGCGATGACGCGCTGCGACCATTGTTCGCTGAACAGCGACAATTTCTCGGCGAAATTGATGGCTTTGTAGTCCCGGCTTGCGCCTGCGGGGGATGAGATGGTAGACATTTCGGGCTCCTGTATTGATGACAAGGAGCGAGGTTACGCGCTCTGTCGAACGCAGTCTTGAACGATCGTGCAACTTTGGCTGCCGCGTGTCACCTGCCGGGCTTCATCATTCGCAACCAGCGTGCCGGTGCGATACCGTAAGTCCTGGTGAATAGTCGCGTCATATGGCTCTGATCGGCAAAGCCCGAGATCGCCGCAGCGGATGCCAGCGACCGGCCTTGCGCCATGAGGCGACGGGCCAGATCCAGACGGCGCATGCTCAGGTAACGATAAGGGCTGGTGCCGAAAAAGCTGCGGAAGTCGCGCGTCAGGCTCCAGCGATCACGGTCGCAGGACTGCGCCAGCTCATCGAGCGTCAGCGTGCGGTCCAGCGAGGCGTGGATATATTCGCGAGCGCGTTGCGCGGCCTGAAAATCGGCCGCATGGCGGCGAGGACGTTTGCCGGACACCGCGTTCATCGCGGCAGCCAGCTCAAAGATGCCATCATCCTGTTGCAGCGGTTCGACGTCGCCGTCCATTTGGACAAGCAGACTCCTGAGCGCGTGAAACATGCGCGGATCGGTCGAAATCCCGCCTTCGATGAAAGGCAACGGAACCCCTCCCAGGGCATCCTGCAGCAACGCCGGTTCGACATATAGCATGCGGTAGCGAAAACCCGCTTCGGTGCCGGCCTGGCCGTCATGCGGCTCGTCCGGGTACAGCGCCATGCTGTTGCCAGGCAGGCTGCTGCGCAGGGATTTTTTGTATTGAAAGGATTGCACGCCGGCCAGCGTGATGCCGAGCGCATAGGTATCGTGGCGATGCATGGCGTAACCGCTGCCGTGGAAAAAGGCTTCGATACGCTCGACGCCGGACGATTGCGAGCGCAGTATCCAGTCCTTGCCTTGATCGCCGTCTGTTTTCCGGTTTGCCATGACTTGCCCTTATTGTCCTGCTCCTTCGGATACAGCTTCGCCGACGAAGCCTTATTCCTTGTCCTTCTTGACGAGCTGCTTCTCGAATGCAATGTCGAGCTTGCTGACGCGCCTCGGCGTTTGCGGTCCATAGGCATTGACGAAGGCGACGAATTCATCGAGCGGCAGCGGCTCGCTCAGTTTCTCGGCGGGATTCTCGGACGTGCGCCGGACCAGATAAAACAATTCGCCTGAAGTCCGCACCATGGAATACTGGCGCGTTCCGGCACGGGTATTGAGACGCTCGATGGCGCCCGTAGCTCTGGTCGATCTGGCCATGTCAACTCCTTAGAGGATCAATTGCCAATAGGCGACATCAATCCATTGATCGAACTTTCTGCCGACCTGCGCGAAATGCGCAACTTTGACGAAACCCATCTTCTCATGCAAGGCCACGCTGCCGGGATTAGGCTGGGCGATGCCGCCCATGACGGCGTGCACCGAACGCGCCTTCAATTCGGCAAACAGGGCCTCATAAAGCTGCGAACCGATGCCCTTGCCGCCGCTGTCCCTGGCCAGGTAGACCGAACTTTCGACCGAATGCTGATAAGCCTTGCGCACCTTCCATTTGGCGGCATACGCATAACCCAGAATGCGGCCGTTTTCTTCATACACCAGCCACGGAAACTGCGCGGACACCTCGGCGATGCGCTGCGCCATTTCCGGCGTGGAAACGGCTTCCATTTCAAAGCTGATGGTCGTGGTCAGAACGTAATGGTTGTAGATCTCGCAGATGGCGGCGGCATCGGCTGCGGTGGCCGGGCGAATCGAGGTATTCATGAATGCTGGAAAGAAAAGTCGGTGACACGTAGTGTACCCAAAATGCAGACGTCCGGCACATTGTCCGGACGTCGTCTCTTCAGCTTTGCTCTTGCCGGGCACTAAGCTTCTAAGCTTGCAAGGCCGCCTTGATCTGCTGCAGCGAACCCGGATCCTCGATGGTGGTCAGATCGCCCGGATCGCGGCCCTCGCAAATCGCCTGTATCGACCGGCGCAGCAATTTTCCGGAACGCGTCTTCGGCAGCAAGGTGACGAACAGCACGCGCGAAGGCCGGCCGACGGCGCCGATCTGCTTGTCCACCACGCGCATGATCTCCGCCTCGAGCGCCTGGCGGCCTTCGACCGTGGCGATGGCGTCGGTCTGTTTCGGGATCACGAAGGCGATCGCCACCTGCCCCTTCAGCTTGTCCTCGACGCCGACCACCGCGACCTCCGAGACGTTGGCATGGCTGGAAATGCTCTCTTCGATTTCACGCGTACCCAGGCGATGGCCGGCGACGTTGATCACATCGTCGGTGCGGCCGAGGATGAAGTAATAGCCGTCCTCGTCACGGATGCCCCAGTCGAAGGTGGAATACACCTGCGTCCCGAAATTGGACCAGTACGTGTTGAGGAAGCGCGCGTCGTCGCGATACACGGTCTGCATGCAGCCGGGCGGCAAAGGTCCTTCGATCACCACCACGCCCTTTTCGTTGACGCCGCACAGCTCGCCGGTCGCCTCGTTCATGATGTGCATCTTGTAGCCGTACATCGGCACGCCCGGGCTGCCCAGCCGGGTCGGCTTGTCGTCGACGCCCTTGGCGATCGACAAGATAGGCCAGCCGCTTTCGGTTTGCCAGTAGTTGTCGATCACCGACACCCCGAGCGTGCCGGCAATCCAGTTCGACGTGGTTTCGTCAAGCGGTTCGCCGGCCAGATACAAACTCTTCAGCGACGACAGGTCGTAGCGCGTCATGCATTCGACCGGCTGCTTCTTGAGCACGCGGATCGCCGTCGGCGACGAGAACATGCGCGTGACCTTGTACTTCTCCACCAGGCTCCACCAGATGCCGGCGCCGATGGTGTCCTTCGCCAGTACGGGCAGGCCTTCGTACAGGATGGTCGCCATGCCGGCCATCAGCGGACCGTAGACGATATAGGAATGGCCCACGACCCAGCCGATATCGGAAGTGCAGAAATAGGTCTCGCCCGGTTTACCGCAAAACACATACTCCATCGACGCCGCCAGCGCCACGGCATAACCGCCGACGTCGCGCTGCACGCCCTTGGGCTTGCCGGTGGTGCCTGAGGTGTAGAGGATGTAGGACGGCTCATTCGACTCCAGCCAGACTACCGGCACCTGCGTATCGAGATAGTCGGGACGCAGCGCAGCATAGCCGACATCGCGCCCCGGCGTGAGCGACATCGGCGCCAGCCCGCGATCGACCAGCAAGACGTGCGCCGGCTTATGCTGCGCCAGCCGGATCGCGTCATCGAGCAAGCCTTTGTACGGCACCACCTTGCCGCCGCGCGAACCGGCGTCGGCGGAAACCACCAGCTTCGGTTGTGCGTCATCGATGCGCGTGGCCAGGCTGTTCGATGCAAAGCCGCCGAACACCACCGAATGCACCGCGCCGATGCGCGCGCACGCCAACATGGCGAATACCGCTTCGGCAATCATCGGCATGTAGATCAGAACGCGATCGCCGCGTCCGACGCCCAGCGATTGCATGATCGCGGCCATTGCGCAGACTTCGCGGTGCAGCTCGCGGAAGGTGTAGGTCTTTTCGGTGTCCGTTTCGCTCGACACTGCGATCAGCGCTGCCTGGTCGGCGCGTTGCGCCAGATGGCGGTCGATGGCGTTGTGGCAGAGATTCGTTTCGCCGCCGACGAACCAGCGTGCAAACGGCGGACGCGAATAATCGAGCGTCTTCGAGAACGGCTTGTGCCAGTCGATGCGCTCGGCTTCATTGGCCCAGAAGGTGTCCGGGTCGTCGATGGATTGTTGGTAGAACGCGGCAAAATTCATAATGTCTCCTCATGGCAATCTGGTGCGTGACGAGAGGTCAACGCGATGTGAACGCAGCGTCTTTGCGCCGCATTTTTTCTGGTGTCGTGTGTTGCTGTTTACTTTGGCAGCGCTTGCTTACGCCCAGCTTAATTTGCTGCTTTTTTCAGAAAAAATTCAGAAAAAAACCAGCATCCGATGTCTGAGAAATCGAAAAAAATGCGCGCAAGCATCCTTTTTTCACCCGCGCTGCCGGCGGCGTTTTATCAACGGTTTTTAGCCGCGCTAAATGACATACAGGTCGACGTACTCGTTAACCGGCATGGTTTCCAGCGTCTTCTGGTCGAGCGATACGTCGAGGATTTTTTGCTGCTGCCTGGCCGGAAACTGGCGCGCCAGGTTGGTCCTGAACTTCGCCTCCAGCAGCGGGATGCCTTCCTTGCGGCGACGCGCATGGCCGATCGGATATTCAACGATGACTTCCTTGAGCTTTTTGCCGTCCTTGAATTCGACGGTCAGCGCATTGGCGATGGAACGCTTCTTCGGGTCGTGGTAATCCTTGGTGAAAGCCTTGTCCTCGACGCAGACGATCTTCTCGCGCAATGCATCGATGCGCTTGTCGGCAGCGACGTCGTCCTCGTAATCGGAGGCCGTCAGGCGACCGAAGATCAGCGGCACGGCGACCATGTACTGGATGCAGTGATCGCGGTCGGCCGGATTGTTCAACGGGCCCTTCTTGTCGATGATGCGGATGCAGGCTTCGTGGGTGCGGATCGTGATTTTCCTGATGTCTTCCACTTCCCTGCCGGCCATGGCCAGTTCGCCATGCAGAGTCATCGCGGCTTCCGCCGCCGTCTGCGCATGGAATTCGGCCGGGAAGGAAATTTTGAACAACACGTTTTCCATCACGTAGGAGGCATACTTGCGTTGGAACTTGAACGGCTGGCCTTTGAACAGCGCGTCGTAGAAACCCCAGGTCGGAGCGGTCAGCACCGATGGATATCCCATTTCGCCGGTCCTGGCGATCAGCGCCAGGCGCACGGCGCGCGATGTCGCGTCGCCCGCCGCCCACGACTTGCGCGAGCCGGTGTTCGGCGCATGGCGATAGGTGCGCAACGACTGGCCGTCGACCCATGCGAGCGACACGGCGTTGAGGATTTCATCGCGCGTCAGGCCGAGCATATCGGCAACGACCGCGGTCGATGCGACCTTGACCAGCACCACGTGATCGAGGCCGACCTTGTTGAAGGAATTTTCCAGTGCAATGCAACCCTGGATTTCGTGCGCCTTGATCATGCCGGTCAGCACGTCCTTCATGGTCAGCGGCTTCTTGCCGGCGGCGACGGCGTTGCGCGACAGCCAGTCCGCCGTCGCCAGGATGCCGCCGAGATTGTCCGATGGATGGCCCCACTCCGCCGCCAGCCAGGTGTCGTTGAAATCGAGCCAGCGGATCATGGCGCCGATGTTGAATGCGGCCTGGACAGGATCGAGCTGGAACTGCGTGCCCGGGACCCTGGCGCCGTTGGGGACGAGCGTGCCGGGCACGATCGGTCCCATCAGTTTTTTGCACGCTGGATACTCCAGCGCTTCCAGCCCGCAACCCAAGGTGTCGATCAGGCAGTTGCGCGCGGTGTCGTAGGCCAGTCTGGAAGTGACCTTGTATTTGGTGACGTAGTCGACGATATCGACCAGTACCTTGTCGTACTTGGGGCGGACGTTTGACATCGCTGCGGACATGATTTTTCCCGTTGTCTGAACACGAAAATACCATCCTGTCCGAAATCAAGCCGACCGTTTCCGACCGCTTCAAACAGGCCCTAACGACTCCTGCAATCGTTGGCAAGCTGCTGGCCGATCTTCGAGTTCAGCAGCATTGCCTTCGACGGGATCTGAATCCAGACCAGGCCGTCGCCTTTGTTTTCAAAACGCAATGCGCCGGTGGAAGTCGATACTGGCGCCATTTTGTAGGTGCTGCCCTTCCACACCAGGTTCATGTTGTTGTCGCCATCGACCTTGACCTCGACGCGGTTGCCCATTTCGCAGGAAAAAGTGCCGGTACTCACCTGGCCGGCCCAGGCCGGACGCACTTTACCGACTACCGGCTGCAGCGGCGCAGGCACCGGCGGTTTGGTTTCAGTCAGCGGCACGCTCTCGGAAGCGCAGGCAGCCAGCAGGATGGTCAGGGTCAATGCGGAAGCGCGTTGCAAGTAAGTCATGTTTATTCCAGTACCGGGTGAAAGAGAGTGTGGACGGCATATTACCAACTTTCGTTCCCCACTTCCCGTTTCCGGTCACTGCAATGCAGCATGTTTCCCGGCAAATCAGAACACGTCGCCGGGAACGCGCACCCAACCTTCCATCAACGCGCGCGCGCTGCGGCTCATGATTGCCTTGGTGACGGTCCATTCGCCGTCGACCTGCTTCGCCTCCGCGCCGACGCGCAACGTGCCGGAGGGATGGCCGAAGCGCACCGCGGTACGTTCCCCGCCGCCGGCAGCGAGATTGACCAGCGTGCCGGGAATCGCGGCGGCGGCGCCAATGGCGACTGCGGCCGTGCCCATCATGGCGTGGTGCAGCTTGCCCATGGACATGGCGCGCACCAGCAGGTCGATATCGCCGGCGGCGACCTTCTTGCCGCTGGAGGCGACATAATCGCGCGGTCTGGCGACGAAGGCGACCTTCGGCGTGTGCTGACGCCGGGCGGCCTCGTCGATATGCTTGATCAGCCCCATGCGCACCGCGCCATGCGCGCGGATCGTCTCGAACATGGCCAGCGCCTTGGGATCGCTGTTGATGGCGTCCTGCAGTTCGGCGCCGGTATAGCCCAGGGCTTCCGCGTTCAGGAAAATCGTCGGAATGCCGACATTGATCATGGTCGCCTTGAAGGTACCTACGCCCGGCACTTCGAGGTCATCGACCAGACTCCCGGTCGGGAACATCGAGCCGCCGCCGTTACCCTCCCCCTTGCCCTCGCCTTCATCGGCCGGATCCATGAATTCAAGCTGCACTTCGGCTGCCGGGAATGTCACGCCGTCAAGTTCGAAATCGCCGGTTTCCTGCACCTGGCCGTCGGTGATCGGCACGTGCGCAATGATAGTCTTGCCGATATTGGCCTGCCAGATGCGGATGGTGCAAATGCCGTTTTGCGGAACGCGATCGGGATCGATCAGTCCCCCGCCGATCGCGAACGGACCGACCGCAGCCGAGAGATTGCCGCAGTTGCCGCTCCAGTCGACGAAGGCGGTGTCGATGGACACCTGGCCGAACAGATAATCCACGTCGTGGCCGGGACGGCTGGATTTGGCGAGGATAACGGTTTTGCTGGTGCTCGAAGTGGCGCCGCCCATGCCGTCGATCTGCTTGCCGTATGGATCCGGGCTGCCGATGACGCGCATGAGCAGCGCATCGCGCGCCGCGCCGGGCACTTGCGCGGCTGCGGGCAAGTCCTGCAAGCGGAAGAAGACGCCTTTGCTGGTGCCGCCGCGGATATAGGCAGCAGGAATCTTGATTTGAGGTACGTGGGTCATATGCGTCTTTCCTGATCGATTAGATCGAGTAGATCATCAATTAAGCAGCCTTGGCCGACGATGCGAGGAAGTCCTGCGCGAAGCGCTGCAGCACGCCGCCGGCTTCGTAAATGGAAACTTCCTCGGCGGTGTCGAGACGGCAGGTCATCGGCACTTCGACGCGTTCACCGTTCTTACGCATGATCACCAGGGTGAGATCGGCGCGCGGGGTACGCTTGCCGATCACGTCGAAAGTTTCGGTGCCGTCGATGCCAAGTGTCTTGCGAGTCGTACCAGGCTTGAACTCCAGCGGCAGCACGCCCATTCCGATCAGATTGGTGCGGTGGATGCGCTCGAAGCCTTCGGCCGCGATCACTTCCACACCCGCCAGACGCACGCCCTTGGCCGCCCAGTCGCGCGACGAACCCTGGCCGTAGTCGGCGCCGGCGACGATGATCAGCGGCTGCTTGCGGTCCATATAGGTTTCGATCGCCTCCCACATGCGCATGACCTTGCCTTCCGGCTCGACGCGCGCCAGCGAACCCTTCTTGACTGCGCCATCGACCACTGCCATTTCATTGACCAGTTGTGGATTGGCAAAGGTCGCGCGCAACGCGGTCAGGTGATCGCCGCGGTGGGTCGCATAGGAGTTGAAGTCTTCCTCCGGCAAACCCATCTTGGCCAGATATTCGCCGGCGGCCGAATCGGCCAGGATGGCGTTGGACGGCGACAGGTGATCGGTGGTGATATTGTCCGGCAGCACTGCCAACGCGCGCATGCCGGTCATCGTGCGTTCGCCGGCCAGGGCGCCTTCCCAGTATGGAGGACGACGGATGTAAGTGCTCATCGGGCGCCAGTCGTACAACGGGCTGACTTGCTCCCCCTTGTCGCGCTGCACGGCAAACATCGGCGTGTAGACATTGCGGAACTGCTCCGGCTTCACCGACGCCTTGACCACGGCATTGATCTCTTCATCGCTCGGCCAGATATCCTTCAGGCGGATTTCCTTGCCGTCGACCACGGCCAGCACGTCTTTCTCGATGTCGAAACGGATGGTGCCGGCGATCGCGTACGCCACCACCAGCGGCGGCGACGCCAGGAAGGCTTGCTTGGCGTAAGGATGGATGCGGCCGTCGAAGTTGCGGTTGCCGGACAGCACGGCGGTCGCGTACAGATCGCGATCGATGATTTCCCGCTGGATTGCCGGATCCAGCGCACCGGACATGCCGTTGCAGGTGGTGCAGGCGAACGCGACCACGCCGAAGCCCAGTTTCTCGAGGTCGCCGGTCAGGCCCGCTTCATCGAGATACAGCGCCACGGTCTTGGAACCAGGCGCCAGCGACGACTTCACCCACGGCTTGCGGGTCAGGCCCAGCTTGTTGGCGTTGCGCGCCAGCAGGCCTGCGGCGATCACGTTGCGCGGATTGCTGGTGTTGGTGCAACTGGTGATGGCGGCGATGATCACGGCACCGTCCGGCATCAGGCCTTGCGCTTCCTGTGCGCGCGCCTTGTCCAGATCGACGGCGATGCCGCGCTCGGCCAGCGCCGACACCGGCAGGCGACGATGCGGGTTGGACGGGCCGGCGAGTGTGCGCACTACGGTGGACAGATCGAACTTCAGCGTACGCTCGTACTGCGCCGACTTGAGGCTGTCGGCCCACAGACCGGCTTCTTTGGCGTAGGTCTCGACCAGCTTCACCTGGTCGTCGTCGCGGCCGGTGAGCTTCAGGTAGTCAATGGTTTGCTGATCGATGAAGAACATCGCCGCGGTCGCGCCATATTCAGGCGCCATGTTGGAGATCGTGGCGCGATCGCCGAGCGTCAGCGCGGAGGCGCCCTCGCCGCGGAACTCAAGGTAGGCGCCGACCACTTTCTCCTTGCGCAGGAATTCGGTCAGCGACAGCACGACGTCGGTCGCGGTGATGCCCGGTTGCGGCTTGCCCGAAAGTTCCACGCCGATGATTTCCGGCAGGCGCATCCAGGAAGCACGACCCAGCATGACGTTCTCGGCCTCCAGGCCGCCAACGCCGACGGCGATCACGCCCAGCGCGTCGACATGCGGAGTATGGCTGTCGGTGCCGACGCAGGTGTCCGGGTAAGCCAGGCCGTTGTCGTTGTGGATCACCGGCGACATCTTTTCCAGATTGATCTGGTGCATGATGCCGTTGCCGGGCTGGATCACATTGACGTTCTTGAACGCCATTTTGGTCCAGTTGATGAAATGAAAACGGTCTTCATTGCGCCTGTCCTCGATGGCGCGATTCTTCTCGAACGCCTGCGGATCGAAGCCGCCGCACTCGACCGCCAGAGAGTGGTCGACAATCAGTTGCACTGGCACCACCGGGTTGACCTGGGCTGGATCGCCGCCCTGGTCGGCGATGGCGTCGCGCAGGCCGGCGAGGTCGACCAGCGCGGTCTGGCCGAGGATGTCGTGGCAGACCACGCGCGCCGGAAACCACGGGAAGTCGCGCTCGCGCTTGCACTCGATGATCTGCGCCAGGCACTCGCCGAGAATGGTCGGATCGCAGCGACGCACCAGGTTCTCGGCATGCACGCGCGAGGTGTAGGGAAGCTTGTTCCAGGCGCCCGGCTTGATTGCCTCAACCGCGGCACGCGCGTCGAAATAATCCAGCTTGGTGCCAGGCAATGGCTTGCGGTTTGCGGTATTCATGGCTCAGTCCCGAAGGAAACATAGGTAAGAGTGACAGCCTGCCGCTTGAAGGCACGGCAGGCTGGGATGATTGGAATGCCGGCAAAAATTACTTGCGCTTGCCGATCGGCACGAATTTCAAATCTTCCGGGCCGACGTAATTGGCCGATGGGCGGATGATCTTGTTGTCGATGCGCTGCTCGATAATGTGCGCCGCCCAGCCCGAGGTGCGCGCGATCACGAACAGCGGCGTGAACATCGTGGTCGGCACCCCCATCATGTGATACGACACGGCCGAGAACCAGTCCAGGTTCGGGAACATTTTCTTGATGTCCCACATGACCGTTTCGAGACGCTCCGCGATGTCGAACATCTTGAGCGAACCGGCGTCCTTGGACAGGTTGCGCGCCACTTCCTTGATCACCTTGTTGCGCGGATCCGAGATCGTGTAGACCGGATGGCCGAAGCCGATCACGACTTCCTTGTTCTCGACGCGGCGCTTGATGTCGGCTTCCGCTTCGTCCGGATTGTCGTAGCGTTTCTGGATTTCGAACGCAACTTCATTGGCGCCGCCGTGCTTCGGTCCGCGCAACGCGCCGATCGCGCCGGTGATGGCGGAGTACATGTCCGAGCCGGTGCCGGCAATGACGCGGCCGGTGAAGGTGGAGGCGTTGAATTCGTGTTCCGCGTAGAGGATCAGCGAGGTGTGCATGGCCTTTTCCCATAGCGCAGACGGCTTCTCTCCATGCAACAGGTGCAGGAAATGCGCGCCGATGGAATCGTCGTCGGTTTCGACTTCGATGCGTTTGCCGTTGTGGCTGTAGTGATACCAGTACAGCAGCATGGAGCCCAGGGATGCCATCAGGCGGTCGGCGATGTCGCGCGCGCCTGGGGTATTGTGGTCGTCTTTCTCTGGCAGCACACAGCCCAGCGCGGAAACGCCGGTACGCATCACGTCCATCGGATGCGACGCCGCCGGCAACCATTCCAGCGCCGCCTTGACGTTGGCCGGCAGCCCGCGCAGCGCTTTCAGCTTGGTCTTGTAAGCCCTCAGTTCGGCGTTGGTCGGCAGTTTGCCGTGCACCAGCAAGTGGGCGATTTCTTCGAATTCGCAACTGTCGGCGACGTCGAGAATATCGTAGCCGCGATAGTGCAAGTCATTGCCGGTCTTGCCGACGGTGCACAGTGCAGTATTGCCGGCGGTAACGCCGGACAGGGCAACGGATTTCTTTGGTTTGAATCCTGGTGCCGGTGCTTGTGTTTCGCTCATGCGTATCTCCCTGCTGATGTATGAATGGTTGTAACGAAAAGGTGGAATTCCTGTACCGAATCTGGATTATTTTTCCGCGTATTTTTTTTCCAGCAGATCGAACATCGGCTTGTTGACCAGACGCTGACGCTCGGCAAACGGCGTCACGAAATTCGGATCTTCATCGAGGCGATGGCTGTCGCGCAACACCGTCAGCGCCTTTTGCATGCCGGCCACGGCGCCTTGCAGCGCGGCATTGGCGTACAGCACGATGCCGTAACCGAGATCGCCCAGCTCGTCGGCGTTGAAGATCGGTGTCTTGCCGCCGATCACGAGATTCACCAGTTGCGGCTTGTCGAGCGCTTGCGGCAGGCGGCGGATCTCATCCGCGGTTTCGGTCGCTTCCACGAACAGGATGTCGGCGCCAGCTTCGCTGTAGCGGGCCGCACGTTCCAGCGCATCTTCAAAACCGTGCACGCTGCGCGCATCGGTGCGCGCCATGATCAGCATGCCGTCATTGCTGCGCGCATCGACGGCGGCGTGGATCTTGCCGACCATTTCGGCGCAGGAGATGACTTCCTTGCCGCTGAAATGTCCGCAACGCTTGGGCGACACCTGGTCTTCCAACTGCACGGCGTCGGCGCCGGCGCGTTCCAGCGTGCGAATCGTGTGACGCACGTTGAGTGCATTGCCGAAGCCGGTGTCGGCGTCGACGATCAGCGGAATCTCCACCGCGTCGCGAATACGCGCGGTGTGGTCGGCCAGCTCGTTGAGGCCGATGAAGCCCTGATCCGGCATGCCGAAGTACATGTTGGTCACGCCGGCGCCTGTGATGTAGAGCGCTTCAAAACCGAGATCGGCAATCACCCGCGCCGACAACGCATTGAAGGCCCCGGGAACCAGCAGGCCCTTTCGTGCGTTGACCTTGTCGCGCAGGATTTGTTTGGTGGTTTGAGAAGTGTTGGTCATACGGAGTCCTTGAAGTTGCGTGTTTCAGCGATGTGGATGCCTCTGCTTATTGCAATGCGCGTGCCATGCGGATCGCCTCTGGATGTTGCATCGCGACAGAAATGAACGTTTCAGAACAAGCATCGTTAAATCAACGAGTTATCCGAACTTTCCTCTCGACAACATCAATTTTTCGGCTGCCTGGCGTTCCTGTAATGTGTTACAGTTGAAACGTTTGAAACATTCATATGAAACATGAAACATGAAGCGTCCCTCGCCTCAATCCCGTGATCAAAGCGACAAACCGGTCATCTGGACTGTTTCGGTGTCGCGCCTGTTCGAGCTGTTTCGCGACATCACGCTCGAGTTCGACGACCAGGCCGACATCGAACCGATTCCGCTGGGGTTCGAAGATGCCGTACGGCATATTCGCGAACGCCTCGCCACCGAACGTTGCGATGCGGTCATTGCTGCCGGCTCCAACGGCGCCTACCTCAAGAGCCGCCTGTCGGTGCCGGTCATCATCGCCAAGGCCAGCGGCTTCGACGTGATGCAGGCGCTGGCGCGGGCGCGCAAGATAACCCCCGACATCGGCCTGATCACCTATCAGGAAACCATGCCGGCGTTGAGCGAATTCCAGAGCACCTTCGGCCTCAACATCGTGCAGCGCACCTACGCCACCGAGGAAGACGCGCGCTCGCAAATCAACGAACTGAAAGCCGCCGGCATCAAAGCCATCGTCGGCGCCGGCCTGATCACCGATCTGGCCGAGGAAGCCGGGCTGGCCGGCATCTTCGTGTATTCCGCCGCATCCATCCGTCAGGCTTTCGACGACGCGCTGGAACTGGCCCGTCTGACGCAACTGGAGTCGACGCGCGGACGCAGCTTTCCGGTGGCCGACACCTTGCGCGCCAAACATCACATCAACGACTTGCGCGGCGACTCGGCGGCGATGGAAAGCGTGCGGCAGTCGATCACGCTGTTCGCCAAATCGCCCGCGACCGTGCTGATCCAGGGCGAAACCGGCACCGGCAAGGAACTCGCGGCGCAAGCCATCCATCGCGCGCATCCGCAGATGCAGGGCAAGGTGCAGGCGCACCATCCTTTCGTCGCGGTCAATTGCGGCGCGCTGGCGGAGTCGCTGCTGGAGTCGGAGTTGTTCGGCTATGAGGAAGGCGCTTTCACCGGTTCGCGCCGCGGCGGCCGCGCCGGCTTGTTCGAAGCGGCGCATCGCGGCACCCTCTTCCTCGATGAGATCGGCGAGATGCCGCTGCCGCTGCAGACGCGCCTGCTGCGCGTACTCGAAGAACGTGAAGTGGTACGCGTCGGCGGCACGCGGCCGATACCGGTCAGCGTGCGCATCATCAGCGCCACGCATTGCGACCTCGACAACCGCGTCAAGGAGGGTCGCTTCCGCGCCGACCTGTTCTATCGCCTGAGCGTATTGCGCATGACGCTGCCGCCGTTGCGCGAGCGACCGGACGATCTCGCTCCGCTGGCGGAGTGGTGCCTGAAGAATGCGCTGGCGGCGATGGACATTCGTCCGCATGCCAACCTGCATGCCGAGATATTGCGCTGCGCGCCGCTGCTGGCGCGCTACGGCTGGCCCGGCAATGTGCGCGAACTGCGCAACCTGATGGAACGCCTGGCCTTGTTTCTCGCGGCCGAGCCGCTGCAGGCGCTGACGCCGAACCTGATTGCACGCATCGCGCCGGAAATTCTGCCCGATGACGCGTCCGCAACGCTTGCCGCATCGATGCCGATCGGTCGGGGTTCGATCAATGCCCCAACTTCCGAAGAATCGCTGCAACAAGTGCTGGCGCGGTTCGACGGCAACCGCGCCGCCACCGCCAAATATCTCGGCATCAGCCGCACAACTTTGTGGCGCAAACTGGGCGAAAAAAGTTAACCCGCTGCGGCACATTCGATAACGCCTCCCCCTTCGATTTTGGTCCACAAGCGGATTAAGGAGGCAACGATTCCCATCATTCAGGAATCGCATCCGACGCTCGGCCCTGCGCAGCGAAACACGATTGACAGCCGCGCGCGCATGCACGTATTCTCGTCCGGTCGCCGCCATCAACGGGATATTGTTTACGCATTGTTCATGCTCAAACAGCATGACGCCGAATCGCCTCGGCGCCGACATTCATATCAACAATCTCACCATCGGGAAAACACATGAACAATAAGAGCCCTGCAACAAGCAGCCCAGCCAGCCCAGCCAGCCTTGAAGCGCCGGCCGGACTTCACCCCCAGACCTGGCGTGCGGTCATCTCCTCATCGATCGGCAATGCGCTGGAATGGTTTGACGTGCTGATCTACGGCGCCTTCGCCGTGGTCATCGCCAAGCTGTTTTTCCCCACCGACAATGACACCGTCTCGCTGCTGCTGACCTTCGCGACCTTCGGCGTGTCGTTCTTCATGCGTCCGCTCGGCGCCGTCGTCCTCGGCGCGTATTCCGACCGGGTGGGACGCAAGGCGGCGCTGTCGCTGTCCATCGTCTTGATGACGATCGGCACGGCAATGATCGCCCTCATGCCGACCTATTCCAGCATCGGGCTGTGGGCGCCTGCGGGCATCGTGCTGGCGCGCCTGATCCAGGGCTTTTCGGCCGGCGGCGAGTTCGGCAGTTCCACGGCATTCCTGGTGGAACATGCGCCGCATCGCCGCGGATTTTTCTCGAGCTGGCAAGTTGCCAGCCAGGGCCTGAGCCTGTTGCTGGCGGCGGTGTTCGGCGCCGCGCTGAATGGTTGGCTGACCCCGGAGCAATTGCATTCCTGGGGCTGGCGCCTGCCTTTCCTGTTCGGTTTGCTGATCGGCCCGGCCGGTTTCTATATCCGTCGCCACCTCGATGAATCGCCGGAATTCGCCACCGCAGAACGCACCGAGACGCCGCTGCGCGACACCTTCGCGCATCAGAAAATGCGCCTGCTGATCGGCACCGGCAGCGTCATCATGGCGACCGTATCGGTCTACCTGGCGCTGTACATGCCGACCTATGCGATCAAGCAATTGGGCATGCCGGCATGGTCGTCGTATGCGGCGACCATCGTCTCGGGACTGATCATGATGGTGGCGTCGCCGCTGGTGGGCGAGCTGTCCGACAAGTATGGCCGTACGCCGTTCATGATCGGCAGCAGCCTGGCGTTCGTGGTGTTCACGTATCCGATGTTCGTGTTCCTGACCGGCGCGCCCACGTTCGTCAACCTGTTGCTGCTGCAGATCGCGATCGGCGTGCTGATGACAATCTACTTCGCTTCGATGCCGGCGCTGCTGGCCGACGTTTTCCCGGTACAGACGCGCGGCACCGGCATGTCGCTGAGCTATAACATCGCAGTGATGATCTTCGGCGGTTTTGCCGGCCTGATCATTACCTGGCTCATCCAGGCAACCGGCAACAAATTGTCGGTGAGCTTCTTCGTGATCCTGGGTGCATCGCTGAGTTTCATCGCTTCGATGGCGGCGCGTTATCGCCTGAAGGTGCGTTAATTCCCCATGCTTCGTCGACCCGCATTGCGCGGTCGATAAAAAAATGGGCCGGTTTCGATAACGAAGCCGGCCCTTATTATTTTGTTGATTTCCATCGCATCTGCACGCGCTCTGGCGAGACGTCCACCGCGATTTATTTTATTTCCCTACCCCCTGCCGCTTCCCGCTTCCCCTTACGTTTCTTTGTCTCAATCGTCCTCGGCGCCGCCAATGCCGAGTTCCTGAATCTTGCGTGTGATCGTGTTGCGACCGATGCCCAAGCGCACTGCCGCATCGTTCTTGCGGCCGTGGGTGTGTTTCAGCGCGATCTTGATCAACGTCGCCTCGAACTGACGGCCGAGGATGTCCATGACTTCAGGACGCTCTTCCGCCAGCATTTGCGCCGCTTCCGTTTCCAACAGGCTGATCCAGTTGCGATCCGCGCCGCCGATGTCGCCATCGATACTTGCTGTTGCGGCGCCATGCGATTCCGTTGGCGCCGTTGACGGGGCCGCTTGCATCGACGTAGGCTGGAAGTTGCTGCTGCGCTCTTCGATCAGATCTTGCGGCAAGTCCTTCACTTCCACCGTCTGGCCAGGCGCCATGACGGTGATCCAGTTGCACAGGTTCTCAAGCTGGCGCACGTTGCCCGGCAACTCGAGATGCGACAGGAACTGCATCGCTTGCGGCGACAGGCGCTTGGCTTCGACGCCGAGCTGGCGCGCGCTTTGCGTGAGGAAGTGACGCGCCAGGATGGGAATGTCTTCGCGACGTTCGCGCAGGCTGGGCAGACGCAGACGGATCACGTTGAGGCGATGGTACAAGTCTTCGCGGAACAAGCCTTCGCGCACGCGATGCTCAAGATTCTGATGGGTCGCGGCGATGACGCGCACGTTGGCCTTGAGCGATTGATGGCCGCCGACGCGATAAAAGTGGCCGTCCGACAGTACGCGCAGCAAGCGCGTCTGCAAGTCGAGCGGCATGTCGCCGATTTCATCAAGGAACAGCGTGCCGCCCTCGGCCTGTTCAAAGCGGCCCCGGCGCATGGCTTGCGCGCCGGTGAAAGCGCCGCGCTCGTGGCCGAACAGTTCGGACTCGAGCAAGTCTTTGGGGATCGCCGCCGTGTTCAGCGCAACGAAGGGCTGCGCCGCGCGCGGGCTATGCTTGTGCAAGGCGCGTGCGACCAGTTCCTTGCCGGAGCCGGATTCGCCGGTGATCAATACGGTCACGTTCGATTGCGACAGGCGGCCGATGGCGCGGAAGACATCCTGCATCGCCGGCGCCTGGCCGAGGATTTCCGGCGCGTTGGCCGAGGATTGCTCGACATCGGTTTCGCGCAGGCTTTCTTCCAGCGCGCGCCGGATCAGTTCGACGGCCTTGTCGACGTCGAACGGCTTGGCCAGGTATTCGAAGGCGCCGCCCTGGAACGCCGACACCGCCGAATCGAGATCCGAAAATGCGGTGATGATGATGACCGGAATGCCGGGATGCTTGGCCTTGACGGTCTGGAGCAACTCCAGGCCGGACGCGCCGGGCATGCGGATATCGGAAACCAATACTTGCGGCGTGCCGGTCTGCAGGGCTTGCATGGCGTCACGTGCGCTGGAAAAACTTTGTGTGGCGAGATTTTCTCGCGCGAGGGCCTTTTCCAATACCCAGCGTATCGATTCGTCGTCGTCAACAATCCAGATCGGTTTCATAGTGTTATCTTTTCCTGCAAGTAGTAAGCGGCTTTCGACCATGCCTTGGTTTGTCCAGACCTTCTCTGACGCGACGCATCAGGGAAGCGGTATCAATATTCTGAAATCCGTATATCCCGGCCGACTCTCGCATTCGATCACCCCCATATGCTGCTGAACGAATGTCTGAGCCAGAGTCAGCCCCAAGCCGCTACCTCCTTCCCGCCCTGATACCAGCGGGTAAAAAATACGGTCCTGGATGTCTGGTGAGATACCGGGGCCATTGTCGATGATATGCAAGTCTAGTGCCAGCCGGTAACGGACCTTGGCCAGCGTCACCTGGCGCATGACGCGCGTCTGCAAAACCAGTTCGGCATCACCGGCGCGGATGCGTTCGGCCAACGCTTGCGCAGCGTTGTGGACGATGTTGAGCAGCGCCTGGATCAGTTGTTCCTTGTCGCCGCGAAACTCGGGAATTGACAAATCATAGTCGCGCCGGATGGTCAGGCCGTTGGGAAATTCGGCGAGGATCAGGCTGCGCACGCGCTCGCAGACTTCATGGATGTTGACGTCGCCGACGATGTGCGGCCGGCGGTGCGGCGCCAGCAGGCGATCGACCAGCGTTTGGAGGCGATCGGCTTCCTTGATGATGACCTGGGTGTATTCGCGCAACTCTTTGAGGTGACGCTCCGGCAACTCCAGTTCCAGCAACTGTGCCGCGCCGCGGATGCCGCCGAGCGGATTCTTGATTTCATGCGCGAGATTGCGGATCAGTTCCTTGTTGGCCTGGCTCTGGTCGAGCAGCCGCTCTTCGCGGTCGAGCTTGAGTTGCTGGACGTTTTCACGCAGCTCCAGCAACACCGGCGTGTCGGGGCTGTCGAGCGCGGTGATAATGGCATGGACTTGCAAGGGCTCGCGGCCGGCGCGCTCCAGCACAAGGTCGAGCCGCTTGTCGGCGAACTGGTGTTGGACCGCCTGGTAAAACAGGCTGGCCAGTTCCTTGCCATTGAGGAAAAGTTCGGTCAGCTTTTGCTGAGACAGCACCTTGAAGGAGCTTTCCAGCAGATTTTCGGCGGCGGCGTTGGCGTACACGATGCCGCCGTTGGCGTCGAGAATGATGACCGCCGATGCCAGCAGGTCGAGACCATCCAGTGAAGGTAGGGTTGTTTTCATGCGTTCCGGTAAATGCCTGTGTAAATGCCGCAACAATCATTCCTCCGCAGCTTTTGACCGTGAGAATGAACTTGTCAGCTTCTCTTCAGCTAAGCAAGATTTGGGCAAGCCTGCGAAACGACTGGATTACCGACCTGAACCGGTAGTCTTCCGGGCTTAGCGGACGTTGCTCAGTTCCCGCTTCAGCGCCTGGATGTTGCGCTCCGTCCGGGAAATATTGTCTTTCATGCCGGCGACACGCTCCTGGTATTTGGCGTAGTTGCGCTCATCGCCGCGACGCTCCGGTTCACCGTTGTTGAAATCCGCCCTCAGGCTCGCCAGCTTGCTCTCCTCGTCCCTCAATTCATCCTGCAAAATCAGCTTGCGATCGTTATCGCGCGCCTTTTGCGTACTGTTGTCGACCTTGGGAAAACCGGCTGCCGACGCAGTCGCAGCCTTGCTGTCCGCGACACGCCTGGCCGGCGGTGCAACGCTCAAGCCCGGCAAATCCAGCTTCTTGCATCCCTTGGTCGTGCCGGTATTTTTGTATTCCCTGGCGCCGTTTTCATCGGTACAGACATAGACATCGTTTTGCGCTTGCGCGGCCTGCAAGGAGGCCACGCCCAACAGCATCGGGAGTACAAAGAGTTTCATCTGCCAAAGACCAAAAAACGGAATGCCGACAAGTGTATGACAAGAACTTCCCGCAAACAAACGCGACGCCGGCATCGCGGTAAAAACAGAACAAGCATAAAAAAAGGGAAGCAAGCTTCCCTTTTTTATCAATGCAGAATCGACGATTACAGCGAGTAGTACATGTCGAATTCGATTGGATGCGTCGTCATGCGGAAGCGTTGAACTTCCTGTGCCTTCAGATCCAGGTAAGCATCGATCATGCTGTCGGTAAAGACGCCGCCGCGGGTCAGGAACTCGCGGTCCTTGTTCAGGTGATCCAGCGCTTCGTCCAGCGATGCGCAGACGGTCGGGATCAGCTTGTCTTCTTCCGGCGGCAGGTGATACAGGTCCTTCGACGCTGCTTCGCCTGGGTGGATCTTGTTTTGCACGCCGTCCAGACCTGCCATCAGCAGAGCCGAGAAGCACAGGTACGGGTTGGCCAGCGGATCCGGGAAGCGGGTTTCGATACGGCGGCCTTTAGGATTCGCAACGTGAGGAATACGGATCGATGCGGAACGGTTGCGTGCCGAGTAAGCCAGCTTGACCGGCGCTTCGAAACCTGGAACCAGACGCTTGTACGAATTGGTTCCCGGGTTGGTGATCGCATTCAGCGCCTTGGCGTGCTTGATGATGCCGCCGATGTAGAACAACGCGAATTCAGACAGGCCGGCATAGCCGTCGCCTGCGAACAGGTTCTTGCCGTCTTTCCAGACCGATTGGTGGACGTGCATGCCCGAACCGTTGTCGCCGACCAGCGGCTTCGGCATGAAGGTAGCCGTCTTGCCGTAGGTGTGCGCGACGTTCCAGACCACGTACTTCAGCGTTTGCGTCCAGTCGGCGCGCTCGACCAGCGTCGAGAACTTGGTGCCCAGCTCGTTTTGACCTGCGCCAGCCACTTCGTGGTGGTGCACTTCCACCGGGATGCCCAGGGATTCGAGGATCAGGGACATTTCCGAACGCATGTCCTGGAAGCTGTCGACCGGAGGAACCGGGAAATAGCCGCCCTTGACCGATGGACGATGGCCGCTGTTGCCGCCTTCGATCTTGGCGCCGGTGCTCCACGATGCTTCTTCGGACTCGATCTTGACGAAGGAACCGGACATGTCCGCACCCCAGCGCACGCCGTCGAAAATGAAGAATTCAGGCTCAGGACCGAAGTAGGCGGTGTCGCCTAGGCCCGAGGACTTCAGGTAAGCTTCAGCGCGCTTGGCGATGGAGCGTGGGTCACGGTCGTAACCCTTGCCGTCGGATGGCTCGATCACGTCACATTGCATGAACAATGTGGTTTCTTCCATGAACGGGTCGATGTTGGCGGTGTTTGGATCAGGGATCAGCAACATGTCCGAAGCTTCGATACCCTTCCAGCCAGCGATCGAGGAGCCGTCAAATGCATGGCCGCCTTCAAACTTGTCGATGTCGAAATGGGAAACAGGAACCGTTACGTGCTGCTCTTTACCCCGGGTGTCGGCAAAACGGAAATCAACAAACTTGACTTCATTGTCTTTCACCAACTTCAAAACCTCTGCGGCCGTCCTTGCCATGCGAATCTCCTAAAACGAGGAAGTAGTATAAATTTGTACAATTTGGGTGATGAGCCGACTACGTGCGACTTGATGTGTGCAGCAATACAACAGATAGTGCGCCAGAACTCAGCGGAGAATGATAGCAGATTCCATGCCATCGGCACCCTGGCATCGGGGCGTATGGCATATTTTAGGGAGTTATTGGCTGGCGTGCGTTTCCGAGCAGTGCATAGCCCGCTCAATAATGGGCAAACATGGTGCAAATCAAATTATATGCACCAATATGATTCAAATTTGTCTTTGCGCATTATTTTGGTGCAATAGGGAGATCGATGTTAATTTAAAAATATCTTCCATGCGTTTCCAACAACTTTTCAGGACACATCAAATGACTACCACGAACGAAATTCTTTCCACCGCCAGCCAACGCGCTCAGGCAGGCCAGTTTCCCTACGCCGGCGCCGTGACGCCGCAAGAAGCCTTCGCCTTGCTTCAGGGCGATCCTGCGGTCAGGCTGGTGGATGTGCGCACCAAGGCGGAACGAGACTGGGTAGGCCAGGTCGTCATCCCCGCAGCACAACATCTTGCGGTGCAATGGAATCTCTATCCGGAAAATGCACCCAATCCGCAATTCCTGGCACAACTGGGCGCGGGAACCGACAAGCAAACAGTATTGTTGTTCCTCTGCCGCTCCGGTGTACGGTCGCGCCATGCGGCAAAACTGGCTACCGAAAATGGCTACGCTCACTGCTATGACATTCTCGAAGGTTTTGAGGGAAACAAAGACAGCGCCGGGCATCGCAAGACCATCGAAGGATGGTGCAAAGCCGGACTCCCATGGGTCGGCGCATGAAAAACAAGAAGTGCCTGCCCTCGACTTCGCGAACCTAGAAAAACCGCGGTCCGCACAGGCGCGCGGCCGCAGACATCAGACTTCGGTTTCAGATGGTTTGCAGTTGCTGCTGCAAAGTCTCGACTTCGGCAGCCAGGCCCGCGGCGGGTTGCGTGCGGTGGGTTGCAATCGCCTCGATACGCTCCAGGGTAGCGACGATCTGGGCCGCGCCCATGGTCAATGCCGCACCTTTCATGCGGTGCGCCAGCCGGCCCACAGCCGCCATATCCGCCTGGCTTGCCGACGATTGCATGGCGCTGAGGTCATCCAGCGACGTGGAACGGAACAAGACATTGAGGTCGACACTGCGCATTTCTTCCTGCGTCATCGGCGACACCGACGAGACATCGACATCGCACCATAGCGACAGTACTTTTTTCAGTTCTTCAACAGGCAGCGGTTTGCCGAGTACGCCATCCATGCCGCTGTCGAGACACAACTGCATATGAGCCGTATCGGTCTCCGCAGAAATCGCGATGATGGGCGTATGGGCTCGTTCCTCTTCCCGTTCCTTTACGCGAAAGCTCGTAGCCACGTCGTAACCGCTCATGTCCGGCATCTGGCAATCGAGCAGCACCAGATCGAACTCATCCTTTTCCATTGCGGCCAGACCGGAAGCGCCATCCTTCGCGGCCACGACATTGCAGCCCAATTTTTTCAGTTGCTTTTCAATGACGGCGCGACTGGTTGCCGAGTCGTCGACAATAAGAATCTGGAGCACCGGTGTCGGAGATATGCCATTCATGATGGGAACCCTATATGTCCTGGAGTTGATGCTGAATCTTGAACAGTTCGTTATCGTTGCGTACGCCGAGCTTGCGGAAAGCCGACTGTTTCTGGCCGCTGATGGTTTTTACGCTGCGGGCGAATTTTTCAGCGATTTGCGTCACGCTCATTCCCTCGAGGCAGCAGCGCAATACTTCGCGTTCGCGCGGCGAAAGTTCGGTATTGTCAGTCAGCGAGTCGCTTGCGGCAGACTCCTCTTCCTGATTGCTGTTGGATAGCATGGACGAAATTTCCGCCGCCATGAGGGGATTCAGATGTACGCGTCCGACGGCGACCGAACGCACCGCGGCGATCAGCTCCGACAACTCCTGCCCTTTGCCGACGAATCCACGTGCGCCGGCGCGCATTGCCAATGCGACTGTCGCCGGATTGTAGTGGGACGATGATACGAGGATTTTGCTGTCCGGGAAGCGCACCTTGAGCGCCCGTATCAAATTGAGACCATCAATGTCGCTGGCACCCAGCGAATAGTCGATCAACAAAATATCGGCAGGCAAAGCGCGCAAGGCTGCCATCATGTCCTTGCTGGTGGCAAAAGCGCCAACCACCTGAAAATCGGACTCCTCCGTCAAACGGGTGGCAAGTCCGTGTCGCACAACAGCATGGTCGTCCAACAGGGCAATCCGAATTGCTTTCGTTGCAGCCCATGTCATCATTGCATCCTTTCGCAGGCGATCATTACGCAGCAAAAACACTGAACCACAGTAGGGATGGATTGCTTCGCCTGGATACGATCACGATGAAGTCGGCACACTCGACCAAACGAACTATGGCTGAGTGTATCAAAAATAGTAAAACCACAATAGGCGACTCAGGCATTGATGAGCCCACTATTAAACAATTGACTGGCGCCAACCTTGCTCAGAAACTCTTCCTGCTTCATTGGTTCAGCAACGTATCCTTGTCCACGTACGCAACCCATTGCCGCGAGAATTTCCATTTGCCTGGCGTTCTCGATTCCTTCCGCAGTCACTTTGAGTTTGAGGCGTTCGGCGATGCCGATGATGGATTCGACAATGACGCGGCATTGAGGCTGGCGCAGGAACTGGCGCACGAAATGCCGATCGATGCGTATCTCCGTGAACGGCATTTGCGAGAGCAGCTTCATCGTCGAAATGCCGGAACCGAAGTCATCGATAGACAAGCCGAATCCGCGCAGACGCAAACGGTTGAGCGAAGCGGCCAGCTTCAGCGGCTGCTGCGGCGGTTCCTGCTCGGAAATGCCGACGGTGATCAGCGCCGGCGAAACGTGATGGCGCTGAATGCGCTCGTAGAGATAGTCGGCAATTTCAGGCGTTTCCAGCGTCAACGCGGAAGCCTTGACGCAAATGGGAATGCTGCATCCGATTTTTTCCAGCTTCTGTTGCGTTTTCAACACATGGTTGACCGTGCGGTAAAACAGCATGAGCCCGAGCCCCTGCTTTTCAATCAGGCTGATGAACTGGTTCGGCAGAAGATAGCTGAACTTGGGGTGGCTCCAGCGCACCATGGCATCGGCGCCGACGATAGCCTTGTTCTTCAATGAAATCTGGGGCTGGTACCACACCTCGAATTCGCTGGTGTCGCAGATCGCTCGCAGGATATCGTCGGAGAACGCACGTGTGGTTTTCCCGACTTTTTTTGATGCGGCATTCGAGTTCGCCACGGCCAGCGCCATGATCAGGGCGTTCTCCAGAAGCGCCGGGGTAAGTGGCTTGGAGATCGCCTCGACAAACGGAAATCCGGCTGAACGGGCCATCTGCAGATGCGACTCCAGGACGTCGTCCGCATGAACGCTCATCCACACCAGCATCGGCAGCCCTTTTCCGCGCAAGTACGAAGTCTCATCCTGCGCCAACACGAACTGCGAACCATCCATATTGGGCATGCCGATATCGCAAAAAACCAGATCCGCCGGGCTCGCTGCCAGTATTTCCATCGCCTGCACGCCGTCGGCGGCATCGCGAACATTCGTACATCCTAATTCCATTAATTTTTCAACGACAAATGCTCTTTGCAAAGGCTCATCCTCGACAACCAAAACGAATAAATCCGCTATTGTTCTCATTTTCAACTCCGATTCGGCAACGCCGCCGCTGCGGCTCAACATCCATAAAATACGTGTTGAGATTGTGATCATCTTGCATGTTTACGTATATGAGAATACTCTCAATTGCCGTCAGGTTATTTTCTGGCAGAGCACTGAAAAATGACGAGCACGAGACAAACAAAAGAATATTTTCCCGTGTTTGTTATGTTTTTATTGGATAAGAACAGCGCCGCCATTATCCTGACATCATTCAGTGAAATGCATCGCGAGGAAAGCATGAAATGGGACGTTCTATTGACATTGCTGATACGCAGCGCGACGACTTTAGTCCTGAGCGCAATGTCCGAAGTCCATGCGACGGAATTGCGCGTCATTGGCACCATCGTTCCCGATGCCTGCTTGCCGGCTTTCTCCGACCAAGGAGTGGTGGATTACGGCCCGGTGTCATCTGCCGAGCATGGCGTCGTCAAGATCCTCGCCAAGAAATCCGTTGCTCTTTCCGTTTCATGCGCACTGCCGTCGCGCGTCGCCATCCGGCTGATCGACAATCGCGATAGCGCCGACATACCGCAAATGCAAGCGGTTTCGGCGCGCCATCGCAACAAGAAACATCTCTTCGGACTTGGAACGCAAACCGGCCGCAATGCCGGCGGCTATATCATCTCGTTCGAATCTGCACACCCGGCGTTGCCGCCGCCGCTCCTGATGGAATCGGCGTCCAATATCAACGCCACCCGCTGGACGCTGACAAGCGACAACGCCTTGCGCAAAAATGTCCTCTACAGTTGGGACGCCGAACATAAGATCCACCCCGGCGGCACGCTGGAGTTCCAGGCCACGCTGGGCATACAGGCAGTCATCGACAGTTCCGACAATACCCAGGTAAAAGACGGTTCTCAGCTCGATGGATCCATCACTTTCGAATTGCTGTATCTCTGAACCGATCCTTGCCGCTCACGACAATTCCGGCATGGACAAAAACGATGAGGAACACTGGTGAAAAAGACCATTCTGGCGACAGCGGCTGCCGCAATTGAACTCTCACTGGCCGTATTGCCTGCGACCGCAATGGCGTCCTCCATGGTGGAGATGCAAGTCGTCAGCGTCATTACTCCTGCGGCCTGTACGCCGATGCTGTCGGGCGGCGGCGTAGCGGATTACGGCGTCATCCCGGCCCGCGCGCTGACACCCGGAGCCGTCACGCCGTTACCGGCAAAATCCCTGTCTTTCACGATCAGTTGCGATGCCGCCGCCAAAGTCAGCGTGAGAGCCATCGACAATCGCACCAGTTCCGTCGTCGCCGGTATCGTTGCTGCCGGTTCGGGCGACAGCACGCTCAACGACAGCTTCAATTTCGGCCTCGGCACCGCTGTCGGCAAAAGCATCGGCGGTTATTCCATCGTCTTTCAGCCCTCGACCTATACCGGCGACTACCAGCCGGCACAACTGCTGTATTCCACCGACAACGGCATCACCTGGCAGCAATCCGCCGGCGGGCATGTTGCAAAGAACCGCAGTTTCGGTTGGGGCATGTCGGGCGGGAACAATGTGGCATCGTTGCGCAACATTTCCGGCACCGTCACGGTCCAGCCATACATCAACAAGCCGGAAAATCTTTCCTTGTCGCAAGAGGTCTTGCTGGACGGTTCCGCCACTCTGGAATTGTCCTATCTTTAAGAGTCGCGCCGCCGCTGTTTTGCCTCCTTATTCGACGTTTTGAAAAGCGCCATGTTTTGAGAATATTCTCAAAATACACTTGCAGCGATTTTTCATAGGATCTGGGCGGATTAAACTCACAATGTCGGGAGGTCAAAATGCGTGCTAAATCAGGGAATCCAGTCTCGCTTGTTGTCTCAGCTTTTCTTTCCAGCCTTTTTCTTGTCAACGCGGCCCATGGCAGCGGCATGTTGCCGGAAACTTCGGTTGTCATCGTCAACGAAGCCGACGGCGAAGCCAGCATGAATGTGAAGAATACCGACGCCGCCGCCACCCTGCTCTACACTTCGATCCAGAACCTGCCCGAAGACAAGGAAAACCTGCTGGTCGTGACGCCACCCGTAGCGCGCGTCGAACCAGACGAAACCCAGTTGGTGCGCTTCATCCTGCAAACCAAGGAACCACTCAAGACCCAGCGTCTCAAACGCGTCATCTTTGAAGGCATTCCGCAGCAATCGAAAGACGGCGGCGTCAAGGTGACGATGAATGTCCGCCAGAATCTGCCGGTCATCATTCATCCGAAGAACCTCGCCATCAATCGCGAACCTTGGAAATTGCTGAACTGGTCGCTGCAAGGCGACAAACTGGTGGCAAAGAACGACAGCGCTTACGTGGTGCGTCTGGCGCAGACCGTGACGCTGTTGCCCAACCAGATGGAAGTCGATCTCGGCAAGACCTATTTCCTGCCTGGTGAAGTCATCGCCGTGCCGGTCCCGGCCGGCCGCGCGGCGGCATCGACGACAGTGAGGCTGGCGCCCGCGACCGTATACGGCTTCTCGGTGGATAATTTTGATGCGCCGCTGAACAAATAAGCTTCCGTTTCAGCTACCCGCGCCGCAGGGAAAATGAATAACAAAACCAACGGGAAACGCGCGACTGCCGTCGCTTTCCCGCGGACATGCATGATTGTGCTGTCCGGCTTGGCGGGGATGGTTGCACTGCCCTCGCGTGCAGCCGACACCAGCGGTTTCGATCTGAACATGCTGAAAGAACGCGGCATCGATCCGCAACTCGCCGAATACTTCCGCGAAGCCGCGCGTTTCCGTCCCGGCACACAGATAGTCACGCTGTTCGTCAATGGCGCCAAACGCGGCCGCGTCGATGCGCGCTTTAATGCCAAAGGCGAACTTTGCTTCGACAGGGAACTGCTCGACAAAGGTGGACTCATCGTCCCATCCCAACTGAGCAAAACCGAGAAGCCGGCGACATCCGGCAATTCTGGCAATTCTGGCAATTCCGGCGCTTCGGCGGCAAAGCCGGTCGCTGCATGTTATGACTACAAAGAGGCATACCCGCAAACGCAGATCGAATTGCGCCCGGGCAAAGAAGAAGTTTCGCTCATCGTGCCCACGACGGCGCTGCGCCCGACGGAAGACGACTTCGCCGGTTACAGCAGCGGCGGCACCGCAGCGCTGCTCAACTATGACCTGATCGGCGTCAACAACAAGTACGCAGGCAGCAGCAGCCGCTTTATGTCGGCCAATGCCGAGCTGGGATTCAACTTCCGCGACTGGATCGTGCGCAGCCGCGAAGTGTACACGGCGCAAGACAACAATTCACAACGCCAGCACGTCTATGCCTACGCCCAGCACACACTGATGGATTACAAGTCCATCTTCCAGGCCGGCCAGATCAACATTGCCAATTCAGCGGTATCCGGAGGAGCAATCACCGGCGCCCAGATCATTCCCGAAACCGCCCTGATGAGCCTGAACCGCAACAATGTGATGGTTGAAGGCATCGTCCAGTCGCAAGCGCGCGTGGAAGTGCGCCAGGCCGGCGCGCTGATTTACACGACCATTGTGCCGACCGGGCCATTCGCCTTGTCCGACCTGCCGCTGCTCAATAGCGGCAGCGATCTCGAAGTCACGATCGTCGAGGCCAATGGCGCGCAACGCCGCTTCATCGTTCCGGCCGCGTCGCTGCATAGTGGCTCCTTGGGAAGCCAGCGCGGCTATTCGTTCGCCATCGGCCGGCAGCGCAGCCTGGGCAGCAGCAACGCGCGTCAGCCTTGGATCATCACCGGCTCAGGCGGCTGGAAAGTCGGTAAGGAAAGCAATGTCAACGCCGGCCTGATGGCTGCCACCTCCTATCAGGCCGCGGCCTGGGGCATGGACACGAGCGTGCTGAACAACACCAGCATCAGCCTGCAACAGCGCCTGTCCAACGCCACCAACGAAGGCGTGCACGGCACGCAAATCAGCCTGTCGAGTAGCAGCCTGCTGGGCGCGTCGATCTCCGGCAGTTTTTCCGCAACCCAACAGACTCTCGGCTATCGCGACCTGGCCGACACCACGGTGGACACGTCGGTCAATTCGACAGAAATGGAGCGCAACCGTTATCGAGGCCAGTACACGACGTCGGTGAACTGGAGCAGCATGACCCTGGGTGCGTTCAACCTGTCGTATTCCCGGTCGTCGCTGTTTAGCGGCGTCACCACTCAGCGCCTGACCGGCGCATGGGGCCAGACGTTTTCGTTCGGCACGGTCTCATTCAACATAGAACACAATCTTGGCAACAACAGCAATACTGATAGCAATACCAACGGCAACAGCATCAATTCCCTGCCTGCCAACATCTTCTATCTCACGCTGAGCATCCCGCTGGGATCGCGCAGCATACGCACTTACGTCAACAACAGCAGCGGTTATAAACGCCTGGGGGCGTCTTACAACGAGACAGTCAACGAATACGCCAATTACACCATGTCCGCAGAGCGCAATGCGCAAAGCCAGGAAACCGATCTGTCTGCCCAGGCCTCCCTGTTGCCGCGCTATGCCCAGGTCAATCTCGGCTACGCGCGCGCCGGCTCCGGCGCTACCTCCTACAATGGCGGCATACGTGGCGGCATGGTGTTGCACCAGAACGGCCTGACGCTATCGCCTTATCCGGTGCAGGACACTTTTGGCATCCTGTCCGTGGGCGACGAATCCGGGATCCGCGTGAGCACACCCTACGGCCCGGTCTGGACCGATCCCTGGGGACAGGCGGTCATTTCGCAAATGGCGCCCTACACCAGCAGCCGGCTTGAGATCGCCACCAAGAGCCTGCCGCGCAATGTCGATATCAAAAATGGCTACAAAATCGTTGAGCCGGGACGCGGCTCCGTCAATTTCGTCACCTTCGATACCATCAAGGTGCGCCGCATTCTGCTCAACGCCAAGGGAGCCAATGGCGAGCCGCTGCCAAAGGGCGCCTTCGTGCTGGACGACGACAGCCAGTTCGTCACCACGGTCGTCGACGATGGCCAGATATTTCTCATCAATGGCGTGCCCAATTCCAAGCTGCACGTCTCGCTGCCCGACGGCAATCAATGCACCTTACAATATGAGCTGCCGGCCAAGGCAGATCCGGAAAAGTTCTTTGAAACCTCGGAGGCCCGTTGCGGTCCTTCTCTGCATGCCCATATGGAAGGTCCGCCTTATGCTCACTCCTGAATTTCCTGTCCGGCGCAACAAACTGGCGATCACACTTGGCATCCTGGTTGCGGTGCTGCTGCCGCATGCCGCAATCGCCGCCCCCGACGACAATTGCCAGATGCAGATCAGTAATACCGTCATCGATTACGGCAAGGTGACGCGTGCGGAGCTGCTTGAGCGTCAGGTCTCCCCCACCGCCTTCGCGCTCGGCAAACAAAGCATGACGCTGTCGGCAACTTGCCGCCAGCCGACCTTGATGACGCTCTATTTCCGCGGCGCTGCAGGCGACGCCAACAATTTCCGTTTCGGCAACGGCGGCAGTTTCACACTGAGCTTGTCGACCGCGCAAGTCGACGGCAGGCGCGTCAAACTGGGCAACGTCAACGCCACCGGGCAGCAGCCGGACAACATGGCCGACACCGCCGTGCTCGCGCCGGGCATTGGCGTCGTACCTGTGGTCGATGAGCGCACCGTCAAAGGCACAAATTTTTCCGTTCAGGTGGAAATCGACACCAGGGTCTCCGGCACCGCCAGTCGCGTGACCGATCAGACTGTGTGGCGCGGCAGCGGGAGTTTTGAACTGGTGGAGAACTAAGCAACCGTCGTTGACAGCATTTTGTCAGCAAAGACTGTCTGCTTTTACACTTTATTACAGCGGCCCCGGACGAGGATGCCATACTTCATGCATCTTTCTTTCACCCTGAAACGTCATGCGAACCTCATGCAGACATGGTTTGGCCGGGATGCTTGCATTGAGCCTATGCGGCCTGGTCTGCGCGCAAGCGCTCAATACGCGGGAACAGGCCCTGCATGTGTTGAACCGGCTGGCGTACGGTCCTCGTCCGGGCGACGTCGCGACAGTCGAGAAATCAGGCGTCAAACGCTACATCGACGATCAGCTCCATCCGGAACGCATTCCATTCCCGGCGGACCTGCAAGGCAAGCTCGACGGCTTGTCCACTTACAACCTGACGACGCAACAGTTGTACGTCCAGTATGGACCGCCTTCTTTCCCGCCGAATACGGCCAGTCCGGAAGACAAGAACGCAGCGCGCCAACGCGCCGCCCAGGAGATCACTCCGCAGAGTCACCTGGCTCGGCTGTGGCTGGCCACGGAAAGTCCTCGTCAATTGCAGGAAGTCATGACGGAATTCTGGTTCAATCACTTCAACGTCTTCGAGGGCAAGGAATGGGTGCGCTACTGGAATGCAGAGTATGAAAAGAACGCCATCCGTCCGAATGCCCTCGGCAACTTCCGCCAGTTGCTCGGCGCCGTCGCGCACCATCCCGCCATGTTGTACTACCTAGACAACTGGCTCAGCAGCGGCGCCGGTACGCGGCAGGCCCAAGGACGTTTCAAGGGACTCAATGAAAACTACGCGCGCGAGCTGATGGAATTGCACACTCTCGGTGTCAATGGCGGTTATACGCAAACCGATGTTATCGCGCTGGCGCGCATCCTGAGCGGCTGGACCATCGACGTGCGCGACATGAAACAAGGATCGGAAAGCGCCACCTTCGTTTTCAATCCTTTGCGTCACGACGCCGCCGCCAAGCAATTCCTCGGACGCACGATTGTGCCCGGTGGTCAGCAGGAAGGCGAACTCGCCCTCGATATTCTGGCGCGCCAGCCCGCCACCGCACGCTTTGTGTCGACCAAGCTGGTGCAATATTTTGTGGCCGACCGCGCCGATCCCGCATTGGTGGAACGACTCTCGCAACGTTTCCTTGCCACCAACGGCGACATCCGGGAAGTGCTGCGGACATTGTTCGACAGCCCGCAATTCTGGTCGCGTCAGAATTACCAGAGCCAGTTCAAGACGCCCTACCAATTTGTCGTCTCGGCATTGCGCGCCACCGCCACGCCCGTCGTCAACGGCAAGCCCGTCAGCGGTACGCTCAATCAGTTCGGCATGCCGCTGTATGGCTGGCTGACCCCGGAAGGTTATAAATATTCGGAGGAAGCATGGCTCAATCCGGACGCTCTGCTGCGCCGAATCAACTTCGCCAATAGCCTCGGCAACGGCAAGTCGCCGATTGCCCGTCCCGAGAACACGCCGCCGCCGGCCTATGCGGAAGCCGTCGACCCTGTCAGCCTGATCCAGACGCTGGCGCCGATGCTGGACCAGAACGCCGTCACGACGATCGCCACGTCGCCACCAAATCTGCAAGTCGGCCTCATCCTGGGCGGACCTGCCTTCATGAAACGCTAGGGAACATTCGGGAGTCATCGTGAAACGTCGCCAATTCATCAACTATATGGGCCTGGCAGGCGGCAGCGCCATTCTGATTCCGCTCGGCCTGTCCGGCTGCGCAGTGGCGCCGGCCGGCAAATCCGCAACGACCGGCGGCAATGCCCCGCTGGCTTACGGCACACCTAAACAACGTGCACATGTCGGCGACGACGGCACGCCGCGCATGGTGGTGGTATTCCTGCGCGGCGCCGTCGACGGCTTGAACGTCGTGGTGCCGCACGGCGACAGAGAGTATTACCAGGCCCGCCCCAGCATAGCGGTGGCGCGTCCCGGCCAGAACAACGGCACTATCGACCTGACCGGCTATTTCGGCCTGCATCCGGCATTGCGTCCGCTCATGCCGTATTGGGAAAACGGCCAGTTGGCCTTCGTGCATGCGTCCGGCTCGCCCGACGGCTCGCGCTCCCATTTCGAAGCGCAGGACTATATGGAAACCGGTACGCCCGGACAGCACACTACGCGCGACGGCTGGATGAATCGCCTGCAGGGACAACTGCCTTTTTCCGACTCTCCGGTGCAGGCATTGACGCTGGGCGAATCGATCCCGCGCATCCTCAGCGGCCGGCAAGTCGTCGCCAACATGCCGACCGGCCGCGATGCGGCGCGGCCGACGCTGATCGACCAGCCGAAAACCAGCCAGGTGTATGCCTCCCTGTATGCCGGCGACGATGCCTTAAGCAAGGCCTACCGCGATGGTATTGCGGCACGCAAGGAACTGATGGCGGAGATGAGCAGCAACGAGCAGCGCATGGCCAACAACGGCGCAGCGCTGCCGAATGGCTTATCCATCGATACTGCCCGCCTCGGCCGGTTGATGCGTGGCGATCCCAGGATACGCCTTGGCTTCCTCGCTGTCGGCGGCTGGGACACGCATGCCAACCAGGGCAACGGCGCCGGTCAGTTGGCGGGACGCCTGAGTCCCCTGGCAACCGGCCTGGCAACGCTGGCGCAGGAGCTTGGCCCTGCCTTCAACGACACCGTGATCGTGGTGATCTCGGAGTTCGGCCGCACCTTTCGCGAGAACGGCAACGGCGGCACCGACCACGGCCGCGGCAACGTGATGTGGCTGCTGGGCGGCAACGTGCGCGGGCGCACGATTTACGGCCAATGGCCGGGATTGGAAAAAGCCGCGCTCAACGAAGGCCGCGATCTGGCGATCACGACCGATTTTCGCGCGGTGATGTCGACGCTGGCGGAAAAACATATGCGTATTCCGGACAGCGCCTTGCAGCAGATATTCCCGCAATACACAACAGGCATGCAACACGTGTCGAACATTCTGGTGTAACGACTGCCTGTCATCCAAAAACAAAAAGGAGCGGCATCGCTCCTTTTTGGCTTGTGCATCGCCGACAGATTATTCCGCTTCTTCGATCCACGCGGCCTGAATCGCCTCGAGGATTTTTTCGCCGGCGCGATTGGCGTCGTCGTCGAAACCCTCCAGCTCCATCACCCAGCGATGCAGGTCGGTAAAGCGTATGGTCTTGGGATCAATATCGGGAAACTTGTCATTGAGTGCTTCAGCAATACGCTGAATATCGGTCCATTTCATGGCTGCCTCGCTAATGTTGATCGGTCGCCCATCAAAGCCAGTCGTTGGAATCAGTGGTTCTCACTGGCATGGTTGATGGTGTATTTCGGGATCTCGACGACCAGGTCGTCGTCGCCCAGGACCACCTGGCATGACAGACGCGAATTCGCTTCCAGGCCCCAGGCCATGTCCAACAAGTCTTCTTCCTTGTCGGTGGGCTCATTGAGCGTGTCGAAACCTTCGCGGATCACCACGTGACAGGTGGTACAGGCGCAGGATTTTTCACAGGCGTGTTCGATCTCGACATCGTTGTCGAGCATGGCGTCGCACAGGGTTTTGCCGGCCGGCGCGTCGATGACGGCGCCGTCAGGGCAAAAGGTGGCGTGTGGCAGTATGACGATTTGGGGCACGGTATTTTACCTTTAGTGATCTTTACGAAACTTCATCCAACTTCTTGCCGGCCAGCGCCGCATGAACGCTGCGGTCCATCCGGCGGGCGGCGAACTCTTCAGTGCCGTGCGCAAGCGCATCGACGGCAGCCTTGATCGCCAGATGATCGTCACCCTGGGCTTTTTCCTTCACGACAGCGATCAGCGCCGCGATGTCGGCGCGTTCCTGTTCGTTCAGCAAGGCGCTGTCAACATTCAATGCCGACTGCGTGGCCAGCACGATGCGTTCGGCTTCAACCTGCTCTTCGCGCAGGGCGCGGCGCTTCATGTCTTCATCGGCCGACTGGAAGGACTCCTGCAACATGCGTGCGACATCGTCGTCGGCCAGACCGTAGGAAGGCTTGACCGTGATCGCAGCTTCCACGCCGGAAGTCATCTCGCGCGCCGACACCGACAGCAAGCCGTCGGCATCGACCTGATAGGTCACACGAATACGCGCCGCGCCGGCTGCCATCGGCGGAATGCCGCGCAACTCGAAGCGCGCCAGCGAACGGCAGTCCGAAACCAGTTCACGTTCACCCTGCACCACATGCACCGCCATCGCAGTCTGGCCATCCTTGAACGTGGTGAATTCCTGCGCGCGCGCGCAAGGTATCGTAGAGTTGCGCGGAATGACCTTTTCCGCCAGGCCGCCCATGGTTTCAATGCCGAGCGACAGCGGAATCACGTCGAGCAGCAACCAGTCGTCGCCGGCGGCGCGATTGCCGGCCAGCAGGTTGGCTTGCACCGCGGCGCCCAATGCCACGACCTTGTCCGGATCGATGTTCGCCAGCGGCGTGGTCTGGAAGAATTCGCCGACAGCCTTGCGCACATGCGGCATGCGCGTCGCACCGCCGACCAGCACGACGCCGTCGACGTCATCCACCGACAAGCCGGCATCGCGCAATGCCTTGCGACTTGGCGTGATGGTCTTGGCGACCAGATGCTGGGTCAGCGCGGCAAATTCTTCAGCAGTCACCGACAAATGCACTTCTTCGCCGGAATTGAGCGCCGCATCGATTTGCGTCTGCGCCTTGGACGACAGCAATTCCTTGGCTTCGCGCGCTTTGACCAGCAAAATGCGTGTGTCTTCGTCCGACAGCGGCGCCAGTTGCGCCTGTTCGCAAATCCAGCAGAACAGGCGCTGGTCGAAATCGTCGCCGCCCAGCGCCGAATCGCCGCCCGTCGCCAGGACTTCAAAGACCCCCTTGGTCAGTTTAAGAATCGAGATGTCGAAGGTGCCGCCGCCCAGGTCATACACTGCAAAGGTGCCTTCCGAACCGTTGTCGAGGCCGTAGGCAATCGCCGCCGCCGTCGGTTCGTTCAGCAGCCGCAGGACATTCAGGCCGGCCAGTTGCGCCGCATCCTTGGTAGCCTGGCGCTGCGCATCGTCGAAATATGCCGGCACCGTGATCACTGCGCCAACCAGATCGTCGCCCAGCGCGTCCTCGGCAGTTTGGCGCAAGGTGGCGAGAATCTGCGCGGAAATCTCCACCGGGCTTTTCACTCCTGCCACTGTCTTCAGTTGCACCATGCCCGGTGCATCCTGGAAATCGTAAGGCAGGTTCTCGACGTAGGCGATGTCCTTCAGGCCGCGTCCCATGAAACGCTTGACCGATACAATGGTGTTCTTCGGATCGGTGGTCTGTGCAGCTTGGGCCTTATGGCCGATGTTGGCGTGGCCGTTCGGGAGGTAACGCACGACGGACGGCAACAGACTACGGCCCTCTTCGTCGCTGAGGACTTCGGGAATGCTGTTGCGCACCGTGGCGACCAGCGAATTGGTAGTGCCGAGATCGATGCCGACCGCCAGCCGGTGCTGGTGCGGCGCGGTGGACATGCCCGGTTCGGAAATTTGGAGAAGAGCCATAGTTAAATTATTCCGGCAAAGCGATGCGGATACCCAATCCGACAAACGCACAGCCGGCAAGCCTGTTCAAATAGAGAGCGGCACGTGCCTGGCGCTGGAAATACGCGCCGACAATGCCCGAGAAAAATGCAATTGCACTGAAAATCGCCAGCGCCTGGATGATGAAGATCAGCGCCAGCAACAACATCTGCCAGGCGACATGGCCGGCACGCTCGTTGACGAATTGCGGCAAGAAGGCAATGAAGAACAGCGTCACCTTGGGATTGAGGATATTGGCGATGACGCTCTGCCAGTATATGCGCGAGAGGCTGACCGGCGCCATTGTCGCTTCCAGCGACATCGATGCCGCTGCGCGCAAGGTGCGGATGCCGAGATAGACCAGATAGGCGGCGCCGGCATATTGCAGCGCGTGATAGGCCGCCGGATACGCCTTGATGACGGCGGCAAAACCGAGCACCGCCAGCAAGGTATGGAAGAACAAGCCCGACGAAAAGCCGAGCGCGGCAACCAGCCCTGCCTTCTTGCCCTGCGCGATGCCGCGCGTGAGCACGTAAATGTTGTCGGGTCCCGGCGCCAGGGTCAACATCATGGCGGCGATCAGAAACAGGAAGACATCAGGCATGGCGCTCAACCTTCGATCAGGGCGAAGACGTTGCCGATCTCTTCGCCGAATTTTTCCAGGAACATCAGTTGACGCACCACTTGCGCGGCACCGGCGAAATCATCGGCGTCGAGCAGCATTTCAATACGGGCCACCGCATCTTTTCTGGCGCCGCGCAACGCGTTGTCGAGCCGCTCGAGTGCGGCAAGATCCCTGCCGGCACGAGCGTCGTCAAGCTCTTCGCGCCATTCCATCTGCTGCATCAGAAATACCGGCGGCATCGCCGTATTGGATTCGGTCTGCAGGTCGACGCCATTGAGCTCGCACAGATAGGTGGCGCGCTTGAGAGGATTCCTGAGGGTCTGGTAGGCTTCATTGGCGCGCGTGGCCCATTGCATGGCGACGCGCTTTTCAGCGCCGGTCGCATGTGCAAATTTGTCCGGATGGGCCTGGTTCTGCACGCCGTGGTATGCCTTTTCCAATGCCGTCAGGTCGATGGCAAAGCGTTGCGGCAACTGGAAAAGCGCGAAATGATTTTGCATACGTTGTGCAAACAGGGAGAGTGCAAATAATCAAGAAAATAAAAAGCCTGTCCGGACTTCAACAGGCTTGGCAGAACTACTCTTCAGAGGCTATCGCTGAAACGATACTAGAACGCGATTCTGGCTAAGCACTAGATCAGATCAACTCGATACCCTGACGATGCCGGCGCCGGTGATCGCGGCGCGTTCTCGCACGTCAGATGCGGAAGCTTTCGCCGCAGCCGCATTCGTCCTTCATGTTCGGATTCTGGAACTTGAATCCCTCGTTGAGGCCTTCGCGAGCGAAATCGAGTTCTGTGCCGTCGATATACGGCAAGCTCTTGGGATCGACAAAGACGCGAATGCCGCGCGATTCGAACACTTGATCGTCAGGCGTCTCCTCGTCCACATATTCCAGCTTGTAGGCCAGACCCGAGCAGCCGGTCGTGCGCACGCCGAGGCGCAGGCCGATGCCTTTGCCGCGACGCTCCATATAGCGGCTGATGTGTTTTGCAGCTTTTTCAGTCAGTGTGATTGCCATGATGCTTGCCCTTCGAGTGCCGTCACTTGCTTCGTTATTCAGGCCGCAGCCTTTTGTTCGACGTTGCCGTGCTTGGCCTTGTAATCCTGCACCGCCGCCTTGATGGCGTCTTCCGCCAGGATCGAGCAGTGGATCTTGACCGGCGGCAGAGCCAGTTCTTCAGCGATCTGGGTGTTCTTGATCGACAGGGCCTGATCCAGCGTCTTGCCCTTGACCCATTCGGTCACCAGCGACGACGATGCAATCGCCGAACCGCAGCCGTAAGTCTTGAACTTGGCGTCCTGGATCACGCCATCGGCGCCAACCTTGATCTGCAACTTCATGACGTCGCCGCAAGCAGGCGCGCCGACCATGCCTGTGCCTACGGTCTCGTCGCCCTTTTCGAAGGCGCCGACGTTACGTGGGTTTTCGTAGTGGTCGAGTACTTTTTCCGAGTAAGACATTTTGATGCTCCTTGAGAGATATCAGCCCTTAGATTGCTTGATGAGGGCGTTTTTCACTTTTGTCAGTGTGCTGCCCATTGGATCGTGCTGATGTCGATCCCGTCCTTGTACATATCCCATAGCGGCGACAATTCGCGCAGCTTGCCGACCTTGCTCTTGATCAGGTCGATCGTGAAGTCGATGTCTTCTTCAGTCGTGAAGCGGCCGATGGTAAAACGGATCGAGCTGTGCGCCAGTTCATCGCTGCGGCCCAGGGCGCGCAACACATACGACGGTTCCAGGCTGGCCGAGGTGCAGGCCGAACCGGACGATACCGCGATGTCCTTGATGGCCATGATCAGCGACTCGCCTTCGACGTAGTTGAAGCTGACGTTCAGGTTGTGCGGCACACGATGCTCCATGTCGCCGTTGATATAAGTTTCTTCAATCTCTTGCAGGCCCTTGGCCAGGCGATCGCGCATGGCGCGGATATGCACCAGTTCGGAGTCCATTTCTTCGCGGGCGATGCGGAAAGCTTCTCCCATGCCGACGATCTGGTGAGGTGCCAGCGTGCCGGAACGCAGACCGCGCTCATGGCCGCCGCCGTGAATCTGCGCTTCGATGCGCACGCGTGGCTTGCGGCGGACGTACAGCGCGCCGATGCCCTTGGGACCGTAAGTCTTGTGCGCCGAGAAGCTCATCAGGTCGACTTTCCAGCTTTCCAGGTCGATCTTGACCTTGCCGGTTGCCTGCGCAGCATCGCAATGGAAAATGATGCCCTTCGCGCGGCAGAATTCGCCGATTTCAGGAATAGGCTGAATCACGCCGATTTCGTTGTTGACCAGCATGACCGAGATCAGGATGGTGTCGGGACGCACGGCAGCGGCGATTTGCTCGACGGTCACGAGGCCGTTGTCCTGCGGTTGCAGATAGGTCGCCTCAAAACCCTGGCGTTCCAGCTCGCGCACGGTATCCAGCACAGCCTTATGCTCGGTCTTGACCGTGATGATGTGCTTGCCCTTGGTCTTGTAGAACTGCGCAGCCCCTTTGAGCGCCAGATTGTTGCTTTCGGTGGCGCCGGAAGTCCAGATGATTTCGCGCGAATCCGCGTTGACCAGCTTCGCGACTTCTTCGCGCGCGTCTTCCACAGCCTTCTCTGCCGTCCAGCCGTACATGTGGCTGCGCGAGGCCGGATTGCCGAACTGCTCGCGCAGGAAAGGAATCATCTTGTCGGCCACGCGCGGGTCAACCGGCGTCGTCGCGGAGTAATCCATATAAATTGGAAAATGCGGCGCCTTGATCGTGTCCAGCAGGCTTTTTTCCAGTGGTGCGTTCATTTGTTCTAGCTCCAATCAAACCGCTGCGTGAGGGCGGTGCATGACAACCACGCTTTGTTCAGTAGTGAGAGTTCTGTGTTCCGGGTGCTTCTGTTCTTTCTGGTGCTGCTGGTCGACCAGGTCTTGCAGGGAGACCGAGTCGAGGTATTCGACCATCTTTTCATTCAGCGTCGACCAGAGGTCATGCGTCATACAGCGGGAGCCGCCGGGATGGTTGACGCTATGACAATTTTCCTTGCCGCCGCATTGGGTTGCATCCAGGGGTTCGTCGACGGCAATGATGATGTCGGCGACCGATACATCGCCGGCTTTGCGCGCCAGGTTATAACCGCCGCCGGGACCGCGCACGGACTCGACGATCTGATGGCGCCGCAGCTTGCCGAACAACTGCTCAAGATATGATAAAGAAATTTCCTGCCTCTCGCTGATGGCGGACAACGTGACGGGACCGTTGCCCTGGCGCAAAGCCAGATCAATCATTGCGGTCACGGCAAAACGGCCTTTAGTAGTCAATCGCATGAAATTTCAACTCCAGAACAGTTTTTTCAGTCCCACTCCCTGAATTCCCGAATATTTACGTCAAGTATATCAAAGTTGAGTAATCTTGTCAGGTACTGGAAAACGGCCGTGCAAGAGGTATGAAAAGAGGATGGGATATAGCGCGGAAAGGCACATGGATAAAGGGTTTTACCCACACCAAAAGAGAAAACTCAGCCGAAGAATTCGCGCAGCAGAAATGCCTGCAGGCCCGCCGTATCGGCCTGGCGTGCCGACAGTGAAACGACGCGACCCAACCTTTGCGAATCCCAGTTGAAGTCGCCGGTATAGTATTGACGGATCAGCGCAATCATGCTGTCGATAATGGCCTTTTCGACATCGCCGTTGAGGCCGGCGTCGACGGTAATGGTCTGGCTCTTGCTGTGGCGCGCGTCGGTGGTCCAGCCGCGGAATATGTATTGCGCCACGCGCGGTCCCTTGCTGACTATCTCAAACACGCCATTGGTGCCGCCACTGGCCCTGCGTTCCTGGAAGGCGATATTGGCGCGGGCGATATCGTTCGCGGACGGTCCCTGCTCGGCGGCGCGCGCTTCAGCGTTTTCGCGCGCGGCAGAATCTTCGGCGGAACGGCGCCGTTCACGCGCGGCATTGAGCATGGTTGACATGTCCATTTCCGGCGGCGCCCGGGTAATGGCGGTCGGCGACTCCGCGACCGGCGGCGCTTGCCGCGCTGGCGCCGCCGGACTTGTCCTGGCGCGCGCGACCTGCCTCGGCTGCGGCGAGGGCTTCCTGACCGGCCTGGCTTTTTGATGCGATTCGGGTTGTTTGACGATCGACGGCTTGGGCGGAGTCTGGACGAAAGTCACCTCAAGCGGTTCATGGGAAGAACTTGCCTGTACATTGATTTTTTGCAGACTCGGCTGCAAAACAAAAAACAGCAACACATGGATCAGAACCGACAGGCTGACGCCGACAATGGCTCTGTTGCGAGTGCGCGTTTTGGGAGTAGATCGGGAAAATGTCGTAGAAATCGCCATACCATGCAGCAACAACGAATCGGATCCAACTTTTTAACGCCCATGATACCCGATGCAACGCGCACCGGGCCTGGATCCATCATTCATAATGCTACTGGCTTGAAGCGCCGGACGCAAACTTGCCCGACAGGAAAGTACTCAATGGCGCCAATAACCACCGCCGCCGCCCCAGCCGTGCTCGTATCCGCCGCCGCCCCAACCATGTCGGTATCCACCGCCCCAGCCATAGCCGTAATAAACCGAAGCCGACGGCACGACATAGACAGGCGCCGGCGACGCGTAATACGGATCGTAAGGAACGGCTACGCAGCCGCCCAGCATCAGCGCCGGGATAATCCATAACAAACGTTTCATGATGCCCTCCTGCGAGAACTATTCTTTCTGGATAATCCTCTCGCTCCCCCGGCTTCGCCAGCGCGATTACTATTTGTTACCTCGTGTACCGGCGAGAAATATGCAAAGCGATTTCACGCCTGCATAGCACAGCGCGAAGTTGCCCAAGTTGCTTATATAATCTGCCTTCATCAATAAAACCAATTCAATCATTCAGGAGACCGCAAGCCGCATCATGCCGACCGCATGCACGTGCCGCCTTGCCGAGCTTCGCCAACCGACAAACCTTTTATGACCGCCTCCCCCCCGATCGTCGTGATTGCCCCCGATTCCTTCAAAGGTTCGCTGAGCGCCCAGGAAGTCGCCGAAGCCATCGGCGCCGGCGTCCTCGCCGCTGCGCCGGACGCTGTCGTGCGCCTGTGTCCGATTGCCGACGGCGGCGAAGGCACACTGGACGCGCTGCTGCACGCCGGTGGCGAAGTCCGGCGCTTGCAGGTGCGCGGCGCATCGGGTGCGGTGCGCACCGCGGCCACGGGCATGCTCGCCGATCGCAGCGCAGTGATCGAATCGGCGGAAATCGTCGGCCTGACCGATGAAGCAGGCACTGCCGTCGCGGTGGAAAACCGGTCGACGCTCGGCATCGGCGACGCCCTGCTGGCGTTGCTCGACAACGGCGCGCGGCGCTTCCTGATCGGCCTCGGCGGCAGCAGCACCAATGACGGCGGCATCGGCATGCTGGTCGCACTCGGCCTGAAACTGTACGACGCCGCCGGCCAGGAACTGGAGCCGGTGCCCTCGCAACTCGGCAAGCTGGTGCGCGTCGACGTCGGCGGCCTCGATCCGCGCCTGAAAGATATTCATATTGTCGCCATGTCGGACGTCGACAATCCTCTGTGCGGCGATGATGGCGCCACCGCCGTCTTCGGTCCGCAAAAAGGCGTCAAACCGGAACAGATCAAACCGCTGGACGCCCTGCTCGGCCATTTTGCGACCTTGTACGAACAAGCCGCCGGCCGTAGCGAAGCGAACTCGCCGGGCGCCGGCGCGGCGGGCGGTTTGGGATATGCCTTGCTGATGCTGGGCGCGGAATTCCAGTCGGGCGCGCAAACCGTCGCCGACCATATCGGGCTGGATGCCGCGCTCAAGGACGCCGACTGGCTAATCACCGGCGAAGGCCGCAGCGACGCCCAGACCCTGCACGGCAAGGCTCCCTTCATCGCCGCCCAGCGGGCGCGCTTGGCCGGCGTCTCGACATCGCTGCTGTCCGGCGGTATCGACCGCGCCTCGCTGGCGCAATTGCAAACCAGTTTCTCGGGGTGTTTTTCCATCGTATTCGGCCCGGCGACGCTGAAGGACGCCATCGACAATGCCACGGGTCTGCTCAGGGACAGCGCTGAACAAATGACGCGCCTGTGGCTGTCGGGCCGGAAAGAACGCTGAAAACGACGTCAGCACCGTGAAGATATGCGCCCTGCAAAGTTACCCACAAAAAATGGGGGTAACTTTGTGGATAAGCTTGAGGAATTCTCACTATCCAATTGATTTTAAATAGATTTATTGAATTGGCAAAAGTGGATGCATTTCTCAGCGCATCCGTATTTTTCTCAGACCAGGCCGAATTCGCGGGCAATCAGCTCATACGAGCGCTTGCGCGCGTCGTGATCGTAAATGATGGTCACGATCATGACTTCGTCCGCGCCATACGCCTCGGCCAGTTCCTCGATCTGCTCGCGCACCCTGGCCGGCGAACCGATAACTGCGCGCCGCCCGGATGGCAAGGTTGATGGCGGCAGGTCATGCTGCTCGAAAAAGCGCAACGCAGTCTCGACCGAAGGAATTTTGTCCAGACGGCGGCCGCTATGCATATGGATCAGGCGCATGCCGTAACTGGCCGCCAGTAGTTTCGCCTCTGCATCGGTGTCGGCGCAGATCACCTGCAAGGCGACGCCCTGCCGTGCTTCCGACCAGTGCGGCGACGCCACAAAGTCGCGCCGGTAACGCGCCGCCACGGTTTCGCCGGCGGCCTGGATGAAATCGGCGAACATGTACGGCATCCCCAGCTCGGCAGCCCAGATCCCGCTTTGCGCCGACGAGCCCAACATCCAGGGTTGCAACAACTCCGGGCTGCCCGGCAAGGCGGACAAACGCGCGAATGGATGATCGGCCGGCATCTCATTCCACAAATACGCCAGCAACTCGTTCAGTTGCTCGGGAAAATCATCCTGCGGCCGCTGGCGGCGATCGCGCTGCAAAGCCGACGCGGTCAGCGAATCGCTGCCCGGCGCGCGCCCCAGGCCGAGGTCGATGCGCCCCGGATAAAGGCCGCTCAGCATGCTGAAGGATTCCGCCACCTTGAGCGGACTGTAATGCGGCAGCATCACGCCGCCGCTGCCGACGCGCAGGTGCGAGGTCGCCGCCGCGATTGGACCGATCAGCACCTCCGGGCTGGCGCAGGCCAGCGACTGGGTGCCGTGATGCTCGGCAACCCAGTAACGGTAATAACCGAGCCGATCCGCCAGTACCGCCAGATCGAGCGAATTCTTCAACGCCTGCGCGCTGCTCATGCCTTCGGAAACGGGCGCCTGGTCGAGCACACTGAGGCGCAGCGATGCGGAAACGGAGTTGGCGGAAATGGAGGCGGTTGAAGCGGACATGAAAAATCTCTGGCAAAAAGACAATCCGCCAAGCATAGACGAAATCGCCAAAACGTTTTTATGCCCTCCGATGTTCAGCCACTCATCCCGACCTTCGTCCACGTTGCATCCGACGGCAAAGCACATACATTCCAAAGAGTGCAATATTGCAATATTGAATTGATATCGCGCAATTTATATGCTTAACTGGCCATACAGTCGATATTTCCCCTTCTCAGCACAGTTCGTGCAAACATCCGTGCGTGGAGACGGGTTATCGGCGAAATCAGGTAAAAATTTCCCTCTTGAAATAAATATTTATCGTTAAAACCACTTGATTCACAAAATTTTATAAATACAAATAGAATTTTTTTGAAAAATGCGAGTTTTCGATTAACATGCACAACTTAAGTTGTCATATTTACAAAACTTTGCCCTCCTGATTTCACGTTTTATTGTTGAACGACGTGCCATACACGCAACCGTTTTGTAATATCAGTCACGGGAGTCAAGTTTGCGCCGATTCGCTTTATCCATTTCCGCTTTCCTTACTATCCTGACGAGTGCTTCCGCGCTTGCTCAGGCGCCTACCGATCCGACCAGAACGGGCGAACTGATGTCCGCGCCTCCGGGCGTGCTATCGACGCTGGCGCTTCCCTCATCCGCCGTCACCAACACCCGCGTCGGCTCCGGCGATGTGCTGCGCGTGACCGTTTTCGGTCAGCCTGACCTGTCGGCGGAAGTCGGCGTCAACGACAAAGGCATCCTCACCCTGCCGCTGATCGGCGGCATTGAGGTGAACGGCCTGACCACCAGCGAAATCTCGGCCAAGGTCGCCGACGGTCTGCGCAAGGGCCAATATCTGAAAAATCCGGAAGTATCGGTAGAAGTCGTCCAATTGCGCAGCCAGATGGTGTCGGTGCTGGGCGAAGTCAGCCGGCCCGGCCGTTATCCGATTCCCGGCCATCTGAGCGTGTTGGAATTGCTGGCCACCGCCGGCGGTCTGACACCGCAAGCCGACCAGACCGTGACCCTGCTGCGTCGCAAGACCGACAAGAGCAACAGCGGCGAAAGCGACACACGCATTCCGATCATGCTGGGCGAAACCGGCGCCACCGAACGCACCCCGCTGGACGTTGAGCTCAACGTCGGCGACGTCGTCTACGTCAACAAGAAAAAAGTCTTCTACATCCACGGCGAAGTCAATCGCCCGGGCTCCTACCCGATGGAACAGGACATGAACGTCATGCGCGCAATTGCTCTCGGCGGCGGCATGACCCAGCGCGCCTCGCAGCGCCGCATCTACATCAATCGCGAAGTTCCTGAAAAAGGCGTGCAAGAGATGAAGGCGAAATTGGCGGATCCGGTCTTGCCCGGCGACGTCGTCTACGTTAATGAGAGTCTATTCTGATCAAACATCAAGGCTATAGCGTGAACCTGCAGGCTCCCGAAACCGGTTTGTCGTCCAGACAACTGGCGTCAATGATCTCAGCGCGGCGCGGCACGATATTCAAGACGCTGCTGGCGACGATGGCGATCACCATCGTTGTCACTTTGTTGCTGCCCAAAACCTATACGGCATCGTCCGACGTCTTCCTCGACTACAAGGGCAACGATCCGATCAACGGTCGCCTGTTCTCGCCAATGATGGATGAGAGCTACATGCAGACCCAGCTCGACATGGTCAAGAGCCAGGCCGTCGCCGAGAAAGTCATCGAAACCCTGGACCTGGAACGCACCGCCGCCTATCGCGAAGCGGTCGAACGCCAGGGCGAAGCGCGCGCCCATTCGCAACTGGTCAAGCGCATCAACGACCAGACGCGAGTAATCACGCGCCGCTCAAGCCGCGTGATCGAAGTCGAATATGCCGCCGGCACGCCGGAGCAGGCACGCGACCTGGCCAACGCCGTGGTGCGTGCCTACATCGATCTGAACCAGCAGATTTCCTCGGCCTCGGCCCGTGCGCGCCGCGAGCAATACAACGCCCAACTCGAACACCTGCGCAAGGAAGCCGACGCGATTCAGGAAAAACTGACCAAGTACCAGCAAGATGTCGGCATCCTCGACCCCAATGAACGCAACGACCTGCAATCGCGCCAGCTCGGCGACCTGATGACCTCGCTGATCGCCGTCCAGAACCAGCAGCAGGAAGCGCAGGCGCGCAAGAACGCCACCGACAATCTGGTGCGCAGCGGCGTGCGCGTCGACGAACTGCCTGAGATCGCGCAACGCCCCAACATCAACGACCTGAAATCCAAACTGAGCGACGTCAACAAGCGCCTGGCCGACATTCAGAGCGTACTCGGCCCGCGCCACCCGAAAACCCTGGCGCTGATCAGTGAACGCGACGACATCAATGCGCGCATTGCGCACGAAGCGCGCAGTGCGCTGGACGCCCAGCAAATCGATACGCGCCGCCTGGCCATGCAGGAAGAAGCATTGAAGAAAGAGGTCGATACCCAGCGCGTCAGGCTGCTTGAGCAAAAGAAACATCGCGACATCATCACTTCCTATCAGCGCCAGCTCGACAGCGTGGAGCGCGTCTATAACACCGCGCTGGCGAAGTACGATGAGATCCTGATGGCCAGCAACATCAACACCTTCGACCTGACCGTGCTGCGCGTGGCCGAAGCGCCAAGCACACATTCCAAACCGCTGCTGCTGCAGAATATCGTCGCCAGCATCCTGGTAGGCTTGGCGCTGGGCTTCTGCCTGGCCCTGTTGTATGAACTCGGCCAGCGACGCGTGCGCTGCGCAGACGATCTGTTGCGCGGCCTTCACCTCCCGTTAATCGGCCATATCGGAATTCGCTAAGACTCGGCATCCAAGACCATGGCAACAGAAAACTCCACACCAGAAAACGCAGCCAGCGCCGACAAAATGGGCTCCCGCTTCGTCGAAGCGGGCCTGCTCACGCAAGACCAGGTCTCCCGCGTCGTCGAATTGCAGAATTCAGCCAATATCCGCTTCGGCGAGGCTGCCGTACGCCTCGGCCTGTTGACCGAACAGAACGTGCAGGCGGTGCTGTCCAAACAATTCAACTACGCCACTGCGCTAGTGCCGACCGACGGCCTCGACGATTCGCTGGACATCGCGCTCGCGCCGTTCGGTATGGAGGCCGAAGCGATCCGCCAGATCCGTGCCGAACTGTCGATTCGCCTGAGCCACCAGGAAAAAATCTCCATCGCCATCGTCAGTTCCGCCGAAGGCGAAGGCAAAAGTTATCTGGCCGCGAGCCTGGCGCTGGCGTTCTCGCAAATGGGCAAGCGCACCCTCCTGATCGACGCCGACATGCGTTCGCCCCAACAGCATTTGCTGTTCGGCCTTGAAAACAAAACCGGCTTGTCGACCATGTTGGCAGGACGCACCGCCATCTCGGCCGGGGGCTTGGCAGAAGGTTTTCCGCACCTGCACATTCTGAACGCCGGTCCCCAACCGCCAAACCCGCTGGAAATCCTGCTGCAGCCTGCACTCAGCAAGCTGATGAAGCAACTGGCCGACGACTTCGACGTCTTCATCGTCGACACGCCGGCGGCGCAGACCTCCTCGGATGCCCAAACCATTTCCCAGCAGGTCGGCATGTGCCTGCTGGTGGCGCGCCAGCACTACTCCCGTCTGGACGACCTGCGCCAGACGCAGGCGCAAATGAAAACAGCCGGCGCGCAAATCATCGGCACGGTCTACAACGAGTTCACGGAACCGGACGCGCTGGAGCAGCTTGAGGGCAAAGGCAAAAAACTATGGCGCCGTCTGCGCAAATGGCTGAACGGCCCGCACCGGAAGTAGGCAGCGTCAGCAGCAGGAAGCTGCTGATCCACTCGCTGGCCTCGCTCATCGACCAGGCCCTCTTGAGCGGCCTGAACTTTGCGCTTGGCCTGGTATTGATCCGCCTGGCCACCAAGGAATCCTATGGCGTCTACTCGCAACTGTATGTCGCCGGCATTTTCGCCTCCACCGTGATCGAAGCGCTGATCACCGGTCCCCTGACCACCATCGCGCCCGGCAGATCGCCGGACGAGCGTGCGCGGCTGGCGACCTTGCTGCTGCGCTTCCAATGGCAACTGAGCATCGGCCTGGCGCTGGCGTTCGGCGCCGGCAGCGCCTTCGTCGCCGACTTGACCGGGATCGACGCGCACCCGCTCCTGCTCGGCATCGCCTTCGCCGTCTATCTCTTCGCCAACGCCCAGCGCGAATACCACCGCAGCATCAGTTTCATCGAAGCACGTCCGCGCCGCGTACTGCACACCGACATCGCCTATGCGCTGGCAGCGGCGATCGGCGTTGGCATCCTGCTGCTGGTCGGTTATCTCACTGTGCCGGCGATTTTTCTCGTCATGGGATTGGCCAATATTGTCGGCATGTGGCGCAGCACCGACCATGGCTACGCCCGACAGGCGCACGAACCGGCATCATTCCGCGCCGCCGTCGCCGAAGTCATGCAGCGCGGCCGCTGGGCCCTGCCCGGTGCGCTGGTGGCATGGGCCACCAACTACAGTTATCTTTATATTGCCGCCGCTATGCTGGGCGTGGCGGCGGCCGCCGATCTGAATGCTTCGCGCCTGCTGCTGATGCCGATTTCCTTGTCGGTGCTGGCCTGGTCGCGGGTGGCGCGGCCGATGGTGAGCCGCCTGTCTGCAGCGCGCGACTGGAAGCATCTCGACCACCTCGCATGGGCGTCGGTGGCAGGCATCGAAATCGTCACCGTCCTTTACGTCGTCGTCTTGTGGCTGGCGCTGCCTTGGCTGCAGGCGCATGTGCTGGGTGTCAAGTATCACGGCCTCGAACCGATGGTGCTGGCCTGGGGCGGCTACTTCGCCATCAACGCGGCGCGCTGGATCGGCTCGTCCTGGCTGACCAGCAACGACCAATACCGGCTGCTGCTGGTCAGCGGCGTCGCCTGCCTGATCGTCATGCTGATTTCGGCATCCGTTTTCATCCCCTTGTACGGCGCCTGGGGTGCCATCCTGGCGTTGATCATCGTGGAAGTTTTCGACCTGCTGCTGATCTGGGCCGTCTTCCTGCCCATGCTGAGGCGCAAGAACACATGACCGCTCCTGTCGACATCAGCATCTGCATTTGCACGTTCCGCCGCCCTGTGCTGCTGGACCGCCTGCTCACGGCACTGACCGAACAGGTCTGCGACGGCCTGCGTGTGGAAGTCGTGGTGGTCGACAACGATCCGGCCGGCTCCGCAGCAGAACTCTTGCGCGACTGGCAAAGCCGCATGGCCATGCCCTTGCATGCGCGCCACGAAACCACGCCCAACATCGCCCGGGCGCGCAACGCCGCCGTCCATGCGGCGCAGGGTGAATGGGTGCTGTTCATCGACGACGACGAAACGCCCGACGCCGACTGGATACGCAAGCTGGCGCAAACCCAGCGCCGCTACGACGCCGACGCCGTATTCGCACCGGTGCTGCCGCGCTACCGCGACGACACGCCGGCCTGGATTCGCCGCGGCGATTTCTTCAATCGCCGCCGCTTCGCCACCGGCAGCGTCATCACGACCAAAGATGCGCGCACCGGCAACGTACTGATCCGGCGCAGCAAGCTGATGGCTGTGGCGGGCCCCGAAGGCGGTCCCTTCGACGCCGACTTCGGCCGCACCGGCGCGGAAGACACCATGCTGTTTCGCGACATGCTTGCGCACGGCGCCAGATTCGTCTGGTGCGACGAAGCCACTGTCAGCGAAGAAGTGCCGGCGCAGCGCGCCAATCTCAACTGGCTGCTGCGCCGCTCGTATCGCCTGGGGCAAACATATGTGCTCTCGGAAATCGCCCGCCTCGGCGGCATGCGACGTTTCCTGCGCGCAACCCGACTCGGCGCGCGCGCTCTGGTCCAATTGCCGGTCGCCGCCGGTGTGGCGCTACTGGCCCTTCCTTTTTCCCGCATCGCGTCGATCCGCTGGCTGCGTATCACGCTGGCGCAATGCGGCAAATTAAGCGCCCTTCTGGGCCATCGCTATCATGAATACGGCAACTGAACAATTGGCTCCATCGAGGCCGGCATCGACATTCGGCCATATCAATACCTTCGTCGTGTCCCTGCTGGTCGTCCTGAGCATGACGTTCTCGCTGCTGCCGCCCGGTTTGAACTGGGGCAATATCGATCCGCAGGGCAGTTATGCCGAGGGCTCGCTGGTGTTTCAGATCCAGTTCGGATCGGTGTTCCTGATCGGCGCCTGGCTGGCCCGGCGCAACTGGCGCTGGAGCCTGCTTCATGCGCAGAATCTCAATCCGTTGCTGATTGCGATCATCCTGTATTGCCTGATCACCATGCTGTGGTCGCCCTATCCGGTGGTCACGCTCAAACGCAGCGTCCAATTGATCGGCCTGACGCTAGTCGGCATCGCGATCTCGCCGCCGGTCGGCGGCAAACATCAGTTGATCCGCACCATGCTGGGCACGTTGATGACGCTCATGGCGTTGTCTTTCGTGGTGTCGCTGGTGCTGCCGAGCATCGGCGTCGATTATGAACTGGGAGGCGCCTGGCGCGGCGTAGTGTCGCAAAAAAATACGCTGGGCGCGATCTCCGCTCTGTGCATCGTGCTATGGATCAAGGAAAGCCTGGGCACGACCTTCCCGCGCTCGCTCTGCTATTTCGGCATCGTGTTCAGCCTGTTCATGCTGATCATGGCCAAGAGCAGCACCGCCATCCTGGTAGCGACGCTGGGTACCGGCATCTATCTGCTCGCGCGCCGACGTTACCTGACCGGCGAATTCGACGGTCGGCGAGTGACGCTGGGCCTGGTCGTCATCGCCCTGCTCTGCCTGCAGATTTTCTATGTCGTCCAGGGACGCCTGCCCGAATGGGATGAATTGTTCGCACCATTCGGCGCACTGTTCCACAAGAGCAGCGACCTCACCGGACGTACCGACATCTGGCGCCTGGTGATGCTGGAAGTGCGACAACATCCGATATTGGGCATCGGCTACGGCGCATTCTGGCTGGGAGAAGGAAGTCCGTCGCAGGGCATCATCAACATCCTGCACTGGATTCCCCTGCAAGCGCACAACGGCTACGTCGACATCCTCAACGAACTGGGCATCGTCGGCCTCGTGATCTTGGCCGGCGTATTCATCGTCCATATCCTGAATCTGGTGAAACTGACGCGCATCGACCGCGAAGAAGCGGCCTTCCACTGGACCATGTTGATCCTGATCTTGATCAGCAACTTGTCGGAAAGTGAAATGTTCCGCGGCGTGCTGTTCCAGAACATCTTCTTTCTCTATTCTTCGACGGAGATTTCGGCACGCCTGACCGTGTATCGCATGGAGCAGGCGGAACGGGAAAAACCTGCCCAGGAACCCGGCAATGATGCCAACGGAGTATCGTCATGAACCGCGCGACGACGTGGCGTATGCTCTTGCTGGCGGCTTGCCTGGCGACATCGGCGCCGGCAATGACGCAAACCGTTGCCGGCGGCTTCACCGGCGGCGATAACGGCATCCAGTATTTCAACTTCGCCATCGACGAAGACAAGCTCGCGGGCGCGCCCGACCGATCAGGGATGAACCGCCCGCTCGACGCCGGGGCGCGCATTTTCGTGCGCAACGGCCACTTCTATCGCGTCGGCGCCGACAACCTTCCGAACACCGCCGACGACACGCGCGTGCGCCTGTACGGCATCAACCTCAGCTTCGCCACCAATTTCCCCTCCGACGCCGATGCCGTGCGGCTGGCCCTGCGCCTGCGCAAGCTCGGCATCAATGCGGTGCGTCTGCATCACATGGACAGCAGCCCGGGCACCCAGGACAGTCCGCCGCGCAGCCTGCTCACGCCGGGGCCCTATCCCAGCTTCAACCAGGTCGCTGTCGCGCGGCTGCGCAACTTCATCGCCGCGCTGAAGCAGCAGGGCATCTACGTCGATCTCAACCTGCATGTCGGCTACCGTTTCCGCCCCGCCGTCGACCAGTTGCCGCCATTGGACGGCAAGGCCGAAGCAACGTCGCTGGGCGCGCCGCTGCACGTCTACTATCCGCGCATGGTGGCCTTGCAGGAAGAGTATGCGCGCCAACTGATCCGCGGCCTCGGCCTGCGCAACAATCCGGCGCTGGCGATGGTCGAGATCAACAACGAGTCTTCACTGCTGGCCGCGTGGCAACGCCGCGAGTGGACCGACGCCGTCCCCAGGGCATATGAAGCCGAGCTGCGCAAGCAATGGCAGGACTGGCTGGTCAAACGTTACGGTTCGACCGCGAAGGCCTGCGCCGCATGGAATACCTGCGTCTCCAGCGATTCGACGATCCAGTTGCTGACGCCGACCGACGCTTCCCAAGTCGGCCAATGGCGCGACCGCCTCGACGGCAAGCTGAAGTCGCTCACAGAAAAAATCCTCGGACCAGGCGACCCCGGCACGCCGAACACTTCCGGAGAAGCGCTGCGCGTGCGCGACTTCCTGATGTTCCTGGCCGACACCGACCGCGCCTATTTCAACCGTATGCGCCAAGTGGTGCAAAGCGAAACCGATGCGCTGGTGCCGGTGACCGGCACCCAAATGGGATATGGCGGCGTACTGAATTTCGATTCGCAAACGCAGATGGATTATCTCGACGAGCACTTTTACATCGACCATCCCGACTTCCCCGGTCCGGCCTGGGACCGCAACGACTGGCGCATCCGCAACAGTTCGGCCAGCGACGGCGAACTGAGCCGACTGCTGGCGCTGGCCTTGCGCCGCGACCTGCGCAAACCTTTCGTCGTCAGCGAATACAATCAGCCCTTTCCCAACAAGCAAGGCAGCGAAATCCTGCCGCTGATGGCGGCCTTTGCCGCCGCCCAGGATTGGGACGGCCTGTTCTTCTTCGACTACCTCGACGGCGACAACTGGGCGACGACGCCGTCGGCGTTCACGCTCAGCGGCGACTGGGGAAAATATGCCGCCTTCGGGCAAAGCGCGATGCTGTTCCGCAGCGGCCTGATGGCGACCCTGCCGAACCAGATCGCCATTCCGCTGGCTCCCGATGCACGCCGCGCGATCGCAGCCGCACGCGAGCCCGGCGCGTTCGAAACCCATTTGTCGGTGCGCTACGGCATCACGCCCCAACTGGCAACGCAGGCGCGCCTGGGCATGGATCTCAGCGGCGCCGCGAAACTGGCGACACAGGCTGCGCCGGTAACGCCGCTACGCGCTCCTAACGGCGAGTTCGAATTCGACGCACAACAACGCACTATCCAGTTGCGCACGCCGCAAGCGCGGGGCTTTTTCGGCTTTCTCATGAAACGCCGCGTCGGCGACGACAACGTCGCCATCGAATTGCTCGGCAAGAGCCGCGGCTTCACCGGCGTGCTGCTGACGGCGCTCGACAATCGTCCTTTGGCTGCGTCGCGGCAAATCCTGATCTCCGCTTCCAGCGCCATCACCGGCAATCAGCCAGGCTCAATGCCGCCGCGCCCGAAAGAACTGGTCCGTTACAAGAGCGAAGCCACATGGTGGACGCTGGAACCCGATGCCGGCATGAACGACAAGCCGTCGGGACCGCGCGACGTCGAAGGTCCGGTCTGGATGGAGCGCAATGAAGCGCGCATCAGCCTGCGCACCCAGGCCAGGCGCATCTCGGTCTATCCGCTGGACGGCAGCGGCAAGCGCCTTGCCGCGCTCGGCGGCAATCGCGTCAGTCTGAACAACGGCCTCGCTACGATCCACGTCCAGGCCGATATTGCCCAGGCCAGCCCCTGGTACGAGGTGGTTGCCGATGAATGACGTCATGCCCTCAACCCGGACCGCCGGCAGACTCCGCGGCATCGGCATGCTGGCATGCGCAACGCTCGCGACACTACTGGTTGGCGCGCCGCAAGCGAATGCCACCGCCGAATACGCACTGCAAAGCGGCCTGAGCTGGTATCGCATCGACAATCCCTTCCTGTTCCCGAACAACAGCAACAACAAGCTCAAGACGTCGGACTCGGCGTGGTCGACGGATCTGCGCGGCGCATTGTTCCTGCCGCTGCCGACCGAGCGCACCAATCTGCAACTGACTGCGTCGGTGTCGCAGATGCATTACGGCAGCAGTTTCAGCAGTTACAGCGAGCAGATCAATGGCGGCGGCCCCTACAGCCTGAACAAGGCGAAGAAGCAATTCGAAGGCATCTACAACTGGGAATACAGCGACCTGCTGCGCGGCCGCATCCGTCATCGCACCGACGACCGGCTGTACAGCTATTTCGGCGGCGAAATAGCGCGCAGCAACAGCACGCCCCCGCGCGACATTTCCAACGTCGAACCGGAGTTTCCGCATATCCGCGAAGACAACATCGAGGTCGCCTACCGCGTCACCAACCGCTTCGACGTGCCGCTGACCTGGACCCAGCAAACCCTGAGCTACATGATCCCCGGCCGGGTCGAGATGTACAACATGAACAGCAATGCCATCCAGGCGGCGATCCGCTATACCTCCGGCACCAAATCGACCTTCTCGGGCGGCGTAAGGCGCAACAAGGTGAGCTTTCCCAACCGCACAGCCGACGAGATCGCCGAGTTCGACTCGCGCTACACCGATACCGAACTATTCACAGACACCGCCTGGCGCTATACCGAGAACACAATTTTCGTCGGTCACCTCGGCACTATCGCACGGCATTTCAGGACTCGGACGGACCACGACAGCCGACTGGTGTCGGCCGAACTCGGCATCGACTGGCATTACTCGCCGAAGACGACCTTCTATGGCCGCATCTGGGATCGTCCGCAAGCCAACGACGAGGCCGATAGCCGCCTGTATGTCATCACCAAGGGCATACAGGGCCGCGCCGTCTGGCAGGCCACGCCGAAGACGCGGGTGTCGCTGCTGGCATCGCTGGAATCGCAAAAATCCCAGGGCTTCGCCACCAGCCAGATCAGCACGCCGACCGGCGGTAACGATCAATTGCTGCGGCTGGGCTTGCGCTACGACTACGACATCACGCGCCGGCTGGCCTTCCGCCTCGACGCCGTACGCGAACAGACCACGTCCAGATCGGGCGGCGACATCTACTACCGGCGCAGCACCATCCAAGCCAGCCTGAACTACACTTTCGACAACATCACCGGGCCGTTCATCTACGAAAACCAACAAGGCTACAACCGCGCTCGCCAACAGATTGAGGATCTGCGATGACCCTGACCGCCAGTGCACGGCCTTCCTTCGACTATATCCCCGGTCTCGACGGCCTGCGCGCATTCGCCGTGCTGCTGGTGCTGGTCGCACATCTGGGTTTCAGCTCGGCGATCCCGGGCGGCTTTGGCGTGACAGTGTTCTTTTTCATCAGCGGCTTGCTGATCACGCGCCTGCTGCTGGCCGAACATGCGCAGAACGGCAGGATCGCCATCGGACGATTCTATGCGCGCCGCCTGGTCAGGCTCTATCCAGCGCTGCTGGTCGCCATCGTCCTGGGTGCGCTGGCGTTCAGCCTCGCGGGTGGCATCATGAGTTGGGGCAAGGTCTCGGCCGCGCTGTTTTATTACGCCAATTACTACGGCATTTACTTCCATTTCGGGCAGGGCCGCGACGGCTTCGATCCTTTCAGCATCCTCTGGTCGTTGGCGGTGGAGGAGCAGTACTACCTGGTCTTCCCTTTCATCTGCGTGGCGCTGCTGGCGGGTGCAGCCAGCCTGCGCCGTTTTTCCTGGGCGCTGGCCGGCGGCGTGGCGCTGGTGCTGCTGTGGCGCGTCGTCCTGCATCACAACGGCGGCAGCAGCGACCGCATCTACATGGGCACCGACACGCGCATCGATTCCATCCTCTATGGCGCCTGGCTGGCCCTGATCCTGGCCAACGACACGCAGAAACACTGGCGGCGCTTTTCCGCCAGCCATCTGGTGCAAGCGGTCTGCCTGCTCCTGCTGCTGATCTGCTTCGTGGCGCGGCATCCGGGTTTTCGCGACACGCTGCGCTATTCGCTGCAAGGGCTGGCGCTGATGCCGCTGGTGACGGCGCTTTGTTTTACCGATGCGCTGGCGCCGCTGACGCGATTGCTGGAAACCGGCGCGGCGCGGCGCGTCGGCAAGTGGTCCTACTCGCTCTATCTTTATCATCCGATCGCCATCGTGACCGCGGAGATCTGGTGGGGACCGGGCAGCCTCGGACCGCAACGCATCGGCTGGCAGGCCTACCCCGCATTCGCCGCGACCGCAGTGCTGCTATCATTTGCGCTGGCCGTTGCGTCTTACAATTTTGTAGAGAAACCTTTCCTGCGCTGGCGCCGTCGTTTCGGTGCGCATATCGTTGCCGACTGACGGGGTGCAGGGGATTCCGGAAAAACCGCCCATGCCAGATTCCGCCTCAAAACTTGCCCTGCGCATCAGCCGACGACTGGCGCAGCACGCCTACAAGGAAATGCTGCCGTTGTGCGCTGATATCGGCGTGGTCAGCTTCACGTTCGACGATGCTCCCGCATCGGCCTGCGAAGCCGGCGCACGCACGCTCGAGCGGCATGGCGCGCGCGGCACCTTCTACGTCGCGGGCGGCCTCACCGGCAGCCTCGAAGAAGGCAAGCCTTGCCACACCCGCGACCATTTGCTGGCGCTGCTGGCCGCCGGCCACGAACTCGGTTGCCACAGCTATTCGCACATCCGTTGCGATACCTTGACGGCTCCCGAACTTGAACGCGAACTCGACCGCAACGCCGCCTTCCTGGCCGAGTTCGGCGTCGATTCCGCGACGCTGGATTTTGCCTATCCGTTCGGCGCCTACGCCTACAACGCCAAACGCATCTGCAGCAAACGCTTCCGCTCCAGCCGCATCACCGGCGGCGGCGCGCATGAAGACTACGCCGACCTGAATGCGCTGAAAACCCATCGCCTGTACGACATTGCGGTCGATGCCGAGGATTATGAAACACTGCTGGAGCGCACCTCCCGCCAGAAAGGTTGGCTGATCGTCAACACCCATGATGTGGAAAATCCGCCGAGCCGCTATGGAACCACGCCGGAACGGTTGGAACGCGCCATCGCGGCGGCGCTTGCCGCCGGCTGCAAAGTGTTGCCGGTCAATGCCGCTATCGATTACTGGCAGCAGTACGCCAACGCCGCAGACGCCTGACCAGGCCGCGCAGGCGCTCGTTGCCGCGTGCCTGCGCCCGCAGCCTTCGATAGGCCTCATCGAGTGCCACCACAAGCTTGCCGCGCAGGCTATGACCTTGCTGGCCGGCATACAACAGCAAGCTGTGATCGGCCCATTGCAGCTTGTAGGCTTCGTCGCCGACGGTCAGGTCAAATATCTCCAACCCACTGTCGATGCAATGCCTGAGTACGGCATCGAGCAGGATACGCCCCGCCGAATAGCGTGCCCACTCGCCATCCTGATAGCCTGGCATCAGCCAGTAGAAGCGCTTGCCGTAACACATGCCCCAATGCGTGGCGACCAAGTGCTCGTCGACATACAGCGCCGACACGACAATCGCGCCGCCGCCCAGCCCGTGCGCCGCGAGATGCTGATAGAACGCTAGATAGCCCTCTTCCGCGAACAAGTCGCGGCTGCCGGTTTCATTCCAGCGCCGCGCTTTTTGCCGGGCCATGGCCGCCACCACCTCCACGCGTTGCGGCGCCGGCGTATCGACCAGCAATTGCACCGTGCCCAGTTCGCCGAGCCGGCGCAACTGCCTGCGCGTGTCGGCGAACATCTTGGCGCTGCGCTGCTTCTGGAACGCTTCATAACCAACCGTCAGCGTTGCCGCATGGGCCTGTTCGGTCTGGCGCATGCCTGTCAGCGCCACCATCGGATTGGCGACGCCTTCGATATGCTGCGGCATGCGGCGTGCGCGGAAAACATCGACGCCTCCCAGCAAACGCACGATCACCGGCCACAAGGCGGCAAACCCCGACACATCGAAATCTGCGCGCAGCAGCGGCGCGTTGTAGTCGGTGATCTCGCCGCCGAGGAAACCTGCGATGCGCAAGCCGTACTTGCGTCGGCGCCCGAGCGGCAGCAGCATCAGCGTGCGGTCGTCGGCGTCGGTCAGTTCCACCAGCAGAACTTCCCAGCCTTGCCTTTGCCCGAGCGTGCGCTGCCAAGTCGCCAGCCAGTCGTATGCCTGGAAACCGTAAGACGCGCAATCGGTTTGCGCCGCGCGCCAACGCGCTTCAACTTGCTCGAACGCAGTATGGACGCATATTGCAACGCCGTCGCCAAAACGGCCGGCGACGTCCGGGGCCAGTTCGCTCAACAGGTGTCGGGATACGGCCTTCGGCATGCGCGGCGCCCCGGTCAGTATGCGTTGCGGTCTTTGAAGACCACCAGCACGGTGTACAGAATGATCTTGAAATCCAGCGCCAGCGACCAGTTGCGGATGTAATAGAGATCGTATTCGATGCGGCGCTGCATCTTGTCGAGCGTATCGGTTTCCCCGCGCAAGCCGTTGATCTGCGCCCAGCCGGTAATGCCAGGCTTGACCTTGTGGCGCAGCATGTAGCCCTTGACCTGCTTGCGATACAGCTCGTTGTGCTGGACCGCATGCGGACGCGGGCCGACGATGCTCATGGAGCCTTCCAGCACATTGAAAAATTGCGGCAATTCATCCAGCGACGTCTTGCGCAGGAAGCGTCCGAACGGCGTCACGCGCGCGTCGCCGACCGTCGCCTGCCGGACCTCGCCATTCTGCGGCAAGGGATCGTTGCGCATCGAGCGGAACTTGGACACCACGATCTTCTGGCCGCCGACGCCGTATCGCATCTGGCGAAACACGACCGGTCCGGGAGAAGAAAGTTTGACGCCGATGGCGATCGCCAGCAGGACCGGACTGAGGATCAGCAAGATCAACAGCGATATGACGACATCGGCAAAACGTTTCAGCAGCCGCGCCACCCCGATGAATGGCGTCTCATAGGCCACCAGCACCGGCGTGCCGGCCATCTCGCCGTATTGCATGTGGCCGAGGCCGAACAGCTTGGAATCCGGCACGAAATACACGGACGCCACCGAGTCGTGCAAGGCGTCCACCACCGGCGCGATATCGCTTGAGCGCGCATGCACCAGGCCGACGAACACCACATCCACCGGATTGCGTTCGATCCAGCCGATGGCGTCCATCAGGCTGCCCAGGCGCGGCAACTCGGAACCGACGCGCTGCGTTCCCTGGCGGTTGTCGAAAAAACCGACCGGCGTGATGCCAAGCATTTTCGAGGTCTGGAAAGACTCCGCCAAACGTTGCGCATCTTCGCTGAAGCCGACGAAAATGGCAGTGCGGAGCTCGCCCTTGGCGGTATACATGCGCAAGGCCCACCAGCGGCACAGCAGCGAGGTCAGCGTCAGCGTAAAGGGCGTAGCGACTAGCCACATGATCATGACTACACGTGAGAAATCGGCAGCAGTCTTGGTCAGGTAAAGCGACAGCACCACAACGAAAAAGGTACCGATCCACAAGCGGACGATGGTGCCGAAACGATGTGTCATCAGCGAAGCGTTGTCCACGGCATAGCGCCGCAAATCGCTGAACACGATGAAACCGGTGACGCCTGCCACTGCGGCGACGAAATTGAAAGTGGCGAATTCCGCCCATTGATACAGCGCGACGCAGATTTCCAGCGTCAGAATGATCGCCAGCGCATAAGCTGCACCGATGGCAAGGCCGAGTAAAGTGGTGTGGTGGTTGCGCTTATCGGTATAAAAGCTCAATGGCCGCTCCCTGTCCTCTGGTTGTCATTGATTGTACGCTGCCGTCGCCACTCCCGGCACAGCAAGCCGGCAAACTTCGAACCCTGCACGATATAGCGGCGCCACAGGCGGCGCGGCTCGGACGCCAGGCGCCAGCACCATTCGAGTCCGCTCTTCTGCATCCACAGCGGCGCACGCGACTTGAAACCGAGCGCGAATTCCATCGCCGCACCAACGCACATCACCACGCCGGCCTGCATCTCGTCCCGGTGTGCAAAAGCCCAGCGTTCCTGTTTGGGCATCCCCAGGCAAACGAACACAATGCCCGGCTTGGCGGCATTGACCCTGCGCAGCGCTTCCCGTCCTTCCGCACCGGCGGGATCGAATTGCATTGACGGGCAATACAGCTCAACCGGCAGGCCCGGATACCTGCGGGCAAACGCTGCTGTCAGCATTGCTTCCTGGCCGGGCATACCGCCGATGACGAATACCGGCAACTTTTGCGCAGCCGCCATCCGCGCCAGTTCGACGAACAAGTCTGACCCCGTGACCCTTTCCGGCAACGGCAAATCGGTCATGCGGCTGGCCCAGACCAGCGGCATGCCATCGGCGAAAATGTAATCGGCCTGCACATACAACTGGCGAAAGCCGGGATCGGCGTCGAGTCTGACCACATGATCGACGTTGGGCGTAACCACAATCGCGGGTGGCCCCTCGCGGCGGACGGCCAGATTCGTCAGTTGATGCACCGCGCCGTTGAAACTCGTTATGCAAATATCGAGCCCGAACATATGAGACGTGGGAAATGCGGTCTGTTTTTTCATTCGTTCCGGCAATCAGAAGTCGAACAAGCGACGAATTTAGTTAGAACTCATTTCATAAATAGACGTGAGATACGTTCTTCCCAGAAAGGGCACTTGCAAGGGTGTAGCAGGGATTTCGCGCAGCATGCTGCGCGCCTGCGTAACGGTCTGCGCTTGCAAGCGCAGATGCGCCATGCAAGGGCGTGACGCGTCGCGTGGCGGTGCCGAATGTGCAATGCGGCAAGGAGCGCAACGCGGCCAGCGCCCTTTCTGGGAAGAACCCGAAGGGAGCGGCCTGTTTGGGCGAATTGCCGCGTTACGAATCGTGGTCAAGACGTTCAGTCTTGATCCCGATTCGCGCCTTGCACTTCATCCCAAACAGGGAAAGCTCACACCCATGCCTATTTATGAAATTAGTTCTAGTCATATACAATCATTATTTTGATATTATTTTGACAATATTACTATATTTGTACCGTTTTTTGACGACGTATTTACATCGATCCTTGATTTGCCTGCATGCTTCAGACAGCATACGCAAGCATAAGCAAAACGGGCCTCCGCAACAAATCCATTTACTATTGGGAAAATATGCAGAAGGAAGCGCTCATGCAAGATGTCCACAAGCAAACTCTCGAAGCAGTGGAGGCGCCGCCGGCGGTCAATCCACGCATCGTTCCCCTGGTCATCATTTCGCCGGTGCGCGATGAATCCCAATATCTGCGTCTCACCATGGACTCCATGGTCGCGCAGACCTGCCGCCCGCTCGAATGGATACTGGTGGACGACGGCTCGACCGACACCACCCCCGACATCGTGCGCGAATACGTTGAAAAATATCCCTTCATCCGCCTGCTGCCGCGCCAGGATCGCGGCTTCCGCAAACTGGGCGGCGGCGTGATCGCTGCGTTCAATTTTGGCATGGAACATATCGAGCACAAGGATTACCAGTACATCGCCAAGCTCGACGGCGACATGTCGTTCGGTCCGCACTACCTGGAACATATGTTCCGCAAACTTGATGAGGATCCCGGGCTGGCCGCCGTGTCCGGCAAAGTCTATCGCCATGAGAACGGCCAGTACATTGAAGAGAGCCACATCGACGAGCAGGTGGCCGGTCAGTTCAAGCTCTATCGGCGCACTGCCTTCGAAGACATAGGCGGCTTCGTCCAGCATCTGTCGTGGGACGGCATCGACGTCCACACAGCATGGATGAAAGGCTGGAAGACCTTTTGCTACTACGATCCGCAAGCCTGGTTGTGGCACCACCGCATCATGGGCTCGTCCGACAAGCACATCTATGAAGGCCGGCTGCGCTGGGGACGCGGCAACTGGTACATGGGCTACCATCCGTTGTACGCCATCGCCACCGGCATCAACCGCATGCGCGAAAAACCAGTGATCATCGGTGGCCTGCTGATGATCTTCAGCTATTTCTGGTCCGGACTGCGCGGCCTGCCCCGTTATGAAAACCTCGAATTCCGACGCTATCTGCGCCAGTGGCAAATGGCGCGGCTGAAGAATTTCATTGTCGGCAAAAAATAAATTTACACTCGGAACGCCATGCCAATACTGACAGTGCTGCCGGCCAATCAAACGTTTGACCTCTGCATCGTCGGCACCGGTCCGGTCGGGCTTGCGCTGGCGATGGAAGCCGCGGCGCACGGGCTGCAAGTGCTGATGCTGGAATCCGGCAGTGCCGAATGCAATCCGGCAACGCAGGAGTGGTCGCGCGCCGCCATCCTCGATGAAAAAACCCATGCGCCCATGGAGCTGGCTTCGAATCGCGCCCTGGGCGGCAGTTCCTGGCTGTGGGGCGGGCGCTGCGTGCCGTTCGAGGCGATCGATTTTGAAGCGCGCAACTACGTGCCGCACTCCGGCTGGCCGTTCACGCTGGAAGAAGTCCTGCCCTGGTACGGCAAAGCCGCCGACTACCTCGACTGCGGCAACGAACAGTTCCGCAAGGCGCCGCTGCGCTGGCCGGAGATGGACGACATCGAACTGTCGCAACTGGAGCGCTGGACGCGCCAGCCCAAACTCGCGCCGCGCCTGGGACCGCGCGCACTGGCCTCGCCCGGCATCCACATCCTGTTCAACGCCACCGTCACCAGCATCGCCTTCGCGGACGATGAACGCAGCGTCAAATTCCTGCAGGCCCATCACAAGAAATCCGTGGTCGCCGTGCATGCGCGGCACTACGTGCTGGCGGGCGGCGGAATGGAAACCACGCGCCTGCTGCTGTCGGCGCAGCAAGGATATCCGGCATTGTTCGGCGGCATCGGCGGGCCGCTCGGACGCTATTACATGGGCCACATTTTCGGCAGCATCGCGAACATCGTGCTGACGCGGCCGGACGATTTTTCCGATCTCGATTTTTTCACCGACGACAGCGGGACGTATGTCCGGCGCCGCTTCACCCTGACCGCAGCGGCGCAGCGCCGGGACCACGTATTCAATACTTCGTTCTTCGCGGACAATCCACCGTTCCATGACGAACGTCATCGCAATCCGACGTTGTCGCTGGTCTTCCTCGGCTTGTCGTTTCCCGCAATCGGACGGCGCATGATTTCGGAAGCGATCCGTCTGCGCCATCTGGGTCCGCCGCCTCATCGTTACGGCGCACATTTTCTGAATATCCTGCGCCGCCCCTGGCAAGCGGTCACCGACGTTGTCGCGATACTGCGCCTGCGTTATTTCTCCGCGGTGCGCAAGCCGGGTTTCGTGCTGCGCAACCAGGGCGGCGCTTATGCGCTGAACTATCACGCCGAGCAGATTCCGAATCCGGAAAGCCGCGTCACGTTGAATCAGGAATGCGATGCACATGGCGTGCCGCGCCTGACCATCGATTTCCGTTACCTGAGGGCCGATGCCGAGTCGGTGCTGAAAGCACACGAGATTCTGGATCGGGGGCTGCGCGCTGCCGGCAAAGGAAAAGTCGAATATCACCGCCCTCTCGGGCAGCGCATCGGCCATGTCATGGAACAGGCGACGGACGGATTCCATCAGGTCGGCACAACGCGCATGCATGACGATCCGCAATTGGGTGTGGTCGACCGACATTGCCAAGTGCATGGCGTGGCCAATCTGCATATCGCGTCGAGCAGCGTTTTTCCCACCACCGGCGAGGCCAATCCGACCTTCCTCGCGGTTGCGCTGGCAGCGCGTCTGGCGGCGCGATTATCCGACCGGCTTGCCGGTCCTCTTGCCGAACAACCGCCCATCCCCTCCCAACCAGGAACTCCACGCATGCATTCCATCCGCATTCCCGGCACTGCGTTCGACGTCAGCCGCCTGTCTTTCGGCACCGCCAGCCTGCACCACCTGTTCAAGGAATCGCAACGGCAAGCCTTGTTGACGGCGGCGCTGGATGCCGGCTTCACGCATTTCGACACCTCGCCCTATTACGGTTTCGGACTCGCCGAACAATCGCTGGGCGAGTTGCCGGCAAGCGCACTGCAGCACATCACCATCGCCAGCAAAGTCGGCCTGTACGGCCCCGACGGCGCCGGTCCTGGGGTGCCTGAACTCCTGCTGCGCAAGATCGCCGGCAAGGCGCTGCCGTTCCTCAACAAACCGGTGGCCGACTGGACCATCGCACGCGCGCAAAAAAGTCTGGAAGGCAGTCTGCGCCGTCTGCGCCGCGACTGGCTGGATATTCTGTTTTTGCATGAACCGGCGCAGGCGCTGATTGCCACCGACGAGTGGCAGCGCTGGCTCGAATCCCTGGTGCAGTCCGGCAAAATCCGGCATTTCGGCATTGCCGGCGAAGCGCCGCTGATTGCGGCGATGCTGGAAGCCAGTCCGTCGCTGGCGCAAGTAGTGCAGGTGCGCGACAGTCTCGACAAACGCCAGGCCGACGTGCTTGCCAGGCATCAGCGCGCGCTGCAATTCACCTACGGCTATCTGGCCAGCGGCACGCAGCCGGAAACGGATGCCGCTGCCGTCTTGCGTCAGGCATTGCAACGCAACGCCACCGGCTCCATCCTGGTCTCGACCCGGCGTGTGGAGCGCGTGGCGGCGCTGGCGCGCGCCGTGCAATAGCAGCGCGTCAGCGATCGATTTTCAATACCAGATAACAGGCATTGCCGTCATAGCTGGCGATTTTTTTCGCCAGCGCGGCGTCGGCATTCCCATACGGCGAGAAGCCGCGCCGTTGCCAGTAAGCAGCGGAATCATTGACCGCGATCAGTGCCGCATGACTATACCCGCTGCTCAGCGCCTGCTGTCGGATCAGTTCCACCAATGCACCGCCCAGGCCGGACTGGCGCGCCGCTTCGGTCAACGCCACATCATGCAGGTACAGGCAATCCGCGTGCACCGGCAAGCGATGCAACAGCGAATTCAAGGCCGGCGGCTGACCGAGGACTGCCGGGTGCATGATGGCATAACCGCGGGCATGGCCTCGCGCGCCGTCATCATGGCCGACGGCAATCCAGCATCCCTGTTCGAATAAGCGCAGGCGCTCGGCAAACACCTCGGGCGATTCCGGATAATCGGGGTGCACCAGCCCGGCAATCGCCACGACGGCGGAAAGATCGCTTTCCTGCATCGGTCGCCACGCCATGCTGCTTGTCACTTCATCGTTTTTCATCTTCGACAACTTTTCCTGTCTTTTCAGGCGACGTTCGCGCCAAGTTCACAAACCGGTCATATTCTTTGCACATACTGCACGGCACCTTGCATGAGCAAAAGGATTTCCATGAACGCCGTACTCTTGCCTGCCACCAGATTGATGGAGCAGCTCCGGCTGCTGCCGAAGTTCCTGCTCGTGACGCTCATGTTCATGCTGCCCTTGTTGCTGGTGACCGGATTATTGTTCAACGAACTGGAAAAGTCGATTGCTCTCACCAAGGCAGAGCAAACCGGCCTGCGCCTGGTGGCCAAAGCCGAAGATCTCAATCTGCTCCTGCAACAGCATCGCGCCGTGCGCCATATGGCGTTGGGCGGCAACGCCAAGGTCCAGCCGCAAACGGCGCAAATCCAAAACGCCATTGCCCGGTCGCTGGCCGATCTTGAGCGCGACGGTTCGCGCTTCAGCAAACTCGGGCTGAGCGACGCGCTGGCCGGCATCAAGAAAGACTGGACTGCGCTGGCCGCAAAGAACGACATCCAGGCCAAAGAAAGCTACGCGGCACATTCGACCCTGATCGCGCAACTGCAAAAGTTTAAAACCGGGATTGCCGACCGCACCAACCTGCGTCTCGATCCTGAAACCAACACGCATTACCTGGCCCTGACCTTGCTGGACAACATCCCGGCGCTCAATGAAAACCTGCTGACGATTTCCGGCCGTGGCGCGTCGTATATCGACACCGGCCTGCTGGAAGCCAACGAAGACGTGATGCTGGCCTCGACCGTGACCATGGGGCGTTTCGCGCTGACGCAATTGTCGGGCAAGCTCGATGCGCTGTTCTACGACACACCGCAATGGAAGACGCAACTAAGCCAGCAACTGGCGGCCTTGCCGGCGACGTCGGCATTCTTCGACCGGGCCACCGACGAAGTCCTGAAGTCGCTCGAACAGACTTCCGGCGAGCAGTTCTTCGCCGCCGGTCAGCAATCGGTGCAACGCCTGCAAGCACTGTCGAACGCGGCAACGCAATTGCTCAATGCCGAACTCGGCGAACGCATAGACCATTACAGCCTGCGCCGCAACGTGATCATGGCGGCAGTGCTGGCGGTGCTGACAATTGCGGCCTATCTGCTGGCCGGTTTCTATCTTTCGTTCAAGGTGGAGATCAACTTCCTGGGCCGCGCGGTGGAGAGTACGGCCGCCGGCGACTTGCGCCACCATAGCGTGTCGCACGGCAAGGATGAAATTTCGCAGTTGGTCGGTTCCTTCAGCGGCATGAACGCCAGCCTGGCGCAATTGATCGCCGATGTGCGCAGCAGCGCCAAGATCATCGCGGTGGCTTCGCGCGAAATTGCGCACGGCAACGGCGACCTGTCCAACCGCACGGAGTCGCAAGCCTCCCGCCTGCAAGAGACTGCTTCATCGATGGAAGATCTGACCGTCACCGTGAGAAAGAACGCCCTGAGCGCCGAACAGGCCAATGAGCTGGCAGCGTCGGCATCCCGCTTCGCGGTCAAAGGCGGTGAAGTCGTCGGCAATGTGGTCCAGACCATGGAATCGATCAGGCAAAGTTCCGACAAGATCGTCGACATTATCGGCGTGATCGACAGCATCGCCTTCCAGACCAATATCCTGGCGCTCAATGCCGCAGTCGAAGCGGCACGCGCCGGCGAACAGGGCCGCGGCTTTGCCGTGGTGGCGACCGAAGTGCGCGCGCTGGCGCAACGCTCGGCCAGCGCGGCCAAAGAGATCAAGCAACTGATCGGCGACTCGGTCGGCAAGGTCGAAACCGGCGGTAAGCAAGTACAGGAAGCAGGCGACACCATGAAACAGATCGTCCGCGCGATCCGGCAAGTGGCCGAGATCGTCGGCGGCATCACCGCCGCCAGCCACAAGCAAAGCGCCGGCATTGCCGAAGTCAACAATGCCGTCTCGGAAATCGATTCGATCACGCAGCAAAATGCCGCGCTGGTGGAACAAGCGGCGGCCGCCGCCGAAAGCTTGCAGGAACAGGCCGACTCGCTGGCGCGTGCGGTCAGCGTGTTCAAACTGGAGCATGCCGGAGAAGAAACCGGCTCCGCCCTCCTGCCGGCCGCTGCTCACGGGACGCCTCGCTTTGCGCTGCCGCACCGGCAAGATAATCTGCCGCCGTCCACATTGTCCAATCTTGCACGGACTTCCTCCCCCGGCAAGGGAATGGAAAGACAAGCTGCCTGATGCCGCGCAACTCTCGGTGTCCGAATACGGGGAGCGGATGCAAAAAAAGCTGCCAAGGCGGTAATAGGTAATACCGTTCGGTTAAGCCCATTTTCCCAGCCGTCGTCCCAGCACGCTGGGCCCCAGTGACATGACGACGTCCGATACGACGCTGGGTCCTGACTTTCATCAGGACGACGGTTGTGATGGACTGACGATGCGATAAAGAGTTTTTTGAACTTAACTGAACAGCATTAGCCGATGACGGGCAAATGCCATTCAGTGAAGCCTGTTTTCCCGGCCGTCGTCCCAGCGCGCCGGGAGCCAGTGACGTGACGACATCCGCCGCGACGCTGGGTCCTGACTTTCGTCAGGACGACGGTTGTGATGGACTGACGATGCGATAAAGAGTTTTTTGAACTTAACTGAACGGTATTACTGAATGGTATTACTGCCTTGGCAGCTTTTTATTCTTCGTCCGCTCTTCCGGTACCGTCCGGACGGATCAAGCGCGCGGCCTGAGCAATTGCAGGATGCTGGTCAACTCGACGCGCATCGCTTCGATTTCTTGCGCGCCCATCGAGATGTCAATTTCTTCGACGATTTCCGACTGGTCTTCGTGCATGTGACCGTCGAGCTTGTTGCGGGCGCCGCTGATGGTGAAGCCTTGCTCGTAGAGCAGTTCGCGGATGCGGCGGATCAGCAGCACTTCATGATGCTGGTAATAGCGGCGATTGCCGCGCCGCTTGACCGGCTTCAACTGGGTGAATTCCTGCTCCCAGTAGCGCAACACATGCGGCTTGACGCCGCACAACTCGCTGACCTCACCGATGGTGAAATAGCGCTTGGCGGGAATCGGCGGCAATACGATGACCGCAGGTTTATTGACGCGTTCGTTCATGGAGTTGGATTACATTACACCGCGAGGGCGAGGGGCTGGCTGCTGGAGACCTCAACCATTTCCTTGAGTTTCTGGCTGGCGTGGAAGGTAACGACACGGCGCGCGGTGATGGGAATCTCTTCACCGGTCTTGGGATTGCGGCCGGGACGCTGCGGCTTGTCGCGCAACTGAAAGTTGCCGAACCCGGACAGTTTGACAGCCTCGCCGCGTTCCAGCGCATTGCGAATTTCGTCGAAGAAAGTTTCAACCATGTCTTTTGCTTCACGCTTGTTAAGACCGACCTGCTCGAACAAAAGTTCGGCAAGCTCGGCCTTGGTCAGCGTCGGGAGATTTTTTTCCGCTTGCGAACGCACCTGGGCTTCCAGTACGGCACGTTGCAAGTCGGCATCCAGCACAGATTGAAATTCGCTTGAATTCACGTTGTTCATGACGAGTGATTTGCCTGTTCTCTACCGATTCTTTATAAATTGTTAAGCACGCATTTTGGCGGCAAGTTTTCCCGTCGCGGCGGCCACTATGGCGCTCATCGCAACATCAACCGTGTCGTCCTGGAGTGTGTTTTGAGTATCTTGCAAGGTGAATCGGAAAGCAAGACTTTTTTCGTCATTTTCCAAACCCTTTCCTTGATATTCATCAAATAAAACAATGGCTTGGATGATTGCACATGCCGCGTTGCCCTGCTTTTCGGCGGCAAAAATATCAAGCAGCGCCTGCACTTGCACGGACTGTTTGACCACCAGCGCGAGGTCGCGCGTGACTGCCGGAAACTTGGAAATCTCGACGTAGGCAGGCACGTTACGCTCCTGCAACGCGACTGCATCCACCTCGAACACGACCGGCGCCAGCGGCAAGTCGTATTTCTGTTGCAGGCGCGGATGCAGTTCGCCGATCAGGCCGATGCTGTTGCCGTCCAGTTCGACTTGCGCCGAACGTCCCGGATGCAGCGCCGGATGTTCCGTGCGCACAAGGCGCAGGGCGCGCGGCGCGAACAAGGCTTCCAGATCGGCTTTGACATCGAAGAAATCGACATTGCGCGTAGTCAGGCCCCATTGCTCTTCCGCCACGGGACCATAGGCCAGGCCGGCGACGCGCTTGGGCTGACGATAGCCGGCGACTTCCAGCGGACCGTCCTGCACCTTGCTGTCGCGCTGGAACACGGCGCCGACTTCGAACACGCGCACGCGGTTGGCCTTGCGGTTGATGTTGTAGCGCACATTGGCGACCAGACTGGCGATCAGCGAGGAACGCATGACGTTCATCTGGCTGGCGATCGGATTGAGCAGCTTGATCGGTTCACGGTTGCCGGCGAAGTCGACTTCCCATCCCGCATCGACGAAGCTGAAGTTGACCACTTCCTGATAGTCGAGGTCAGCCAGTTGGTGTCGGATGGCGAACAGTGAACGGATATTTTCCGGTGCGATTTTCATCGCATTGGCGGCCACCGGCGGCAAGGCCGGAATGTTTTCAAAACCGTAGACGCGCGCGATTTCTTCGATCAGGTCTTCCTCGATTTCGATGTCGAAGCGATAGGATGGCGGCGTTACCGCGAACAGACCCGGCTCCTGAGTGAATTGCAGGCCAAGGCGTGTGAACACGTTGGCGATCAGTTCATCCGTGATGTCCACACCGATGACCTTGGCCGCGCGCGCGGTGCGCACCTTGACCGGTTCGCGCTTGGGCAGATTGACGGTCTGATCGTCGACCGGACCAATCCTTGTGTCGGGCGTGCCGCAAATTTCGATCAGCAGGGCGGTGATGCGTTCGATGTGCTCGACCACGGTGGCGAAATCGACGCCGCGCTCGAAGCGATGCGCCGCATCGGTCGAAAAGTTGTAGCGGCGCGCGCGGCCCTGGATCGCTTGCGGGAACCAGAATGCGGCTTCCAGATAAATGTTGGTGGTCTCGAGCGACACGGCGGTGGCGTCGCCGCCCATGATGCCGGCCAGCGATTCGAGCTCCTTGTCGTCGGCGATCACGCCGACCCATTCGTCAACATCGACGGTATTGCCATTGAGGAGCTTGATCTGTTCGCCCTTCTTGCCCCAGCGCACGTCAAGGCCGCCGTGGATCTTGTCGAGATCGAACACGTGCGACGGACGGCCGAGTTCCAGCATGACGTAATTGGAGATGTCGACCAGCGCGGAGATCGGACGCTGGCCGCTGCGCTCAAGGCGTTGCTTCATCCATTGCGGCGTCACAGCCTTGGCGTTGAGGCCGCGGATCACGCGACCGGCAAAACGGCCGCAAAGATCGGGGGCGGAAATCCTGACCGGCAATTTTTCATCGATGTTGGCGGCGACAAGCTGGAACGTCGGCTGCTTGAGCGGCGTGTCGGTCAATGCCGACACTTCGCGCGCCACGCCCAGCACCGACAGGCAGTCGGCCTTGTTGGGCGTCAGCTTGATGGTGAACTTGAGGTCGTTGAGCAGGAAATAATCGCGGAAATTCTGGCCGACCGGCGCATCGTCCGGCAATTCCAGCAGGCCGCCGTGGTCTTCCGACAGCTTCAGTTCGCGCGCGGAACACAGCATGCCTTGCGACTCGACGCCGCGCAACTGGCCGACCTTGATCTCGAACGGCTTGCCGTCCGCGCCCGGCGGCAGCACCGCGCCGGCCATCGCACAAGGCACCTTCATGCCGACGCGCACATTGGGCGCGCCGCAGACGATGTTGAGGATGGTGCCGGTCTTGACGTCGACCTGGCAGACGTTGAGGCGATCGGCGTTGGGGTGCTTGGCGACTTCCAGCACTTCGCCCACAACGACGTTGGAGAATGGCGGCGCGACCGCCTCGACCTCTTCCACTTCCAGGCCGGACATCGTCAGCAAGTGCGACAACTCATCCGAAGTCATCTTCGGATCGACCATGGTGCGCAACCAGTTTTCAGAGAATTGCATGATGAATACTTTCAGCTATCGTCCGTATCAAAGACATGATGCGGACATTCCAGACAGTTCGCGGGGCCGCGCAATAGGGTTGCGCCAGCCCTGCCTCGGCATTGTTCAGTTGAATTGTTTCAGGAAGCGCAAGTCGCCTTCGTAGAACAGGCGCAGGTCGTTGATGCCATAGCGCAGCATGGTCAGGCGCTCAAGGCCTGAACCGAACGCGAAACCGATGTATTGCTCGGGATCAAGACCCATGTTGCGCACCACGGTCGGATGCACCTGTCCAGCGCCGGATACTTCCAGCCAGCGGCCTTTCAAGGGGCCGCTGCCGAAGGCGATGTCGATTTCCGCCGACGGTTCGGTGAATGGGAAATACGAAGGACGGAAGCGCACCTGCAGGTCGTCAGTCTCAAAGAACGCCTTGACGAAATTGAGGTAGACGCCCTTGAGGTCGGCGAAGCTGATGTCTTCGGCGATCCACAGGCCTTCCACCTGGTGGAACATCGGCGAATGCGTGGCATCGCTGTCGACGCGGTAGGTGCGGCCCGGCGCGATGACCTTGATCGGCGGCTTGTTCATGCGCGCGTAGCGCACCTGCATCGGGCTGGTGTGGGTGCGCAGCAGCAGGGGCTTGCCTTGCGTATCGTTGCCTTCGATGTAGAAGGTGTCCTGCATCGAACGCGCGGGGTGGTTTTCCGGGCTGTTCAGTGCGGAGAAATTAGTCCAGTCGGTTTCGATTTCCGGGCCGTCGGCGACGTCGAAGCCGATCGAACGGAAAATCTCTTCAACGCGTTGCCACGAGCGCATCACCGGATGGATACCGCCCTTGCCGCGACCGCGGCCCGGCAAGGTCACATCGATCGCTTCCGCATTCAGACGCTCCTGCATCTGCGCGTTGGCGAGCGCATCGCGGCGCGCAGACAGCGCGTTCTCGATCTGCTCCTTGGCGGCGTTGATGACGGAGCCTTGTACTTTGCGCTCTTCCGGCGCCAGCTTGCCCAGGCCCTTCATTTGCTCGGTGATCTGGCCGGTCTTGCCGAGATATTTGGCTTTGGCGTTTTCCAGGGCTGCGGCGTCAGGTGCGCCAGCGAAGTCGGCCTGGGCCTGTGCAACGAGTTGTTCTAGGGGATTCATGCGGTAAGTCTCGCTCCATTCAGATGGCAATCTGAGAAATCTAAGAACCGGTCCGGCTCTGACGACGAAGTCGAAAAAATGAAATCGAAAATGAAATACTGAGATTCAAAACGAATACGGGGCACAGGTATTTCACCTCTGCCCCGCAGGATTTGCAGCGTCATCCGAAACCGGACGACGACCGCAACAAAGCTAATTACTTAGCGATGTTGGCTTTCACCTGATTGACAATCGCAGCAAACGCCGGCTTGTCAGTCACAGCCATATCGGCCAGAACCTTGCGGTCCAGTTCAATCGAGGCACGCTTCAGGCCATTCATGAACACGCTGTAGGTAACGCCATGCTCACGAGCGGCAGCGTTGATACGAGCGATCCACAATGCACGGAATACGCGCTTCTTGTTGCGGCGGTCACGGTAAGCGTATTGACCCGCGCGCATGACTGCTTGCTTGGCAATACGGTAGACGGTGCTGCGGCGACCACGGTAGCCCTTGGCTTGCGCCAGGACTTTTTTATGACGGGCACGTGCTGTTACCCCACGTTTAACTCTAGGCATAGTAGCTCCTTAGTGTGAGGTTAAGCGAACGGCAGCATTGCACGAACCGATGTCAGGTTAGTCTCATGGACTCCCACTGCACCGCGCAATTGACGTTTGTTCTTGGTGGTCTTCTTGGTCAGGATGTGACGTTTGAACGCTTGGCCGCGTTTAACGGTACCGCCTGGACGGACGCGGAAGCGCTTTTTGGCGCTGCTTTTCGTCTTCATTTTTGGCATAACACTATCTGCCCTTTTGGGGACAGCTCCATTTTTTGATGATTGCAGGTGGCAGCAATGCGCTGCTCTTGGATGCCTGCTCTCACTTATTGGCAGCAGTTTTCACTGCTGCTTTTGCGGAAAACAAAACGACTGTTTCCCGGCAAAATCTTCGGTTTCGCCACAGCTATCGCTTGCGAGACCGGAATACGCATCGCAATGGATCAATTACCTTGCGATGCGCGAAAAAGCATGGCTTACTTTTTCTTCTTCGGCGCCAGGACCATGATCATCTGGCGGCCTTCCATCTTCGGAAACTGCTCGACCTGACCGAACGGCTCCAAGTCAGTCTTCAAGCGCTCCAACATGCGCATGCCGATCTCCTGGTGAGCCATTTCACGACCGCGGAAACGCAGCGTGATCTTGGTCTTGTCACCCTCTTCCAGGAATTTGGTCAGATTGCGCAGCTTGATGTTGTAATCGCCGTCATCCGTGCCAGGGCGGAACTTGACTTCCTTGACCTGAATGACTTTCTGCTTCAGCTTGGCTTCATGAGCTTTCTTCTGCTCCTGATACTTGAATTTGCCATAATCCATCAAGCGTGCAACAGGCGGTTGTGCAGTTGGCGCGATTTCCACCAAGTCCACGTTCGCCTCTTCCGCCAGACGGAAAGCCTCTGCCAAATTTACGATACCAAGCGGTTCGTTATTGACCCCGGATAAACGCAATTCCGGTGCGGTAATTTCACCGTTGATGCGATGCGACTTGTCAGTAGCTATTGCAGTTTCCTTTTAAAATCCAATAAATTAAGCCGTGCTCTTGCGCTGGAAGGAGCTTCGCTCCCTTAGGCTTTGGCTTCCACCTCAATTTTGAGACGTTCCGCCAAAACGTCGATGGGCATGACACCCAGATCGACATTGCCCCGCGCACGCACGGCCACTGTGTTTGTATCGCGCTCTTTATCGCCGACCACCAGAATATAGGGCGGCTTCTGTAAAGAATGCTGCCGTATTTTATAGGTAATCTTCTCGTTACGCAAATCAGTCTCTACTCTAAACCCTTGTTTTTTCAGCGTTTGCGCAACGTTTTTCACGTATTCCGATTGCGCATCGGAAATATTCAGGATGACAACTTGCACCGGAGCAAGCCAGGAAGGCATCGCGCCGGCGTGGTTTTCGATCAGGATCGCGATAAAACGCTCCAGCGAACCGACGATCGCACGGTGCAGCATGACCGGCACCTTGCGATCGTTGTCTTCCGTGACATATTCCGCGCCCAGGCGCGCCGGCATCGAGAAATCGACCTGCATGGTGCCGCATTGCCAGGAACGGCCGATCGAGTCCTTCAGATGGTATTCGATCTTCGGACCGTAGAAGGCGCCCTCGCCAGGCAACTCTTCCCACTCCGTGCCGGACGCGCGGATCGCTTCGCGCAAGGCGTTTTCAGCCTTGTCCCAGACGGCTTCTTCGCCGATGCGCTTTTCCGGACGCAAGGCCAGCTTCACGGCGACGTCGGCAAAGCCGAAATTGGTATAGACCTCGCGCACCACCTTGTTGAAGGCGGCGACTTCTTCCTGTACTTGGTCTTCCGTACAGAAAATGTGGCCGTCGTCCTGGGTGAAGCCGCGCACCCGCATCATGCCGTGCAGCGCGCCGGACGGCTCGTTGCGGTGGCACTGGCCGAATTCGCCGTAGCGCAGCGGCAAGTCGCGGTAGCTGTGCAGGCCGGAATTGAAAATCTGGATGTGACCCGGGCAGTTCATCGGCTTGAGGGCATAGGCGCGATTTTCCGACTCGGTCGTGAACATGTTTTCACGGTAGTTTTCCCAGTGGCCGGTCTTTTCCCACAGCGAGCGATCAAGTATCTGCGGCGCCTTGACTTCCTGATAACCATTGTCCTGGTAAACGCGGCGCATGTATTGCTCGACCTGCTGCCAGATCGACCAGCCTTTCGGATGCCAGAAAATCAGGCCCGGCGCTTCGTCCTGGAAATGGAAGAAGTCGAGCGCGCGGCCCAGCTTGCGGTGGTCGCGCTTTTCGGCCTCCTCCAACATGTGCAGGTAATTTTCCTGATCTTCCTTCTTGGCCCAGGCAGTGCCATAGACACGCTGCAGCATCTCGTTGTTGGAATCGCCGCGCCAGTAGGCGCCGGCCAGCTTCATCAGTTTGAAGACCTTCAGCTTGCCTGTGGACGGCACATGCGGACCGCGGCACAGGTCGGTGAAGTTGCCTTCGGTATAGAGCGAGACATCCTGATCCTGCGGAATGGACTCGATGATTTCCGCCTTGTAGGCTTCACCGATGGACTTGAAATAAGCCACCGCTTCATCGCGCGGCAACACCTTGCGGGTGACCAGCTCGTCCTTCTTGGCCAGCTCGGCCATTTTCTTTTCGATGGCGACCAGGTCTTCCGGCGTAAAGGGGCGCTTGTACGAGAAGTCGTAATAGAAGCCGTTGTCGATCACCGGTCCGATGGTCACCTGCGCATCCGGGAACAGCTCTTTCACCGCATACGCCAGCAAATGGGCGGTGGAGTGGCGAATCACTTCAAGGCCATCCGCATCCTTGTCCGTCACGATGGCCAAATCGGCATCCTTTTCGATCAGGAACGAGGTGTCGACCAGCTTGCCGTCGACCTTGCCGGCCAGCGCGGCCTTGGCCAGACCTGCGCCGATGTTGGCGGCGACTTGCGCCACAGTGACGGGAGCATCGAATTGACGTTGCGAACCATCGGGAAGACGAACTGAAACCATTTTGCACTCCATCTCGGCAAGCAATGTGCCGACGCGTAATTGAATGAACAGCGATTGAATACGGAAAATACGGACGAAAAAAAACGCGGACCAGCCGCGCTTTTTCAGAAGACGAAAAAGAACCCGACTAGCGTCGCGTGGTCACCCTGGTGGTAGTTCGCGGTGTCATAACCGGTTTGCCTTTCTCGCTCTTACAGATATTGGATGTTGGTGCTGCACAGACACATGATCGCGCCAGCCGACGACAACCATGAAGCAGGAATAGATTATAGCAAATTAATTGCAAAATGCCGATACGAGAGCAGATTCCCGAGGCCCAGTCCTATCTGGAAAGTGGCCCCGAAGAATTTGAATCTACTCTGGTATCGGCACAGTTGAACATGGCGCGAGGTCGATGCCCTGGCCGCATTGCGGATACAAGAGGAGATTCCCGCCGCCCAGTCCTATCTGGAAAGTGGCGACGACGAAAGGTGAATCTGCTCTGGTATCGGCACGCGAATGCCAAGACGCAAGACAAGCAGGCAAACATGCCTACGCGGGAAGACTTACAAATGGATTACTTGCTACAGACATGACCGAAGCGGCCAAAAATGAAGAAGAAATGCGGGAGTAACCTTCACAAGCTGATCGAACACTTTTTATTGCTTTTCGACCAGCTCCCCGGTACGAGACCGGACAACAGCAACTACTATAACACATAATCTGCGCATGACCAACCCCTGCCAATCCGGATAACAACACCGGACTGACAGGGCCGGATTCTGCTTGCCGCACTATCAACCGATACTCTTTCCCTCCAGCGCTGCCGCCAGCACGCGGGCGACATGGACGGCGTCGCGTCCTGCGCCGTCGTGGATCTGATGACGGCAACTGGTGCCGTCAGCCACGACGATGGCGTCCGCCGCCGCTTTGCGCACCGCCGGCAACAGGGACAGCTCCGCCATCGCCATCGAAGTTGCGTAGTGCTCCTTCTCATAACCGAAACTCCCCGCCATGCCGCAGCAAGACGACTCCACCACCGACACGTCGGCCTGCGGAATCCATTGCAGCACGGCCGACACAGGACGAAAAGCATCGAATGCCTTTTGGTGGCAATGTCCGTGCAATACGATCTTGCCGGACGGCAGCGGTTTCAGGTCGAGCTTCACGCGCCCTGCCTTCTGCTCCCTCACCAGGAACTCTTCAAACAGGAACGCCGACTTCGCCAGTTGCTGCGCCTCTTCGCCGTAACCGTAGCTGAGGAACTCGTCGCGCAAGGACAAAAGGCATGACGGCTCCAATCCGACCACGGCAACGCCCTTGCGCACATACGGCATCAAGGCATCAAGCGTGCGTCGCGCCTCGGCCTTGGCCTGATCAACCAGGCCGGCTGCCAGATAGGTGCGACCGCAGCATAAAGGCCGCTGCCCGGGCAAGGCGTTGAAATGCACTTTATACCCGGCCGCCTCCAGTACCCGCTGCGCGGCGCGCGCATTTTCGGGCTCGAAGTGATTGTTGAAGGTATCGACGAACAACAGGACTTCTTTGCCCGCATCGCTCGCCGATGAACTACCTGCATCGCTCAGGAAGGATTTCCTGAAATGCGGCAACGACCGTTGCGGCGCCAACCCGAGCAAACCCTTCACCCATCCCGAGAGGAGCGGAATTCTTTCCGCCAGCGCCAGCGCGCCGCCGACACGGCCGGCATACGATGCGTATACCGGCATCCGGGCGATCAATTTGTCGCGCAGCCGGACGCCGTTCGTCGCCGCCCACGCCGCACGCGCCTCGATCTTAATCTTGGCCATGTCGACGCCGGTCGGGCAATCGCGCTTGCAGCCCTTGCACGAGACGCACAAGTCGAGTACTTCCTTGACTTCCCTGCTTGCCAGCCCCTCGCTGCCGAGCTGGCCCGACAAGGCCAGCCGCAAGGTGTTGGCGCGGCCGCGCGTGACATGTTTCTCGTCGCGGGTGACGCGGTAACTCGGGCACATGGTGCCGGCATCGAACTTGCGGCAATGGCCATTGTTGTTGCACATCTCGACCAGCTTCGCGAGGCCTTCGCTGCGGTCGCCGCCGCTGCCCGGCGCGCTTTCCTTGCCGCTCAGCGGATCGCGTGTGACGTTCCATGACGACCAGTCCAGCGCGGGGCGATACGGCAGTTCACGATACCCCGGCGCGAAGCGGAAGTTGACGGCGTCGTCCATCTTCGGCGGACGCACGATCTTGTCCGGGTTGAAGCGGTTGTCGGGATCGAACAAGTCCTTGATCTCGCTGAAGGCGGCATTGAGTTTCGGTCCGTATTGCCACGCCACCCATTCACCGCGGCACAACCCATCGCCGTGTTCGCCCGAATAAGCGCCCTTGTATTTGCGCACCAGCACGGCGGCGGCTTCGGCAATCTCGCGCATGTCTTTCGCACCGCCGCGCCGCATGTCGAGGATCGGCCGCACGTGCAAGGTGCCGACGCTGGCATGCGCGTACCAGGTGCCTTCGGTGCCGTACTTGTGGAACACCTCGGTGAGCTGGCTGGTGTAATCGGCCAGGTGTTCAAGCGGCACCGCGCAGTCTTCGATGAAGGAGACCGGCTTGCCGTCGCCTTTCATGCTCATCATGATGTTCAGGCCTGCCTTGCGCACGTCCCACAGGGCTTTCTGCTCGTTGGCGTCCGGCATGTCGACGACCGCGCCGGGCAGGCCGAGGTCGCTCATCAGTTCGCCGAGATGCTTCAGTTTTTCCAGTTGCCGGTTGAGATTTTCACCCGCGAATTCCACCAGCAGGATCGCTTCCGGCTGTCCAACCAGCGCTTTTTCGATCACCAGCCTGAAGGCCGGATTGCTCATCGCGAGATCAATCATGGTGCGGTCGACGAGTTCAACGGCAGTCGGACCCAGCTTGACGATATGCCGGGTCATGTCCATCGACTGATAGAAGGTCGGGAAATTGACCACGCCCAGCACCTTGTGCGCCGGCAGTGGCATGAGCGCCAGCGTGATCTGGCGGCTGTAGGCCAGCGTTCCTTCCGAACCGATCAGGATATGCGCCAGGTTGGCGACGCCATCGTCGGTGTAGGCGCGCGGATTCTGGCAATCGAAAATGTCGATGTTGTAGCCCGCCACGCGGCGCAACACTTTGGGAATGCGCTCGACGATTTCCCCGCGTTCGCGCTGCGCGATGGCTTGCAGGCCGCGCACGATGTCGCCGATGCGGCCGCCTCCCGGCATCTCCGGCAGACGACCGAAGCGCCCTTCCGTGCCATCCGCCAGGATCGCATCGATCGCCATGACGTTATGCACCATGTTGCCGTACTCGATCGAGCGCGAACCGCAGGAATTGTTGCCGGACATGCCGCCGATGGTGCATTGCGCCGCCGTCGACACGTCGACCGGAAACCACAATCCGTGCGGCTTGAGCCAGGCGTTGAGATGATCGAGCACCATGCCCGGCTCGACCGTGATCGTGCGCGCAACCGGATCGAAGTCGACCACCTGGTTCAGGTATTTGCTGTTATCGATCACCAGCGCCTCGCCGACGGTCTGGCCGCACTGGCTGGTGCCGGCGCCGCGCGCCAGTACCGGCATGCGATGCTGGCGCGCGATGTCGAGCGCGAGCTTGAGGTCGGTCTGGTCGCGCGGCACCGCCACGCCCAGCGGCATGATCTGATAGATCGACGCATCGGTGGCGTAGCGGCCGCGATCAGCCTGGCCAAACATGACTTCGCCGCGCATCTCGCGCTGCAATTGCATGGCGAAAGGCGTAGCGTGAACGGTATTCCGGCCGCCGGGCGGAACGAGATGAATAGGCTTGACCAGCATGATGAAGTCCTGTCGGAAACGAAGAAGCGAAATTCAGCTCAACTCACAATGTGTCGGCGGCATGCCGACTCCTGCAGAAATAACGGAAATAACGGGAACGCGCCGCCGGCGTTCCCGATCCGAACAAATCAGGCGCGCGCCTTGACCGCATTGCCGCCGTCATCCGGCGCGGCTACCTCGAATTTGCTCTCCGGCTGCATGCGGAACGCCAACAGCACGCCAAAGCCCATCAGCACCATGCTGCCGAGGAAAGGCAGTTCCCAGTTGCCGGTCTTGTCGATCAGGTAACCGGATAGCACCGGCGAGATGATGGCCGCCAATGCCGAGCCGGTGTTCATCATGCCGCTGGCGGTGCCCGAATATTCCGGCGCAATGTCCATCGGAATCGCCCACATCGGACCGATCGTCATCTCGGCAAAAAAGAAACCCGCACTCAGGCTGAAGATGGAAATGTAAAGGCTATGTGTGAACATCAGCGGCAACAGCGACAGCAAGGTCAGCAGCATGCAGACCGACACCATGTAGCTGCGGGCCCGTTTGAGGTTGCCGGTGTTTTTCAGTATCCTGTCGCTGACGATGCCGCCCAGGGTGTCGCCGATCACGCCGGCAAAAAATACGCTGGAAGCAAACAGCGCCGATTTTTTGATGTCGAGGTCGTAGCTGTGCAGGAAGTATTGCGGAATCCAACTGAGGAACAGCCACAGCGTCCAGCCGTAACAAAAGTAGACGATGGTGACCGGCATCATGCGCTTGAACAGCGGGCCCCATGGGATTGGCGGACTCTTCTTCTTGCCCGCAGGCAGAATCGCCAGCTCTTCGGCCGTGATACGCGGATGCCTGGCAGGATCTTCGGTAAACACGAAGGCCCAGACGATGACCCACACCAGGCTGAACGCGCCAAAGATGTAGAACGATTCGCGCCAGCCGTGCACCGCCATGACGTACACCACCGCTGCCGGCGCAACCGCATTGCCGATGCGGGCAAAGGCATGGGTGATGCCTTGCGCAAAGCCGCGTTTCTCTTTCGACACCCAGCGCGACATTGCCGTCGTCGCCGCCGGGAAGGTCGCCCCCTCGCCCAGACCAAGCAGCAGACGCGCCAGCAGCAGTGAAGTCAGTCCGCCCGCAAAACCGGTCAACACCGTCGCCAGCGCCCACAGCAAACCGCAATAAATCAGCGTGCGGCGTGCGCCGAATTTATCGCTGACCCAACCGCCGATAATCTGGAAAATGAGATAGGGATAGGCGAAGGCAGAAAAGACCAGGCCGATTTCCGTCTTCGAAAGATTGAATTCCTTGGCAAATCCGGCCGCGGCGGTACTGACGTTGACGCGATCGAGATAGGTGATGAAGTACATCAGGCACAACATCAATAGCACGACGGTCGTCGCGCGCAAACGCAAGTGTCTCATTGCTTGTCTCCAGTATTGGTGCGCCGGCGCGCCGTGAAGCGATTGCGCTTCGATTCCTCTGCGGGATGTTGCCTGCACCGGACTTTCGTTATCGAGCCATGTTGCCGGCGCAGGACGTGTGTGCCGCACCGGCGTTCTTTCCTCCGTTATTGCTTGTTGCCGACGGCGCGCTCCGCCTTCTTGCGACTGCGCTTTTCAGGCGACTTTCAAGCCCGGCTTATTCTTCTTTGCGACCAGACTGTCCATCGCTGCCTGCACGCCGCTGCCGGCCAGTTTCACGCCGGCGAGCTTCAGTCCCATCTCGCAGCCGGCCAGGGTCGCCATCAACGTCAGATCGTTGGCTTCGCCCAGATGGCCGATGCGGAACATGCCGCCCTTCATTTTGCCCAGGCCCGTGCCGAGCGACATGTCGAAATTTTCGTAAATGATTTTGCGGATCGCATCGGCATCGAAACCGGCTGGCGTCATCACACCAGTCAGCACCGGCGAATACACGGCGGGATCGGCGCACTGGATTTCCAGTCCCCAGGCGGTGACCGCCTTGCGGCACGCCTCAGCCAGCCGCTCATGGCGTGCGAAGACATTATCAAGGCCTTCGCCAAGGATCATCTCGAGCGATTCGGACAAGCCATAGAGGAGATTGGTATTGGGCGTGTACGGCCAGTAACCGGTGGCGTTCATCTCGATGATCTCGGTCCAGCCCCAGAAAGCTTTCGGCAGCGTCGACCGCTTGCTCGCCTCGATCGCCTTTTTCGACACGGCGTTGAAGCTGATGCCCGGCGGCAGCATCAAGCCCTTTTGCGAACCCGAAACCGTGACGTCAACACCCCACTCGTCATGGCGATAGTCCGCCGACGCCAGGCCGGAAATCGTGTCGACCAGCAGCAGCGCCGGATGGCCCGCGGCATCGATCGCCTTGCGTACCGAGGCGATATCGGAAGTCACGCCGGTCGAGGTTTCGTTATGCACGACGCAGACCGCCTTGATCTGATGCCCGACGTCCTTGCGCAGACGATCCTCGATCCGGTCGGGCTGTACGCCGCGACGCCATCCTTCAATGCCCGGCAAGCCGAGGAATTCCGGCTTCAGCCCCAGGGCCTCGGCCATCTTCTTCCACAAGGTGGCGAAATGACCGGTTTCATACATCAGCACGTGGTCACCCGCGCTCAGGGTATTGGTCAGCGCCGCTTCCCAGGCACCGGTACCGGAGGCCGGATAAATCACCACCGGCTGCTCGGTCTTGAAGATCTTCTTGATGCCGGCCAGCACCTGCAAGCCCAGCGCGCCGAACTCAGGGCCGCGATGGTCGATGGTGGGATAACTCATGGCGCGCAAGATGCGATCGGGCACTGGGCTGGGACCAGGAATTTGCAGGAAATGGCGACCGGCGGGATGAAAGTCCAGTGTTAACATTTACTCCTCCTTGAAAATCTCGAAATTTGAATTTTGTATTTTGAATTTTGAATTCAAAATACTCTATCAGTGCAAAATGGAGACGTAAAGGCTTTTTTGATTCCGACTGCCCGTACTCCAGATATCGACTCAATGGCTCGCTTCTCGGAGAATCCTTTAAACAAGCCGACTTAAAGCGAATCCATCGTGATCAAATAGCGACAGGGCGAGATATTTTTCATCTATTTCCCGGAGAAAATCTGATATTTTTGCCATGAAAATATCAATGGTAAAATACGCCCAAGTAGGACATTAAGGATTTTGAATGCAAAATTCAGCACTTGAACTCGATAGCATCAGCACTCCCGGCATCCCCGTCGCGCTGCCCAAGCTGGAGCGTCAGCGCCTGCACGACACCGTTGTCGAACATTTGCGCAATCTGATCGTGGAAGCGGTGCTGCCGCCCGGCACCAAGCTCAACGAGCGCGAACTCTGCGAAACACTGGGGATTTCGCGCACGCCGCTGCGCGAAGCCTTGAAAGTATTGGCCGCCGAAGGCCTGATCGACATTGCTCCCAACCGCGGCGCATCGGTATCAAAGATGTCGGAAACCGAAACCCGGGAAACGTTTGAATTGATGAGCGGCCTCGAAGCGCTCTCCGGCGAACTCGCCTGTGAACGCATCACGCCGGTGGAAGTAGCCGAGATCAAGGCGTTGCATTACGCCATGCTGGCCTGCAAGGCGCAAAACGACCTGCCCGGCTATTACAGCCGCAACCAGGCGATTCACAACAAGATCAACGAAGCCGCACGCAACTCGGTGCTGCATCAGACCTACCTAGGCCTGAACCGCCGCCTTCAGGCGCTGCGCTTCAAGTCCAACTTCCGCCCGGAAAAATGGGACCGCGCCGCGCATGACCACGACGAGATGGTCAAGGCGCTGGAAGCGCGCGACGGCAAACGCCTGGCGGCGATCCTGCGCCAGCACTTGCTGGACAAGCGCGACGCCGTGCTGAACATGCCGCCGGCGAGTGCGAGAGCATTGGCGGAGAAACCGGATAATCAATAAAAACAGTTGTGACGCAGTCGCTGGAAGCCACCGTTCGCGGTGGCTTTTTTTTGCACACGGCAAAGCGCAAGGAATGAACTGAAAAGGACAAGCCGCCTGCCGACGCCACCGGCGAGGAATTGAACAAGGAAGATAAAAAGAGAAGCGCAAAAGCAAAAACGGAAGCCGAACCGCGCTTCCGTTTTATTTGCTTGATGCTGTTTGCCGAAGCTGTTGCTGCCTGCTTCGATACCAATATCCAACAACATCAGGAATATTGGTAGGCACGATTGGACTCGAACCAACGACCCCTACCATGTCAAGGTAGTGCTCTAACCAGCTGAGCTACGCGCCTAGTGAAGAAGCGAGATTATATGGGCATTTTTTATTTTTGGCTAGCCCCGCCGGAAAGATTTCTCTAAAAATCTTTCCGGGCGCCCCGCCCGCGGCTACAAGCGCTACTGCCGCCGGGCCTCCAGCACGCCCTTCACTTCGCGGATCACCGCCAGCGCTTTCTGCAATTGCTCCGTCGATCCGATTTCGGCAGTGAAGCCCATGCGCGCAAGTCCTTTCACGCTTTGCGTGCTGACGCCGATGACGTTGATCTTTTCGCGCAGGAAGATTTCCGAAATATCGCGCAACAAACCCTGACGGTCGCCGGCCAGCACAAAAATATCGACCGGATACACCGTGTCCTTGGCCGGCGCCCCCCATTCGGTCTGGATCACACGTTCCGGCGCCTTGCTGCTCATCTCGGCAAAATTCTTGCAGGTCAGCCGATGGATCGACACGCCTTTGCCGCGCGTGACAAAACCCACAATGCTGTCCGGCGGCGCCGGTTTGCAGCAACGCGCCAGTTGCGTCATCAACCCCTCGGTGCCGACCACCAGCACGCCCGACTTGGCGCCCTGCACCACACTCGATGCGCGGCTCTTGCGCGTGATGGCGGCTTCGTCCGGTTCCGTCTGTTTTTCTTCCTGGCCTTCATGCAGGGCTTGCTCTATCTGGCGCGGACTGAATTCATCCTTGCCCAGCGACAGGCACAAGTCATCGACCTTGGCGAAACCGAGCTTGTGCGCCAACTCTTCGAGATTGACGGCGGTCTTGCCTTCGCGCTGCAAGGTTTTTTCCAGCACCGCGCGACCATGCGCCAGCGTTTCTTCCTGCTCGATGGCGTTGAACCAGGCCCGCACCTTGGAACGCGTGCGTGCACTGACGGCATAGCCGGGGCTGAGCCAGTCGCGCGACGGACCAACGCCAGGTCCGCTTTTGACGGTGATGATCTCGACGGTCTGACCGTTCTTAAGCGGCGTGTTCAGCGGCACCATGACGCCGTCGACGCGCGCGCCGCGGCAACGATGGCCGACATCGCTGTGCAAGTGATAGGCAAAGTCGATCGGCGTGGCGCCGTTGGGCAATTCGATCACACGCGCTTGCGGCGTCAGCACATAGATGCGTTCGTCCAGCGTGGTGGACTTGAGTTTTTCGACCCAATCGCGGCGCACTTCTTCCTGTTCCACCACGGCGTCGGCGACTTCGCTTTTCCACGCCAGCAACTGGCGCAGCCAGGCGATCTTCTCGTCGTACTTCTGCGCGGAAAAATTGGAGCCGCCGCTTTCCTTGTAGCGCCAGTGTGCCGCCACGCCATATTCGGCGAAATGGTGCATCTCGCGCGTGCGGATCTGCACTTCGAGCGGACGACCGTCTTCGGCGACCACCACGGTGTGCAGCGATTGATAACCGTTTTGCTTGGGCCGCGAGATGTAGTCGTCGAACTCCTTGGGAATCGGCACCCAGATGTTGTGGATGATGCCGAGCACGGCATAGCACGCCTTGACGTCGTCGACGATGACGCGGAAGGCCCGCACATCGTACAGCTCGGAGAAATCGAGCGACTTGCCGCGCATCTTGTTCCAGATGCTATAGATGTGCTTGGGCCGGCCCGACACTTCAGCCTTGATGCCGGCGGCGGTCAGTTCGGTATGCAAACGTTCGATGGCGCTGGCGACGAATTCGGCGCGCTCGATGCGTTTTTCCTCGAGCATCTTGGCGATACGCTTGTAGGTTGCCGGTTCGAGGAAGCGGAACGACAGATCTTCCAGCTCCCATTTGACTTGCCAGATGCCCAGGCGATTGGCCAGCGGCGCATACAGGTCGAAAGTCTCGCGCGCATATTGCGCGGTGGCGTCGTTCTCTATCTTGTTGTCGGCGAAGTAGCGCAAGGTCGTCACACGTGAAGCCAGGCGCACCAGCACCACGCGCATGTCGGAAGCCATCGCCAGCAACATCTTGCGCAAGGTTTCCACCTGCGCCGCAGCCTGCTGCGCCGCGTTCTTGCCGCGCAGGACTTCCTGCGGCTGCTGGAACGTCAGGCCGTGGAAACGCATCAACTGACGCACGCCCGCGACAAGATCGGAAATCTCCTTGCCGAAACGTTCTTCGATCATTGCCGCCACGTCGAGGTTGATGACGTGCAGCTCGAACAACAGGCCGGCAATCCGTGTTTCGGCATCGGCGTTGAGCGCAGTCAGCACACCGACCACGCCCTGCACGAATTGCAGCGCATCCTGCCCGGACGGGATCGGCTTGCCGCTGTAGATCGGTTCGACGAAGGCCAGCGCATCCAATACACGCGCGCTGTCTTCCGGACTCAAGCCGGAGACGATAGAGGCATTGCCCTCTTGCTGAACTGCGACGACAGAAACCATGAAACCTTATTTAGACTCGTTAGATCGTTGAAATATCACTTTTGTGCGGCGACGATGATGATTTCGACCAGCAATTCCGGACGCGCCAGCTTGGCCTCGACGGTCGCGCGCGGCGGCGAATTGCCGGCGGGGACCCAGGCATCCCAGACTGCATTCATGCCTTCAAAATCCTTGACGTCGGCAATATAGATCTGGCACGAAAGGATATGCTCCTTGCTGCTGCCGGCCTCGGCCAGCAGGCGGTCGATATGGCCCAGGACTTCGCGCGTCTGGCCTTCGATGTTCTGGGTAACGTCTTCGGCGATCTGACCGGCAAGGTAAATCGTACCGTTGTGGATCGCCACTTCGGAAAGACGCTTTCCCACATGCAAACGTTGAACTGTCATTTTGGTTTCCTCTATCACTATGTATTGGTTGTCGACTCAACCGAGCAGGAAGTCTTTCGCGACCTGGATTTGCTCGGCATGCATGAATGTCGGCGCGTGGCCGACGCCATCAAATTCCACCAGCTTCGCTTTCGGACCGCGCTGCGTCATGGCCTGCGCCACTTCCGGCAACAGCAGGTCGGATTGGCTGCCGCGCACCAGCAGCGTCGGACAGCGAATCGCATCGTAAGCCGCCCACAGCATGGCTTCTCCCATACTGGCTGCTTCCGGCGTCATGGTCTTGAACGCCTCCGCCAGCCGCAGGTCGTAGTGACGCATCCATTTTCCTTCAGCGTCCTGGCGCAACACATCTGCGGCCAGTTTGTGCCACTCTTCGTCTGTGTGCGGGCCAAAGCTCGCCGAGATAGTGCGAATGTACTGGGCCGCTTCCTCGAATGTGGTGAAACGCACATCCTGGCCGATATAATCGCCGATCCGCGCCAGCGCCGACGCGTTAAGCGACGGGCCGATATCGTTGAGAACCAGGCGACGCACTGGATTCTCCGGCAAGGACGCCAGCCCCATACCGATCAGCCCGCCCATGGAAGTGCCGAACCAATCGACGCTCTCCGCATCCAGGCGCGCCAACAGCGTCACCATATCGCTAACGTATTGCGGAATCACGTAATGCTGAGGATCGCGCAAACGCCCTGAACGGCCGCGCCCTACCACGTCAGGACAGACTACCCGATAGGTGTCGCACAACGCACGCGCCATGACGTCGAAGTCGTCGCCCACACGCGTCACGCCATGCACGCACACCAACACATTCGGATTGCGCGGATCACCCCACTCCTTGTATGCCATGGAATGCAAACCGGAAGGCGAAATACATTGAACTGTCTTCAATACAGCTTGTGTCATGGTCTCGATCGATTCGGATTGGAATAGCCGATATTTTACTCCCTGACGCCGGTGTTACAGCTCGCAAATGGCCGACGACGGCAATCGAACCCACAGGCTGAACATGCCTCAGCGAAGAGAAAAAGAGGGGGAATAAACGAGACAGCGAAAAACAATCGGCTGATTCAGGGCAAAGTCGCTGCTATAATGCGTTCCTTTTTCGGCGATCTTGCCGTGAGGCCACCCTCAGCCTGAGTGGTGAAATTGGTAGACACAGCGGACTTAAAATCCGCCGCTTACCCGAGAGGGGGCGTACCGGTTCGATTCCGGTCTCAGGCACCAAGAAGCAGTTCAAAGTTGTCCAAAGAAATCAACCAAAGCCGCTAAAACGCCACGTTTCAGCGGCTTTTTGTTTTTTAACGTCCAACGAGATCTATTGCAATCCGGTCGTTTTTGCTGCAAGCTTGGATCCATAACAGCAGCGCCCAAATATTACGGATGCTGATTTGCTCGCCGAATTGCCCCCTCCAATTGATCCACCTTCCAGCGTCTGGCGAAGGCTGCGACTCGATTGTACGACCCCTCATAACCCAACGCACGCAGCTCCAAATGGAGCTGCTTCAACGTACGACGTTGCTTGCGTGATTTAGCCGCCTCGGTCTTTAACCAGGCAGGGAGTTTGAGTGTGTACTTGTCCAGAGAGCTCCGGGGACGTCTGTCTGCATAGGCTGGCTCAATGGTTTCCGCGCGAATGTATCGTCTGACGGTGTTTCGTGAGATGCCTAAACGCCTGGCGCTCTCTCGCAACGGGCCCCGGTCAGGAAGGAGCCAGCGTCGAATAATGCCTAGTAATGCCAAGTTGATCACTCCGGTCTCCTGCTCATAGTCATAAGCAGAATTGTGTTCTAAACGTGGGCAATTCTCGGTGCAAATTACGCGGCTAAGTGGGTCAGTTTTCGACGCGAATCAACATACTTGCGTCAACCGCTCAAAAATCCATCAATTTTGATATGTTTTACGTAAGTCTTAATTACGTAAATCCTCAGTCGTGTTACGCTATGGAAATTAATTCAGACTTGTTTCGCGACCACATTCTCAGAGATAGCTTCACAAAGACTGTGAGTTCTGCTGAAGTTTTCTCCAGCGGATCAAGGCCAGCCGTGACGTTATTGTGCCGTCTTGCCAGTTGCATTTTGAAATGGACTCTAAAGCTTGACGGCATCTAGCGAAAGTTAACCGTTTCTCGAAGCCTTTATGAAATCGTCCCCGACAGATTGGAAGAACCGACGAGAAGTGCAAACGAGGGAACCATCATGACAGCCTTCTCAAGGAGTGAGGCTGCGCTTGGCTTTTTATCGTTGCAGATTTCGGTTGGTTGTGCCGACGCTGATCGTGCTCTGTATCCATGCCCGACGACAGGCGCCGGAGCAAGCCATGTCGCCGCCCCGAACCCGCATCGTCTGACATGTCCCGGTACCGATGCGGACAATGTAGCTCCCAGCCTATTCAACCGGTGTCCGAACGCAAGATCCACGCGGCACCATTCGCTGCTGAGCACCTGTCACGCAGGTGCAGTCGCTATTGCCTGTTCGCTGATTATTTTGATTTTCAATACGCTTAATACCAAGGGAAAGGACATCGCCAGTATCTATTCGTGACATGAGTTTAAAAAAATAAAGGAGACATATGAGAAATATCAAGTCGAATTGCTCAAGGTGATGAATCACCATAGAAAGGGGTCAAAAAAATGAAAATTACCAATCTCAATATTGGGATGCGTCTGGGATTGGCGTTTGCGCTGGTCGTTGTGTTGATGATCGGTACCGCAAGTGTCGCCATCAGGAATCTCGATTCGGCCAACGCCAAAATGGATCAGATCGTCACTGATCGTTACGCGCAGATTGCGTTGATCAATCAGATCAAGAACAACGGTTATAAAGGGAACGCCACCCTTAGCAATATTCTCCTGGCGTCGACCCCCGAGAATGCCAAGAAGTACATGGATGAATATGTGGTCATCAGAAAAACCAATGCTGATGCCTATGCGCAATTGGAGAAGCTGTTAAACAGCCCCGAAAGCAAAGAACTGTACAAGACGCAGTTGCAGGCACGCAGTGCCTATGGCGTTTCCGTCAGAAAATTCTTCGACCTCATGAGCGCCGGCAAGCAGCAAGATGCGCGCGACATCTATCAGGGCGACATGGTGCGCTTGCAGGTGGAGTACTACGTCTGGGTCGACAAAATGGTCGACTATCTGGCGCACCGCATGTCCAGTGATGTGAAGACGGCCGCCCAGGATGCCTGGAACGCCAAAATCCAGATGATTGTGTTGTCGACCGTGGCCGCGTTGCTGGCCGTTGTTACCGGCATTTTCATTACCAGAACGATCACGCGGCCGATCAATCGCGCCGTCGTATTGGCTGAAGCCGTCGCCGACGGCAATCTGACGCATCGCCTCGAAATTGACAGCAAGGATGAAATTGGCCGGCTGTTGCAGGCGCTGCAAAGCATGATGGAAAATCTGAACGGCATCGTCGGCCGCGTCCGCGCCGGCACCACCACTATCGATATGGCTTCCAGAGAGGTGGCGCAAGGCAACATGGATTTGTCCAGCCGTACCGAACAGCAAGCCAGTTCGCTGGAGGAGACGGCATCGGCAATGGAGCAACTGACCTCTGCAGTCAAACAGAATGCCGAGAACGCACATGAAGCCAATCAGTTGGCCAAGTCGGCATCGGACATCGCAGTGCAAGGCGGAGCAGCCGTCGAAAAAGTGGTCGATACCATGTCCTTGATCGACACGTCTTCCAAGAAGATCGTGGAAATCATCAGCGTCATCGACGGCATTGCTTTCCAGACCAATATTCTGGCGCTCAATGCGGCCGTGGAAGCGGCCCGGGCAGGCGAGCATGGCCGCGGGTTTGCGGTGGTGGCCAGCGAAGTGCGCAGCCTGGCCCAACGCAGCGCCGTTGCGGCCAAAGAAATCAAAGTACTGATCGACGATTCCGTCACCCAGGTGGGGGTCGGCAGCAAGATGGTCGTGCAGGCGGGACAGACGATCAATGATGTCGTCACCAGCATCAAGCACGTCACCGACATCGTTTCCGAAATCAGCACCTCCAGCAGGGAGCAAAGCGACGGCATCGAGCAGGTCAATCTGGCGATTACCCAGATGGATCAGGTCACGCAGGAAAATGCGGCCTTGGTGGAACAGAGCGCTGCCGCAGCCCAGGCGATGCAGAATCAGGCGGGGCAACTTTCCGAATTGATGGGGACTTTCAAACTCGACGACGATGCTCATCAAGTCGTAAAAGGCACGCGCCGTCACGATCCAGACCAAGACCGTCGCATTGTCGACATCGCGCCGGTGCCGCCTGGCCTGGGCAACAGGGAGTACCGCAGTATCGCTTCGTAAGTCGTATCACGAGAGGAGACACGAGCCAGGGAGTTACACGGCTCGATAAGAAAGATAACAGTAGTCTCGCAGCAAAATCGGATCATCGGGTTTTCTTGACCGAGGAATGGATGGCAGGCGTTCCGATTTCGCTGCGGGCTGATCATTAACTGCTCCTTTCAAATCTCACTCCATCATGACTAACAATTCGAATGCCAGCATTGCGATTGACACTAGTTCTGTTCACTCATCTCTCCAATACAACGCGCTTCGTCTGGCGTTGTCCTTGCGCAAAGTCGGCGCATTCATCGAGGCGCATCGCCGATATGGATATCGGATCGCCAACCTCGACCCGCTCGGCCTCCAGCCTGCACCGCAGATTCCGGAACTGACTGCACAGTTTCATGCGATTGACGATGCCGATGTCGCCTTGTGGGCGGCGGAAATGCATCAGGATGTATTGTCCATCGAGGCGCTCGACGCGCAATTGAAAAACACCTATTGCGGCCCGATTGGCCTGGACAGCAGCGCCATGCGCGACGAGTCTCGCCGGCAATGGCTGATTGAGCAGATGGAGAGCGCGCAGCTTATGCCGTTTTCGGCAGCGCAATCGGCGGCACTCTTGCGCCGCCTGACCCATGCCGAAGAATGGGAGCTCAATGTCCAGAAGTTCTATCCGAAAGCCAAGCGGTTTTCGCTGGAAGGTTGCGAAAGCCTGCTGCCGTTGATGGACACGCTGGTCGAGATGGCCGGTAAACATGGCTTGGGAAAACTGTTTCTGGGAATGCCGCATCGCGGCAGATTGAATCTGCTGGTCAACTTGATGGATGTCCCGGCGGGAAATATCCTGGCGCATTTCGAACCTGATGTCGCATCCACAACGCCGGAATACGACTTACCTTATCACCTGGGATGCTCGACCGTGAAAGAGGCGGCGGGCGGCAAGCTGGCCCTGACGCTGGCGCACAATCCTTCGCATTTGCAAAGCGTCTATCCGGTGGTGCTTGGCATGGCGCGTGCCTGCCAGGATGAGCAGGATTTCCCCGAATCGCGTTGTGCGCCCATCATCATTCATGGCGATGCGGCTTTTGCCGGACAGGGCGTGGTAATGGAAGCGCTCAAGCTGGGACAGCATCGCGGTTATTCGGTGCAAGGCACCGTGCACATCATCGTCAACAACCAGATCGGATTTACTACCCCCAATCCCCTCGATGCAAGCGCGCATGTGTATTGCACAGATATTTCGCGCATCATCGATGCACCGGTCCTGCATGTCAACGCAGACCAGCCTGAAGCCGTGATCCGTGCGGCGCGCATTGCATTTGACTATCGCATGCGGTTCGGCGTGGACATCATCATCGATCTGATCGGTTATCGTCGCTGGGGTCATGCCGAACAAGACACCGCGGAGGTGACGCAACCGCAGTTGCACGCATTGATTGATCAACATCCGCGCGTCACGGCACTATACCGGAAGGCGGTGCCGACTGCCTGCTCCGATCAGGACAGCGCACACTGGCGCGCCGAGGCGCTGAGTCTGTTTCAGCGCACGGCGACGCTGGTCGATAGCCAGACTGCGGCGCCTCCAGCCATACCGGCCAAGCCGCTTGCGCGTTCGGATTTTCAGGCGCTGATGGCAAGCATGACTACCCTGCCGGCACAGTTCCGGCCGCATGACGTGATTGTCCAACTCATCAAAAAATGGCGCGACTATGTGGCGGATGACGCCAGGCCGGTTGACTGGTGTTTTGCGGAGAATATGGCCTATGCCTCGCTGCTCAGCGACGGCAACCGCATTCGCGTCTCCGGCATGGATGTGGGGCGCGGGACGTTCATGCACCGCCACGCGGTGTGGCACTCGCAAGAAGAGGGCCCCGCCGGCGGTATTGCCTTTGTTCCGCTCCAGCGGATTGCCGGTGATCGGGCTACGTTCGACATCTTCAATTCGCCGCTGACCGAGGAGGCCATCCTGGGTTTCGAATACGGCTTCAGCGTAGCGACCAAGGCCTACAAGCTGCCGATATGGGAGGCGCAGTTCGGCGATTTTGTGAACGGCGCGCAAATCATGGTCGACCAATACATCAGTTCGGGTGAGCAGAAGTGGGGCTATCAATCGGCGTTGACGATGATGTTGCCGCATGGTTACGAAGGCGTCGGACCGGAGCATTCCACGGCCTACCTCAGTCGCTTCCTGCAATTGTGCGCGGACCAGAATATCCGGGTCGTTTATCCGTCCGATTCGGCGCAATGGTTTCATCTATTGCGCGAACAGGCGACCGCCGCGCAACGAAAACCGCTGGTGGTGATGGCTCCCAAGGCCAAGCTCTATGCAAATCCGAGTTCGTTTGCGCCGCTTGGCGAGCTCATTGACGGACGCTTCCAGGCCTTGTTGGCAGACCCTGCTGCGCCGTCTGCGGCCACCGTCACGCGCGTGGTGCTGTCCAGCGGCAAGCTGTTCTATGATTTGCAGGCGGAACGAGATGCCGCGCCACAGGTTACAACGGCGTTGTTGCGGGTTGAACGCCTGTATCCGTTTCCTGAAGAGGAGCTGGCGGCGGAACTAGCTCGCTTTGACCGGCTGACGGAAGTGGTCTGGGCGCAGGAAGAAGATAAGAATCAGGGCGCCTGGCACTTCGTGCGGGAGCATCTGGAGAATGTCCTTCCGACCGGCGTATCGCTACGCCATGTCTGCCGTGCGGCGACCGCCTCCGGCGCACGAGCATCGGTGACTCAGCATCTGGCGGGGCAACGAGAGTTGGTCGCGTCGGCCTTGTCGTAGGCATCTCATCTGAACCGTAAGACCTCAAAGGTTGGATTCAATGTCCAACTCTTTGAGGTCAGTTCAACTATGGTACGAGGCTTACGATAACTATCGACATGTAAGAAGATTCGCAGTCTTCAAGACTATCTGGAAAGTGAACATAGACCTGCAATTCTGCGTGCAAAGACACAAAATAAGGAACGGCTCCACATTAAACTCAAACACGATCCGTTGGCACCACGAAGCTGCGGAAGGTAAATCCCCATTACCGAAAAGGCAATTCCAGCCGCCCAGACAGCCTTTGCGGGCTGAAATTGGTAAATCTGCTTGCCATAGTTCGCCTGGGCAATATAATTGCCACACAGAAATACAAACCAAAATGAACCATGCTTCTTCGCCCTACTGTCCTTCTCCTCGTCAGCCAGCTTGCCCTAGCAGGCTGTGAACGATCGCAGGCAGAAAAATTAGCTTTTCAGCATGCGGAAGAACAGTATCGAATCAATGCTGAAGAGAGCGCGAAATACCAGCGCTCAAAAGCCGGGGAGGATGCCAAAGAAAACGGTGCCGCGACAAATGGAGAAAAAGAATAATTTGGTTTAAGGTCGCAATCCTTATGTCTTGCATTCACAGAATGAAGCTGCCCTCCAGCTAAAATCCCCTTCACCTTCTTTATCAATGGCACTTCCACGCAAAATGCCAATCAAGCGCAAGGCTCTCGCCAGCAGTATTCTCAAGCGACACGCAAGTCAACACACCACCATGAGGCTGAAGCCTGTTGAACGCGAAGGGAAATACAATGATTGTGCAGTCTCGTTTGCAGAATTGCACATTTGCTGCCCAAAGCCTTGATGAGCAGACAAATGAACAAAAAAATTCACGTATTTTGCATAGGTTCGTCTTCGATACTAGCGAAGTTCATGCTACGATTTTGCCATTCATGGGAGGAAGCAAAGAATGCCTGACGGTCACGATTGCGTTGAACTGCCGACCATCATCAACAATGTGGAATATGTTTTGCAGAGCCGCACAATTGCGTCAGCGGATGGGAAACAGCACTCTGAATATCGTGTGCTGCTCAAGGGTTCCGTGATCAAATCCTGGACGCCGGGCAACATTCGCTCCTACTTCTCCGTCCCAGAGTAACAAACAAACGTCCATCACAATATGGTCATCATGCGGCCATGTTTGCTCTTCTCGCCAGGATTTTTTCGATTTTATCCTTCAGGGTCGCCGCATTGAACGGCTTGACGATGTAACCGTCTGCCCCCGCCTGCGCAGCTTCGACAATATTTTCTTTCTTTGCTTCGGCAGTGATCATCAGCACAGGCAGATGACTCAGCGATGGTGTTGCGCGAATTTTCTTCAGCAATGCCAAGCCATCGATTACAGGCATGTTCCAATCGGTCAGCACGAAAGTAATCGGTGCGGCGCCAGCCTCCAAAATTTTCAATGCGGCAGAACCATCTTCGGCCTCCGCCATCTTGGTGAACTCCAGTTCTTTGAGCAAGCCGGTAACAATGCGTCTCATGGTGGAGAAATCGTCTACTACCAGGAAATATTGATCATCTGCCATTTTGGGGTACTTAATTCTTGGGGTTAGTGGGTGCGAGAACGATAAAATTATAGAATTTTTTCGATTATTGCCAGTTTAAAACATTTCGAGAAATTTCAACACTATATGGCTCTGTTATTGCGTTAATAACCATGAATTAAAGATTAATGTTTGGAAATAAACATTATTTTTTATCATGGTCTATTGTGAAAATATTCTGACTGATACCAGCATTCCATATTCTTGAGAAGCCGATATGAACGTACGTCGGCAAACGAATTTTCAGAGAAAATCGACAGAAAATACGAAACCATTTTCCATCCGGGAAAGGAAAATATGACTTGGAAAATGGGAGTCGCTACTTCTTCAGCAATTCGATGGCGTCTTCTGCAACGCTACGTAAATTGGTGATCGTCGCATTGAGATCTGCAAGTTCCCTTGCCGTCGGCGGCTCATCCAGACCGCCTTTGACCAAAGAAGCTTTGATAATCGTCGCCGCCATATGCCAAGCCGCGCGATTATGTGCGTTGATCAATTCCCTGCGGATCCGCTCCAGTTCCGCTTTCTTAGTTTTGTCCATCGATATCTTTTAGCTCGTCGGTTATCAGAATCTGACCGCTGCCCGGACCCTCATGAAAATTTCCCACCGGAAACGCAACATGAACTCTTGACGCTATACTATGCATCAATTCTTTCAAGCTTGTGACTCGCATTCACTTGGGTATCTCGACATTCCCCAATAGACATTACACTGAATTTCTATATTGAAACAATAAATTATTAGGATTCAACAAGATTTTTTACGTTGTCATGATTCCGATCAATTTGTCTTTTATTCAACATTTTGCAAATTTTGCGGTAATCGATTTTTTTCTCTTCACCAACCAGCAGCCAATTCCTGCGTCAAATCCGCGGCTGGAATTTCCTTGCAGCCACGAGCATTCTGCCCCGACCATAACGGTGAAAAATCACCGCTTCCCTGCGCCTCGGCCTTGCTGCGCAGCGGAGCGATGGCTGCAGTTGCCAGCGGAAAAGCCGGCGCAACGTTGCTAAGTGGCCCCAGTTCCCGCATGACTCGATTGACGATGCCGCGTGCGGGGCCGCCCGTAAACAAGTTGGTCAAGGCTGTATGTTCAATGGCATCGCTTTTTAATGCTGCACGATGCGGTGCGCTGGTGGTGGCTTCCGGGGTCAACAGATATGCCGTACCGATCTGCACGCCGGCAGCACCCAGGAGTTTTGCTGCGGCCACACCCGTAGCGTCGGCAATGCCGCCGGCAGCGATCACCGGCACTTTCACAGCGCGGACGATTTGCGGCAGCAACGCAAAGGTTCCCAATTGCGTAGTCAGGTCATGCGACAGAAAAAAACCACGATGCCCGCCTGCTTCCAGTCCTTGAGCGATGATCGCATCCACGCCCTGCTCTTCCAGCCAGCGTGCTTCTGCAACCGTAGTCGCGGACGACAATATCCGAGACCCCCAACTGCGCACGCGCGCCAACAATGCCTTGTCGGGCAAGCCGAAGTGAAAGCTGACGACCGGAGGCCTGAACTCGCTCAACAACTCTGCAACCTCCGCAGAAAATGGCGCACGTCCCGGTCCCGCCGGAATCTCGTCGGCATTGATACCGAACTCGCGATAATAAGGCGCAAGCGCGGCATGCCAAGACGCATCGCGCAAAGCATCGGGCACCGGAGGCACATGCGCAAAAAAATTGATGTTGTACGGTTTGTCGGTCCCTGCGCGAATTTGCTCAATCTCTTTGCGCAGCAAATCCAGACTCAGCGTAGCGCAAGGCAAGGAACCCAAACCGCCGGCATTCGATACCGCTGTCGCCAGCGCATGGCCTTGCACGCCGGCCATGGGCGCCTGGATCAATGGCAAATCAATGCCCAACAATTTTTGCAACGTTTCCATATCTGTTCCTTGGTCTTGACAGGCGTTAGCATCCATGACGACGGCCCAAAGGGAATCCTTGCCGCAAGGTATGCTCCCTGATATTTCGGTTGTATTTATTTTGACAGTATATCGGGGTCTGGAATTTGGCGTCGGCTGTTACCACTCCTTACCTTGTGCTTCGACTGATGGCCCTGCCGATAACTTACAATCACGACATTGTCTTACCATCAGGAGATTCCAGGCATGCGCCGCTTGCTTCCTTTGCCGTCCGCTTCCGTTGTTCTACCCCTCGTGCTAGCCGCCGCGCTTGGCGGTTGCTCGACCTCCAAACCCTCGTTCTACCACCAGGAAGATTTCAGCGAAACCGATACCTATTCGCGCAGCTTCGCTGACAGCGACGCCAACGTCTGCGAAGCTGCCCGCCGCGCCCTGCTCGGCCAGGGTTACATCATCAGTAAAGCCCAAGCCAACATCATCGACGGCACCAAGAGCTTTCAGCCTGAGGCCGACCAGCACGTGGAGATCGCTTTTCACATCGTTTGCGTAGCCAATGGCAAAGCCGACCGGAACACGTCGATATTTGTCAGCGCGACCCAGGACCGCTATGCCCTGAAAAAGACCAACAATTCCGCCAGCCTTGGCGTCGGTGTACTCGGTTCGGTTTCCATGCCGTTCGGTTCCAGCGACGATTCGCTGGTGCGAGTGGCCAGCGAAACCATTCGCTCGCCGCATTTCTATGATCGTTTCTTCGGTGCCGTGGAGCGTTATCTGATCCCAGGCGAAGACGACGCCGCCAAAGCCGGCAAAACGCAACTGGATGGTCCTGTGACGTTGCCACAAAAAAAGGAGTCTCCATAGAGACTCCTTTGTGATTCGCCAACGAAACCTGATATTTCAAACAACTTGAGCGTAGTTTTCTTGCCCGCTTATCTTACCAACGGCCATGATGGTAACCATGCCCGTAATGGCGATAGCCGTGGCGATAATAGCCCGGACCGTAACCGCGACCGTAGTAGACGTCACGTTCAACATACACCGGCGGCGGACCGACATACACGGGAGCTGGGCGAAGATATACCGGAGCCGGTACGTAGACCGGGGCGGGTTGTACATAGACGGGCGGCGGCGGTGCGTAAATGGGCACGCCGATGTTGACGCCGACGTCGACATGAGCAGCCATCGCGGGAGCCGCAAACAGACTTGCGGCGATGACGCCTAGCGATACTGCTGTTACGGAAAGAAGAGATTTTTTCACGATGGCTCCTTGGATGTACCGAAGGTACGTAATACTTTTCACGAAACTGTTAGGTACATTAAAATCCAATTCGAGACGGATGACCAGTCGGTTCTCGGTAAGCCTTGTAACGAAATGCTACAAATTCCTGATTCACCTTCACAATCGAGGATAGTGGCGGTGAAAGAGCCCATCAAGACGGACATGACAACAATGCATGTCCGTTTTTTGCATGGCAGTCCGATCGATCAGGCTGCGTTCAATACGGGTGCGGTATTTTTCCCCGTTTCGATGCGCGCGACCTTGGCGACGGTATCAGCACATGCGCGCGCCGCCTCCTGGCCCTTGACGACGAAGTGTTCATGGAAAAACTGCTGATGCTCGCCATGAGAATGAAAATGATGCGGCGTCAGCACGGCCGAGAAAACCGGCACTTCGGTTTCCAGTTGTACATTCATCAGCGACATGATTACCGCCTGCGCGACGAAATCGTGACGATAGATGCCACCGTCGACCACCAAGCCGGACGCGACAATACCGGCGTATTTCCCTGTCTTCGCCAACAACTTGGCGTGCAGTGGAATCTCAAACGCGCCGGGGACTTCAAAAAAATCGATATTGGATTCGGCAAAGCCGAGTTTGGCGATTTCCGCGGTGAACGAGATGCGGCATTGGTCGACAATCTCTTTATGCCAGCATGCCTGAATGAAAGCGATACGATTTTTTGCGGGATGGGTATTGCTGGATGGATGTTGCATTTGTTCAGGACTCCTGTTTGTCGAATAAAAAAACAGGGCGCATGAAAACGAGCAGGCGCATGCAGTCGAACATGCGCGTGGCAGGTTTTCGTTCTCTTTCATCCGGACTATGACCGTCGGCCCCGGAATCACACCGGGTCTGCTGACCTTGAGGGACTGGTGTCCGCCAAGCGCTCGCGGGCTCATTGTAAAGACATCGAAAATAACGTCATCGCAACATTACCGCCGGTGGGGATTTTCACCCCGCCCCGAGAACATCGTGGTCGAGAAACCTCAAAGTTTTTCGCCACGCAGAAATTTATCACGACTGAAAAAAATTTGCTGGCGGCCTCGCCGTTGCACGGCGCATCGACGAGGTCATCCGTCCGCCTATGCGCGCGCCTGACCTTGCAACGACGCGATGCGCGATTCAATCGATGGATGACTGGAAAACAAACCCATCCACGATCCGCGCCCGGCGATGCCGGAAGCTTGCAGATTCTGCGGCAGGCCGTCCGGCTCCATGCCACCCAGGCGACGTAATGCACCAATCATCGGTGTCGGCGACCCCATCAAGGTAACAGCGCCGGCATCGGCTCTATATTCACGCTGACGCGAAAAGTACATGACGATGATGCTGGCAAGGATGCCGAAGACGATTTCACAGACCACCACCGTCACCATATAGCCAATGCCCGGACCGGAGGAAGCTTCATTGTTGCGGCGTAAAGCCGAGTCGACAAAGTAACCGACGATGCGCGCCAGGAACATGACGAAAGTGTTCACGACACCCTGGATCAGCGTCAGCGTCACCATGTCGCCATTGGCGATGTGCGCCACTTCGTGCGCCAGCACGGCTTCGACCTCTTCCCTGCTCATGCCTTGCAGCAGGCCTGTCGATACCGCCACCAGCGAATTGCTCTTGCTGGCACCGGTGGCGAAAGCGTTCGGCGGACCGTCATAGACTGCGACTTCCGGCATGGCCAGTCCGGCGCGCGTGGTCAGCCGGTTGACCGTGTCGACCAGCCACATTTCGGTGGAGTTTTGCGGATGTTCGATGACGTGCGCGCCAGTCGACCATTTGGCAATAGTCTTGGACATCAGCAAGGAGATGAAGGAACCACCGAAGCCGATCAGCGCACAGAACGCCAGCAGCATGCCGAAATTGAGACCGTTGGCGGTCATGTAACGGTTGATGCCGAGGATACTGGCAGTGACACTCAGCACCAGCATCACCGCAAGGTTGGTGACGAGAAAAAGAATGACGCGTTTCATAATGCTTCCTATGCAAAGAAGAGACGGCCGCGCTTCGACAGCCGTCGCGAAAAAAACGAAATTGATAAATCGATAAACGGATGGGGGCGTCCTGTTCGCCGGCGACTGCCGAAAACAAAACGCAATGGCGGTCAGACGACCGGAGGCGGGCGCAGTAGATCGATGAACGCGGACGTGCCGCCGTTCACGCAAGGATACAAATGAGGAAACGGACGCCAATCCAAAGGCAAAGTGGCAAACGGCGCCGGTAAGGTCTGATCTTCCAGGTCGGCCTGCACCTTGAACGGCTCGGACTCAGGCTGTGAGTCCGCTGCAGCGTTGACCACTTCCTCGACCGCCTGCAAGGCTGGCATGCCGGCGCCATCATGGAACACGATGGCGGCATGCCCGCTCGCCTCGCTTGCCATAGGCTCCAGCGTCCCGGCAAACAATTGCAGGGGAAACAAGAATGCCAGCAGCAAAAAGCAGAATCGGCGCATGAGCGAGGCAGTGTAAACGTCAGAACACATCAAGAGGCGCATTATACGCAAGCGCGAAGAAGCAGGCACAGGCAGCGGCAAAAGTTATTCACAGAAAATGTGGCCAACCCTGTTGATAACTTGTTTATGACCACGTGCAAGTCGCATCCGTTCGGCATTTGCTACAGGTGCTCAGGCGTCGTGCAGCGGCTGCTCGCGTATGTCGGTCACGACCTGGTTGCGACCATGTTTCTTGGCGCGATACAAGGCGTCGTCGGCGCCATTGAGCAGGGTCTTGCCTTCGCTGTCCCGGCCGGGAGTCATGGTGCAGACACCCACACTGATGGTCATGTGGGTATGAATGGCGGATTTTTCGTGCAAAATGGCGAGATCGCTGACGCTGCCGCGCAGATGCTCGGCAAAGCGTTCAGCCTGCTCTTCGGTAAAACCGGGAATCAGCATGATGAATTCTTCCCCGCCATAGCGCGCGCAAATGTCGGTTGGACGGCGCATCTGCGCACGCAAGGTATTGGCCACCAATTGCAAGGCCTTGTCGCCTTCAATGTGACCGTAATGGTCGTTGTATTGCTTGAAGTAATCGATATCGATCATGAACAGCGACAGGCTGCTGTGGTTGCGCTTGGCCGCGCGCAACGCCAAGGCATAGCTTTCATCGAAAAAGCGGCGGTTGTATATACCGGTCAGGCTATCGGTAATCGCTTCGCGCTTCAACGCATCCGAGTGCGACATAAGCATTTTTTCGCGCTTGACCGACGTGCTGGAATCGCTTATCTGGATCAGGCAGGTAGCTGCTTTTCCGTCGGTTGCCTGCAATGGCGTCATGATGATGGATTGATGCATGCGCGCCGGAGAGTCTCCACGGTCCTGCTCCAGAAACAGCGGCAACGGCGAACGATGCAGTGCGCTCGACAGCATGGTCGGCAGACCGTAGCCGATGGCGTTGGTCAGGGCGCGCAGGAAACCCGGCGTCAATTGCTCGCCGAACAGCGCAATGATGTTCTGGCCCAAGGCTTGCGTGCGCGCAATACGGCTATGCCTGCTCATCCAATCATTCCACAGCAAAATGTTCAGCTCATGGTCAACCACGATCAAGCCAAGGCTGACGCTATTGATCACTTCATCTGTAGAAAATCCCAAGGGAGCCGGACCGCTCATTACATGCCGTTCAGAGAATATTGTTCAAGTATTGCTGGAGATGCGTTATCAACTTGCTTAGCGAAGTGGAACTGAGCAGAAAAATCAGGTGGCCTTCCGTATGGTGCTTTTCCAGCAGCAGGTCGATGTGCAGAATCAGGACATAGCTGTCGTCGTCACCCTTCTCCGACAGCCGTCGGGTAATCTCATCGGGCGACGACATGGAGTAGGACGGCAGCGAACTGTTCAGGCTGATGCCAAGCATATCGGCCATGGCCGACAGACAGGCGTTGAGGATGATGTTGCCGAGTTCGCACATCGCCTCCTGCTCGAATTCTGCCAGATCCTCGATGCTCATCTGCGAGCCCATCATATCGCGCACAATTTCCAGCGCGTAATTCTCGGTAAACAGCAACAAGGCTTCAGCGTTGAAGGGACCGGAAAACACCTGGCTGACGGTAGCGAACGTATCGTCCGTGAGCGCCAGCACGCGGCTGTTGACTTCATCGGTCCTGAGCACTTCAATCGACGGTACCGACAACATGACTTCTTCGCCGACGATCTCGCTCAGGCTGAGGGCCGCCCTCCCGGCGCCGACATTGAAAACTTCCGTTAGTGCATCGATCTCAATCTCGGAGAGAACCTTCACGCCGCCCCCGTGAAATGGCTGATCGCCTGGGAGATGGATTTTTCCGTCACCGGCTTGGCGACGAACAAGGCGCCCAACTGCTGCGCGCGCGATTGCGCTGCCTCTTGGATATTTGCGGAAAAAATCACAACGCGAATATCAGGATATTTCCCCAAGATAATCTCCGCAGCATCGGTGCCGAGCATTCCGGGCATATTGATATCCATGGTGCAGTAGTCGGGCCGATCCTTTTCGACGGCGCCGATTGCCTCATCGCCGTTGGACGCTTCCTGAATGATCCAGTCGGCATGCGCCGCCAGGATATGCGCCTTGATAACCATGCGCGAAACTTTGCTGTCGTCGACGATCAGCACTTTTTTAAAGGGAGTTGCAGGCATGGGGGACATGATCAGTTTATAAAAGTTATCTTTTTTTCTATATTTTACTATTTTCAATTCGAATATTTAATTCGATCGTTTTCAAGTGTCGCAGAAAAATGTACAAAATCAACTGACATTTCCTGCAAAATCTTGCTTTAAAACAAAGAGTTGGTGCAATTCCATGACGACAATCGCTCAATTGGCTTAGCGAACGATCGACGAGTTGCACAATCCATGCCGCCCAAGACGTCGCAGACGAGATGTTCGGTTCACAACTGCAGCGTCAACAATTCCCCAAAAGCGATGGCGTGCGCGTTGACGGCAGCATGCTCGGCCATCTTCGTCACAGCAAGACCCAGCGCGCGCGCCTGCAACAGGCGGATGGTGCCTGCATGGCAAACCACGATGGCCTGGCTTTGCCCTCGTTGCAGAAGGTCGGCGCTGAACGCATCCACCCGCTGCGCGACATTCAGAACATTTTCTCCGTTGCCCGGACGATAGCCAACGACATCGCTCGCCCATGCGTCGATTTCGGCGCGCGGCAAATCCCCCCAAGGGCGCTGCTCCCACGTGCCGAAATGCATTTCCATCAGACGCGGATCGTAGTGCACCGGCCCGGCATTGAGCGAAGCCGCCAACGGTTCCGCAAGAAATACGCAGCGCTGCAATGGGCTGGAATACACCGGCACATGCGGCGGCAAACGCGATCCCAGTTGGTCAAGGACTTTACGGCACTCCTCCTCAGCGACAGCCAGATCGCTACTACCATAACAAAGGCCTTTATCAATGATGGGTTGGGGATGGCGGATAAGATGCAGCAACATGGTCGACCTTTCTATTTATGAATGCGAAACCGGCGATACCGCTGCTAACAGGCCCAGGTAAATCGCCACTTCGCTGAATTGTTGGACGGCGCCGAGACAGTCCCCGGTATAGCCGCCGATACGACGCCGGAATTTGCGCGCAAGAAAAAATGTGGCTGCTGCACCCAGCAGCAAGGCGAGCAGCAGCGCTTGCGGCGCCAGCCACTCCATCGCCAGGCAGACAATCATCGGCAAAAGTGCCGTGACCGCGGCGATCACAAACTCCAATGCGCTCATCTGGCGCGCCAGCGGCTTGGCCTTGCCTTCTTCGCGCACGTAGTCCATGCGCCAGATCAATACAGCAGCAAGGCAACGCGACAAGGGATGTGCCACCAGCAAAGCCGGGATCATCTGCGCCGCCGGCAGCGACGCCAGACTGACGACTTTAACGGACAGCAATACTACGATGCCGATCACACCGTAAACGCCGACGCGTGAGTCACGCATGATCTCCAGCACCTGCGAGGGCTGCATGCCACCGCCGAAGCCGTCGCAGACATCGGCGAAACCGTCTTCATGGAAAGCGCCTGTCAGATATATTCCCGCCGCCGTCGACAGCAATATCGCCACGATCTGCGGAAAGCACAGCGCCGCCAACCAGTACACGGCGGCGCATACCAGTGACACCACGATCCCGATCGCCGGAAAATAACGCGCCGCATGCTGTAGCCAGGCCGGATCGAAACCTACCCAACGCGGTGCCGGCAAACGCGTAAAAAATTGCAGCGCCGTGAAAAACAACCGCAATTGATAACGCAGGCCAGAACGGCACATAGGCACGACGGACATGTCAGGCGCTCTTCTCGCTGACTTGCGCGGATGAAAACGTCGCCATCTGCGCCAGAAAATTGACGGCTGCATGCAACAAAGGCAACGCCAGCGCACTGCCGGTGCCTTCGCCCAGGCGCAGGTCAAGCTGCATTAGCGGACGTGCGTCCAGGTATTGCAGCATGCGGCGATGGCCATGCTCGTCGGAACAATGCGAGAACAGGCAATAGTCGAGAATGGCCGGTTGCAGTTTCGCTGCCGCCAGCAGCGCCGACGTGACGATAAAGCCGTCGATCAGCAGCACCATGCGGCGCTCGGCGGCCTTCAGCATGGCGCCGGCAATCATGGCGATTTCAAAACCGCCGAAGGTGCGTAGAATGTCCAACGGCGTGTCGACGCCCGCATGGCGTTGAACGGCTTGTTCGATCACGCGCTGCTTGTGGCGTATGCCCTCTGCCGCCAGACCGGTACCGGCGCCGACGCATTCGCCGACAGCAATGCCGGTGATCTTGTGCATGATGGCCGCTGCCGCCGTAGTGTTGCCGATGCCCATCTCGCCGAAACCGATGACGTCGATATGCGTCGCTTCCACCAGATCCATGCCATATTGCAGCGCCTGCTCGCATTGCGCAACGCTCATAGCTGGTTCTTCCGCAAAATTGCGCGTGCCGGGGCCGAGCTTCCGGTCGATCAAGCCTGCACGTCCGCCGAAATCATGATTCACACCGGCATCGACGATATGCAGTGCGCAATCGTTCTGGCGCGCGAAAACGTTGATGGCGGCGCCCTGCTGCAGGAAATTTTCCACCATCTGCCAGGTCACGCTTTGCGGGTAAGCGGAAATGTTTTCGGCGACGATGCCGTGGTCGGCGGCAAAAACGACGACGGCGGCGCGGTCGATGCGCGGCGCACGCGACTTCTGGATCAGCCCGATGCGATGCGCGACAAACTCCAGCACTCCCAAGCTGCCCTGCGGCTTGGTCTTGTTGTCGATCATGGCTTGCAAGGCCGACGCCAGGGCTTCGTCTTGTGTGGAAGATAATTGTGGAAGGCGCATAGCGGGATCACAGTCCTGTGACCTGAAATAAGAGCAATGTAGAAAGGACGTCAGTATAAGAGATAGCGGCGTCCTGCGAACGAATGTGGGAAATCCCGAGCAATCTTTACATTCCGTTTCCGCGAAAGTCTGTGCCGGTAAAAACGATAACGCGCAAGTTACGAAGTGCATTGGCGCCGGCAATCCGTCGCTGGTCACGGATGCGATCCGAATGATGGCGATACCGGCGTCGCCCCATTTCTTCTTCCGGTGCCATACAGTACTGGATGGTCTTGCCCTTAAGAAAAATACGATAACCCGAACGCCCTGGATCAGCCGTCACGCCAATGGAGTTCGGATATTTCCTGAATCATCGTCGCCAGCCGCCGAAAAAATGCTGCACATCATTCAAGTGGAACGATATACGACGCTTCCCACGCGGTATCGCCTGGTGACGACTATCGCCCCAAGGCTTTGCTGATGGCTGTCGTCAGGTCTTCAATCACGAACTTGGCGACATAGCCGTCAGCGCCGATATTCTTGACGTGGTCTTCGTTCGCGGAACCGGACAGGGAAGAATGGATCACGACCGGAATGATCTTCATCCCGTCATCGCGCTTAATGTTGCGCGTCAATGTGAAACCATCCATTTCAGGCATCTCCAGATCAGTCAGTACCATGGCGATGCGATCGGTGATAGGTACGCCCTGCGCTTTGGTTTCCTTATGGATTTCCTGAATTTTTTCCCAGGCTTCCTTGCCGGTCTTGTGCATCAGGAAAGGCAAGCCCAGTGCTTTTAATCCGCTCTCGACGAGCGAGCGCGCCACCTTGGAATCGTCCGCCGCAATGATGACCGAGCCCGGCTTAAGTTTAATGTGCTCCATCCCGGTCACCTCCATGTCGCGTTCGCTCGGCATGATTTCATGAAGGATCTGCTCGACGTCCAGCACCTGCGCCAGACGGCTGCTGCTCAAATCATCGTCGAGACGCGCAATGCTGGTGACGAAGTTACCGCCGGCCTTGGATTCGGCCGAGAGCACCTGACTCCATTCCAGCCGCACGATCTCATCGACGGATTCCACGGCGAAGGCTTGTGTGCTGCGGGCATATTCTGTGACGAGCAGGATATTCAGGCCGGTTTTCGGCGTGCAGCCGACCACCGCCGGCAGGTCGATCACAGAAATAATCTGTCCGCGGATATTGACCATGCCCAGTAAAGGAGATCTCGTGCCTGCAGCCTTGGTGATCTCCTGCATCGGCACGATTTCGCGAATCTTGAAGACGTTGATGCCGAACAGTTCGGAGCGTACGCCATGCGGATCCGCGCCCAGGCGAAACAACAGCAATTCGAACTTGTTGGAACTGGTGAGATTCGTTCTCTCGTCGATCTCTTTTTGAAATGCATCCATTGCCACGCCCCCCTGATGATGAACAATGCCGGCCGACCGATATATCAATGTAGAGTGTAATTGCTGAAAAAACAATTGAATCCAACAAAATGCGACATAAATCCGACGCTGGTTGCACAGCGGCGGTGCAGCGACGACGATGCTGTAAAAAGAAAAAATCCAGAGACGAAAAGAAAAAAGGAAGCTCATTTCTGAGCTTCCTTTTCATATATGGAGCGGGAGAAGAGTCTCGAACTCTCGACCTATACCTTGGCAAGGTATCGCTCTACCAACTGAGCTACTCCCGCATGGAGTGTGTTTGGAGGCGGGGGTCGGGATCGAACCGGCGTAGACGGCTTTGCAGGCCGCTGCATAACCACTTTGCTACCCCGCCAGGGGACACTTGTAACTGCTGTCAATTGCGACCGTTTTATCAACCGGCTTCAAAAGAAAACTTTGAAGTTTTTTCGGCTGACGCCAACTCTCACAATGAAAAAAGGAAGCTGTTAAGGCTTCCTTTAGTATTCTGGAGCGGGAGAAGAGTCTCGAACTCTCGACCTATACCTTGGCAAGGTATCGCTCTACCAACTGAGCTACTCCCGCATCAACAACAGAACGCTATTATAGGGTCTCCATAGAGGAAGTCAAGCGTTGCTTTTATTTTCTTGCACTTTTTTTATGAGTGGCCATGCCTTGCGCAGATAGTACAGCATCGACCACACCGTCAGCACCGCAGCAATCAGCAAGAGCCAGTGCCCCCACGCGCGCGTGTCGATGACCCCGAACAGATCCGCGTAAAACAATAACATTGGAATGGCGATCATCTGTGCCGTGGTCTTGATTTTCCCTAGCGAGCTGACCGCCACCGATTTGGACGCGCCGATCTGCGCCATCCATTCGCGCAGCGCGGAAATCGCGATTTCGCGACCGATGATGATGAATGCTATGATCGGATGTACGCGGCCCAGGTGCACCAGCACCAGCAGCGCGCCTGTCACCATAAGTTTGTCGGCGACCGGATCGAGGAAGGCGCCGAACGCCGAGGTCTGGTTCCAGCGCCGCGCGAGGAAACCGTCGAACCAGTCGGTGGCGGCGGCGACGATAAACACCGCCGTCGAAGCGATTCCTTGCTCGAAGCGCGAAAAACCCAGCTCCGGAACGTAAAACACGCCGACCACCAGCGGAATCAGGGCGACACGCAACCAAGTGAGCAAAATGGGGAAATTGAATGGCATACGTTTATTTATATTGTCTTCGACTGCTACTCGGATTGAAATTTACCGAGATAGTATCAGAGCCGCTTGATAAAACCTGTTACAGCAAGAAATGGATTGCTCACCTGCACATGCAGGCAATAAGGAAGAAATCAATGCGTCAATGCAATTGGCGATAAATCTCTTCAGCCAGCGTATGCGAAATACCCTCAACTGAAGCCAGTTCATCGATGCTTGCATCGGCCACGCCGCGCAATCCACCAAAGCGCGCCAACAGCTTTTGCCGGCGTTTGGCGCCGATGCCCTCGATTTCTTCCAGGCGCGACGTCTGCCGCGCTTTGGCGCGTTTGGCGCGCATGCCGGTGATGGCGAAGCGATGCGCTTCGTCGCGGATCTGCGCAATCAGCATCAGCGCGGCGGATTCCTTGCCCAGCTCCTGCGGCGCGCGACCGTCGACGAAGACCAGCGTCTCAAGGCCGACCCTGCGCCCCTCCCCTTTGGCGACGCCGACGATCAGGCTGATGTCGAGGCCAAGTTCGGTGAACACCTGGCGCGCCATTTCCACCTGGCCCTTGCCGCCGTCAATGAGTACGATATCGGGCATCGCACCTTCGCCGTTGGCGACTTTCTCGTAACGGCGCATCAGCACCTGGCGCATTGCAGCGTAGTCGTCGCCGGGTGTAATGTCGTTAATGTTGTAGCGGCGGTATTCGCCGTTCTGCATGGCGTGATGGTGAAACACCACGCACGAAGCCTGGGTCGCCTCGCCTTGCGTGTGACTGATGTCGAAGCATTCCACGCGCAGAGTTTCGATGTCTTCCACCTCGGTGCCAAGCGCATCGACCAGCGCGCGCGTGCGCGCCTGCTGCGAACCCTGCTCCGACAACAGCCGCGCCAATGCGATCTCGCCGCCCTTGTGCGCCATCTCCAACCACTGGCGGCGCTGGCCTTGCGGCTGGAAACTCAACGTAATGCGATGGCCGCATTGCTCCATCAGCGCCAGCATCAGGGCGGGATCGTCGAATTCGGTGTTGACGATCAGGTTGCCGGGAATGAACTTGTCGATATAGTGCTGTGCCAGGAAGGCTTTCAGCACCACTGATTCGAGCGACTCCTCGCCTTCGGCGATGGCGCCATCGACATGCGTCGGAAAATATGCACGGTCGCCGAGATGGCGTCCGCCGCGCACCATCGCCAGATTCACGCAGGCGCGGCCGCCCTGCACGATCACCGCGATGATGTCGATGTCGGCGTCGCCGCCGGTCTCCATGGTCTGCTGGTGCAGCACGCTCGACAGCGAGGTGATCTGATTGCGTACGGCAGCGGCCTGCTCGAACTTGAGTTCGCCGGCGTAGGCATGCATTTTCTTTTCCAGCGCATCGAGCACTTCACTCTGCCTGCCGCGCAGGAATTTCGAGGCATTCTCGACGTCGAGCGCGTAGTCTTCAGTACTGATCAGTTTCACGCATGGACCGCTGCAACGATGAATCTGGTGCAGCAGACAAGGCCGCGTGCGGTTGGAAAAAACCGTGTCTTCGCAAGTACGCAGCAGGAACACTTTCTGCAGGATCTGGATCGACTCCTTGACCGCCCAGGCATTGGGGAACGGACCGAAGTACTGGTTCTTCTTGTCCACCGCGCCGCGGTAATAGGCCATGCGCGGATAGGTGTGACCGGTGATCTTCAGGTACGGATAGGACTTGTCGTCGCGGAACAGGATGTTGAAGCGCGGCCGCAACGTCTTGATCAGATTGTTTTCCAGCAGCAGCGCCTCGGCTTCGCTGCGCGTGACCGTGGTCTCCAGCCGCGCGATCCGTTCGACCATCATGGCGATGCGCGGGCTGGTCAGTGTCTTCTGGAAATAGCTCGACACGCGTTTCTTCAGGTCGCGCGCCTTGCCGACATAGAGCACATTGTCCTCGGCATCGAAATAGCGATACACGCCCGGCAAGTGCGGCAGCTTGGCGACCGTCTCAAGGACGATCTCGCGCGGATCGAATGGCAAGGTATCGGACATGCTGATGAATGCGATGAAAAATTAAACCAGCACCTGCAACAGCTTTTTCGCCGCCAGGAAACGCTCGTCCCGTTGCAAGGCGTCCCAGTCCGGGGCCTCGGTTTGCGGCACCAAGGCGGCGATACGTGCCGCCGATGCCGGCGAAACGATAGTCTTCAGGCCGTTCAGCAACTGGTCGGCCTTGTCCGGAGAATTGCAGATCAGCACCATGTCGCAACCGGCCCGCAACGCCGCTTGTGCGCCATCAAGCGCGCCGCCGGCGACGCTGGCGCCGTGCATGCTGAGGTCGTCGCTGAAGATCACGCCCTGAAAACCAATGCCCTTGCGCAGAATACCCAGCCATTTCTTCGAGAAACCGGCTGGATGCTTGTCCACCTTAGGATAGATCACATGCGCCGGCATTACGGCGGTCAAGCTCATGCCGAGCCAGTCGTAGGGTGCGGCGTCGTCGCCGAGAATGTCTTTCAGCGGACGTTCATCGACGGGCAAATCGACATGGGAATCCGCCGTGACGTAACCGTGGCCGGGGAAATGCTTGCCGCAATTGGCCATGCCGGCCAGCGCCAGTCCATGGTTGAGGCTTTTCGCCAGCAATGTGACAACGCGAGGATCACGATGAAAGGAGCGGCTCCCGATCACGGCCGAACCGCCGAAATCCAGATCCAGCACCGGCGTGAATGACAGATCGACGCCACAGGCGCGCAGTTCCGACGCCAGGACATAGCCGACCGCGGTTGCCAGCTTGGTTGCCTGCAACACGTCGCGATCCCACAACTCGCCCAGCGTGCGCATGGCCGGCAAATGCGTGAAACCGTCAGTCTTGAAACGCTGCACGCGCCCGCCCTCATGATCGACGGCAATCAGCACGCCTGGGCGCGCGGAATGGATCGCCTGCGTCAAGGCCGCCAATTGCTTGCGGTTTTCATAATTGCGTGCGAACAGGATCACGCCGCCGGTCAGCGGATGCCGGATGCGACGGATATCTTCCGGCGTCAACGTCGTGCCGACCACGTCGAGCATGACGGGACCCAGTGATTGCCGTACCTGACCTGCTGCCTTCATGTTTTCTCCGCAATGACAAATGCGACCGCATACTCCGCTTCATCGGTAATCGAAACTTGCGCGGTCAGTCCGTTTGCTTCCATCCAGGTTTTCAGTTTACCGCTGCACACCACGATCGGCTTGCCGCTGGGTGCGTTCAAAGTCTGCATGGCACGCCACGTCATCGGCATGTGCATGCCCATGCCGATCGCCTTGGAAAATGCTTCCTTGGCGGCAAAGCGCGTCGCCAGGAAACGAATGCCGCGCGCTTCAACCTTGGCCTTGCGGCTAAGATATTTGGCCATCTCTTCCGGGCCGAGGATCTTTGCAGCAAAGCGGTCGCCGTGCCGCTCCAGAGCAGCTTTGACGCGTGAAATCTGCAGGATGTCGGTACCGATGCCGTAGATCATTATCAAGCTTTTCCGGCGGCGCCAAGGCGCGCCTTGAGCATGATCGCTTTCATGTCGCTGACGGCCTTGCGCCAGCCCACGAAAACAGCCTGCGCCACAACGGCATGGCCGATGTTGAGTTCCGCGATGTCCGGAATTGCCGCAATGGCCTGGACGTTGGTGTAATGCAAGCCGTGACCGGCATTGACTTTCAAGCCGTGGCGCATGCCTTCGAGTACGCTGGCCTTGACGCGTTCCAGTTCCTTTTCCTGTTCGGCCTGGTCGTGCGCTTCGGCGTAACGGCCAGTGTGCAGTTCGATCACCGGCGCGCCGGTTTCGGCGGCAGCTTTGATTTGTTCGTCATCGGGATCGATGAACAGGCTGACGCGGATGCCTTCTGCCTGCAATTGCCTCACTGCCGCCTGTACCTGCGCAAAATGCGCGACGACATCGAGGCCGCCTTCGGTGGTGATCTCAGTGCGTTTTTCCGGCACCAGGCAGGAATCATCCGGCTTGATGCGGCAAGAGAAATCGATCATCTCGCTGGTCACCGCAGCTTCCAGATTCATACGCGTACGCAGCAGCGGACGGATCGCTTCGACGTCGGCGTCGCGGATATGCCGGCGGTCCTCGCGCAAATGCAGCGTGATGGCGTCGGCACCGGCCTCCTCCGCCTGCAAGGCAGCCTGGATCGGATCCGGATAGGTGGTGCCGCGCGCGTTGCGCAGGGTGGCGATGTGATCGATATTGATGCCAAGCTCTATGGCGGGGCCGATTGGGTTCAGGAAGCTCATGGAATTATCGCGATGCGCTATGGGTTGATTGGGTGGACGGTGCCGGCGCGTCCTTGGAGTCGTTTATGTCAGCTATCGCAGCCGCCGGCTTCCACCGCCAGTGGAACACCAGCATTGTCAGACCGCCCGCCACCAGCCCCCAGAAGGCGGTGCCGATACCGAACAAGGACACGCCTGACGCCGTCACCAGGAAAGTAATCAATGCTGCCTCGCGCTGCTTCTCGTTCGACATGGCAACCGTCAGGCCGTTGGCGATGGTGCCGAACAACGCCAGGCCGGCGATCGCCATGATCAACGCTTTAGGGAAAGCCGTAAACAAAGCCACCACCGTGGCGCCGAACACGCCGGCGATCAGATAGAACACGCCGGCTGCAACGCTGGCCATGTAACGTTTGGACGGGTCTTCATGGGCCTCCTTGCCCATGCAGATCGCAGCAGTGATGGCAGCCAGGCAAATCGAAAAGCAACCGAACGGCGCCAGTATCAACGTGGTCACGCCGGTCCAGGTCATCAGCGGTGAGATCGGCGTGTGATAGCCGGAAGCGCGCATGATCGCCACGCCCGGTGCATTCTGCGACGCCATCGTGACGACGAATAAGGGAATGCCGATGCCCAGCAGGCTGGTCAGCGTGAACTCGGGCATCACGAATTCCGGCGCCGCCAAAGCAACGTGGAAAGTGTCGAACTTCAACAAACCCTGCGTAGCGGCGAAGGCGGTTCCGAGGACCAGAACAAGAATGATGGCGTAACGCGGTAACAATCGCTTGCCGATCAGGTAGACAGCGAACATCAGCAGCACCAGACCGAACTCGAGCTTCATGGCGACAAACACATCCATGCCGAAACGCACCAGAATGCCTGCGAGCATGGCGGCGGCAATCGAAATCGGAATGCGGTTCATTATTCGCGCAAACAATCCGGTAACGCCGCAGATCGTCACCAGCGCGGCGGAAAACATGAACACGCCGATTGCCTGCGACATACTCAAGCCAGCGAGACCGGTGATCAGCAAGGCGGCGCCCGGCGTCGACCAGGCGGTCACGACGGGCGTACGGTAGTACAGGGACAAACCGATGCAGGTCACACCCATGCCCAGGCCAAGCGAGAATATCCAGGAGCTAATTTGGCCTGGCGTGGCGCCTGCTGCTGCGGCGGCCTGAAAAATGATGGCTGCGGAACTGGTAAAACCGATCAGGACGGCAACGAAGCCCGCCGCTACGCCAGACAAGGAAAAGTCTTTGAGCACCTTGAACTCCTGAACTCAGAGTTGCGTCAGATCGATCAGAATCTGGCGTGTGTTCAGTTGCGCGCCGCCGAGATGGTGCGACAGTAGCGAGCGCATCAGGAACTTGCTCTGCGTCTGCGTGTTGGCGTCGCTGTAATCTTCTTTTTCCATATCGAGCAAGGTCTTGCCGGACACCTTGGGCCAGGCGTCGGAAAGACGCGGAAAACGGACACCATGCTCCGGATCGACGACATACGTTTCATCCGGCTCGACGGCTTTGCCGTTGGCGATGCATACGGTCCAGTCGCCGGCGACGCCGGTTTCCTTGAGCAAGGCGCGCTCGAACTTGCGCAGCACAATGGGTGCGGATTCACCGTGCGCCAACTGATTCAGCGTCGAGACATAGTGGTCGAACAAGGCCGGATGCGGATCGTCGCGCGCCAGCAGTTTGACCAGCAATTCATTGAGATAAAAACCGCATAGCAGCGCCGACTTCTCAAGCGGCAGCATGCCGCCGACCCATTCGGCAGCGGTCAGGGTGCGTACTTCGGACTTCCCGATCCAACTGACCGACAGCGGCTGAAAAGTCTGCAATACGCCGCGCAGCTTTGAATGCGGACGCTTGGCGCCTTTGGCGACCAGTGCAACGCGACCGTGATCGCGCGAAAACACGTCGACGATCAGGCTGGTTTCCTTATAAGGATAGCTGTGCAGCACAAAGCCAGGCTGGGCCTGGATACGCGTGTCTTTTTCCGGAACCTTGGCGCGGCGAGACGTGGCGCCGGGCTTCGTTGTCCGCTTGGGAGCGGCAGCATTCTTTGCATTGGCCAGCGCCGACTGAGTCGCCGCAGCGCTCAGCGCCTCGGCATCGAGTGGTTGACCAACAGCGGAATCGGCGATGATCGCGGCCATAGGTATATATTTTCGCTATTCGTAGCCGTAGGCGCGCAACCCGGCTTCGTTATCAGCCCAGCCGGATTTGACCTTGACCCAGATTTCCAGATAAACCGGACCGCCGAACAGGCGCTCCATGTCCAGGCGCGCCTGCGTCGAAATCTCTTTCAAGCGCGCGCCCTTGTTGCCGATCACCATGGCCTTGTGGCCGTCGCGCTCGACCAGGATGGCGGCGAAGACGCGGCGCAGATCGCCTTCCTGTTCGAACTTCTCAATCAGGACGGTGCTGGTGTACGGCAGTTCTTCGCCGACAAAGCGAAAGACTTTTTCGCGGACGATTTCCGATGCCAGGAATTTCTCGCTGCGGTCGGTGATGTCGTCTTCATCGAACATCGGCGGATTCAGCGGCAGCAGCTTGCGGATCTCGTCCTGCAAATGGTCGAGCTGGAAACGCTGCTTGGCGGAGACCGGCACCACGGCGGCAAAATTATGCTGGGATGCGACTTCCTGCGCGAACGGCATCAGCACGGACTTGTCCTTGTTGCGGTCGGACTTGTTCATCACCAGGATGCATGGCACGTTGGCCGGCAACAGGTCCATGACCTGTTTGTCGGCAGGGCCGAAAGTACCCGCTTCGATCACATACAGGATCACGTCGGCCGCCGTCAGCGTGCTGGTGACGGTACGGTTGAGCGTCTTGTTCAGGGCATTGCTGTGGCGCGTCTGGAAACCCGGCGTGTCAATGTAGACGTATTGTGTGTTGTCTATTGTCTGGATGCCGGTGATGCGATGGCGCGTAGTTTGCGCCTTGCGCGAGGTGATACTGACTTTGGCGCCCACCAGCACATTCATCAATGTCGACTTGCCTACGTTCGGGCGACCGACAATGGCGATGTATCCGCATCGATAATCGTTCGATGCGTCGGAAGGGGCTGTGATTTCTGTCATGCGGTTTTGCTTTGTGTAACGGCTGGCGAGACTTGCGCCTCGCTGCGGATGTCGTTCCGGTCGGCGGCTGCCAATGAAGCTTTGCTTTCGCTTTTGCCGTCGGTCGGTTTGGGGTCTGCTTTATCTTTATTGTCGACTTTATGTTCAGCTTTCGCGTCGACTTTTGCGTCCGCTTTCGGCTCGGCCTTGACGTCGGCTTTGGAGTCGGCTTTTGATTCAGTTTTTGCGTCGCTCTTCGGAGCATCCGCCCTGCCCGCCTTGAGGCTGGCCGGTTTCTCGGCTTTTACAGCAGGTGCATCCGCAACCAGCGGCAATGCCTCGCTCGGCGCATCGGGTTGGATCGTTGCGATACCGGCCAGTTTGAGTTGCGTGGTACGCGCGCGCGGTTTGCGCGTTGATGCAGGCGTTTTGACCAGCGCCGCCTGCACTGCCTCCAGCGCCAGTTTCGCGGCGGCTTGTTCGCCGGCGCGGCGGCTGCCGCCGGTGCCGAAAACCTGAATCTCCAGCTTCGGCACCAGGCATTCGATTTCGAATTCCTGGTTATGCGCGGCGCCATGCGTGGCGACGACGTTGTACTGCGGCAGCGGGATCTTCTTGCCTTGCAGGTATTCCTGCAACAACGTCTTGGCATCTTTGCCCAGCGTCTTGGGATCGACGGTATCGAGGATCGGAATGTACAACGAACGAATCACATCACGCGCAGCATCGAAACCGGCATCTAGGAAAATCGCGCCGAACAAGGCCTCCAGCGTATCGGCAAGAATCGATGGACGGCGAAAACCACCAGATTTCAATTCGCCTTCCCCAAGCCGCAAAAACTGCGACAGATCGAGGCGCTGGGCGATTTCGTACAAGGATTGCTGCTTGACGAGGTTGGCACGCAGGCGCGACAAATCACCTTCGTCAATCTTGTTGTAGCGGTCGAACAGGAGAGAGGCGACGACACAGTTAAGGATAGAGTCGCCGAGAAATTCCAGGCGTTCGTTATGCAAGCTGCTATGGCTACGATGCGTCAAGGCCTGCTGCAATAATGTAGCGTCCTTGAATACGTGCCCCAGCCGATTTTGCAATACTAATGGATCCATTTATTCATCCGTCGCTTAGAGATCCAGACCTGACGACAACTCATGAACACCGGCATGCATTGCCAGCATCCTCCGCCTTGTCTTACCTCTCAGGCCATCCGGCCCGTTACCTGCAACCTTCCGTCATATCGTTACCGAATATACAACGACCGGCCGGCAGTGGGATTTTCCTGGAATAGAGAAAAAACCGAGAAAAAGTGCCTTCTCTCCCGCCTCAAAAATGATGCCCGCAATAAACTTAATGGAAGCTGCCGATACGCTTCAAATTACCCAGATTCATCCAGACAAAAAATGCCTTACCGACAATATTCTCATCCGGCACAAATCCCCAGTAGCGGCTGTCCAGGCTGTTGTCGCGGTTGTCTCCCATCATGAAGTACTGGCCCGCCGGTACGGTACAGGCAAAACCTTCCGCGTTGTAGCTGCACAGTTCATGCTGAGGAAACGCGTCCGGGTTCGGCACAAAGTTGGGAGCGCGCTCATCCGTCAATATCTTGTGGTCAACACCGGTCAGGTCTTCCTGCCACTGCTTATAGTACGTCAGATTCTCATCATCCAGATAATCTGGCAATGGCTTATAAGAAACTTCTTTACCATTTACTGTTAGGTGCTTGTTTTTATAGAGTATTTTATCACCTGGCACACCAACAACGCGTTTAATGTAATCGACCGACGTATCCTTGGGGTATTTGAACACCATGACATCGCCGCGTTGCGGATCGTTGACGTTGACGATCTTCTTGTTCACGATCGGCAAACGAATGCCATAGGTGTATTTGTTCACCAGGATCAGATCGCCGACCAGCAACGTCGGCACCATCGAACTCGATGGAATCTTGAACGGTTCATACAGGAAAGAACGCAGGAAAAACACCAGCGCGATAACCGGGAAGAAGCTGCCAGAATATTCAATCCACGTCGGCTGCTTGAGCAAGGTCGCTTCCAGTGCCGCGCGACCGCTGGTGTCGCCCTTGATGCCTTCGCCGCTCAGCTTGGCGGCACGCGCATCGAATTCGGCCAATGCGGCATCAGCCTTGGCACGACGCTGCTTGGACCAGAAATACACATCCATAAACCAGATGATGCCCGTCACCACCATCAGGACAAACAGAATCAGCGCAAAATTGCCTAAGAGAGACTGCAGGTTCATTTTTCTTCCACTTGTAAAATTGCCAGGAATGCTTCCTGCGGAATCTCCACCGAGCCGACTTGCTTCATGCGTTTCTTGCCGGCCTTTTGTTTTTCGAGCAGCTTGCGCTTGCGGCTGATGTCGCCGCCGTAGCACTTGGCCAGCACGTTCTTGCGCAGGGCCTTGACATTCTCACGGGAGATGATGGTGGCGCCAATGGCGGCCTGGATCGCCACGTCGAACATCTGGCGCGGAATCAGCTCACGCATCTTGGCCGCGACAGCGCGGCCGCGGAACTGGCTGTTGGCGCGGTGCACGATGATGGCCAGCGCATCCACCTTTTCACTGTTGATCAGCATGTCGACCTTGACTACGTCGGCGGCGCGGTATTCCTTGAACTCATAGTCCATCGAGGCATAGCCGCGCGAGGTCGATTTCAGGCGATCAAAAAAGTCGAGCACAATTTCGGCCATCGGCATTTCATAGGTCAGTTGCACCTGCTTGCCGTGATAGCTCATGTTGATCTGCACGCCGCGCTTTTGCGTACACAGCGTGATGACCGAGCCGACATACTCTTGCGGCATGTACAAGTTGACTGTCACGATGGGCTCGCGCACTTCTTCGATCTTGGACGGCTCCGGCATTTTCGACGGATTGTCGACCATGAGGATGGAGCCGTCGCGCAGGACGACTTCATACACGACGGTCGGCGCCGTGGTGATCAGGTCCATGTCGAATTCGCGCTCGAGGCGTTCCTGCACGATTTCCATATGCAGCAAACCGAGGAAACCACAACGAAAACCAAAGCCGAGCGCTTGCGAGACTTCCGGTTCGTATTGGAGCGCGGCGTCGTTGAGTTTGAGTTTCTCCAGCGAATCACGCAAGGCGTCGTACTGGTTCGCTTCGACCGGGAACAATCCAGCGAACACCTGCGGCTGTACTTCCTTGAAGCCCGGCAGCGGCTCGGCCGCCTTGTTCGAAGCCAGCGTAACAGTGTCGCCAACCTTGGCGGCCTTCAATTCCTTGATGCCGGCGATGATGAAGCCAACTTGCCCTGCCGTCAGCACTTCGCGCGCCTGCGACTTTGGCGTGAAGACGCCGATACTTTCGGTCAGGTGGGTAGATTCGGTCGCCATCAGGAAAATCTTGTCCTTCGGACGCAAAGTGCCGTTGACGATGCGTACCAGCATAACCACGCCGACATAGTTGTCGAACCACGAGTCAATAATCAGCGCCTGCAGCGGCGCATCCGGATCGCCCTTCGGCGCCGGCACCTTGGCGATCAGCGCTTCGAGCACATCCTGCACGCCCAGGCCGGTTTTGGCCGAGCATTGTACGGCGTCGCTGGCGTCAATGCCGATGACTTCCTCGATCTCGCTCTTGGCATTGTCAGGGTCGGCCGACGGCAAGTCGATCTTGTTAAGGACCGGCACCACTTCCACGCCAAGCTCCAGCGCGGTGTAGCAATTGGCGACCGTCTGCGCTTCCACGCCCTGCGATGCATCCACCACTAGCAACGCGCCTTCGCACGCCGACAGCGAGCGGCTGACTTCATAGCTGAAGTCGACGTGGCCGGGGGTGTCGATCAGATTGAGGTTGTAGATGTTGCCGTCGAGCGCTTTGTACTGCAATGCCGCGGTTTGCGCCTTGATCGTGATGCCGCGCTCGCGCTCGATGTCCATGGAATCAAGCACCTGGGCTTCCATCTCGCGATTGGAGAGGCCGCCGCAAAGCTGGATGATGCGATCAGCGAGCGTGGATTTGCCGTGGTCAATATGGGCAATGATCGAAAAATTACGGATATTGTTCATTAAATTGCGAAAAACGATGAAAAAAGGCGCTCCAAAGAGGGAGCGACTCCCAATTGAGCGCCTTTACAACAGCTTTTGTTCAACTCGCCATTCTACCGGATTTCAGAGGCTAAAACCCGAATAAGCCATTGATAGCTTGTCATCAATACAGATTACGTTGCAGTCGACAGGACGGTGCTGCTTGACTGCGACGGCCACTCGGCTGTTTCCCTTTTGACCTCCATATTCCGGCGCAAATTAATCATTGCCAAGCAAATACTTTTCGACACCTGGGCCGTCGAGGAAATAGTGACAAAGCTGCACCGGTGGCTGCCCAGGCCTTTGTCCGAGCAACACCGGGACCAGCTCGTCATAGCGTTGCACAAGAACTTCGTCGGCGTCGACGTCGATCATTTCGACGGTGAAATCATGCTGCGACCGGAACCTCTCTAATGCGTGAAGCATGTCCTCGCATAAATGGCAATAAGAGCGGGAATAAATGATGAAATGAACGGCGGACATCTGCCCCCCCAGGCTTGCCACAATGAAAAGGCTGCACCCCGTACGGGCATGCAGCCTCTTGCCTGAAACAAAATACGCTGAATCTAGTTGCCGCTGGAACTCGGTCGCAAAGGCACGAACTGAGAAGAATCGCCACGGCGCACCAAGACCGCCGCGCGCTTCTTCGGGTCCAGCTTGGCGACCAGTCCATTGAATTGCTTGGCATCCTTGATGTCGACATCATTGAGACGCTGGACCACATCACCTGCGCGCAAACCGGCAGTTGCTGCGACGCCTACAGCCGACTCGACCAGCACGCCACTGTCGACTTTCAACTCCTTCTTCTGGGCATCGGTCAAATCGCTGACGACCAAACCCAGCGAATTGGGTGTCGCTTCTGGCTTCGGCTTCTTTTCCTCTATCTTGGCAGGCTTGTCAGGCTCGATCTCGACGATAGTCAAAGGGACATCGCGAGCGCTGCCCTTGCGCCAGATATTGACCGTCGCGCGCGAACCCGGTTTGGTGCTGCCGACCATGCGCGGTAAATCGCTTGGTTTCTCGATGGCCGCACCATTGAATTTGAGGATAATGTCGCCGGCCTCCAATCCGCCCTTCTCTGCCGGACCGCCCGGTTCGACGCGCTGCACCAATGCTCCCTGCGCCTTGGACAAGCCAAGCGACTCGGCCACATCTTTAGTCACTTCGCCGATTTGCACGCCGATGCGCCCGCGCGTCACGCGACCACTGGCTTTCAATTGATCTGACACGCGTAACGCTTCATCAATGGGCACCGCAAAGGAAATTCCCATGAATCCCCCCGAACGGCTGTAAATCTGCGAGTTGATGCCAATCACTTCACCCTTCAGATTAATCAGTGGTCCGCCGGAGTTGCCCGGATTGACGGCAACGTCGGTCTGGATCAGCGGCAAATAATCGCCGGTGTCGCGCGCCTTCGCCGAAATGATCCCGGCAGTGACAGTATTTTCCAGGCCGAACGGCGAACCGATCGCCAGTACCCATTCGCCGGCACGAATCTTGTCCGAATCACCAATGACCAGGCGTGGCAGATTGGCGCCGTCAATCTTCAGCAACGCCACATCGGTGCGCGTGTCGGATCCGATGATTTTGGCCTTGAATTCGCGCTTATCGGTCAGTGTCACATACACGTCGCTGGCGCCTTCGACGACATGCGCGTTCGTCATGATGTAACCGTCCGCCGAAATGATGAAACCAGAGCCTACGCCACGTGGCACTTCTTCCTGCTGCTGAGAGCCGCCCCCCTTGCGATTGTTGCGCGGCGTATTCGGCGTATTGGGCTGCTCCTGGCGCGGCATCGGCACACCGAAAAAGCGGCGGAAAAACTCCTGCATCTCTTCGTCATCGGTACCGGCCTGCGACTGACCGGTTTTTACGCGCTCTGTCGTGCGGATGTTGACCACCCCCGGCCCCGTACGCTCGACAATATCGGCAAAATCTGGCAACCCGGCAACAACAGGTGCCGCGACCGCCGCATTCAAACCGGTCAGCACAGGTGACAAGACGAGGAGCGAAGCACTCAGTAACGACAACGACAAGACCTTCTTTGCGGGGATCATCATGTGCATTTTTTGTATTATTTGGATTTAAATTCTATGGAATCCGACACTTGCCGAATCGCCGAACCAGGCACTTCGCCGACCACGGTGAGCCAGTAATCCCCCTGGCGACGGCCAACAATATTCATGGCCCCCTGCTGCATGGCCCCCTCGGTACGGCTTTGGGAGCCCGGCTCAATGAAGACCGAAATCGCAGCCAGTCCGTCGGAAAACACAATCTGCGACACTTCACGCTGAGTAGTCACGCCGTGTTGGGTTGCAGAAGTACCGGTATTCTGAGTATCGGAGATCAGGCGTTTTACTTCCTGAATCTTCTTGAATCCCGGCGGTGGCGTCACCGACCAACCGGAAAGATTGACCTGACTCATCACCGAATTCTCGATGTGCCAGCCATTGGTATTGGTAAAACTCGGCTTGACGCGGTTATGATCGATATTGCCAATCTCGATCTGAGTGAAGGATATCTGCTCCACCACCTCATTCTTGGCATCAAAAGTCTGAGCGCGCAGCAGCAAACCGGTTGCCTTGTCAGCCCATAGTTTGTAGCCGTAGCGCAGCTTGTCCTTGGGTTCCAGAATCACTGCCTGACAGTCATGCCCGGCTACACGCCCGGCCTCACCCATTTTGACGCTGTAATAATCAACCAGATCGGTGGGATTGGCAGCGAGAATGGCCGGAAAAACATCACGTGTAACGCGTTTTTCGATCAGGACTGTTTTCGCTTCGGGGACATAACAGGCAACATCGTCATTATTGCGAATATATTCGCGCGGTTTGCCGTCGAGGACTTCCAACTTTTCAATTTCGTTCTTGCCGGACAATATATGCGTGATGCGCGAAGTACGCATCTGATTGGACTGCTGATAAACGAAAGTACCGGAATAATTGAGCCGCTGCGCTGCGGACTGGATTTTTTTGAGTAAAACCTGTGCGTCCTGATTGTTATTTACTTTTGCCGGCAATGCATTCTCCGCCCGGGTGGAGAATGCAATGAATGCCGACAGAAAAAGAACGGCCCGGAGCAAACCCTGTGTCTGCCGCATATTATTTATCTGAGTCAATTGCGAAGGCCGCCGAACGGGCATATTGGACCGAGCTGTACATGGAAGGCGAGAAACGCTGGTGCGCCAGCAGATAATCGTCAATGCGCGGATCGCGGGCCACCTCGCCCTGCTGCGCCAGACTGCTGACTTGTACCGGTCCCTGCGACGCAGCCGATTTGGCCGCCACGGCAGCAACGGCGGAGGGTGCAATCACCGTCGGTGCTGCCAAACCGTTATTGGCCATGGTCACCGATTGCTGCGGCGCCGTCACAAACACGACCGCTACGACCGCTGCCGCAACCGCCGCGCCAGGCATGACAAAACGTCGGACGAAGCGCTTGCGGAACAAAGCACCATTGCCATTGACGACGGCAGGCACAATAATCTGCTCAGCAGCAGTTTTCAACTGTGGGGCGATGATCGCAGGCTCTACGTCGAGACGTGCCCGCATTTTGGCGGCGAAACCGTCGCTGAGCGAAAAAGCCATTTCATCAGAGCGCAAGACATCACCAATCTGATGATACAGATCCCATGTCGCCTGCTCTTCAGGCTGACGCAACACGACCAGAGCCATGTTGACGTGCTCATCAACCAACTCGCCGTCGGCCAATGCCGAAATCTGTTCTCTGCTAATTTCTTTGGTATCCATAAGTAGTCACCCGGCCACAAAATTTCAGTTCCATCACCCGCTCTTGTTTTTATGTCTTTTATCGACGTCTATGACGTCATATAACGCATAACTCTTGTACTTTGCATACAGCCTACCAGCGTTTGTCGAGCGCAGTACCCAACAAAGGCCGCAACTTCTCCGCGATCGCTTCACGGGCCCGAAAAATCCGGCTGCGCACCGTGCCTATCGGACATCCCATGGCATCGGCGATTTCATCGTAGCTCAATCCCTCTATCTCGCGCAGGGTAATCGCGGTCCGCAATTCTTCCGGTAAGGCTTCCATGGCAATATTGACCGTCTGGGCAATTTGCTTGGTCGCCAGCATAGACTCAGGAGTATTTATGTCTCTTAGGTGCTCTCCGTCGTCAAAAGTTTCAGCCTCTTCCGCATCGGCTTCCGTCGACGTCGGCGCCCGGCGCCCCATGGTCACGAGGTAGTTCTTCGCCGTATTGATGCCGATCCGATACAACCAGGTATAGAACGCGGAATCGCCACGAAACTGCGGTAGCGCGCGGTAGGCCTTGATGAATGCCTCTTGCACGACATCCTCCGCTTCCGCCTGATCTCGGACCAGACGCGATACGAGCCGCATCAGTTTCCGTTGATATTTGGCAACTAATAGCTCGAACGCCTTCTTGTCGCCACGCTGCACGCGCTCGACAAGCAGTTGATCAATTTCGCGTTCCGTCGTCAAATCCAGTTTCCTTGTTTTTTTGTCATTTCTATGCGAACCGAATCATTGACCATCTGCAATGCAATAAATTCGGCAAGCGTACTATCTTTTCAGCTTTTTCGTGAATTGTATGCTTGTCAGGCGTTGTTATTATGACTTGCAACCCAGCGGCAAGCCACTTGCAACGCCCGAAAAGTTTCTTTGGGAACGGAGTCCGGTAATACCGGGATGGTGCGCACCCGGCCATTTTCGAGCTTTAGCCTCAACAACAGCAAATTCGGCCAGACCGTGGAGCCCGCCAGCAATTGCGCCAATCCCCCACTCATGACTTGCGAGCCTGCCTTGACGCGTACCGTGGCATGGTGCTCGACCAATCTGATTTGCCCGGTACCGGAAATATGCAGCCAGACTGCCTTGCGATTTCGCAGCACAAGCCAGAACGCCAATGTCGCCGTCACGACACACGCCGCCGCGAGAGAAATCCTGAAAACAAAAGACAGTTGCCCGACCAGAGCAAAAGCGAAGATGACGCCAATGAGCGCCACGACAATGGCAGCCGCAGCCATCACGATCAAGAGCAGACGGGAAGGTTTGATATCCGCAGAAACTGCTATCGACATATAAGTTGGAATGGAAAAAACAAAACTCGGCTTTCAACCGAAAGCCGAGTCAGGTTTATACCTTGCCGAACACCAACGTGCCGTTGGTACCGCCGAATCCGAATGAATTCTTGACGGCGATATCGATCTTCATGTCGCGCGCCTGGTTTGCGCAATAATCGAGATCGCACTCCGGATCCTGATTGAAGATATTCATCGTCGGAGGAGAGATTTGATTATCCAGAGCCAGCACGGTGAATACCGATTCCAGTCCGCCTGCACCGCCCAGCAAATGGCCCGTCATGGACTTGGTGGAATTGACGACCATCTTGTAAGCATGATCGCCAAAGGCCGCCTTGATCGCCTCGGTTTCATTCTTATCGCCCAGGGGCGTGGATGTACCATGTGCGTTCAGGTACTGGACTTCATCCCGATTCACGCCGGCATCGCGCAAAGCCGACACCACGCAGCGACGCGGACCATCCAGATTCGGCGCAGTCATGTGGTAAGCATCGCCGCTCATGCCAAAACCCAGTACTTCGGCATAAATCTTGGCACCGCGCGCCTTGGCGTGTTCGTATTCCTCCAGCACCATTACGCCCGCACCTTCGCCCAGGACGAAACCGTCGCGGTCCTTATCCCAAGGACGGGAAGCGGTGGCCGGGTCGTCATTGCGGGTAGACAAGGCACGCGCCGAAGCAAAGCCACCAATACCCAGCGGCGAAACGCTAGATTCCGCGCCGCCGGCAACCATCACGTCGGCATCGCCGTATTGAATCATGCGGCTGGCGGAGCCAATACAATGCAATCCCGTCGTACAAGCAGTGACGATGGCCAGATTAGGCCCCTTCAGACCGTATTTGATGGACAAGTTACCGGAAATCATATTAATGATCGAAGCCGGAATGAAGAAAGGGCTAATGCGACGCGGGCCGCGATTGGTCAACTCTTCATGCGTCTGCTCGATCAGCGGCAAACCACCGATACCAGAGCCGATGATGACGCCGATGCGCTCGGCATTTTCATCTGTGACTTCCAAACCACTATCCTGCATGGCCTGGATACCCGCCGCCATACCGAAATGGATAAAGGTATCCATGTGGCGCGCTTCTTTGGCGGGAATGTAGTCTTCGATGTTGAAGCCCTTCACCTCTCCCGCAAAATGCGTGGAAAAAGGAGTGGCATCAAACTTGGTGATGGTGGCAATGCCCGACTTACCTTCCTTCACGGCGCCCCACGCGTCGGCAACCGAATTGCCAACGGGTGAAATGCAACCCAGACCGGTAATAACTACACGACGTTCACGTGAGCGGCTCAAGCAATTCTCCTAGAGTCGTTCAAAACCAACTTAGGCCTTGACGTGTGCCTTGGCGTAATCGATCGCCTGTTGCACGGTTGTAATCTTTTCAGCTTGTTCGTCAGGAATTTCCATTTCGAACTCATCTTCCAGCGCCATAACCAGTTCGACAGTGTCGAGCGAGTCAGCGCCCAGATCGTCCACGAACGACGATTCGGTCTTGATGTCTGCTTCAGCGACGCCCAGTTGCTCAGCGACGATCTTTTTAACGCGTTGTTCGATATCGGACATAAGTGCCTCCAGTGGATAGGTTACAAAAGTGCGCGCATTTTATCAGGTTTGCACGCCAAAAATTTACTTTTAAGTATTCTTAACAAGAATAAGTAAGTCGCTGCCATTTGCGTCTAAAGACGCTTAATTCATATACATGCCGCCATTGACATGCAAGGTCGTGCCGGTGATATAGCCTGCCTGCGGCGAGGCCAGGAAGGCCACAGCCGCCGCGATGTCCTCGGGAGCGCCGAGGCGTCCCAGGGGAATCTGTTGCAGCAAGACGGCGGTTTGCTGCTCGCCCAGCACCTTGGTCATGTCGGTATCGATGAAGCCGGGTGCAATGCAATTGACGGTAATGTTGCGACTACCGATTTCGCGTGCCAGAGCGCGACTCATGCCCGCCACGCCAGCCTTGGCGGCAGCATAGTTCATCTGTCCCGCATTGCCGGTTGAACCGACGACCGAAGTAATATTGATGATGCGGCCGTGCCTGGCCTTCATCATTCCGCGCAATACCGCACGCGATAGGCGCCCGACTGCGGTCAGATTCGTCGAAATGACATTATCCCACTCTTCGTCTTTCATGCGCATGGCCAATTGATCTTGCGTGATGCCGGCGTTATTGACCAGAATCGACAAGCCGCCGAATTCCTTTTGCACCTCGTCGATAACAGCGCCGCAGGCAGCAGCATCATTGACGTTGAGGACGACGCCCTTGCCGCTGCCGGGCTGCGCTTGGTCAAGATATTCGCTGATGGCGGCAGCGCCGGCTGTCGACGTTGCTGTACCGACAACCTTGGCGCCCTGGCGCACCAGTTCAAGGGCAATCGCGCGGCCGATGCCGCGGGAAGCGCCGGTGACCAGCGCAATTTGATTTTGCAGGTTTTGAACGCTCACTTCAGCAACTCCAATACTTTGTCCAGGGAGGCCTGGTCGACAATCGCTTCGCCGATCAGGTCGCCGTTGATACGCTTGGTCAAGCCGGTCAGCACTTTGCCGGGACCGCACTCGATCACATGGGTAATTCCCTCCGTCGACATCTTTTGCACGGTTTCCACCCAACGGACTGCACTGGCGGCCTGACGCACGAGCGCATCCTTGATCGCAGCCGGCTCGCCGACGATGGCGACATCGACGTTATTGATCAACGGCAATTGCGGCGTGGAGAACTGTACTGCGGCAAGGTAAGCCTGCAAGCGATCCGAGGCCGGCTTGAGCAGCGACGAATGGAACGGCGCGGAAACCGGCAGCGGCAACGCGCGCTTGGCACCCCTGGCCTTGGCGACTTCGCAGGCGCGCTCGACCGCAGCTTTGTGGCCAGCGATCACGACTTGCGCCGGCGCATTGAAGTTGACGGCTTCGACCACTTCGCCTTGCGCAGCTTCAGCGCACACGGCGCGCACGTCGTCGTCCGATAAACCCAGAATCGCCGCCATACCGCCCTGCCCGACCGGCACGGCTTCCTGCATGGCTTGCGCACGGAAGCGCACCATCGGCACCGCATCCTTGAAAGCGATCACGCCGGCAGCCACGAGAGCGGAATATTCGCCCAGGCTGTGACCGGCTACCAATGCCGGCGCCTTGCCGCCGGCAGCCAGCCAGGCGCGATAAAACGCCACGGCGGCGGTCAGCATGACCGGTTGGGTATTGGTGGTCAAATCGAGGTCTTCCTTCGGACCTTCGGCGATCAGTTTACCGAGATCGAATTGCAGCGCCTCCGAGGCTTCTGCAACCGTCGCCTTGACCACTTCATTGTCGGCAAATCCATTCAGCATTCCGATGGCCTGCGAACCCTGGCCCGGAAAAACAAAAGCAAATTTTGTCATGCTCTATTTTGTCGTTAAAAAATTTGTTCAAATCGTCGGCTCACGCCTCTGCCGCAACAGGCAATCGCGACCGCAGCAAACTCACATGCGAACCAACACAGCACCCCAGGTAAAACCGCCGCCAACGCCTTCCATCATGACGTTCTGACCTGGCTTGACGCGACCGTCGCGTACCGCCTGATCCAGCGCCAGCGGAATGGACGCTGCCGAGGTATTGCCATGCTCGTCAACCGTCACCACCATTTTTTCCAGCGGCAGGCCGAGTTTCTTGGCCGTGCTCTGCATGATGCGAATATTGGCCTGATGCGGAATCAACCAGTCGATTTCCCTGGCATCGACCTGAGCGATTTCCAATACTTCACGCGCCACCTTGTCCAGCACCGACACCGCCAGCTTGAACACCGCCGGGCCGTCCATGTACAGATAGGCGTTGCCGGCAATCGCGCCGTCGTTCACATTGCCAGGCACACACAGGATGTGGCCGTGGCTGCCGTCGGCATGCAATTTCGACGCGAGGATACCAGGCTCTTTTGACCCCGTCATGACGATCGCGCCGGCACCGTCGCCGAACAGTACGCAAGTGGTGCGATCATCGAAATTCAGGATGCGCGAAAACACCTCCGCACCAATCACCAGCACGTTCTTGTACATACCGGACTTGATGAAGCTGTCCGCCACCGACATCGCGTAGATGAAACCGCTGCAGACCGCCTGCACATCCATCGCAGCGCTGCCGTTGGTGATGCCAAGCTTGCGCTGTACGACGCACGCAGTGCTCGGAAAGCCGCCGAAATGATCCGGCGTCGATGTCGCCAGAATGATCAGATCGATGTCGTTCGCCTGCAAACCCGCCGCCTGGAGCGCACGTTGCGACGCCGCCACCGCCAGGTCGCTCGACAACACATCGGCTTCAGCATAATGGCGCGCGGAAATGCCGCTGCGAGAAAAAATCCACTCGTCGGATGTTTCAATGCCCTTTTTTGCAAGCTGCTGAGCCAGCTCATCGTTGGTCACGCGCTTGGGCGGCAGATAACTGCCGGTACCGACAATTTTGCTATAGGAAGTCATACCGTTTTCTGTTCTGTTAGATCGGTTGAAGTATTGGCTGCAATGACACGCTCGACAAGCGATCCCTCAGCCTGCGGGATCAGTTCGGCAATAGTTGTGGTGATGCGCGACAAGACGTCGTATTTCGCCGCATCGTAAGCACGGCGTATCGCCCACTCGAACGCATAGGCATCAGCGCCGCCGTGACTCTTGAACACCAGGCCCCGCAAGCCGAGCAGACTGGCGCCATTGTAGCGGGATGGATTGAGGCGGCGCGACAATGCCTTGATGGCGCCGTAGGCGATCAAGGCGCCGAGCTTATTGAAGAAGCCTTTTTTGAACTCCGTCGTCAGCACGATCTTGACGAAGCGGCCCAGGCCTTCGGAGGCTTTCAGCGTAACGTTGCCGACAAAGCCATCGCACACCACGATATCCGTGGTGCCTTCGAATATATCGTTGCCTTCGACGTTGCCGTAGAAATTGATGATGCCTTTTTCGTGATCCGCATGAAGCAGCTCGGCGGCCTGCTTGACCACTTCGTTGCCCTTGATTTCTTCTTCGCCGACGTTCAGCAAACCGACCGTCGGCCGCGGCTTGCCTTCCATAGCCGACACCAGCGCAGACCCCATCAACGCGAACTGGTGCAAATGCTCCGGCTCACAATCGACGTTGGCCCCCAGATCGAGCATGTAGGTCGGACCGTCTTTCTGATTGGGAAGAATTGTGCAAATCGCCGGACGATCGACACCCGGGATGGTTTTCAGCACATAGCGCGACACAGCCATCAGCGCGCCGGTATTGCCGGCGGAAACGGCAGCGCTAGCCCGGCCATCCTTGACCAGATTGACGGCTACGCGCATGGACGAGTCTTTTTTGCGACGCAGGGCGACCTCGATCGAATCGTCCATGGCAACGACTTCGGCGGCGTGCTGAATATGAATCCGGGAAATATCGTTCTGCTTTTGCTTCCGCAAAACGGCACGCAGCAAGTCCTCCTGGCCGACCAGTATCAATTCGGCATCAGGCTCGCGCTGCAGGAAAGAAATGGCGGCTGGGATGGTAACTGACGGGCCGTGATCGCCGCCCATACAGTCAATGGAAATTTTGATGGTCATTGTTTTGATTCAGAGCCTTGCCAACCCGCATTATGGGGCAGATTTGGCGCGATTCAAAATGACGCGCTGAGCTGAACCAGCATATGAAAAGCGGCGCCAATTGAAAAACTCATTGCGCCGCATTCCGCCTTAACAGCAATTTCCGATTACTCGTCGTTTTTGGTCTTCAGGACCTTGCGACCACGGTAGAAACCGTTCGGGCTGATGTGGTGACGCAGGTGCGTTTCACCGGTTGTCGGCTCGACTGCCAGCGGCGGCGCTGTCAGGAAATCGTGTGCACGATGCATACCGCGCTTCGACGGGGTCTTTTTGTTTTGTTGAACAGCCATGATAACTCCTAAACCTTAAGTTCTAAAATTTTAACATATCCGGCTAGCAAACTCACTGACCAACCGAGAATCCTTACATCCGGCGGAAAAATCCCGCCACCTACTTTTACCGCTTCAAATTCTTCAACACCGAAAACGGCGACACTTTCTCGGTCGCAGCAGGCCCAGCCACTTCCTGCGCAGGACAGACATCATGCTTGGGCGCCACGGGCAAAGCCAGCAGCGCATCATCTTCAATCAGATAACTGATATCGAAAGCCTCATCACCGACAATCACATCGATCGACTCGTCATCGAGCACTTCTTCGATGGCGTCGGCTGATTCTTCATCCTTGGCCAATACCAGCACTGACTCGGACGACACCTCGAAAGGCATTGCAGTCAGGCATCGCTGGCAAACCAGATTGACCCGTCCAGAGACGGAAAGCTTCAATTGCGGATGACCGAGCTTGTCGGCGCCGCCAGCCAGAGACCATTTGATGGAGCCAGCGCGATCAACCGTTTCGCCCGCCAGGCGCGCCATTTCGGCTACCGGCAACTCGCCTTCGGCCTGTTCTTTTAGCCGACAAAATTCAAATGCGTCGATCACAAAAGCACTCATGGCGAAAGCAGAATCCGGAAAACCTGCGATAATAACAGCGTTTTCCCTTATTCGTCAAAGTGTTAGCGTATTTCCAGCCAACGTTTCCCACCTGTTGTCGCATAATGCACAATTCCCCACCGCTCCCCCGTCTGATCCTGGCCTCCAGCTCAAGCTATCGGAAAGAACTCTTGTCCAGACTGCAATTGCCTTTCGAGGTCATTGCGCCCGAGATCGACGAAACGCCAGCAGCGGACGAAAGCCCGGAAGCCACTGCATTGCGCCTGGCGCGCGCAAAAGGCGAAGCCATAGCACAACGCAACCCCGACTCGCTTATCATCAGCTCCGACCAGGTTGCCACGCTCGACGGTGAACAAATCGGCAAACCCGGCAATCACGATAATGCACTTCGACAACTAATCAAGATGCGCGGCCGGCGCGTCATTTTTCATACGGCACTCTGCCTGTGGGATAACCGCAAGCCCGGCTCGCCAGTCATTCAGATCGAGAATATCCAGACCTTCGTGACCTTCCGCAATCTGCCGGATGCCGAACTGGACGCCTATCTGCGCATTGAGCAGCCATACGATTGCGCCGGCAGCGCCAAAAACGAGGGATTAGGCATTGCCATCCTCGAAAGGATCGACAGCGTCGATCCCACCGCCCTCACCGGCCTGCCCATGATTGCGCTGACCGGCATGCTTCGCAATGCCGGCATGCCGTTTTTTGGCGTTGCCAGCTAGAACACGATCACTTGAAGGTAATCAGGTCGCCCCGGCTCAGCGTCACTTTTTTATCCGCCAGCGGCGTATTGCCCGCATTGATGAATCCAGGCTGATTCAATAATTGATAACGCGCCAGTTGCGTATTGATCGGTACCGGACTGGAAATGCCATCTTCGGCAACGACCACCGTGAAACCGCGCGTATTCGCATGGAACGAGGTGTACATGACGGCGCCGTTGGCAGTACTGCCTACGATCACCAGCGTTTCCGCATTTTTTTGCTTTAGCAGCTCTTCCAGATTGGTGCCTGTGAATTTGTTCGCGCGTGTCGACACGATCGGCTCTCCCGGCTGCGGTGCGACGTCGGACAGAGTTGGCGGCGGTCCTGAAGGACTGACGGTGGTCGAGTAAAGGACAGGCACCTTAGCCGCGCGCGCCTTGGCGATCAGCGCAGCGATCGCCGGCACTGTATTCAGGCAAACCGGATTCGGCTGGCATACGACGGAATTGATATCGAGTACCAGCAATGCCGTCGTCTTAGACGCGAGAACGACCGGTGCCGGCGCGGGAATTTCGGGAAAAGTGTTGATGCCGGCTGCTGTCGTTGCAGGCATTGAGCCGCATGCGCTCAATGCGATAAGCAACGATGCCGAAGCGGCTTGATAAAAGCTTCGTTTCTGAATCATGTTTTCGACTCCTGTTATCGGAACATATCGCACAAACAAACGTGCACCCGGATCAGGCTCTCTTGATGCATCGCTGCATGCCCCCCCCCAAAAAAACACAACCGCGCCTAGGCCTGACGGCGTGGATAACCCTCGGCAGTAATACGCTTCCAGACCGCGTCCTTCTCCTCCTCGGTCATGAATACCCAATGCGCGACCTCGGCGACAGTACGACCGCAACCGCGGCAGACATCGTCAAAGGTGGTTGAGCAGACGGCAACACAGGGGGTATCAGGACGTTCGGGGGGAGTTTGAGACATGGATATCTTTACAAGAACTGCGTGGCGGTGTACCGACATCTTACCAAGAAGCACGGGCGCAGTCTCAGGACAAAAAAAAGCCCGCGAACCAGAGGTTGCGGGCTGAATCCAATTTCTTAAGGAGGAGAATTGGAGGAGACAGGTGGAACTATAACGATCGACTTCCCGCTCGTCTGCTTTATTCTTCCAATAGCAGATATTCACAAAAACAATATCTCTATCCGGATCAGCCCACCAATTGCACCACCGGCGCCAGCGACACGGTGGGTTTCGGCGGCTTGTCCTTGCGCTGGCATGCGGCCGCCAGCATGGCGACAACGACGACTGAGATCAAAACGGTTTGACGCATGGCGGTCTCCTCTATTTGTCCTTCGTGCACTTCCTGCATTTTAGACGCCGCCAGATCAAATGGTTCGGCCACCATGCAATGCGCTCATGACGCCACTGCCCGCAATCCGCCGCGCCCCCCATTGAGATTATTGACGTACAGCGCAGCCACCATGTCCGATTGCGTCACCATTCCCGCTAGGCGACGTTCATCGTCAATCACCGGAATCTGATGGATGCCATCGTCCGCCATTAGCGGCACCAGTTGCACGATCGGCAGATGCACCGAAGCGGTTTTCACGGCCTTGCTCATGATCTGCCCGACCACCTCCGGCTTGATCGAGTGCGTATGCGGCGTGCGCCGCAAGAAAGAGCGCAGCTTGTCGCTCAATCTTTCGTCATCATGAGTGCCGGCATGATGCAGGAAGTCCGTCTTGGTCACGATGCCGATCACGCGGCGCGCCCGATCAATGACCGGCAAGGCCTGCAGGCGATGTTCGCGCATCTGCCTCCACGCCTCGGCCAGCTCAGTCGCAAATTCCACCGCCACGACGTCACCCGACATGATGTCGGCGCACACGGTCTCGCCAAAGCGGCGGCGATATGCTTCCATTTCGGTTTGCTGCAAGATCCCTTCAAGGTCGTCGCGGCTGATATCGAGCACCTGGTTATAGCGCCGCAACACCGCATCAAGATCGTCATGGGTGAACCCGAGACGCGCACTCGGCGCCGCATCATGCGTCTGGTGCATGTTGTTGCGATGTTCGCTCTGCTGCGCATGCGGATAGCGACGCCGCGTGGCATTGTTGAAAAACAGCGCCATGGCCAGCAGCAAAAAGGAATTGAGCAATACCGGCACTAGCACGAACCGGTATCCCATCGCATGCACCGCCGGACCGCCCAGCACCGCCGTCAAGGCCACCGCGCCACTGGGCGGATGAATGCAGCTCAAGGCGAACATGCAAGCGATCGCCAGCGCGATCGCCAGCGCCGCCGCAAGGGCCGGCTCCGCAACCAGCTTGGCGCAGCTCACGCCCACCAGTGCAGCAATCAGGTTACCGCCGATAATCGACCAAGGCTGCGCCAGCGGGCTGGAAGGCACCGCAAACAACAATACCGCCGACGCCCCCATCGGCGCGATGAGCCAGACGGCGGCCGCATCGTGCGGCAGAATCGCATAACTCAGCAAACCTGTCAGTAAAATACCAAACAACGCGCCAACGCTGGCGCGCATGCGCTCAAAACGATCGACCGCCGTTTTTTGCGGAATGAAACTTCTCAGCCATTGCAGGATAGAATCGCGCATGCACCAACCCATTTTGGAATAGATATAAGACGCAATTACATCACAAGATGATATATTTTGCCTATTGTGAGGCTTAATATCCGGACTTACCGGATCCGACCACCGCCTTCCCGGCCCGACACACCACCAATGAAGACATCCTCCCGCTTGCAAAAAGGCGATTTCGAAGCCCTTTCGGAATTCCGTTATCAACTGCGCCGTTTCATCCGTTTCAGCGAAGAAGCCGCGCAAAGCGAAGGACTGACACCGCTGCAATATCTGCTGATGTTGCATATCAAGGGATTCCCCGGACGCGACTGGGCCAGCATCAGCGAACTCGCCGAACGCCTGCAATCTCAGCATCATGGCGTGGTGGCGCTGGTGACGCGCTGTGAAAAAGCGGGATTGGTGACGCGCACCCAGGATGACAAGGACAAGCGCCTGGTCCAGGTGCGGCTGACGGAAACCGGCGAACAGTATCTGCATCGCCTGGCGGAACTGCACCGCAACGAACTGCATTCGCTGTCCAGTGTATTCCAGGTCTCACATATTTCGGCTTTCAACGACCGCGACTGAACGTCGCAAAAAGCGCAATCGACGCCGAGTCAGGCTGCCCTCTCGACCCGGTTGCGTCCCTTGTTCTTGGCAACGTACAGCGCTTCGTCGGCCATGCGAATCAAGTGGTCGAGGCTTTCCTCCCCCGCCAGCGCGCTGACGCCGAAGCTCGCCGTAATGCCGATCCGCCGTGCATCGTCGATCGCAAAAGTCCGCGACGCCAGCATGACGCGCAATTTCTCCGCCACCGCTACGCCCTGCCCGAGATCGGCCTCCGGCAACAAGATGATGAATTCCTCGCCGCCGTAGCGAGCCAAGACATCCATCTTGCGCAGCAACTGGCTGATCATCTGGACCGCATTGCGCAAGATATTGTCGCCGGCGTTATGACCGTAGTTGTCGTTGATGCGCTTGAAATGGTCAATGTCGAGCAGGACCAGAGCAAGATTCCTCTTATAGCGCTGCGCAATCGCCAGTTGCTGCTCGCTATGCGCGAAAAAGGCGCGGCGGTTCAGTACGCCGGTCAGGAAATCGGTATTCGACGACACTTGCAGTTGTTCGATCAGCGTCTCGCGCTCGCCTGCCAGACTGATGCGCTCCAGGCTGCGCGCTTTGAGCACATGGAGGGCGCGCAACATGTCGCCGATTTCATCGTTGTGGCGCGCCTGCGGAATCGGCGCATCGAAGTTGTCTTCCGCCAGACCCACGACCAGGTTGGTCGCCTTCAGCACCGGCTCCAGCACGCGCTGGCGCACCAGATACAGCAACACAAAGAAACACAGGAAAGCAAACACCGTCATCGCAACGACGCCGACGAGCAGGTTGAATGCCTGACGATGACGGATTTCTGCTTCGCGGATTACATCAGTCAGGATCACGTCGCGCAGATGCAGAATCGACGCCATCGGCGGGACGTAGCGTGCAGCCAACTCGGCCGTGTCAACCTCGTACGAACCTGAGGTCAGGCCGCTTTGCAACAGGCTGTCGAGGAAAGGGAAACTTTTTCCGAAGTATTGCGCATCAAGGTCGGACAGCGCCATACGGAACGCCGGATTGTCCTTGTACGCACGCATCTGGATATCGAGCAGAGTACGCAACTGTTCGATACGGCCGTACAACTTGCCGATCTCAATCACTTCATCCTTGGTCAGCGGTCGCTGCATGATCACCGGCGCCGTAAATCTGGAGCCCACTTGCCCGGCATATTCGCGCATGGTGGAAGCGATGCGCATCCCCGTCAGACCATCCAGCACTTCAGGGTCTGCCTGAATTGCAATGCTGGACAGATCCGCAACTGCCGCAACCATCAGAGGAATGAGATTGACCATTCCTTCCACTGCAGCCGAAATCTCCCTGGAAGAACGCTGCCATTTCAGCACGCCGACCTGCTGGTCGGTTCGTTGCCGCGCCGGCCCCAATACCTGGCGCACCGCCTCGATCTTGCGAATGACAGGGACGTAGCGAGGGTCGGCCTCGACGCGTAGCGCACTCAACACATCGGAAAGCGACTGGTCGGACTCTTGCCGTGCCCGATCCAGCTTTTGCCGCAACAAAGGCAGAGCCTCACGCTCGCCGCCCATCGCCGCGTTGGCAGGGCCCCGCTCAAACGAGATTTTTTCCATGGCCACCATGGCCAGTTGCACGATGCGCACGGCCTCCACGCTGCGCGCACCGCGCTGATAGGCGCCCCATTCGATCAGGACGATCCGCGCAGCGAGTGCAGAGAACAACAGCATCAGTGCAATGGAGATAAGCCAGAACAGGCGACTCAACGACATCAACACACCCCGAAATGCCCAGCACGGAGGTGGGCGATTATTGTCATAATTGCAATCAAGCCCGCTATTATAAATCACCATGCCTCAATTGCTTAATTTTTAGGCACAGGCATGATTTGCATCACAGAAAATCAGCACGAGATAGACCCGACTTGGACATTCGGAAGATGCAATGCCGTTAACGGCAGTAGATGGCAAAACGCCCGCATGATGCGGGCGTTCGCGTTTTAAGATGAAGCATTGTGTGAGAGGCGCTCAGGTCGACACCAAAAACGCCTCTTTGAATTCAAGAAAATCTACGCTTTCTTCCGCGCTGCATTTTTACTGACAATGTTGCTTTGGGTACTGTAATCCACTCCGAATCGCTTCATGTAATCGCGCATCAATTGACGAATGACCTGCGACGGTGTCAAATCCTGGCTGGAGCACAGCTCTTCAAACGCTTTTTTCTTGACCGGATCGACCAGCACGGTGAGACGGGCAGTTTTGCTTTCCATGATTGCCTTCTGATGTGGGGATGGAAATATTATAATCAAATGATAATGTTTTTCAATCCGTTATTTCCAGATGAGGCGCGCGTGAGTCTGATCAGGATCCTCTGTCTTCATCGCTTGCGACATGCATGAACTCGGCAAATACGCTCATATCCGAAATCGCCTTGAATTCGGCGCGGCTTTTCCCCTGCGCAGTCTGAATGCGCTCCACGAGCGCGACAAACGACAAATCGTAAATCAAATCAAGCCGGACAGCCTGCGTATGAAGCGCCGGCACGGACAGGCCGTTGCCGTTCACCGCCCAAACGACGCGATTCAAACTGGTCGATACGCTGCTCCACCACAATTTCGCATCGAAAACCGTCCACAGACGGTCCATGACAAGCGACAAATTGCCGGCATCCCCCCATAAATTCGACACCAGAACGCCATCATCGGACAGCGTTTTACGGCAAGCTGCATAAAACGATTCGGTGCTCAAAGACGGCGCCAGTCCATCCGCATCGAAGCCATCATGCAAAATGACGTCCACTCGCTGATCCGTCGTCTCCACATAATCTTTCGCATCCGTATGGACGACCTGAAAGCGTTCACTCTCTGCAGGAACAGCAAACTTGTCGCGCAGTGCGATCACATCGGCATCCAGTTCCAGCACCGTAATTTTTGCGCGCGGCAAGATCCGATGACAATACTTGGGCAAAGAACCGCCACCCAGGCCTATTATCAAGATGCTGGCCGGCTCACGCTGGAACAACAAAAATGCCATCATGGCGCGGGTATAGCTCAGCAGGAGCTCGTCAGGCGCACTGATGCGCATCGCGCTTTGAATATAACGGTCGTCAAAATGCAAGGTGCGCATGTCGTCGCTATCAAAGGAAAAGGGCTTTCCCTTACTGTCGACATAGAGTTCTTCGAAGGCCCTTCTCTTCCGCTGAAAACCTTCCTGCAATGCTTTTTTCATTGATATCGCCTCACACCAGTCAAACTGCTTAAACCAAAACCTGCCGCGTCGCCAGGAAGAATTGATGTATTTTTTCCTCAATGCGCGGATCGATCATTACATCCGGCCGATGGCCGTTCGGGCAAGCCAGCCGCGGTGTCGTCCCGAACAAGCGGCAAATGAGCGGCCGCTCGGCATAGACTTCGCAACCGTCTTGGCCAAGATGCGGGCAATCCAGATTTGCCAATGCAACATCGTGCTCCTCAGCCGTTTTCACCGGCAGCAGCGACATCTCTTCCGACGAAGCCGTCACCGGGCCGCAGCAGTCATGGCAGCCAGGCTTGCAGACGAAAGAGGGAATCCGCTTCCTAAAGAACTGAATTGTCTGGATGTTGGTCATCATTTTTTCACAAGAGGCACGCTCAAAAGACGACCGCCTGAGATCGTCCCGTCACCAGCTCAAGCTGGCGTTGCTGCAAGATGCCCTTCAGTACCTGGTGTAGATCCATCGGATGCGATGCAGCAATTGCCCTTAGCCGCCCGATCAGAACCTGGTTGGACAATTGAAGACTGTCGCCCTTGCAGGCGAAGGCGATTCTGTTATGCGACTCAAAGACCGGAACGGTGATGACCGCATCGTCGAAACTGCGCCGCATGCGATCCAGATAGATTTCGTTGACTTCGTCATTATCTATGAGATTGACAACCATGATGCCGTCCTGGGCAAGGAGCCGATAGCAGTCGTCGTAAAAATCCTGACTGCACAGCCGCGGCGGCTGCCCCGCCTTGTCAAACCCATCCACTACCAACACGTCGTACTGCTGTTCCGCGGTTTTCACGAAATCCACGCCATCCGCGCAGTGAATCGATAAACGATCGTCATCCTCAGGGATGAGGAAGTGATCGCGCAAAGCGATCACTTCCTCATTTTTTTCAAGCACGACAATGGAGGCTTCCGGCAAATAACGGTGGCAATACTTCGGCATGGAGCCTCCGCCCAAGCCGATCATCGCAATCGATTTCGGCGCCTGATGGAAAAGCAGGAATCCCATCATCGTGCGAGTGTAACTGAGCACTAGCCGATAAGGCGCATTGACATCCATCTCGCTCTGCACCGCAAGGATGTCAAAGTGCAGGAACGCCGAACGGCCGTTTGTATAAATGAATGGCTTTCCATTGTTGGAAATAGACATCAAATGGTCAAACCGGTTTAAAAGCATAGGAACAGATTCCTCTGGAAGTGGAGGATTTTGCTCATTGAGCAGCAATTCCATATAAAAGCGAATTCGTTCGGAAGAACGATCGTGTCGATACGCAATCGGACCTCCCGGAAAATTCGCTGCCGTCTTACTGAACGATGGTGCCAATGGCCGTCTTCTATATTCTTTTATGATCATTACATTATAATATCAGGATAATAATATTATAATATAATTCAAAAATTCGAACTCCTTTGCCGCCTCTGATTAATGAAAGAGCAAATGCAAATTTCTTGGCATTTGCAACGTCGCGGTTGGGCTAAATATCTCCTGCGTAGTCCAGCCGCCGTTAAGGCTACGCTGATTAAGTAAACGAGTTGAGGACTGAAGACGTTATTGTTCCGATCGATACGGAGCAAGGTAAAAAGCGATGAAACAGCAAACACTGGCGATGGCGGCAGACCAAGGATTTGAACAGCATCGCAAGCCGACTCGGCGCGATCAATTTCTCGACACCATGAATCGCATCGTTCCGTGGTCCGAGTTGTGCGCCGTGATCGAGCCGTACTATCCGCGGGGCGGCAATGGCCGTCCGCCGATAGGTCTGGAACGCATGCTGCGCATTCACTTCCTTCAGCACTGGTTCAATCTGGCTGACTTCGCCTGCGAAGAGGCGTTGTATGACAGCGCCAGTCTGCGCCGTTTTGCCGGCATCGACCTGGGACGTGAAGCAGGGCCTGACGCGACCACCTTGCTTAAGTTCAGGCATCTGCTGGAACAACATCATCTCAACGAAAAGCTGTTTGCCGAGGTCGGCCGCGTGCTGCAAGGCAGTGGGATGACGCTCAAAACCGGCACGATCGTCGACGCCACCCTCATTGCCGCCCCCAGTTCAACGAAGAACGCAGAGAAAGCGCGTGATCCGGAAATGCACCAGACGCGCAAAGGGCAGCAGTGGTACTTCGGAATGAAATTGCACATCGGCGTCGATAGCCAAAGCGGTCTGGCGCACAGCGCCGTCGTCACTGCCGCCAACGTGCACGACAAGCACCCGCTGCCTGACTTGCTGCATGGACAGGAGCGGCGCGTCTATGGCGACAGTGCCTACGCCAGTCAGAAGGATCTGATCCGCGGCAAGGCGCCGCAAGCGAGGGATTTCACGAACTGCCGCACGCGTCGGCTGGGTGGCGAAGTCGATGAAATCAAGCGCAGCAAGAATCGCCACAAATCGAAGATCCGCGCCCGCGTCGAGCACGTCTTCGGCGTAGTCAAGCGGCTGTGGGGTTTCACGAAAGTACGCTACCGTGGCCTGGCCAAGAATGCCGGACGTGCATTTACCGCGCTTGCCCTGGCCAACATTTACCTGTCTCGTCACAGGTTGATGGGGCAAGTCCGTCCGTAGTGGACAGAAGGCGGGGAAAATCCCGCAAAATAGCCCGAAAGGACAAACAACAAGAAGCAATTCGCACCAAATCGGCGGGACGGATGAATTTGTTACACCGGTTCAAAAATCAGCAAGTTATTCAGCGTAGCCTTAATTCCCGCGACGCAACCGCAAGGCGTTGGTGATGACGGAGACAGAACTCAGGCTCATGGCCAGGGCAGCAATCATCGGCGACAGCAGTTGCCCGGTAAAGGGATACAAGACACCTGCCGCCAAAGGAATTCCCAGGGCGTTATAGACGAACGCAAAACCCAGGTTTTGTCGCATGTTACGCACCGTATCGAGGGATAGCAGACGAGCACGGGCGATTGCCCTCAGGTCGCCTTTCACCAACGTCAGATGGGCGCTGTTGATGGCCACATCGGTGCCGGTTCCCATTGCAATACCGACATCCGCCTTGGCCAGTGCCGGAGCATCGTTGATGCCGTCGCCGGCCATGGCGACGATTTTTCCCTGCTTTTGCAATCGCTCGACCAAGGCAAGTTTATCTTGCGGCTTAACCTCGCCATACACCTCGCCGATACCCAACCTCCTTGCCACGGCCTGCGCTGTTGTCAGGCCGTCGCCGGTGGCCATGATGATCGTCAATCCTGCCCGCGTTAAGGTTGCGAGGGCGTCGACCGTCGTCGCCTTGAGCGGATCGGAGACCGCCACAATACCCGCCAGCCCGCCATCGACGGCCAGATACATGACGCTGGCGCCTTCGCTGCGCAAGGCCTCCGCTTGTTCGGACAAAGGATGCCAGTCCACTTTTTCGGCTTCCATCAGCACCGTATTGCCAAGCGCAACGGATAGGCCGGAGACGCTGCCGCGCACACCAATACCACTGGACGATTCAAAGCGCTCCGGCTTGATAAGCGGCAAATCGCGCCGGCGTGCTTCAGCGACAATCGCGTGCGCAAGCGGATGCTCACTGCCTTGATCGATGCTTGCCGCAATCTGGAGAACGTAAGCTTCCGTCATGCCTGCCGCCGCGACCACGCGATCGAAAGCAGGCCGGCCCTCGGTCAAGGTGCCCGTCTTGTCCACGATCAGGGTGTCGACCTTGCGCATGGCTTCAATGGCTGCCGCATCGCGAAACAACATTCCCTGCGTCGCTGCCCGCCCCGTCGCCGCCATGATGGACATCGGGGTGGCCAGGCCAAGGGCGCATGGGCAGGCAATGATCAGGACCGCGACAGCATTCACAAAACCGTACACCCAGCTCGGATCAGGTCCGAAAAATCCCCAGCCAAGCAAGGTCAGCACCGCGATGCTGACGACAACCATGACGAAATACCTGGCAACGACATCGGCAAGCCGCTGCATCGGGGCGCGTGAACGCTGGGCTTGCGCCACCATCTGAACGATCTGGGACAGCATGGTTTGCGAACCGATTTTTTCAGAGCGAATAACCAGGCTGCCGCTGCCATTGAGCGTCGCCCCGATGACTTTATCGTCCACGCGCTTGGTCACGGGCAATGGTTCTCCGGTCAACATCGACTCGTCAACGGCGCTCTCACCCTCGACGACCACGCCGTCGGCCGGCACTTTTTCGCCGGGACGCACACGCAGCAAATCCCCCATGTGAACATGCGCCAATGGGATGTCCTCTTCACTGCCGTCCTCCCGGATACGGCGTGCCGTTTTGGGAGCCAGGCCCAAGAGGGACTTGATCGCCGCTGACGTTTGCGAACGCGCGCGCAGTTCGAGAATCTGCCCCAACAAGGTCAGCGAAATAATGACGGCAGCCGCCTCATAGTAGACGCCGATGCGCCCATGCATCATGAAGGACGCGGGAAAAACACCGGGTGCCACGGTAGCGACGACACTATAGCCGTAAGCTGCCGTGACACCGGAGCCGATCAGGGTCCACATGTTAGGACTGCGTTGAGCCAGCGATTGAACACAACGGACAAGAAAAGGCCATCCCGCCCAAAGGACCACTGGCGTGCTCAACACCAGCTCGATCCAGTTCTGCTGCGGCACGCCGGCCGGGAAGAATTGATGCGCGGCCATGGCCAGAACCGTAACGACGACGGTGGCTGGCAACGTCCACCAGAAACGTCGCCGGAAATCGACCAGCTCCGGATTCTCAACATCCTCCAGCGAGGGCAATACGGGTTCGAGCGTCATGCCGCATTTTGGACAATTGCCGGGGGCTGGCTGGCGAATCTCCGGGTGCATGGGGCAGGTATAGATTGTCCCATCCGGCACGGTCGGATCGGTTGCGTGCAGATGAACGTGGTCGCCGTGTACGTGGTGGTGGTGCGGGTCATGCGCCATGTGCCAATCCTTTATTAAAACGAGGGCGATGGAGATCTGGGCGTGCAAGCATGAAGCGGCCAGGAAGGGACGCAATATGGAAATGTAATGCTACGGCTTTCCACGACGGGAAGGTCAAGCCTATTTTGTTGGCTTTTGACAATAATCAATTATTCACCATTCCGTCCGAGCATTTGAGAAAGGAGAGGAATGGAACAAAAACAAAAAACCCGCATCAGCACTGGGCTTGATACGGGTTCTTGGACTTCCTTGGACTGCTTGGTACTTGTTCTTGGCGGAGAGGGTGGGATTCGAACCCACGGTACGGGAAACCGTACGCCTGATTTCGAGTCAGGTACATTCGACCACTCTGCCACCTCTCCGGTTAACCTAGTCGAATTGCCACGCTGATGCAGCAAAGCAAAAGATTATAGCAGAACCGTTTTAAAGAAGGAAAGCCTTCACATGGAAAATCCGCAAATATTTTCCGGACTTTTCGCCTGGAAATTATCCGGATCATCATCTTGTCATAAATCTCTACTAGCATCAGACGTTGCTCTGCGCTCGGGCGCTACACTCAAACTGCGGTTAGACCTACTGAACCTGATGATGTCCCCTTTTACATTCGACAGCAATTTCCCGCCCTTCCCTGCGGGCGAATCGGAGGATGCCCACACGACTTCCGAGCAGCAGGATTCGCAATTGCTGTCCCATCTTCACGAAATCATCGCCCAACGCAGTCTGACCGCCCTGTTCCAGCCGATCATCCGCATGCGCAGCGGCGAAATCCTCGGCTACGAAGGCCTGATCCGAGGTCCGTCCAACAGTCCGCTGCATTCGCCGCTGAACCTGTTCAAGGTGGCGCGCGCGAACAAGCTGTCAGTGCAGGTCGAGCACTTGTGCCGCCACATCGTCATGGCGCAATTCGCCCAGTCCGGCCTGCCCGGCAACCTGTTCCTGAACGTCAGTCCAGGCGCGCTGGTGCAGCCCGAAGCGATCCAGGGCGAGACCTTGCGCCACCTTGAAAAGCTCGGCATCAACCCGCAGCGCATCATCATCGAACTGACAGAAAACGAGCCGACGTACGACTACGAGCTGCTGCGCAACGCCGCCATGCATTACCGCGACATGGGTTTCCAGATCGCCATCGACGACCTCGGCGAAGGATTCTCGAGCTTGCGCCTCTGGTCAGAACTGCAGCCGGAATATGTCAAGATCGACATGCACTTCATCCAAGGCATCAACAACGATCCGATGAAGTTGCAATTCGTGCGTTCGATCCAGGAGATTGCCGAAAAATCCGGTTCGATCGTCATCGCCGAAGGCATCGAAACCCAGGCCGAGTTGCTGACCATACGCGACCTCGGCATCGCCTGCGGCCAGGGCTACCATATCGCGCGTCCGCAGGCCGATCCCAAGACCATCGTGACCGACGATATCAGCAAGACATTGCGTCGCGACAAGGTGCCCCTGGCTGCGCAAAAATACGGTCCCGGCAAGAAAAACGCCACGGTTCTGAAGCTGCTGCGCGAAACCCGATACGTCGCACCGAGCGTGCCCAATGACGAAGTCTACGACCTGTTCGTCAATGATCCTCTTCTACAGGCGCTGCCGGTCGTCAGCAACGGTATCCCGGTCGGCCTGATCAACCGCTACAGCATGGTCGAACGCTTCGCCCGGCTGTATGGCCGGGAACTGTACGGCAAGAAATCCTGCACCTTCTTCATGGACCCGAACCCGCTGCTGACCGAACAGGACACCAGCCTGCAAGACCTCAGCCACATCCTGGTCCAGGCCGAATCTCATCACTTGTCGAACGGCTTCATCATCGTCGACCACGGCCAGTACGTCGGCATGGGCACCGGCCACGACTTGCTGCGCGAAATCACGCATATGCAGATCGAAGCGGCACGCTACGCCAATCCGCTGACGCAACTGCCGGGCAACGTGCCGATCAACGAGCACATCGAATTCCTGCTGCAAAGCGGTGTGGAATTCTGCATCTGCTATTGTGACCTCGACCACTTCAAGCCTTTCAACGACGTCTACGGCTATCGCAAGGGCGACGACATGATCCAGTTGACCGGCCGCACGCTGAGCCAGTTCTGCGATTCGCAGCACGACTTCATCGGCCATATCGGCGGCGACGATTTTTTGATCATGTTCCAGAGCGAAGACTGGGAATATCGCTGCCAGGCGATGCTGGACGCGTTCAGCATCGCTTCGCAAAGTTTCTACTACGTCGAAGATAAAGAACGCGGCGGCTACTACAGCGAAGATCGCCAGGGCAACAGAATCCTGCATCCGCTGGTCAGCCTGTCGCTGGGCGCGGTCAAGATCGAGCCGTCGCAATATTCGTCGCCGCACCAGATTGCTTCCGCCGCCACCAAGGCCAAGAAGCAGGCCAAGAAAACGCCGGGCAACAGCCTCTTTATCGAGCGGCGTATTCCGGCAACTTTCTCGTGGGCAATGTAAACGATCACAAGCGCCTCTGCGATCCGGACGACGCATAAAAAAAAGGCTGATGCCCCACGAGCATCAGCCATTTTTCATTACGTCGACCAGTTTACGGCGCCAGCTTTTCCAGTCCCCCCATGTAGGGGCGCAGCGCTTCCGGAATTGTCACGCTGCCGTCGGCCTGCTGACCGTTTTCCAGCACGGCGACCAATGTACGTCCGACTGCGAGGCCGGAACCGTTCAGCGTATGCACCAGTTCCGGCTTGCCTTGGGCATTGCGGAAGCGCGCCTGCATGCGGCGCGCCTGGAAAGCTTCGCAGTTCGACACCGAGGAGATTTCGCGATACGTGTTCTGCGCCGGCAACCAGACCTCGATGTCGTAAGTCTTGGCCGCACCGAAGCCCATGTCGCCGGTACACAGCGTGATCACACGGTACGGCAGGCCGAGCTTCTTGAGGATGTTTTCAGCATGGCCGAGCATCTCTTCCAGCGCTTCATAGGATTTTTCCGGATGCACGATCTGCACCATCTCGACCTTGTCGAACTGATGCTGGCGGATCATGCCGCGCGTGTCGCGGCCATAGCTGCCGGCTTCGGAACGGAAGCATGGCGAATGCGCCGTCATCTTCATCGGCAGGGCGTCGCCGGCGACGATCTCGTCGCGCACCAGGTTGGTCAGCGGCACTTCGGCGGTGGGGATCAGGTACAGCGCGGCGTTGTCGCCGGTCTCGCCTTCCTGGCCGCCCTTCTTGGCGGCGAACAGATCGGCTTCGAACTTCGGCAACTGGCCGGTGCCGCGCAGCGAATCGGCATTGACGATATAAGGCGTGTAACACTCGGTGTAACCGTGCTCCAGCGTGTGCGTGTCGAGCATGAATTGCGCCAGCGCGCGATGCAGGCGGGCAATGCCGCCCTTCATGACCGCGAAGCGCGAACCGGTCAGCTTGGCGGCGACGTCGAAGTCCAGGCCAAGCGCCGCACCCACATCGACGTGATCCTTGATCTCGAAATCGAAAGCGCGCGGCGTGCCGACCTTGCGCACTTCGACGTTGCCGCTTTCATCGGCGCCGGCAGGCACCGACTCGTGCGGCAGGTTCGGCACGGCCAGCATGAAATCGGCCATCTGCGCCTGCACCTCTTCCAGCCGGGTCGCCGATGCCTTCAGGTCGTCGCCGATGCCGGACACCTCGGCCATCACGGCCGACGCGTCTTCGCCGTTGCCCTTCAGCATGCCGATCTGCTTGGACAGGCTGTTGCGCTTGCCCTGCAATTCCTCGGTGCGGGTCTGGATATGCTTGCGCTCGGCTTCCAGCGCATTGAAAGCGACGACATCGAGCTGGAATTTGCGCGCCGCCAGACGGGTCGCGACATTGTCGATGTCTTTACGAAGAAGTTGGATGTCGATCATGGAATGCCAAATAGAAAGAGGAATACGTAAAACCGAGATTGTACCAAGGACATCGCCTGTCCTCGCTGCCGGGCGGGTTATTGCGGCAAAAATAGCCACGCCGCCGACAACGCCCATGCGCTTGCGTTACCATTGCCGCCAACCGCCAAGGAAAGCCACAGGAATCCGCCATGTCAGAAAAACCCGCCCAGCCGCCGCTGTTCATCCATCTCATCGGCTTTGCCCTCGCCGCAAGCTGCGCCGTCTGGGCCGGCTCCAGGTTTGCCCTGACCGGCTCCAGCCTCGGCTACGGCGTGCTGACCGGCCTCAGCTTCGGCGCCATGTTCGCGTTTGGGCAACGCGTCAAGAACCGCTTGTTTCCGGCGCCGCCGTCGACCGCATGGAAGATCAATGCCGGCCCCACCGCAGCCGATTTGCGCCCGGCCCGCCGCGCCGTCGAGCGCGCCAAACCCGTGACGGTGGCGTTCGACGACGCCGTTATCAAAACCTCCCGCAGCGGCGCCGAACTGGAAAGCATCGCCTGGCAAGACATTGAGCGCCTCGTCATTACCATCGGCGACGATTTCCTGCCCATGCCTTACTGGATGCTCGTTACCGCCAAAGGCGGCATCCGCCTGCCCAACGACACGCCGGGGCTGGAAAGCCTGATGGAAGAGTTCAAGGTGAAATTGCCGGGCTACGACAATGATGCGACCTACAACGCGGTGATCAGCGCCATGGGGGCAATGGAAGGCACATTCGAGGTGTGGAAAAAGCCTGCTTAGTCCCTCTGACGATTTTGTCGTCCTGACGAAAGTCAGGACCCAGCGTCGTATCGAGCGCCTTCACGCCACTGGGTCCCAGCGTTCGCTGGGACAACGGCGATAGAGAGATTCCCGATCAGACAGTATTGCCACTTCAACCTGACTCTATCCTTTGTCGCTTTTCTTGTATTCCCGATCCAGTTCGCGCAGATGCGCCATCTTGTCGCCGATCTTGGCTTCGAGGCCGCGCGGCACCGGCTGGTACCAGCGCGGATCGGGAATTCCGTCCGGCAGGTAAGTCTCGCCGGCAGCATAGCCTTCCGGTTCATCATGGGCATAGCGATACAACTTGCCGTAACCCAGTTCCTTCATCAGCTTGGTCGGTGCGTTGCGCAGGTGTTCCGGCACCGGCCGCGACTTGTCCTTGGAAACGAAAGCACGCGCCTGGTTGTACGCCATGTAGCCGGCATTGCTCTTGGCCGCGATCGCCAGGTAAATCACCGCCTGCGCCAGCGCCAGTTCGCCTTCGGGCGAACCGAGTCGCTCGTAGGTTGCGGCGGCGTCGTTGGCGATGGTCATCGCGCGCGGATCGGCCAGGCCGATGTCTTCCCAGGCCATGCGCACAATGCGGCGCGCCAGATAGCGCGGATCGGTGCCGCCGTCGAGCATGCGCGTGAGCCAGTACAGGGCGCCGTCGGGACTGGAACCGCGCACCGATTTATGCAGGGCCGAAATCTGGTCATAGAATGCATCGCCGCCCTTGTCGAAACGGCGCAAGGCATCGCCCAGGCATTCGGCCAGCACTTCCGGGCCGACCACGCCGACGTTCTTCGCCTGCGCCGCGCGCGCGACGATTTCCAGATTGTTGAGCAGCTTGCGGCCGTCGCCGTCGGCGCTGGCGATCAGCATTTCCCGCGCTTCCGGCTCGAATTGCAGCCCGTCGAGTTCATCGCGGCAGGCGCGTTCGACCAGCGCGCCGAGGTCTTCTTCCGTCAGCGATTTGAGCACATAGACGGCGGCGCGCGACAGCAGCGCGCTGTTGACTTCGAAGGAAGGATTCTCGGTGGTCGCGCCGATGAAGGTGAACAGCCCGCTTTCCACATGCGGCAGGAAGGCGTCTTGCTGGCTCTTGTTGAAACGGTGGACTTCGTCGACGAACAGAATGGTGCGACGGCCGGAATTGGCGCGCGTGAATTGCGCGCGCTCGACCGCCTCGCGAATGTCCTTGACGCCCGACAAGACCGCCGACAAGGCGATGAACTCGGCGTTGAACGAATCCGCCATGATGCGCGCCAGCGTGGTCTTTCCCACACCCGGCGGTCCCCACAAAATCATCGAATGCGGCTCGCCCGACTCGAACGCCACACGCAGGGGCTTGCCCGGTCCCAGCAAATGCTGCTGCCCGATGACATCGTCAAAGGAATGCGGTCGGAGACGTTCGGCTAACGGCGCTGAATTCATGCAGTTGTAAAAATGGAGAGTTAAGATGAAACGGTTTGCTAGTCTAACCGATCCGGCAACAGCGAATCGACCCAAATGCTAGAATCCCGGCGGGTCGGCGGATTTCACGCCTGCTGCTTGCCATTCTGTTCACGTCACTACAATCACTACACGCCGCGATGGCGTTTCCGCCCATGCCTTTTGTCGTCACCGATTCCTGCATCGCCTGCAAATACACCGACTGCGTCAGCGTCTGCCCGATGAACTGTTTTGTCGAAGGACCGAACTTCCTGGCGATCGATCCGGACGGCTGCATCGACTGCTCGATGTGCGTGCCGGAATGCCCGGTCGGCGCCATCTACAATGAAATCGACCTGCCCGAAAACCTGCGCCATTTCACAGAACTGAATGCGAAACTGGCCAAGCATCCTGGCTGGAAACCGATCACACAGGCCCAGGCGCCGCTGCCCGATCACGCACAATGGCGCGACGTGCAGGGCAAGCTCGACATGCTCAAAAACCCGGACTGATCCGACATCAATTATTGAAGACGTCGGCGCCCTTGGGCACGACAAAGGTAAAGCTGGTCGACTTCAGCGGCGGATTTTTCTCGAAGTTGGAGAACGACAGCAGTGAGGTCTGGCCGAACGAATCGCGCAGCTCCATCGCCTGCGGCACGCCGTCCTTCAAGCCGATGCCGATACGGTCGAAGGTCGTATCCTTGCTCTTGGGCGTGGCTTCCAGCCATTCCATGCCATCCTTGGCGCCGCCCTCCTTGAGCGTGAAATTCTTTTCCAGATCGTTGCTGCCGAACAGGATCGCAGCCGGCGAGGAGCCGAGCGCGTTGCCGAGCTTCCTGGTGGTGACCTGGTTCAGGTCCTTGTCGTAAATGAACAGTTTCTCGCCGTCGGCTTGCAAGACTTGTTCATACGGCTTCTGGTAGGTCCAGATAAACTTGCCGGGACGCGAAAACACGAACGTGCCGCTCGACGTGTTCGACACCTTGACCGTGCCGCTATCGGTCTTGACCAACCGCTGGACGAACTCGCCCTTGGCCGATTGCGTCGACGACACGAATTGCCTGAATTGCTCCAGCGCGCTCGCCGAAGCCTGTGCGGAAAAAAGCGCCGCGCTCAGACCGAGCGCCGTTGCCGCGGCTTGCCACTTGTTCAATAGCGGCAATACTTGTGTTTTCATTTGCATGGTTATTCCGTGGTATTTCCAGCCGGCACCAGGATTTCGCGGTTGCCATTCGATTGCATCGTCGACACCAGGCCGCTTTGCTCCATTTGCTCAAGCAGACGCGCGGCGCGGTTGTAGCCGATGCGCAGATGGCGCTGCACCAGTGAAATCGAAGCCCGGCGGTTCTTCAGCACGACAGCGACGGCCTGGTCGTAGAGTTCGTCGCCTTCGCTGCCGCCCGCAGCGCCGCCGATTGCCCCATCGGCATCCTCGGCTACGCCTCCCTCTAGGATGCCCTCGATGTAATTCGGTTCCCCCTGCTCTTTCAGGTGGTCGACCACGCGGTGGACTTCTTCATCGGAAACGAAAGCGCCGTGCACGCGGATCGGCAGGCCGGTCCCCGGCGGCATGTACAGCATGTCGCCCATGCCGAGCAACGCCTCCGCGCCCATCTGGTCGAGGATGGTGCGCGAGTCGATCTTGCTGCTGACCTGGAAAGCGATGCGCGTGGGCACGTTGGCCTTGATCAGGCCCGTGATGACGTCGACTGAAGGACGCTGCGTCGCCAGGATCAGATGGATGCCGGCGGCGCGCGCCTTTTGTGCGATACGCGCAATCAGTTCTTCCACCTTCTTGCCGACCACCATCATCAGATCGGCAAGCTCGTCGATGATGATGACGATGGTTTCGAGTTGCTCCAGCGGCTCCGGCGCGTCAGGCGTGAGGCTGAACGGATTCGGGATCTTTTCGCCGCGCTTGTCGGCATCGATGATCTTCTGGTTGTAGCCGGCCAGGTTGCGCACACCCAGTTTGGACATGCGCTTGTAGCGGCGCTCCATCTCGGCCACCGCCCAGTTCAACGCATGGCCGGCCTGGCGCATGTCGGTCACGACCGGCGCCAGCAGATGCGGGATGCCTTCGTAGATCGACAATTCCAGCATCTTCGGATCGATCAGGATCAGGCGCACCTGCTTGGGCGTCGACTTGTACAGCAGCGACAGGATGGTGGCGTTGATGCCGACCGACTTGCCGGAACCGGTGGTGCCGGCGACCAGCAAGTGCGGCATCTTGGCGAGGTCGGCCACCACCGGATTGCCGGCGATGTCCTTGCCGAGCGCGATGGTCAGGCTGGAATGGCTGTCATTGTAGACCTTGGAACTGAGAATCTCGGTCAGGCGCACAATCTGGCGCTTGGGATTCGGCAGCTCCAGGCCCATGTAATTCTTGCCCTGGATGACTTCCACCACCCGGATCGAGGTCAGCGACAGCGAACGCGCGAGATCGCGCGCGAGGCCGACGATCTGGCTGCCCTTGACGCCGGTGGCCGGTTCGATTTCGTAGCGGGTAATCACCGGGCCGGGATAGGCCGCAACGACCTTGACCTCAACACCGAAGTCGGACAATTTCTTCTCGATCAGGCGGCTGGTGAATTCCAGCGTTTCGACCGAGACGGTCTGCTGCGCCGGCGGCGCTTCGTCCAGCAGCGACAGCGGCGGCAGGCTGGAGTCGATGTCCTGGAACAGGCTGGTCTGGCGCTCCTTCTCGATGCGCTCTGACTTCGGCACCGCCACCACTTGCGGCTCGATGCGGATCGGCGGCGCTTCGTCGATTTTTGCGCGCTCCTGCACCACAACTTCTTCGCGCTTGACGGCGGCGACGTGGCCAACCTTTCGGTCTTCACGCGCCGAATAAAAGTTGCGCACCCAGAAGATGCCGTCTTCAATCGCGCCGCCGATACGCTCGACCGTCGCCAGCCACGACACATGGAAGAACAGGCTGAAACCCAGTCCGAACAGCAGCAGCAACAGTAAGGTGGCGCCGGTGAAACCTAGCGACGACTGCGCCGCGCTGCCGATCATTTCACCCAGCACGCCGCCCGGCGCGCGCGGCATTTTCGCTTTCATGGTGTACATGCGCATGTATTCGATGCCGAGGCTGCCGGCCAGCAGGAAGACGAAACCGATGGCACGGATCAAGCCTTCCTGATGATGCTCGGGTTCGGCCGGTTTCTGCAACAGGAAGCGATCGGCCAGACTCCGGTAACTGCGCCAGATCGAATGCGCCAGCAGCACGCACCACCACCATGCCGACATGCCGAAGATGTACAGCATCAGGTCAGCCATCCAGGCGCCCAGGCGGCCGCCCCAGTTATGCAGGTGCGGCACGGTGTTGGCCACCGACCAGCCCGGATCGCTGCGCGAGTAGGTCAGCAAAATCAGCGACAGATACACCAGCAAAGTCGCCATGGCCAGCCAGCGCGCTTCGTACAGGAGACGCACCAGCCGGCTCGGCAACTGCGGCGTATCGGCGGCTTTGGAATTGCGGGTATAGGCTTGGCTGGTCTTGGTCATAAATCTTTATCGGGGTGCGCGTCTGACGCACTGTTACTCACTTAGGCGACATTGTAACGGCGATTGCGGCAGTGAAAGCCGACAGAAGCAAACTTGCCGCCCGTCAATCGCAAATCCGCCCTATTGGCGAAATAGCGTAATTCCATCGGGCCGGTCTTTCGCTTCGTCTATAATCTTAACCGTTTTGCAGTGCAATATAAGAGAAACAAGCGGAGAAACGGCAACATAAGCCGTGAGGGCGACTCCCCCCACTCCAAACTCGCGCCTGCGTTGAAATCCGGCAGATCGGCATCATGTCGTTACTGCGCCTTCGTTCTGTTCAGTACATTAAGAGTATTTTATGACCACGCCCAAACACGCCAAGGTTTTGATTCTCGGTTCCGGCCCGGCCGGTTACAGTGCAGCCGTCTACGCAGCGCGCGCCAACCTCAATCCGGTCTTGATCACCGGCGTCGAGCAAGGCGGCCAATTGATGACCACCACCGACGTCGAAAACTGGCCCGGCGACCCCATGGGCGTGCAGGGACCGGAATTGATGCAACGCCTGCTGCAACATGCAGAACGTTTCAATACCGAAATCATTTTCGACCATATCCACACCACCAAGTTGTCGGAAAAGCCATTCCGCCTGATCGGCGACTCCGGCGAATACACTTGCGACGCGCTGATCATCGCCACCGGCGCCTCGGCGCAATACCTAGGTCTGCCCTCGGAAGAAGCCTTCATGGGCAAGGGAGTATCGGCCTGCGCGACCTGCGACGGCTTTTTCTACCGCGGCAAGGAAGTCGCCGTGGTCGGCGGCGGCAATACCGCTGTCGAAGAAGCGCTGTATCTGTCCAACATCGCCAGCAAGGTCACCATCATCCACCGCCGCGACAAGTTCCGCGCCGAGCCCATCCTGATCGACCGCCTGTTGCACAAGGTCACCGAAGGCAAGATCGAGATCAAATGGCATCACACGCTTGATGAAGTCACCGGCGACGACAGCGGCGTGACCGGCATCAGGATCAAGTCGACGCAAGACGGCAGCGTGACGCCGATCAACCTGCACGGCCTGTTCGTCGCCATCGGCCACAAGCCGAATACCGACATCTTCGATGGCCAGATCGACATGCACAACGGCTACATCAAGACCCGCACCGGGTTGGAAGGCTTCGCCACCGCCACCAGCATCAACGGCGTCTTCGCCGCCGGCGACGTGCAGGACCATATCTACCGCCAGGCGATCACCAGCGCCGGCACCGGCTGCATGGCTGCGCTCGATGCCCAGCGCTACCTGGAAGGCCTGGAGTAAAATCCATCTCGCCCTCCCTGTCTTGAGGGAGGGTGTTTTCCTGACCATCATTCGCCTCGTCGGCGTCGATCATCATGGCGGTTATCAAGGACTTTTCTGCACTCAAGTCGCTGCGCAAGGATATCAAGGCGCAGGAAGAAGCTCGCCTCGCCGCCGAACGTCAACGCCTGGAAGACGAAAAGCGCCTGCGCGAAGAAGCCGACATTTTCCGCAACAGCATCGGCAAGGTCGCGCCGCTGCGCAGCAATGAAAAAGCCGCCATCGTTGCGCCACAGCCGCTGCCGATCGCGCGCCAGCATATCGCCGACGAGCAAGCGGCACTGATGGAATCGCTATCCGACGAATTCACCTTCGACACCCTGCTCGACAGCGATGAAAACCTCAGCTTCGCGCGTCCCGGCGTCGGCAGCGACGTGCTCAGCAAACTGCGCCGTGGCCACTGGGTGATTCAGAACCAGCTCGACCTGCACGGCCTGCGCCGCGATGAAGCACGCGAAGCGCTGGGCGAATTCCTGCGCCAGGCGCGCCATCGCGGTCAGCGCTGCGTGCGCATCATCCACGGTAAGGGACTGGGCTCGATCAACAAGGAACCGGTGCTGAAACAGAAGGTGCGCAACTGGCTCGCGCAAAAGGACGAAGTCATCGCGTTTTGCCAGGCGCGCCCCGCCGACGGCGGTTCAGGCGCACTGGTGGTGCTGCTGCAATCGAGCACATCCGCCAGCGCCGGCTAGAGCATTGCACGCACTCAGCGCACAGTCAGTATTTCCGCCAGCCAGTCGACGAACACCCGCACGCGCGGCGATAAATGCCGGTTGTGCGAATACACGATGGACACCGGCAGCGGCGGCGGCTTGAATTCCGGCAGCAATTCTTCCAGCACGCCCTGCTCCAGCAAGCTCTCGATGCCCAGGCGCGGCGCCTGCACCAGTCCCAATCCCGCCAGGCAGCACGCCATATAGGCTTCGGAGCTGGCGACCGATACCTGACCCTGCAGTTTCAGGGTCTTGAGTTCGCCGTTCTGCATATACTCCCACGGCAGGTCGCGTCCGGTGCGGCTGGAAAAATAATTCACCATCACATGCTGCTCCAGGTCGGCCAGCGTGCGCGGGCGGCCGTGGCGATCCAGGTAGGCTTTCGATGCGCAGGTGATCTGTTCCATGGCGCCGATGCCGCGGGCGATCAGCGTCGAGTCGCTGAGGATACCGACACGCAACACGCAATCGACACCTTCGCCGACCAGGTCCACGAAACGATCGCTGGCGTTGAGCTTGACGCGGATGTCGGGGTAACGCGCAAAGAACTCGGGCAATCGCGGAATCACATTCTTATGCGCCAGCCGCTCGGGCAGATCGACCCGCACCACGCCTTGCGGCTGCTCGCGATCGAACAGGTTTTCGACATCCTGGAATTCCGCCAGCAGCCGCTGGCAGCGTTCAAGGTAGGCGACGCCATCGTCGGTCAGCGTCACCTTGCGCGTGGTCCTTTGCAGCAGGCGCACGCCGACGCGCTTTTCCACCGCCTGGATGGCATTGGTCACGGTCGCCGGCGGCAGTCCCATCTGCTCGGCAGTCTTGCTGAAACTGCCCAGTTCCGCAACACGTACGAACACTTCCATCGCTTGAAGCCTATCCATACTGATAATTAACCATTTCCGAATAAAGAAATCATTTTAATGCCATTTATTCGAAAATAAACAAGTACGATAATACTCATCAGGCACTTAGGTACATTTCCGCCCATCGGGCGTCTCACACTTTTTAGCGGAAGGACTCATCATGGAACAACGCGCACTCGGCCGCAGCGGCCTTGCCTCGTCAGCCATCGGCCTGGGCTGCATGGGCATGTCGGACCTGTACGGCCCGGCCAATGAACAGGATGGCATCGCCACCATCCACGCCGCGCTGGAAGCCGGCATCACCCTCCTCGACACCGGCGACTTCTACGGCATGGGCCACAACGAAATGCTGATTCGCGACGCCCTGCGCAGCGCGGGCGGCAACAAGCGCGACAATGTCCTGCTGAGCGTGAAGTTCGGCGCCTTGCGCGATGCTTCCGGCAACTGGGCCGGCTACGATTGCCGTCCGGCAGCGGTGAAGAATTTCCTGGCGTATTCGCTGCGCCGCCTCGGTACCGATCATCTCGATATCTACCGTCCTTCGCGCCTCGACCCGGCCGTGCCGATCGAAGAGACCATCGGCGCCATCGCCGACCAGGTCAAGGCCGGCTATGTGCGTCATATCGGTTTGTCTGAAGTCGGCGTGGAAACCATTCGCCGCGCCCATGCCGTGCATCCGATTTCCGACCTGCAGATCGAATATTCGCTGCTCTCGCGCGGCATCGAAAAAGACATCCTGCCGACTTGCCGCGAACTGGGCATCAGCGTCACAGCCTACGGCGTGCTGTCGCGCGGCCTCATCAGCGGCCATTGGGATCCCAGCCGCAAACTGGCCCCGGGAGATTTCCGCGGCTTCAGTCCGCGCTTCTCGAGCGAAAACCTGGCGCATAACCTGGCCCTGATCGAGGTGCTGCGCAATATCGCGACGGAAAAACAGGCCACGCCGGCGCAAATCGCCATCGCCTGGGTGCTGGCGCAAGGCAGCGACATCGTGCCGCTGGTCGGCGCGCGCCGCCCCGAACGCCTGGCCGAATCGCTGGGCGCGCTGAACGTAAAGCTGGACGCCGCAGACCTGAGCCGCATCGAACAGGCCATCCCGGCCGGCGCTGCAGCGGGCGAACGTTACGCACCAACACTGATGGCGCATCTGGACAGCGAAAAATCGCACGGGTCATGATGGAATGACGAGCGTGGCGGGCCGGTCAGAACAAATCGAGCTGACCGGATCGGGACGCCTTCGCCGCACGCGCCGGAGCAATGAATTGAGACGCGTCGAGCGTATCGAACCAGCCGCGCTCGCGCATGCTGCTGCGCTGGACGGCTTTTTCAAAACGCTGACGAATCAGGTCGGCCCACACGCCTTCGCCGCGCATGCGCGTGGCGAAATCCGAATCGTTGTCCTTGCCGCCGCGCATCTCGCGAATGCGGTTCATGACCCGGTTGGCGCGTTCGGGAAAATGCGTCTGCAGCCATTGCTGGAACAGCGGATTGACTTCCCACGGCAGCCGCAGCACTGTGTAGCCGGCCCGGCTCGCGCCGGCTTCCGCCGCTGCGGCGACGATGCTTTCCAGTTCCGGCTCGTTCAGGAAAGGAATCATCGGCGCGACGCTGACGCTGACCGGAATGCCGGCTTCGACGAGCGTGCGAATCACGCGCAGACGACGCGCCGGCGCGGCGGCGCGCGGTTCCAGCTTGCGCGCCAGCGCCGGATCGAGCGTCGCGATGGTCACCGCGGCAATGACCTGCTTTCTTCGCGCCATCGGCGCAAGGATGTCGATGTCGCGCTCGATCAATGAAGACTTGGTGATCAGCGCCGCCGGATGACCGCAATCGCCGAGTATCTGCAGCACGCGCCGCGTGATCTGCAACTCGCGCTCGCAAGGCTGGTAGGCGTCGGTATTGATGCCTACCGTGATCGTCTCGGGCACGTAAGACAGCTTCGCCAGTTCCTTGAGCAGCAATTCCGGCGCATTGGTCTTGGCAAAAATCCTGCTCTCGAAATCCAGCCCCGGCGACAGGCCGAGATAGGCGTGCGTGGGACGCGCAAAGCAATACACGCAGCCATGTTCGCAACCGCGATAGGGATTGAGCGAGACGCTGAACGGCAAGTCGGGAGACTTGTTGCGACTGAGGATGCTTTTGGCGATTTCTTCCGTCACGATGGTGCGCAAGGCAGACGGCTCGCCGTCTTCGTCCGCCTCATCAGCCTTCCCCCAGCCGTCGTCGAAACCGACCCGCTGCTGCGTCTCATAGCGTCCTTGCAGGTTGCTGACCGCGCCGCGCCCTTTGCGCGCATCGAACACCTTCGACAGCGTTTCGCCTTCCGTCTCCAGCACTTGCGTTATTTGCAAGGGGACTTTTCGATAACTCGATTTGCCCATGGGATTCCTGCTCCTCGCCTAATATACTGCATAAATATACAGTATATTAAATCAGAACATAGCTGTCTCCCGGAAAATTCCGTCCGACAAAGCTGATAAAACGGGAGATTCTTTGACCGCGCATACACCGACCGTGCGACGCGGCGATTGACGATCCTCAGTTCAGGAACCCCGAATCCCTGGTCATCACCGCCGTGTCGACATACATCGAACCGTTGTGATTGCCGGGAGCGAAGTTGATGGCATGGCCGCCACCGTCATGGTTGCGGGAATTGATGCTCTCGAGGGAACGGATCAGCTTTTCGCGCGTCAGATCGCGACTCGCCCGCCTGAGGCCCTCCACTAACACGCGCGCGGCAATATAGCCTTCCAGACTGCTGAACGTAAGCTCATCATGGCCAGCCTCCGCCATGCGTTTGCGATATTCGGCGACGAGCGGCATGGAAACACGCCAGGGGGACGGCACCACCTGGGTGACAAGGATACCGAGCGCGAGCTCGCCCAACTCATCAGCCAGGGCTTTCTGCCCGACAAACGACAGGCAGAAGAATTGTCCCAGGAAACCTCTGCTGCGCAGTCCGCGCACAATTCCGGCATTGGTCTTGTAGCTCGCGTTGGCCAGCATCACAACGTCGGTGCGGGAGGCGATTATCCTGTCTAGTACGGGCGCCAGATTCACGCCATCCATATCAACATCGACGGCGGTCAACTCCACCGCGCCAGCCTTCGCCTTGCGTTCCATATCCTGTTTGACGAGCATGCCGTACCGGCCTTGCGGATAGACCAGCACCAGTTTGCGTATGCCCAGTCCGTTCATGTTGCGCAGAAAGTGGGCATACTCGTCCGAGTAGCCGGCTCGCACGGTGAAAAGATAGCGATTGAAAGGACGATAGAGCGAGTCGCCGCCGGTGACCGGCGCAAACAAAGGAACCCGGGCCTTGGCGGCAATCGGCAATGCCGCCTGGCTGGCGGGCCAGCCGACAAAGCCGAACAAGGCGAACACCTTGTCGTTTTCAATGAGTTGACGAGTATTGTATGCAGCCAGGGAAGGCGAGTACTGGTCGTCGCGCGTGATCAGCTCAATGCGCCTGCCATGCACGCCGCCCTGCTGGTTGACCTTGTCGAAATACGCTTTGGCGCCGATCAGCACCTGCCGGGAAAGATATGCAGCAGGGCCGGACATCCCGGCCGACTGACCGAGAAGGATGCGGGTATCGGAGATGCCCGTTTCGGCATGCGTCGGGGAGAGCGACCACGCTAGCAGCAGCAACGGAAGAATTCGCAACCACCTTCGACGCCGCTTCTGCATGCACTCCCCTTTTCATGATCTTATACCGCCTCCGCTCCCGTCTCGCCGGTACGGATGCGGATGACTTGCTCGACTTCCTGGACAAAAATCTTGCCGTCGCCGATCTTGCCGGTGCGCGCCGCCTTGATGATGGCGTCGACAACCGGCTCGACCACGCTGTCGTCGACAACGACTTCAATCTTTACCTTCGGCAGGAAATCGACGACATATTCGGCGCCGCGATACAGTTCGGTGTGCCCCTTCTGGCGGCCGAAGCCTTTTACTTCCGTCACGGTGAGACCGGTGACGCCGACCTCAGCCAGCGATTCGCGCACCTCGTCCAACTTGAACGGTTTGATGATAGCAGTGACTTGCTTCATGACAATTCCCTCCTTAAAAAATGCTGCAAAAATCGAATTAAATCAATCAGGGTTTTGACTGCGCACCCTTCATGATGCGCGCCGGAATACGTGTTGCTACTCGCGGAACCTGGACGTGATCGGATAACGCCAGTCGCGCCCGAAAGCCCGGTGCGTGATGCGGATTCCGACCGGCGCCTGACGGCGCTTGTATTCATTGATCTTGATCAGGCGCGTGATGCGCTCGATGTCTTCCTTCCGGTAGCCTGCCGCTTCGATCTCGCCGACGCTGAGATTCTCTTCCATGTACATCTGCATGATGCCATCGAGGATCTCGTACGGCGGCAACGAGTCCTGATCCGTTTGATCCGGACGCAGCTCGGCCGAAGGCGGCCGCGTCAGGATGCGTTCCGGAATGACTTCCGAAATGCTGTTACGGTAAGCGCACAGGCGATAGACCAGCGTCTTGGCAATGTCCTTGATGACGGCAAAACCGCCGGCCATGTCGCCGTACAGCGTGCAGTAGCCGACCGCCATCTCGCTCTTGTTGCCGGTAGTCAGGACGATTGAACCGTACTTGTTCGACAGCGCCATCAGCAACGTGCCGCGGATGCGCGCCTGGATGTTTTCTTCGGTAGTGTCTTCTTTCAGGCCCTTGAATTCCGCGGACAAGGTATTGCGGAACGCCGAGAAGCAATCATTGATCGGTATTTCATCGTAGCGCACCTTGACGCGTTCAACCATGTCGCGCGAATCGAGCCAGGAAATATCCGCGGTGTACGGCGACGGCATCATGATTGCACGCACCTTGTCGGCGCCCAGCGCATCGACCGCAATGGCCAGCGTCAGCGCCGAATCGACCCCTCCGGACAGGCCGATCAATACGCTCGGGAAACCGTTCTTGCCGACATAGTCGCGCACACCCAGCACCAGCGCCTGATAAACCTGCGCTTCGATCGACAGCGCCGGCGCCATCTTCGGATTGCGGATCTGCACGCCGTCGAACTCGACAATCTGCAAATCTTCCTGTGCATGCGCCAGGCTGGCGACCAGTTCGCCGGCGATGTCCATGACGAACGAATTGCCGTCGAAGATCAATTCGTCCTGGCCGCCGACCAGGTTGGCGAACACCAGCGGCAACCCCTGTCTGGTCACATTGGCGCGCATCACATCCAGGCGCAGCAATTGCTTGTTCATGTGGTACGGCGAGCCGTTCAGGATCAGCAAGACCTGCGCACCGGCCAGCCAGGCCTGTTCCGGCGCACGCGGAAACCAGGTGTCTTCGCAGATGTTGACGCCGAACTTCGTGCCCTTGACGTCGAACACCAGCGGCGCGCCGTCGCCGGTGAAGTAACGCTTTTCATCGAACACGCTGTCGTTGGGCAATTCCAGTTTATGGTAAGTGCCGGCGATTTTACCGTTGAGCAGCACCGAAGCGGAGTTAAAACGCGCACCATCTTTGAGCGTCGGATGGCCGACGATCACATGCACATCTTTCAGCGCGGCCAGCTCGGCGGTCAGCGCTTGCAACGCTTCTTCGGTTTTTGCGTAGAATGCCTGACGCAGCAACAGGTCTTCCGGCGGATAGCCAACCAGCGACAATTCCGGCGTGAGGACGATGTCCGCGCCGTCCGCTGCCGCACGGCGAGCGAATTCGACGATTTTGTTGCGATTGCCCTGGATATCTCCAACCGTGCTGTTGATCTGGGCGATGGCGACTTTGACTGACATGATGGCGACAAGTAAGAAAATGACGAAGAGTAGAGGCAGGACACCCGAGCGAAGGAGCCGCACGCAGTGAACGCAGAGCTTCATTATCGCACGCGAATCATTTCTTCTCTGGCAGAAATTGGCCAGCCGGCATGGGATGCGCTGCTTGCCGCACAGGCCGACGCGACGCCGTTTCTGTCCTACGCCTTCCTGCACGCCCTCCACGAAAGCGGCTCCGCGGCCAAGGATACCGGCTGGGAGCCGCAATACCTGACGTTATGGCAAGACGATGCGTTGAAGGCGGCGCTGCCGCTTTACCTCAAATACCACTCCTACGGCGAATATGTGTTCGACTGGGCCTGGGCCGAGGCCTACGAACGCCATGGCCTGCCCTACTATCCCAAGCTGCTGTCGGCGATCCCGTTCACGCCGGTGGCCGGCAGCCGCCTGCTGGCGCATGACGACCATGCGCGCCGGGCGCTGGTGCAGGCCTTGCAAGCGTTGCAGGAAACCGCGCAGACCTCCTCCACGCATGTGCTCTACCCGCCCGACGCCCAGGCGCAGACGCTGGCCGAAGCCGGCTTCATGCTGCGCAGCGGCGTGCAATTCCATTGGCACAACGAAGGTTATCGCGACTTCGCCGAGTTCCTGTCGACGCTGGAACGCAAGAAGCGCAAGAACATCCTGGCCGAGCGCCGCAAGGTCAACGAAGCCGGGATCACCTTCCGCCACCTGCGCGGCGGCGAGGCTGGCGAAGGCGACTGGCGCTTTTTCCATCGCTGCTATCGGCATACGTATGCCGCGCACCATTCGACGCCTTACCTGAACCTCGACTTTTTCCTGCGCATTGCCGCCGACATGCCGCAGCATCTGTTGCTGACCGTGGCCTGCCGCGACGGCAAGCCGATCGCCTCATCGCTCGTGGTGTACGATGACGAGTCGCTCTACGGCCGCTACTGGGGTGCGCTGGAAGAAGTGCCTTGCCTGCATTTCGAAACCGCCTATTACCAGCCGCTGGAATTCTGCATCGACAACAAGATCGCCTGGTTTGAGGGCGGCGCCCAGGGCGAGCACAAGATGGCGCGCGGCTTCCTGCCGCAAAAAACCTGGTCGGCGCATTGGCTCGCGCATCCCTCGTTTGCCGACGCCGTCGAACGCTTCCTCGAACGCGAAGGCGGCGGCATCGACGACTACCTGAGCGAACTGAACGAGCGCAATCCGTTTCGCTCGTGTGACTAGACGTGGAGTCCAGACGCAAAAAAAAGCGCACCTTGGTGCGCTTTTTTGTCGACGGACGAAATTATTTGGCTTGCTTCTGATAGGCGGCGATGCCTGCCAGGATTTCGGCCTTGGCGGACTCAGGACCTTCCCAGCCGTCGATCTTGACCCATTTGCCTTTTTCCAGATCCTTGTAATGCTCGAAGAAGTGCTGGATCTGCTTCAGGCGCAGTTCGTTCATGTCTTCCGGCTTTTGCCAGTGCGTGTAGATCGGCAAGACCTTGTCGACCGGCACCGCCAGCAGTTTGGCGTCGACGCCCGACTCGTCGGTCATCTTCAACACGCCGATGGGTCGGCAGCGCACCACCACGCCCGGGAACAGCGGAAACGGCGTGATCACCAGCACGTCGACCGGGTCGCCGTCTTCGGACAAAGTTTGCGGGATATAGCCGTAGTTGCACGGATAGTGCATGGCGGTGCCCATGAAACGGTCGACGAAAATGGCGCCGGTTTCCTTGTCCACTTCATACTTGATCGGATCGGCGTTCATCGGGATCTCGATGATCACATTGAAGTCGTTAGGCAGGTCGCGGCCGGACGGGACGTTATTCAGGCTCATGGTGCTTTCTCGTAAGGAAATGAAAGAATGGGGAAACCTCGAATTATAACGGCATTCAGGCCACTACCCCGAACATGCGCACTATTGGACGCAGGCAAGATGAAAAACGCCGCCGGGTCCCGAAGGAGCGCGGCGGCATTTTCAAATGCGCTTGAGCAGGACAGAAAAGATCAGCGGATTGCCGTCGCCAGCGCGCATTGCTTGTAATGCGCCGCAGCCTGTTCGTGCTGATCGAGCGCGTCGTGCAACTGGCCGAGGCTCAGATGGGACTCGCGCACGGTGCGCGGCTCAAGCGCATCGGACAGGGCCTGTTCCAGATGGCGCTGGGCCTTGCCCCACAGCTTCTGGCGCAGGCAGAACATGCCCAGCGTCAGCGCCAGCTCGGCATCGGTAGGACGTTTCGCCAGCCAGGCTTCGCAACGTTCGATCTGCGTCAGCAGCGCGGGCGAGCCGGCTTCCGCGGTCGAATCGCGATAGGCGCGGATCAGGCGGTCGTCCCAATCTGCCGCCAGCGCGCGTTCCAGCAAAGTGCGCGCCTCATCGTGCAAGCCGCGACTGCTGAAGGCATGGGCGGCGCGCGCGGCGATGTAGGGTTTCAGGCGATCGGCGTTGGGCACCTCGGCCCACAGACGGCGGATCGATTCGGCGTCGTGCGAGCGATCCGACAGCAAGGCGTCGTAGGCCATTTCGCGCAGGCGATTGGACAACGCCGGATGCAGCGCATTGCGCTTGTCCAGCGTCTGCACCAGACGCAGCACTTCAGGCCAGTTCTTGGCTTGCTGGTTGGCCTTGAGCGCCCACTGCAGCGCCTGGATGTGGCGCGTGCCGTTGGCATTGAGTTCATCCACGGTTTCCAGCGCGGCCTTGAACTGGTGGTCGTCGACCAGTAATTCCAGCGTGGTCATCAGGCGCGCCGCTTTCAAGCCGGCGTCGCCGTCGGTGCTGGCTAGCCAGATGTCGCGGCGCTCGATCTGGCGCATGCGATGCGCGGCGCGCGCACCAACCAGCGCGGCAATGCCGGCGTTCTCCGGGAGTTCCGCGGCGCGCGTGGCGGCCTTCTCGGCATGGCCGAAACGGCCTTCAAAGAACGCTTTCAGGGAATCGCGCAACGCCTTGTTGCCGTCATTCTCACGCTTCTGCCGACGATACGCCATCACGCGTCCCGGCAGCTTTTGCGTCAGGCGCACGGCACGGATCACCACGTACAGCGAGATGAACAGGACAACAACGGCCAGCAGGAAAAAATTCAGCGACAAATCGACGCGGTACGGCGGATAAAACAGCACGACGTTGCCTGGATTGAAGCGTGCCAGCACCGCCAGGCCGATGGCGGAGGCAAACAGGGTCAGAAGCCAGAGGAGAATTCGCATATAACTGTTCTGTCGCTTTGATTAACGCCGGCTCTTGTAATTGCGCACCGCGTTGATGCTCTCGCTGAGCGTCGGCATCTGGATCGACAGGTTGCTGCCCTGGACTTGCTTCAACAACGCCTGCGTGGTTTGCACTTGCTTGGCGCGCGTGTCGAAGTATTTGGCGATGGTGTCCTGGGCGGCATTCAGGTCGTTACGGAAAGCGAACTCGTTGCGCGACAACAGCGCCAGACGCGCGTTGAGCAAACGCAGCTTGAGGTTTTCGCGGGCGTAGTATGCCTGGGTCGGCGACAGCAACAAGGCGTCCGGCGTATCGACGCTGCGGATGCGCACCAGTTGCTTCAGCTCGGTCCACATTTCGGCGCTGATGCTTTGCCATTTGTCCTGCGCATTGGCCACCCAGTCGCTGGCCGGCGCACCACCGGCAGTCTTCGGCGTCGCATGCACCGACGGTTTCTTGGGTTGGGTCACGGACACCACCGGTTTTTCGTCGGACAGCAAAGGCATGCCGTCGATCTGGCCGATGACGCTGTCCAGACGCACGGCGATGCCCGGCACGTCGACGGTCGGCAAGGCTTTCAGGCGATCCTGGTCGCGCGCGATGGCGCGGCGGATGGCAATGAATTGCGGCTTATCGGAACGCGACAGGCTCTTGTCCGCATTTTGCAGGGCGATCAGCGCGCCCTGAACGTTGCCGGCCAGTTCCAGTTGCTGGCTGGCGGTGGACAAGACCTCTTCGATTTCCGACAAAGCCCAGTCGTCGCGGTTCTTGGAAAGATCCTGATAGAGCTGCTCCAGCGCCAGTTGCTGGCTTTGCGACTCGGCCTGCTTGCTGTCGAGCACGCTGACCTTGGCCTGCAATTCCTTGGTGCTTTCCTGGACCGTCTTGAGCACGCTCTTGACTTCCGTATTGGCTGCATCGCCGCTTTGCAGGCGGCGCGCCACCTCTTCGCGCAAGCCGCGAATCTCGACATGCGACGCCCACCACTGCGCCACCAGGACGATGGCGAGGATCGCAACAAGGACGGTCAACAGTCGCAGGCGCTTTTTCAGCACGCCGCTATCCGACGGGGTGAAGGCAGGAAGCACCGTGCTCGCCTGCAGTCCGGCATCCGCTTTTGCGTCCGGCTGGTTCTGTTCGGGGGAGGATTGCAGTTCATTCATGGTCGGGATTGTAACGCGGCAATCAGACGTTCGTCGCCTGATCCGGTCAGGGTCACGCAAGAGAAACCCAGCAATTGCGCTGTTTCAGCGATCCTCGGGTGCGAAACGATCATTTTCTTACGTTGCAGTTTTACCACACACTGTTCTCCCAAGGTATCCGCCGTGATTTGCAGCAGGTTCCGCAGCGCTTCCGAACTGGTCACGATCCATTCGCTGTCGACGTCCAGCAATGCGCGCAATTGTCTTGTCCGTGCAGCATCCATTTGCGGTTGCCGGCGCCGGTAGGCGGTGAGGCATTCGACGTCGACTTCTTCGGCGCGCAGCATGTCTGTGAGGAAATCGCGTCCGGCCTGGCCGCGCACGATCAGCACGCGCTTGCCGCGCAGATTGTCGAGGTCGAGCGCCTTGAACAATTCCTCGGAATCCATGCGCTCACTGTTGTGCGGCGCGAAAATGCGGGCGTTGTCCTGGTTGATGCCATGGCGCTGCAAGGCCAGCCGGCTGCCCTCGCCCACAATACCGATGGCAACATCCTGCGGCCATCGGCCGATGAAATGGAACGCGGCATCGATGGCGTTCGGACTGACGAACACCACCATTGCATAACGTTCGAGCGCAGACAAGACGTCTTTCAGTTCGCCGTCGTCCGGCGCCGGCGCGATTTCCAGAAGAGGAAAAACCACCGGTTCGCGCCCGATGGCGACGACCAGTTCTGCAAACAGCCGGGCCTGCGCCAGGGGACGCGTCACGACTACTGGCCTGGAACCGAAGTCCGCCATGGCTCGCCCTCCAGAAATAATGGGTGAAAAGAAGCCGCTTATTCCGACTCCGCCTTACATGCCGCGAGGATCGCATCGGCGCCCTGCGCTTGCAGCAAATCCGCCACTTGCCGGCCTAGCGCTTGCGGCGCATCGGCGGCACCGCTGGCCTCGGCCGCGGCGATGCGCTTGCCGTCGGGTGTCGCCACCATGGCGCGCATGTGCATGCGTTCGCCTTCGACAGTGGCAAATGCCGCCAGCGGAATCTGGCAACTGCCGCCGAAGGTGCGCGACAAGGTGCGCTCGGCGGCGACGGCGCGCGCCGTCGCCTCGTGGTTCAGCGGCGCCAGCACGCGTTGCAGATCGGCGCGGCCGGCCAGTATTTCGATCGCCATCGCGCCCTGCCCCGGTGCCGGCAGGCTTTGTTCCGGCTCGACGAAGGCGCGGATGCGTTGCGGCACACCCAGGCGCTTCAAACCGGCAGCCGCAAGAATGATGGCGGCATATTCGCCGCGATCGAGTTTGCCGAGACGGGTGTCGAGATTTCCGCGCAAGGGCTTGATCTCGAGTTGCGGATAACGCGCCGCAATCAGCGCCTGGCGGCGCAGGCTGCTGGTGCCGACGACGGCGCCCGGCGGCAGTTGATCCAGCGAAGCGTAGTCGTTGGAGACGAACGCGTCGCGCGGGTCTTCGCGCTCCAGCACGCTGGCCAGCACAAAACCCTCCGGCAATTCCATCGGCACATCCTTGAGCGAGTGCACCGCGAAATCGGCACGGCCCTCCGCCATTGCGACTTCGAGTTCCTTCACGAACAGTCCCTTGCCGCCGACCTTGGACAAGGTGCGGTCGAGAATCTGATCGCCGCGCGTGGTCATTCCGAGGATGGTTATGCTGCACTGCGGATATAATGCCGCTAACCGGTCGCGTACATGCTCGGCTTGCCACATGGCGAGGCGGCTTTCGCGCGAAGCGATGACCAGCTTGGTGGGAGGAAATTCTTTCAAGACGGCTCTTCCGGTAGCCGCCGAGTCGCCTGTGAAGGCGCCCGGCGCATAAAACGATAAAAAAAGTGAGGCAAACAAGTGAGCCAGATTCTAGCACGCAGCACCACTGACCGTTCGACCTGCACGCCCGACTTTCTCCTCTGAAAACCGTAGCAATTGTTGATCATGGCAACCAAATCACAAACCAAAACCCCTGCTCGTTCTTCCCCTGGCCGTTCCGATAAATCCGTCGATAAGCGCATCGCCAAAACTTCCACCGACAAAGACGCTCCGCTGAAAGAAGACATCCGCCTGCTCGGCCGTCTGCTCGGCGAAGTGCTGCGCCATCAGGAAGGCGACACCGTCTTCGAAGTGGTGGAAACCATCCGCCAGACCGCCGTGCGCTTTCGCCGCGAGTCCGACGCCAAGGCCGGCGCCGAACTTGACAAGCTGCTCAAGAAGCTGACGCGCGACCAGACCAACTCGGTGGTGCGCGCGTTTTCCTACTTCTCGCATCTCGCCAACATCGCCGAAGACCAGCACCATAACCGCCGCCGTCGCGCGCACTTGCTGGCCGGCTCGGCGCCGCAGCCGGGCAGCGTGGCCTACGCGCTGTCGCGCCTGGACAATGCAGGCGTGTCGGGCAACACCGTGCGCAATTTCCTTTCCGAATCGCTGATCTCGCCGGTGCTGACCGCCCATCCGACCGAAGTACAACGCAAGAGCATCCTCGACGCTGAACGCGAAATCGCCCGCCTGCTGGCGCTGCGCGACAATCCGCTCACGCCCAAGGAATTGCGCGACAACACCGAACTGCTGCGCGCGCGCATCGCCACGCTGTGGCAAACCCGCATGCTGCGCTATACCAAGCTGACCGTCGCCGATGAAATCGAAAACGCGCTGTCCTACTACCGCATCACCTTCCTGCGCGAACTGCCGGCGCTGTATGACGACATCGAAGAAGAAATCAACGTCCAGTTCCCCTCGCGTACACGCACGCGTGCGGGAAATAGCCCTGCGCCGGCCGAATTGACGCCCTTCGTCCAAATGGGAAGCTGGATCGGCGGCGACCGCGACGGCAACCCCAACGTCAACGCCGGCACCATGCAGCGCGCGCTGCAACGCCAGTCGACCACGATCTTTGATTTCTACCTCGACGAAGTCCATGCGCTCGGCGCCGAGCTGTCGATCTCGACGCTGATGGTCGACGCCAGCGCGGAACTGCTGGCGCTGGCCGACGCTTCGCCGGACAACTCAGACCATCGCGCCGACGAACCCTACCGCCGCGCGCTGATCGGCGTGTATGCGCGCCTGGCCGCGACGGCGCGCTCGCTCGGCGTGGTCAACATCCTGCGCCAGGAAGTCGGCGCCGCCGCCCATTACGCCAGCCCGGAGGAATGCATCCGGGAACTGCAGGTGCTGGTCGACTCGCTCAACGCCAACCACGGCGGCGCGCTGGTCAAGCCGCGCCTGGCGGTGCTGAAGCGTTCGATCGAAATTTTCGGCTTCCACCTGGCCACGCTGGACATGCGCCAAAGCTCGGACGTGCACGAGCGCGTGCTCGGCGAACTGTTCGCCAGCGCCCAGGTCGAGCCGTCCTATGCGAGCCTGGACGAAGACAAGAAGGTCGCGCTGCTGCTGACCGAACTGTCCAGCCCGCGCCTGCTGTATTCGCCCTACCTGAACTATTCGGACGAAACCAATTCCGAACTGACCATCCTGCGCACCGCACGCGAAATCCGCCAGCGCTACGGCGCGCGCGCCATCCGCAACTACATCATCTCGCACACCGAGACCGTGTCCGACCTGCTGGAAGTCCTTTTGCTGCAAAAGGAAACCGGCCTGCTGCACGCCGACGCCAGGGATCCCGGCAAGCTGATCGAACTCGAACTGATGGTCATCCCGCTGTTCGAAACCATCCCCGACCTGCGCTGCGCCGCCGACATCATGGAGCAATGGCTGTCTCTGCCGCAGGTAGCGCCGCTGGTCGCCCGGCAAGGCAAGCTGCAGGAAGTCATGCTCGGCTATTCAGATTCCAACAAGGACGGCGGCTTCCTCACCTCTAACTGGGAACTGTACAAATCGGAGAACCGTCTGGTCGAACTGTTCAACCGCGCCGGCGTCAAGCTGCGTCTGTTCCATGGCCGCGGCGGCACCGTCGGCCGTGGCGGCGGACCGAGCTACCAGGCCATCCTGGCGCAGCCGCCGGGTACGGTCAACGGCCAGATCCGCCTGACCGAGCAGGGCGAGATCATCGCCTCCAAGTTCTCCAATCCGGAGATCGGCCGCCGTAATCTTGAACTGCTGGTCGCCGCGACGCTGGAAGCCAGCCTGATGCCGGAGACCACAGATGCGAAAGAAACCCGCAAGCTGGCCGAGTTCGAACGCGTGATGGAAGATTTGTCGGAACGCGCCTATCAGGCCTACCGCAATCTGGTCTATGAAACGCCCGGCTTCACCGACTACTTTTTCGCCTCGACGCCGATCGCCGAGATCGCCGAACTCAACATCGGCTCACGCCCCGCTTCGCGCAAATCGACGCGCCGCATCGAAGACCTGCGCGCAATTCCGTGGGGCTTTTCATGGGGCCAATGCCGTTTGCTGTTCCCCGGCTGGTACGGCTTCGGCAGCGCCGTGTCGGAATGGCTGCAGGAAGGCGGCAGCAAGGAGCAGGCCAAACGGCTCGCCACGCTGCGCGCGATGTACAGGGAATGGCCGTTCTTCGCCGCCTTGCTGTCGAACATGGATATGGTGCTGTCCAAGACCGATCTCGCGGTGGCCTCGCGCTACGCCGGGCTGGTCGCAGACCGCAAGCTGCGCAACGCGATTTTCGGCCGCATCCTGGGCGAACATGAACGCGCCAGCCAGTTGCTCGGCTCGATCACCGGCAACAAGGAGCGCCTGGCCGGTAATCCGCTGCTGGCGCGCTCGATCAAGAACCGCTTCGCCTACCTCGATCCGCTGAACCACTTGCAGGTCGAACTCATCAGGCGCCACCGCAGCACCGCGGCGGCCGGCAAGAAAGTCGAAGAACGCGTGCAGCGCGGCATCCACCTGACCATCAACGGCATCGCAGCGGGCCTGCGCAATACCGGCTGATACGCGGCCAATGCAATTCCGGCATGCATCGACGCCCCGCCCGATGCATGCCGGCCCGATTGCTGCAATCAGGAAAAACACGATAGCAAGTTTCGACGCGCCGACGCATCATCGATCACATAAGATGACGGCGCCTCTGTTACCGGAACCATCATGAAACCCGCCGACCTGCTCCGCCTGCTCGCACTGTCCGCCATCTGGGGGGCCAGTTTTCTGTTCATGCGCATCGTGGTGCCGGAACTGGGCGCGATCAACACGGCCTTTTTCCGGGTGCTCTTCGGCGCCGCGGGCTTGGTGCTGATCCTGGCGGCGCTACGCGTGAAATGGCGCTTCCGGGGCAAGCTCGGCGCCGCAATGATGCTGGGTGCAATCAATTCGGGCATTCCGTTCGCGTTGTACAGCCTGGCGGCGAAAGTGCTACCGGCAGGTTATTCGGCCATCCTGAATGCAACGACGCCGCTCATGGGTGTGGTCATCGGCGCGTTATTTTTCGGTGACAAACTGACGGGCCGTAAACTTGCGGGCGTCGCGCTCGGCCTGACCGGCGTTGCCGTCCTGACAAGGACCGGACCGCTGGCCTTCGACGCGGCGACCGTTTTGAGTGCATCGGCGTGTTTGCTGGCCACCGCCTGCTACGGCCTGGCCGGGTTTCTCACCAAGCGCTGGATTACCGATCGCGGCGGCCTGGACAGCAAACTGGTGGCGTTTGGCAGCCAGTTGGGCGCGGTTACGCTATTGTTGCCGTTTTTTGCGGCCACGGCAGGTTTGCGTGGCGGTTCGCTGCATGGCAGTGCTGGTATATGGCTTGCTTTGCTGGCATTGGGGTTTGTTTGTTCTGCGCTGGCCTATATTTTATTTTTCCGGCTTATTGCCGATATAGGACCAGTCAAGTCGTTAACCGTCACCTTTTTGATTCCGCTGTTCGGGGTCTTGTGGGGATGGATGTTTTTGCAAGAACAATTGTCCTGGGCCCATGCCGCGGGGGGCATATTGATCGGGGCGGCATTGTTGCTGGTGCTTGAGCCGGCTGCCACCAAAATGGTGGCAAAATCACAAGACAGAATCGATAAGCCGACGTCGGCCTGAATCCGACGCGCGGCAGCAAACACAACTAGGGGAAGTTCATCATGGGTATCCGAAAAATCATCGCATCGCTCTGCCTCGCAGGGCTATGCGGACACCTCGTCGCCGCGCCGGCCCCGAAGACGCCGCCGCCGTTGCCGCCTTTGCACACCCAGCGCGTATCGCTGACCAGCATCGACATGCCGGGCGGCAAAGCAACCGCCCTGTTCGGCTTCTGGTTCAAGGGCAAAGGCAAGGCCGAAAAAAAACCGACCATCATCGCCATGCATGGCTGCGGCGGCCTCTATAGCAGCGTCGGCAAGGAAAAAATCGAATTCACGCCGCGCCACATCGCCATGGCGCGCGCGCTGACCGATGCCGGCTACAACGTGCTGTTCCCGGACAGCTTCACGCCGCGCGGCCGCCGCTCGATCTGCCAGGAAAGCCTGCAGCAGCGCGAAATCAGCAGCGCCAATCGCCGCCTCGACGTGCAGGTCGCCCTGCGCTGGCTGGCGATGCAGGATGACGTCGACTACGCGCGCATCGGCATGGTCGGCTGGTCGCACGGCGCTACCACCATCCTGGCGGCAATGAACCTGGCGCAGACCGATGTCGCCGTACGCAAGGTGCAGCCCAAGGCGGCGGTGGCGTTCTACCCGAGCTGCTCCTCGTACGCCAAGAACCGCACGCCCTACAAGCCGGCCGCGCCGATGCTGATCCTGATGGGAGAAAACGACGACTGGACGCCGCCCGAAGCCTGCGAATCGCTGGAAAAGAAAATGCAGGACAGCGACACGCCGATCACGCTGCGTCTCTATCCCGACACCTATCACGACTTCGATGCGCCAGGCATGCCCATGCATGTGCGCATGGACATCCCCGGCGTCGGCAAGCCCGGCGCGGGCGTCACCAGCGGCGGCAACGCCGATGCGCGGGTCGAGGCATATCGCGAGATGCTGAAGTTCCTGAAGGAAAAACTGGGAGACTGAAGCGATTTCCGCCCCCCTATGAAAAAAGCGGATCGGGCGCAAGCCTCTTCCGCTTTTTTGTTTATCCTGCCTCAAACGGCCGACTGCGCCGACCGCGATGCGCTCCCCACTGCCGCTCCCTTACTCCCATTTCCCGCAGGAACCGATCAGGAAATCAGTTCCTCCATCCCCGCGCCCAATTCGGCCAGCGGCGGCAAGTCGTCCAGCAACACGGACGGTTTCACGCCGAGCCTGGCGGCGACGTCATCCGGGAAAGTCGACTCCATTTCCTCGCGGGAATATCCGTTCTCTTCCGAGCGAGCGCGCCAGGCGGCGATATGGATCACGGCGGCAATCTTGTTGAACGGTTCTGCTTCCAGCGGTGTCGGGAACGCCTTGATGGCGTTGGAAAATTCCTCGGGGAAACGCCAGCGCCGGGCCAGTTCGGCACCCACGTCCGAAAAGTCGTAGCCGAACGACGTATGTTCCACATCCAGGCGGCGGGCGTCGATGGTGCTGGCAATCTTGTCGATCTGCAAGGTTTGCTCCGGCATGGCCGCATGCATGACCAACTGGCCGATGGCATGCATCAGGCCGACGGTGAACGCCAGGTCGGAATTGAGCTGCAGCTTCTTCGCCAGCCACTTGGCGACGATCGCGGTGTGCAGGCTGTAGCGCCAGAACAGTTTGAGATCCACGCCGGACATCGACTTGAAGCTGCCGGTCAGGCCGGTGCTGACCACCAGTGTGCGTACCGTCATGAAGCCCAGCATCAGCACGGCATCGTCAACGGTGCCGATGCTGCGCGAGACATGGTAATAGGAAGAGTTCGCCAGACGCAGCAACTTGGCGCTCAGCACCTGGTCGGCGCTCAATTTCTTTGCAATGTCCTCGATCGAGACGTTGTCGTTGTTGAAGCTCTCGATGACCTCCTGCACCACTTTGGGAATGCTGGGCAACGCCGCTTGCTGCTGAAACAATGCTTCAAAATTCATGAGACCTCTCCCCGATAAGTTCAGCGCAACGAATTCGAAAATCAGATTTATGAAACGCGATTTGAGTATCTTCAAGATTTGACAAGAGTGCAATGTTTTTTATGCCATGACCAGTCGTAGTCGGCATCCATACCACGCAGAAAACTCCCTGTTGACTGGCAGAGAAATTGTGCCCGGAAGCGCCGCAGCGTGGCTCAATTGCCATCGGCTTGCTATAATCGCCAATTCTCCGGGACCCGAATATGACTGCACAATTATCGAAAAAAGGCGAAGCCTGGTCGGCTCGCTTTTCCGAACCCGTTTCCGATCTGGTGAAACGCTATACCGCCTCTGTCTTTTTCGACAAGCGCCTGGCGCAGTTCGACATCGAAGGCTCGCTTGCCCATGCCGAGATGCTGGCGCATCAGCAAATCATCAGCGCCCAGGACCATGCCGACATCCAGCGCGGCATGGCGCAGATCAAGGGCGAAATCGACGCCGGCAAGTTCGAATGGCTGCTCGACCTCGAAGACGTCCACCTGAACATCGAAAAACGCCTGACCGAACTGGTCGGCGACGCCGGCAAGCGCCTGCACACCGGCCGTTCGCGCAACGACCAGGTCGCGACCGACATCCGCCTGTACATGCGTGCCGCCATCGACGACATCAGCGGCCTGCTGCGCGACCTGCGCGCGGCGCTGGTCGATCTGGCCGAACAGCACGCCGATACCATCCTGCCCGGCTTCACCCACATGCAGGTGGCGCAGCCGATCACTTTCGGCCACCACATCCTCGCTTATGTTGAAATGTTCGGCCGCGACGCAGAGCGCATGGCCGATGCCCGCAAACGCGTCAACCGCCTGCCGCTGGGCGCGGCCGCGCTGGCCGGCACGACCTTCCCGATCGACCGCCTGCGCGTGGCCAAGACGCTGGGCTTCGACGACGTCTGCCGCAACTCGCTCGACGCCGTCTCCGACCGCGACTTCGCGATCGAATTCTGCGCTGCCGCCGCGCTGGTGATGACCCACATTTCACGCATGTCCGAAGAACTGGTGATCTGGATGAGCCCGCGCGTCGGCTTCATCGACATCGCCGACCGCTTCTGCACCGGTTCGTCGATCATGCCGCAAAAGAAAAACCCCGACGTCCCCGAACTGGCGCGCGGCAAGACCGGCCGCGTCAACGGCCACCTGATCGCCCTGCTGACCCTGATGAAAGGCCAGCCGCTGGCCTACAACAAGGACAACCAGGAAGACAAGGAACCGCTGTTCGATACCGTCGACACGCTGACCGATACGCTGCGCATTTTCGCCGACATGGCGCGCGGCATCACCGTCAAGCCGGAAGCCATGCGCGCCGCCGCGCTGCAAGGCTACGCCACCGCCACCGACCTGGCCGACTATCTGGTCAAGAAGGGCCTGCCGTTCCGCGACGCCCACGAAGCGGTCGCCCGCGCCGTGCGCAGTTGCGTCGACCGCAATTGCGATCTGTCCGACCTGACGCTGGACGAGCTGCGCGCGTTTTCGCCGCTGATCGAGAACGACATCTTCGGCGTATTGACGCTGGAGGGCTCGGTGGCTGCGCGCGACCATATCGGCGGCACGGCGCCCAATCAAGTGCGTCTGGCTATCGCGGAAGTGCGCAAGTCGCTGTAAAGAATAGAGAAATAAAGAAATACCAGCCGGATCCGAACAGCCAAAGCGACCCGGATTCACGCTGTACTGAGTCTGTGCCAAAAGTAGCAGTGCGAGGTAATCAGCAGGACCGGCCTGTTTCAGGACAGGCCAGCATCACATCTGTCATCTGTGTCGCCTCCGCCTCGGCGGAGTTTGCAGACTGTTGCGAGGCAGCTTATCCGGTTGCAGCGCAGCAGTGTGTTTAAACCGGTTTACGGTATTCTTGACCGGTTGTATCCCAAAGGCTGCACGACGGCCTAAAGAGGATGGAGCAAAATAGGGAGGTTTTATCAAAGACCTTCTACACCGGTATCCCCGGGTCAATATTTCGCGTCATCCTCTATAAGAATATCTAACCAAGGAGAGAACTCGATGCGATTCAACGTGCTTAATACCGCTTTAAAGACCCTGCCCGCGCTGTTGCTGGGCGCCACCCTGGCGAATGCCGCACTGGCCGCCGACATCAAGCTGGGCCTGGCCGCCGCTCTGACCGGCCCTGCCGCCAAATACGGCGTCGCCATCAAGAACGGCTTTACGCTGGCCACAGACGAAGTCAACGCCAAGGGCGGCGTCAATGGCAACAAACTGGTCCTGATCCCGGAAGACGAGCAAGGCAAGAAGGAAGAAGCCATCAACGTCTTCAAAAAACTGATTTTCCAGGACAAGGTGCTGATGGTCTTCGGCCCGACCCTGTCCAACTCGGCTTTCGCCGCTGACCCGATCGCCAACGCCGCCAAGGTCGTCGCGTTCGGCACCAGCAACACCGCCGACGGCATCACCGCCATGGGCCCGTTCACGTTCCGCAACTCCGTCATGGAAGCCGACGTGCTGCCAGTGACCGTGAAAGCCGCCGTCAAGCATTTCAGCATCAAGAAGGTCGCCGTGATCTACGGTAATGACGACGCGTTCACCAAGTCCGGTTACGACGTCTTCAAGGCCACGCTGGAACAGCAAAAAATCCCGGTCACCACGACCGAAGCCTACGCCAAGGGCGACGTCGACTTCAAGGCGCAACTGACCAAGATCAAGGCCGGCAACCCCGACGCCATCGTCTGCTCCTGCCTGGCCGAAGAAGCCGCCAACATCATCCTGCAAACCCGCGCCCTGGGCATGAAGCAGCCATTCATCGGCGGCAACGGCCTGAACTCGCCGAAGCTGTTTGAAATCGCCAAGGACGCCGGCGACAACACCCTGATGGGCAGCCCATGGTCGGCGGAAAACCTGACTCCGGCCAACAAGGCGTTCATCGCCGCGTACAAAGCCAAGTTCGGTTCCGATCCCGACCAGTTCGCCGCACAAGCCTATGATGCGCTGCACGTCGTTGCCGAAGCGCTCAAGAACGTCAAGCTGACCGGCGCCCTGGACAAGGACCGCGACGCCCTGCGTCAAGCCCTGCCCGGCGTCAAGATCGACGGCGCGACCGGCAAGTTCGCCTTCCGTCCTGCCCCGCCTGTCACCGGCAAGCAGGTCGGTTTCGATGCGCAGCAGGAAGCCATCGTCAACATCGCCAAGGGCGGCAAGTTCGTTCTGTTGAAGTAAGTTTCGACGGCAAGGGCAAGCCCCAAGACTCCGGTATTTTTACCGGAGTCTTTTTGTTCCATCCGTTTCACCCAATCGCGAAAAAGAACAGGCTCGCCAAAAGCCGCTTTTCTGATGTAACGAGGGTACATCGCCAACCTGCCCGTTTGCCCGGACGGCAGATGAGACGAAGGCGACCTCATCACTATTCGCAGGTCCTATGTTAGAACAACAACTTATCAACGCTCTTTCGCTCGGCAGCGTCTATGCGCTCTTTGCGCTGGGCTTCACGCTGGTGTTCGGCGTGCTCGGCGTCATCAACCTGTCGCACGGCGCGATCTTCATGCTGGGCAGCTATGCGGCCCTGCTGCTGGTCGAGCAACTGTCGCTGCCGCTTTGGCTGGCGATGCTCGCCGCCATGGTCGCCACCGGCCTGATCGGCCTGATCGTCGACTTCCTGGTATTGAAACCGCTGCGCCGCCGCAACGCCCCCCACCTGATTCCCATGATCGCCACCATCGGCGTGGCGATCATGCTGACCAACCTGGCACAGGGCCTGTTCGGCGCCGAGAACAAGCGCTTCCCGGTCGGCACCATTCCCGAAGACAGCGTCACCATCGGCAGCCTGCACGTCACCGCCGTGCAGGTCGGCATCGTCGTCATCGCCTTCGTACTGATGATCGTGCTGCTGGCCGTGATGCGCCGCACGCAACTGGGCCGCGCGCTGCGCGCCATCGCCGAGTCGCCGAAAGCGGCTTACCTGCTGGGCATCAACGTCGAAGGCCTGTTCTACCTGACCTCGTTCGCAGCGGCGGCCCTGGGCGGCGCAGCCGGCGTGCTGGTCGGCCTGTCGTTCAACGCCATCTCGCCGTTCATGGGCCAGCCGATGCTGCACAAGGGCATCGCCGTCATCATCCTGGGCGGCATGGGCGACATTCGCGGCGCCATGATCGGCGGCCTGTTCCTGGGCTTTGCCGAGGTGCTGACGGTGGCTTACATTTCGAGCGACTTCCGCGATGCGGTCGCGTTCGGTCTCCTGTTTTTGATTTTGTTGGTCAAGCCCTCCGGCATGTTCGGCAAAGTGCTGGAAAGAAAGGCTTAATCCCATGAATATGATGGAATGGTGGGATGGATTCTGGGCGACGTACAACACCGTCATCTTCAGCGTCGGCGTCAACGCCATGCTGGCCCTGTCAATCTACGTCACGCTGTCGTGCGGCCTGCTGTCGCTGGCCAACGCAGCATTCATGGGGATCGGCGCCTACGTCGCCTCCCTGATAACCATGCAGGCCGGGCTGCCCTTCCCGGTCGCGCTCGTTGCCGGCGGCGTGCTGCCGGCGCTGGTGGCGCTGGTGATCGGCATCCCGACGTTGCGCCTGTCCGGGGTCTACCTCGCGATGGCCACGCTGGGCTTCGGCGAAGTGGTGCGCGTGATCGTGCTGAACCTGGAAGTCACCGGCGGTCCGATGGGCCTGAACGGCGTGCCGCCGCTCACCGAGTGGTGGCACATCGTGCTGTTGCTGGGCGTGACCGTGTATTTCCTGGCACGCGTGCGCCGTTCCAAGATCGGCCGCGCATTTGAAGCGATCAAGGAAGACGAGATCGCCGCCCGCCTGATGGGCGTCAACGTCGCCGGCTACAAGCTGCTGGCCTTCGTCATCGGCGCAGCCATTGCCGGCGTCGCCGGCGCCTTGAATGCGCACTACACCTTCACCATCGGTCCCAACAACTACGGTTTCGAAAACGCCGTGGACATCCTGACCATGGCCGTGTTCGGCGGCACCAGCAACCTGATCGGCCCGATGATCGGCTCGACCATCCTGTCGCTGCTGCCGGAAGTACTGCGCCATTTCAAGGACTTCCGCCTGGCCGCAAACGGCCTGATCCTGATCCTCGTCGTGCTGTATCTGCCCAAGGGCATCTGGGATCCGCGCCGCATCCGCGCATTCATGCAACGCCGCACCAGCAACAACTCCGCAAGCAAGAAGGTGAACTGATGTTATTGCAATTCAACCAGATCAGTAAAAACTTCGGCGGCTTGCAAGTCCTGCAAGGCGTCCAGTTCCATGTGCCCGAAGGCGGCATCTTCGGCCTGATCGGCCCCAACGGCGCCGGCAAGACCACCGTGTTCAACCTGATCACCGGCCTGTTGCGCGCCTCGTCCGGCAACATCGTGTTCGACGGCCAGGACATCGGCAACGTCGCCCCGCACAAGATCACCGAACGCGGCATCGCGCGCACCTTCCAGAACATCCGCGTGTTCAAGGAAATGACCCTGCTGGAAAACGTCGTGGTCGGCATGCACGATCATCTCGATTACGGCTTCGGCAGCCTGCTGCTGAACCTCGGCTCGTTCCGCAAGATCGAGAAGGAAGCCCGCGAACGCGCGCTGGAGCTGCTGTCCTGGGTGCGCCTGGACCACAAGGCCGACATGCTGGCCGACAGTCTGTCCTACGGCGAACAGCGCAAGCTGGAATTCGCCCGCGCGCTGGCGACCAAACCCAAGCTGCTGCTGCTCGACGAACCGGTGGCCGGCATGAACCCGGCGGAGAAAACCGAGCTCATGGCCGAAATCATCAACATCAAGCAGCGCGGCTTCTCGATCTTCATGATCGAGCACGACATGCGTTTCGTGATGGGCCTGTGCGACCGCGTCGCCGTGCTCAACTTCGGCAAGATCATCGCCGAAGGCACACCCGATGAGATCAAGAACAACCAGGAAGTGATCGAAGCCTACCTCGGCAAGGAAGAAGCATGAGCCAGACCGTCCCCAAAGAAATTCTGCAAGTCCAGGACCTGGCGGTTTCCTACGGCCATATCGAAGCAGTCAAAGGCATCAGCCTGACCCTCAACGAAGGCGAAATCACCGCGCTGGTCGGCGCCAACGGCGCCGGCAAGAGCACCTCGCTGCTGGCCATCTCCGGCCTCGTCAAGGCGACGCGCGGCAAGGTGCTGTTCAATGGCAAGGACCTCACACAACTGTCGCCGCACCGCATCGTCGGCAGCGGCGTGGTGCAAGTCGCCGAAGGCCGCGCCACGCTGACCACGCTGACCATCGAAGAAAACCTCGCGCTGGGCGCCTATACGCGCAAGGACAAGGCGGCGGTGGCCGGCGACCTGGAATGGGTCTACTCGCTGTTCCCGGTATTGAAGCAACGCGCCAAGGGCCTGGCCGGCAACCTGTCCGGCGGCGAACAGCAAATGCTCGCCATCGGCCGCGCGCTGATGGCCAAGCCCAAGGTGCTGCTGCTGGACGAACCGTCGATGGGCCTGGCGCCGCTGATCATCCAGGAAATCTTCCGTATCGTGCAAGAGATCAACAAGACCGGCATGACGGTCCTGCTGGTCGAACAGAACGTGCGCCAGGCGCTGCGCATCGCGCAACGCGGCTACGTGCTTGAAACCGGCAAGATCGTGCTGGAAGACACCGGCGCCAACCTGCTGCACAACCCGAAAGTAGTCGAAGCCTATCTGGGCGGCTGATCGTCGCATGCTTGTCGCGATCAGGAACAGCGGCCTTGCGTCGCTGTTTTTGTTTGTGCCGGCAGAGGATGCTTTACCATCAGGAATTATTACCACCAACCATGTTCGCCATGCCGACTTTCGACAGCTCTCTGGTCTGGTTTCGCCGCGACCTGCGCATGGCCGACCATGCCGCGCTGTATTACGCGCTGAAGCAAAGCCGACAAGTGCATTGCGTTTTCGTCTACGACCGCGACATCCTCGACGCGCTGCTCGCCGACGGCCTGCAAGCCGATCGTCGCATCGAGTTCATCGTGGCCTGCATCGCCGAACTCGACGCCGCGCTGCGCGAGGCCGGCGGCGCGCTGATCGTGCGCCACGCCTCGGCGCAACAAGACATTCCTGCGCTGGCGGCGGAGCTTGGCGTCGACGCCGTCTTCGCCAATCACGATTACGAACCGCAGGCCATCAAGCGCGACGCCGCCGTGAAGAAGCAACTCGAACAAGACGGCCGCCAATTGCTGACGTACAAGGATCAGGTTATCTTCGAGAAGGATGAAGTGCTGTCGCAGATCGGCCGCCCTTTTTCGGTCTTCACGCCTTACAAAAATGCCTGGATGAACAAATTGTCCGGTCCCGGCGGCGACTTCTATCTCAAGCCTTATCCGGTGGACGCCTATTTCGCGCAACTTGCCCCACCGTCTAAGAAACATCATCGCGCGTTACCGACGCTGGAAGATCTCGGATTCCTGCCGACCAATCTCAAGGACTTGCGCATCCCGGCCGGCATGGCCGGCGCTGCGCAATTGCTGGAAGACTTCCTCCCGCGTCTGGGCAAGTACGGCGACACGCGCGACTTCCCCGCCGTCAAAGGACCGTCGTATCTGTCGGTGCATCTGCGCTTCGGCACGATCTCGATCCGTACATTGGCGCGCGCCGCGGTCGATGCCATGCGCATCGGCGAAGGCCGCCGCGGTGCGCCGGTATGGCTGTCGGAGCTGGTGTGGCGCGATTTCTATTTCATGATTCTGTTCCACCACCCGCGCGTGACGGAGCGCTCCTTCAAGGCTGACTACGACGCGATCCAATGGGAAGGCGGCAAGCATGCGCGCGAGATGTTTGCGAAGTGGTGCGAGGGACGAACCGGCTATCCGCTGGTCGATGCGGCCATGCTGCAGTTGAATCAGACCGGCTACATGCACAATCGCCTGCGCATGGTGACGGCGAGTTTCCTGACCAAGGATCTGGGGATAGACTGGCGCTGGGGCGAGAAGTATTTTGCCGATCTGCTCAACGACTTCGATCTGTCGGCCAACAATGGCGGCTGGCAGTGGGCGTCGTCTTCAGGCTGCGATGCGCAGCCGTATTTCCGTATTTTCAATCCGATCACGCAGTCGGAAAAGTTTGATGCCGAGGGGAAGTTCATCCGGAGGTATTTGCCGCAACTGGCCGGTTTGCCGGACAAGCATATCCATGCGCCCTGGTTGTGTCCGGCGGATTTGCTGAAGGCGGCGGGGGTGAAGATCGGGAAGGATTATCCGGAACCGATGGTGGATCATGCGGAGGCGAGGAAGAGGACCTTGTTGAGGTACGCGGTGGTGAAGAAGGATTTGGGGGATGAGGATTGATTTTTTGATGTGTTGTTCCGACATCCGTCTTTAGGTGATTAATTCCGTTCTTTCTTCGATCAACCCTTCGCCGGGGGTAGCCCGGCAGCTACTCACTTTCTTTGTCTCGCCAAAGAAAGTAAGCAAAGAAAGGCGACCGCGGTTCGCAGCCCCCTTCGGGGGTTCCCGGTGTCGGCAGGCACAAATCGGGAAGAGAAATAAACTCGCTTCGCTCAAACAAATTTCCCTTCTTTTTCCGATTTGTGCCTGCCGACACCGGCTACTCTCAAGCGGACTTCCAGACTGGCTTGCTACGCCTCGCCAAGGATGACTCGCCTGCGGCATCGTGATTGGTTACCTGCAATCAGATTTTAAAATCGTTCGCCCACCAGTTCTCCCGCTTTTTTCCAGAGCGCATCGGCACGCGCTGGATCAATTGCGAACGGACGTACCCCGACGCTGAACGCACTGACAATTGCGTCGTCCGCCAGAATTGATCCGACATGACAATCCTCGCAATAGCGGCCACCGATTGTTTCAGCGTCAGCGACGATACCCGCCCAGATCGTTGTTGCTGCCCCTTGCGCCGGAGTCTTCACTTCAAACGGCGGATTCCCCAGCGCCAGATGTTGCTCGTTCATCGCCGTGAACGCCGCCTGGAAGGCTTCCGGTTCCATATGACGGATCAGTTCGGTCTGAATGACGCCAGGATGGATGCTTGCCGCGCGCACGCCGCGATGGCGATGACGCGCGTCGAATGCAACCGCCAGCAGCGCATCCCCGGTTTTGGAGCGGCCGTAGGCAACCCATGGATCGTAAGGAGTGTGTTCAAAGTTCGGATCGTTGAGATCAATGTCGGCAAATCGGTGGCCGTTGGATGACAGCACGATCACTCGCCCGCCCTCGCGCATCAGTGGCGCGAGACGGTTGATCAGCACGTAATGACCCAACACGTTGGTGCCGAACTGGAGTTCGAAACCATCCTTGGTCTTGCCGAACGGCGTCGCCATGACACCGGCGTTGGCAACCACCAGATCAAATGGCTTTTGCGCAGCAACCATCGCATCGCTGACCACGCGCACCGATGCCAGGTCGGCCAGGTCCATGCTGACGATCTCGAAAGAACCGCCGCTTTGTCCCGCCGCATCGCGCACGACTTTGGTGGCGCCATGCGCCTTGTCGAGATCGCGCACCGTGCCGATGACGTCCGCTCCGTGCGCTACGAGGGCGCGGGCGGTTTCCACGCCGAGCCCTGCCGAGACGCCTGTAATAAAAGCGCGTTTTCCTCGCAGGTCCATACCGTTCAACACCTCATCGGTGGTCGATGTCGCATCAAAATTCTTCATGGTCAAAACCTTCTCCTGTTGTTTGGAAATGGGCAGGTGATGCTTGCCCGGTCTTGCCTAAGATACTCGCCCCCACGTGCTTACTTTCACCAAAATTGCGCAAAATCTTGCCTGATCCGCTCATTTTATTGATCTCACCTGAAAGTCCTGTCACACTGGATTCATGCAAGACTTACTTGATCAGATGTGCCGCAGGGTGTTGCGTCACGAGAGCGAAAAGCAATTGGAGAGCGCGATTCCGCGGCTGGCCATCGGGGCTTTTCGTCAATCGGAACCGACCATCATGGCGGTGAGCGCCGGTGTCTGCCTTATTCTTCAGGGCGCCAAGCAGATGATGGTCGGCAAGACCATGCTGCGTTACAGCGCGGGCGGGTGCTTCGCCTCGTTGATCGAATTACCGACGACCTGCTGCATCTTCGAGATGGACGGCGACAAGCCCTACATCGGCACCGGCCTGACACTCGACCATGCGCTGTTCGCCTCGCTGATTGCCGATATGCCCGAAGAGCGATCAAGAAAGGAAACGCTGGGTTTCAACGTGGAAACAGTGTCCCGCGACGTGCTTGAAGCTTGGGACCACCTGTTGGCGCTGCTGGACACGCCGAGCGACATTCCCATCCTCGCCGCGTCAAGAGAGCGTGAATTGTTATATCGCTTGCTGCAGAGCCCGCATGGCCCCTTACTGCGGCAAATAGGTCGAAAGGAAGGCAAGCTGACGCAAATCAGAAGAGCCATCGACTGGATGCGCCATCATTTCGACGAATCGTTTCCCATCGAAACAGTAGCGGACATCGCCGGGATGAGCGTCGCCTCATTCAACCGCCATTTCCGTGCAGCGACATCGACAAGTCCATTGCAGTATCAAAAGACGCTGAGGCTCCAGGCTGCGCGACGACTGTTGGCCTCCGACGTCGACGCCACCCGCACCGCCTATGCCGTCGGCTACGAAAGCCCCTCGCAATTCAGCCGCGAATACTCCCGGCTCTTCGGCCGCCCGCCAAAACAGGACGCCTCGCAACTGCGGGAAAATATCAGCGATGTCTCCAGCATTGTGATTTGAAGAAACAACGATACCAATTGGCCGTCAAGCCACCGCCCTGCCTTGGCGATGCGAAGCGAGCCAGTCAGGCCGTTCCGCTTGGAGCCAGCCGGTGATGCGATGCGAAAAATGGAAAAGAGGGGAAACTTGTCTGAGCGTAGCGAGTTTGTTTCCCCTCCCATTTTTTGCTTCGCAGCACCGGGAAGTCCGAAGGACCTGGATCCCGCGGTCGCCTTCTTTTGCTTACTTTTCTTGGCGAGACAAGAAAAGTGAGTAGCTGCCGGGCTACCCCCGGCGAAGGGTTGATCGAAGAATGAGCAACCCAAGCTACCTAAAAACGGCAGTCGAAACAGCCTAAAAAAAGAGCAGCCGAAGCTGCTCTTTTCTCAACGCAACAACAAAAACAAAATCAAACAAATTTGCCGATACGACCGACAACAGCCTCCCGCACCGACCCGCTGGTAATAAAGGAATGCGCCACCTGGATATCGTTGTGGAACCAGCGATCGCCATCCAGGCAAGCCGGAATCTGCCTGCGGATTTCCTCATAAGCCGCCTGCGTCCCCTCGCCCAGCACGAAATCCTTCAACAATTCTTCCGTCATGGTCAGCGCCTGCGCCGCCAGCAGCATTTCCACACCGACGATGTATTGCGTGTTGGCGACCACGGTGGCGGCCTTGCGCGCGCACCAGGTCGAGTTGGAGATGTGATCTTCGCTGTTGCCCTTGGACGGGATGCTGTCGACGCTGCCCGGCATGGACAAAGTGCGGTTTTCCATCACCAGCGAACTCATCGAGCACTGCACCACCGGATAACCGGTGTTGACGCCGCGCACGCCGCTCATCAGGTTGCGCGGCAAACCCCACGACAGGGTCGGGTCGATCAGGCGCGCGATGCGGCGCTCGCAAATGCTGCCGAGGTCAGTGATGGTCATGGCCAGCAAGTCCATTGCCTGCGCCAGATACTGGCCGTGGAAGTTGCCCCCGGAGATGATCTCGAAACCGCCGCCTTCCTTGTCGAAAATCAAGGGATTGTCGGTGGCGGAGTTGATTTCCTTGTCGACGATGGTGTCGATGTAATCGAGCGCGTCGAACACCGGACCATACACTTGCGGCGCGCAGCGCAAGGAATAGACATCCTGGATGCGCGCGGTATACGGAATGTCGGTGCGGCGCAGCTCGTCCGGCAGTTGCACCGCACGCGCTTCGTGCGTGGTGCGAGTCGAGCCTTTCAACAAGGCGCGCACCACTTCGGCGGTCTTGATCTGGCCGGCATGCGGGCGCGCCTGCTGGATGCGCGGATCGAAGGCCGACATGTCGGCGCGCATCGCTTCCAGCGTCAGACCCAGCGACAGGCAGGCGTCAGTCAGCAGGTTGCGCGAATCGTACGCGGCCAGCACCGCCACGGCCAGCGACGCCGTGCAGCCGTTGATCAGCGCCGAAGCATCCTTGGCCTTGAGATCGAATCTGACGGGGCCGATATCGGCTTTGGCAATCGCTTCCGGCGCGCTCATGCGCTTGCCCTGATACATCACTTCGGCTTCGTCGAAACCGACAATGGCGGCGGCCAGATAAGCCAGCGGCGCCAGATCGCCGGAAGCGCCGACGGAACCCTTCTGCGGCATGATCGGATGGATGCCTGCATTGATGAAGGCCAGCAGGCGGTCCACCACTTCCACGCGCGGGGCCGAGTAATTGCTGGCGAAGGCATTGGCGCGCAGCAGCATGGTGGCGCGGCTGACTTCTTCCGGGAACGGTTCGCCGATGCCGGCGCTGTGGGCCTTGATCAACTGGGTCTGGAACAGTTCGATGTGCTCGACCCTGATGCGGGTGTCCTTGAGCAAGCCGACGCCGGTGTTGAAGCTGTACATCATGGGCGCTTCGTCGTGCATCCAGGTCGATTCGATGTAGTCGCGGCTGTGCTTCAGCGCGGCGCGCGATGCATCGACCAGCGCTACCTTGGCGTAAACGCCGTTCTGCGCGCGCGCAACGCTGAGGACTTGCTGCGCGCTGAGGTTGAAGCCGTCGATGGTGATGGTGGTCATGAAAATTCCTTGTCGGTGGAAGAGGCCTGAGCGGGCGCTCCCCATTATATTTGTTGTCGCGAGATCGATTTACTTCGCACCGGCTTCGAACCAGGCGCCGATCAGCGCGCGCTCTTCGTCGGTCATGTGCGTCATGTTGGCCAGCGGCATGTCCCTGGTCTGGACCGCGCGCTGATACACCTTGGCGGCATGCTGGCGGATCAATTCAGGCGTTTGCAGCAGCATGCCCGCGGGCGCGGTGGCGAATCCCGCCTGGGTCGGCTGCGCCGAGTGGCAGCCGGCGCAACGCTGCGTGATCACTTCCTGCACGCGGGCAAAGTCTACGCCGCTTGCCGCTGCGGCAACAGGTACAGTTGCCGAGGTATTCGCCGTTACACCTGCCGCATCTGCCGATGCAACCGGCGCAGGCGCCGGAGCAATCCTGGGTAGCGGTTTCGGCGCAATCGCAATCGCCACGCCCAGCAACAGCACGCAACCGGCAATCGGGAAACCGATCGACACCTTGCCGGCATGGCGCAAATTGAAGAAGTGACGGATCAGCACGCCGGCCGCCATGATCGCCGCCAGCACCAACCAGCTATACGCGTGGGTGTAGGTCATCGCGTAGTGATTGCTGATCATGATGAACAGGACAGGCAGCGTGAAATAGTTGTTGTGCACGCTGCGCTGCTTGCCCCTCTTGCCGTAGATCGGATCGGGCGACTTGCCTTCCTTCATGGCTTCCACCAGCTTGCGCTGGCCGGGGATGATCACCATCAGCACGTTGCCGACCATGATGGTGCCGATCATCCCGCCGACGTGGATGTAGGCGGCGCGGCCGCTCAGCAGATGCGTCAGCACATAGGCCACGGCGACGATAAAAAGGAACATGACCAGGCCGAGCAGGCCGTCGCGCTTGCCCAGCGGAGATTTGCACAACAGGTCGTAGACGATCCAGCCGAACGCCAGCGTACCGAGGCCGACGCCGACCGCTTGCAGGCCGGAAAGGTCGGCAATCGACTTGTCGACCATCATGGCCGAAGCGTTGAAGTAATAGACGATAAACAGCATCGCAAAACCGCTGATCCAGGTGGCATAGGCTTCCCACTTGAACCAGTGCAGTTCTTCCGGCAGTTCGGCAGGCGCGACGAGGTACTTCTGCGGATTGTAGAAACCGCCGCCATGCACTGCCCAGAGTTCGCCGGACACGCCTTTTTTGGCCAGGTCGCTGCCCGGCTTCGGCGGACGGATGGAGTTGTCCAGCCAGACGAAATAAAACGATGCGCCGATCCACGCAATCCCGGTGATCAGATGCAGCCAGCGCACCAGCAGATTCGCCCACTCGAGGCCATACGATACGAACAATGCTTCCATGTCTTCCCCACGTTTGTTCCCCACCTGCCGCTGCGGGCGCTTCAGATGAGCGAGGCCGGACCTCATGAATCACAAAACGGTCGATCGGGAAGCGATGTGAAACACCTCCTCCGGATAAATAAGAAGACTTGCGCAAGGCGTCTCCCGCCCTTGCGCAAACCCTCGTTACCTGCTGCCGCGACGACCCCGACGGCGATTGCCGTCTGTTATTTTTACTACAATGATTTCCGCAACCGCCATCTGTCCGCAGACGGAGTAATCGGAATGCTGGAACGATAAACGCGTCGGGCCTGTAAAACATTGCGATCAGCTTATATTTGACATACGCATATTCATATACAACAATGACCGCGTTGCGTCGGAATTTTCCTGTCCTGACAAATAAGGGTCAGGGAAGAATTCACGACATCCAGCATCGTGTGGCCGTCCTCGACAGGTAAGAAGGCTGTTCAGCGCCTTGCATGAACGCCCGCCCCGCAAACCAGTTACCCGGAGACAATCATGTCCAGGCTGCCAGACCATCTCGATATCCACCTGATCCGCATCCTCTACCTGCTGCTGTGCGAAAAGAACGTTTCGCGCGTGGCGCTCAAGCTCAACCAGCCGCAACCCTCGATCTCGGCCTCGCTGCGCAAACTGCGCGAACTGACCGGCGATCCGTTGCTGGTGCGCGGCGCGCGCGGCATGGTGCCGACCCAGCACGGCGAAAGCCTGCTTAAGCCGGCCAAGCGCATCCTCGAAGAAACCGAGCGCCTGTTCGTGCCCAAGACCGCCTTCGTCCCGCAGGAAGAAGCGCGCACCTTCCACATCGCCGCGCCGGATTACATGAACACGCCCTTCTTCACCGAAGTCATCGCCCGCCTGCGCCGCGAATCGCCCAAGAGCCACATCGTGATCCACGCGCTCGGACCGGAGACCGACTACGTGCGCCTGTTGTCGGACGGCGAGCTGGACCTGGTCATCGCCAACTGGGACGAACCGCCGTCGCACCTGCACCTGTCCAAACTGTTCGACGATCCCCTCGTCTGCCTGATGCGCTCAGACTGCGCCTACGCCAAACGCACGGCGACGGACGCGATGAGCATCGAGGATTACCTGAGCCTTCCGCACGCGGCGCCGTCGCAAATCCTGCCCGGTTATCACGGCACCGTCGACAGCTTCCTCGAAAAGCAGAACCTGCATCGCAACGTCGTGGTCGAATCGGCGCATTTCCGCATGCTGCCCTATATGGTGGCCCAGACCGACTTGGTGCTGACCGCCGGCCGGCAGTTCGCCGGTTTCTATGAAAAAACCCTGTCGCTGAAAAGTTATAGCGTGCCGATCAAGTTTCCGCCGCTGCGCTTCTATCAGTTATGGCATGAACGCGCACATCAGGCGACCGAGCACAAATGGCTGCGCGCGCAAGTCGGCGCGGCGGCCAAGATCCTTGCCAATTAGGGCTTTACGGCGACAAACACATGTTCAGCTTATATCGCCATACCGAAATCGGGTATTGGCGGACTTATATATTGAGCAAGGCAATTTACTTTAGTATCGGCCGACAAGCCTGAAAGAGGAAGTTGCGCCAGCCCCTTCTTGCAAGGTCTTGATGCCAAAAATCTGGAGACAGCCATGACATCCCCAAGCCATCCGGTCGACGAACGACTGCCGACACTCAAGCTCGCCGCACTCGGCATGCAGCACGTCCTCGTAATGTATGCCGGCGCCATCGCCGTGCCGCTCATCGTCGGCGGCGCGCTCAACCTGCCGAAATCCGAAATCGCCTACCTGATCAGCGCCGACCTGTTCTGCTGCGGCCTGGTCACCATCATCCAGAGCCTCGGCATCTGGAAGTTCGGCATCCGCATGCCGGTCATGATGGGCGTCACCTTCGCCGCCGTCGGGCCGATGGTCGCCATGGCCAACAATCCTTCGCTCACCATCCTGCACATCTATGGGGCGGTGATCGCGGCCGGGGTGTTCTGTATCCTGGCGTCGCCTTACATGAGCAAACTGATGCGCTACTTCCCGCCGGTGGTCACCGGCACCGTCATCACGGTGATCGGCGTGTCGCTGATGGGCGTCGGCATCAACTGGGCGGCCGGCGGCCAACCCATCATCGGCACACTGGTCGACGGCGTATTCGTCAAGATGCCCAACCCGGACTACGGCTCGCCGCTGAGCCTGTCCATCGCCGCTGTCGTGCTCGTCTCCATCCTGCTCATCACCAGGTACGTCAAAGGCTTCATCGCCAACATCTCGGTGCTCATGGGCATGATCATCGGCTTCGTGATCGCCTTGGCGCTCGGCAAGATCAGCTTCGACGGCCTCGGCGGCGCCGACTGGTTTGCGGTGATCAGGCCGTTCCACTACGGCTGGCCGCAATTCGACCTGGCCTCGATCATCAGCATGTGCCTGGTCATGATCGTCACCATGATCGAATCGACCGGCATGTTCATGGCGCTGGGCGACATCGTCGACAAGAAAGTCGACGACCGGACGCTGGCGCGCGGCCTGCGCGTGGACGGCCTGGGCACGGTGATCGGCGGGATTTTCAACACGTTCCCGTATACTTCGTTTTCTCAGAACGTCGGCCTGGTCGGCGTCACCGGCGTCCGCAGCCGTTATGTGTGCGTCGCTGCCGGCGTGATCCTGGTCGCCTTCGGCCTGTTCCCCAAAATGGCGCACGTGGCCGCGTCGATCCCGCAATTCGTGCTGGGCGGCGCCGGCATCGTGATGTTCGGGATGGTGGCGGCGACCGGGATCAAGATCCTGGCCAAGGTCGATTTTGACGGCAACCGCAACAACCTGTTCATCGTCGCCATCAGCATCGGCGTCGGCATGATCCCGATTGTAGCGCCGACGTTCTTTGAAAAGATGCCAGGCTTCTTGTCCACTGTCTTCCATAGTGGCATATTGCTTGCATCGTCGATGGCGGTGATCCTCAACCTGTTCTTCAACGGTCGCGGCAGCGACGGCGAAGTCGCTTCCTACGCACTGGCGGCGGCGCAGAGTTCGGATCATTAGGATAAGTCCCACCGGAACAGCGGGACCGCACTGTCGCAAGCAACCGCAAGTAATCACACGCAACAGGTATCAGGATGACCACACTAGAACAATTGAACAGCAGCGCCGCGTATGACATACCGGCTTTCGTCAAGACCCTGCACGGAATTTACGAGCATTCGCCATGGATTCCCGAACGCGCAGCGAAGCTTGGCCCGTTCGCCAACCTCACCGCACTCAAGCAGGCGCTGCAAGGCGTGGTCGCCGGCGCCGACCGCGCCGAACAATTGGGCCTCATCCGCGCCCACCCGGAACTGGCCGGCAAAGCCGCCATCGCCGGCGAACTGACCGCCGAATCCACCGGCGAGCAAGCCAAGGCAGGCCTGAATCTGTGTACGCCGGAAGAATTCGCCGCGCTGCAAAAGCTCAACGGCGACTACAACGCCAAGTTCGGCTTCCCCTTCATCCTCGCGGTCAAGGGCGCCGCCGGCAAGGGCCTGACGCGCCGGCAGATCATCGCCACCTTCACCCGCCGCCTGCGCAACCAACCCGAAGACGAACTGCGCGAAGCCCTGCGCCAGATCGGCCGCATCGCGGAGATGCGCCTCAACGACCTGCTCGGCTACACGCCGGCCATCGGCGCCGCCGTCATGGAATGGGCGGAAGAAATCGGCGCCTGGAGCGAAGACGAAGGCGCGCTGACTTGCACTTACATGACCGACGTTCACCGCCGCACGGCAGACCAGATCGCGCACTGGATGCGCGAAGCCGGCATGCACGTCCACATCGACGCGCTCGGCAACGTAGTCGGCCGCTACCTTTCGACCGATCCGCAAGCCAAGACGCTGATGACCGGCTCGCACTACGACACGGTGCGCAACGGCGGCAAATACGACGGCCGCGAAGGCATCCTGCTGCCGATCGCCGTCGTCAAGCACCTGCATGAAAAAGGCGAGACCCTGCCCTTCCACTTTGAAATCATCGGTTTCTCGGAAGAAGAAGGCGTGCGCTTCAAGAGCACCTTCCTCGGCAGCAACGCCATCATCGGCCGGTTCGACCTCGATCTGCTCGACCTCACCGACCGCGACGGCATCAGCATGCGCGACGTGCTCACGCAAGCGGGCCACGACGTCAGTGCGATCCCGCGGATCGCGCGCGATCCGTCGGACCTGCTCGGCTACGTCGAAGTCCACATCGAACAAGGCCCAGTCCTGCTCAACCGCGACCTGCCGGTCGGCATCGTCACCTCCATCGCCGGCAGCTTGCGCTACCTCGTCGACCTCAAGGGCGTCGCCAGCCATGCCGGCACCACGCCGATGACCATGCGCAAGGATGCCGCCGCCGCCGCCGCCGAAATCATCCTCTACGTCGAGCAGCGCTGCGGCCAGGACCAGCACGCCTCGCTGGTCGGCACCGTCGGCCAGTTGCAAGTGCCGAACGGCTCCACCAACGTCATTCCCGGCGCCTGCACGCTGTCGCTGGATATCCGCGCCGCCCGCGACGACGTGCGCGACGCCGCAGTCGCCGACGTACTCAAGAAAATCGAAGAAATCTGCCAACGCCGCAGCGTCGATTTCAAGCTGGAGAAAACCATGTCCGCCCCTGCGGCGCCGTGCGCCTCCTGGCTCATGCAACAACTCGCCGCCGCCACGGAACGCGCCGGCGTCAAGCCGTTCGAGCTGGCTTCCGGCGCCGGCCACGATGCCATGACCATGGCAAAGATAACCGACGTCGCCATGCTCTTCACGCGTTGCGGCAACGGCGGCATCAGCCACAATCCGCTGGAGACGATGACGGCGGACGACGCTGAAATCTCGGCGCAGATACTGTTGGATTTCCTGCGGAATTTCAAGGCGAAGGTTTGAGTCTGCAGACGTGATCAAACGTTGTAACGACGCTGGGTCCCAGCATTCGCCGGGACGACGAAGTAAAGAAGTGACTCAGGCATTTGTACTATCGCTGCACGAATGAAAGCGCGATGCCGAAGGCGAGCCCTCCCTGGCAAAGCGAAGCGAGCCGGTTTGGCCGTTCCGCTTGGAGCCAGCCGGTGATGCGATGCGAAAAATGGAATAAGAAGGAAAAACTGTCTGAGCGAAGCGAGTTTTTTTCCTTCCCATTTTTTGCATCGCAGCGCCGGGAAGCCCGAAGGGCCTGGATCCCGCGGTCGTCTTCTTTTGCTTACTTTTCTTGACGAGACAAGAAAAGTGAGCGGCTGCCGGGCCGCCCCCGGCAAGCCTGATCGAAGAAAGAACAGCATCAACGACCCAAGCACAAAATAAAGAAACCAAATAAACAAAACACCAATCAACAAAACCAGGCACAGCGTCAATAGGGTTTAAAAGGGACTCCACTATCACCTGCGCCGCATTCACAACCAGGCAGAGAACACCATCCAGCGAGTCCCCACCATGAGCAAAACCCTCCTGATCAAAAACGCTGCCGTCGTAGCGACAATGAACGACACCCGCGACGAAATCAACAACGGCGCCGTCTTCATCCGCGACAACGTCATCGAACAGGTCGGCAACACTGCCGACCTGCCGCAGGCCGCCGACGACATCATCGACGCAACAAACCACGTGGTCCTGCCCGGCCTGATCAACACCCACCACCACATGTACCAAAGCCTGACGCGCGCCATGCCGTCGGCGCAAAACGGCGAACTGTTCAACTGGCTCACCAGGCTCTACCCCATCTGGGCCGGACTGACGCCTGAAATGATCAAGGTCTCCACGCTCACCGCGATGGCCGAACTGGTCCTCTCAGGCTGCACCACCAGCAGCGACCACCTCTACATCTACCCCAACAAGACCCGCCTCGACGACAGCATCGAAGCCGCCCAACAGATCGGCATGCGCTTCCACGGCGCACGCGGCGCGATGAGCGTCGGACAGTCCAAGGGCGGCTTGCCGCCGGACCGCGTGGTCGAAGACGAAAAAGACATCCTGCGCGACACCCGGCGCCTGATCGAGACCTATCACGACCATAGCCGCCACGCCATGCAACGCATCGTCGTCGCCCCCTGCTCGCCGTTCTCCGTCTCGCGCGACCTCATGCGCGAAGCCGCCGACATGGCCCGCAGCTACAAGGTCTCGCTGCACACCCACCTCGCCGAAAACGTCAACGACATCGCCTACAGCCGCGAGAAGTTCAACATGACGCCGGCCGAATACGCCGAAGACTGCGGCTGGGTCGGCCACGACGTCTGGCACGCGCACTGCGTCCAGCTCGACGACCACGGCATCGACTTGTTCGCGCGCACCGGCACCGGCGTGGCGCACTGCCCCTGTTCCAACATGCGCCTGGCCTCCGGCATCGCGCCGATCCGCAAGATGATAGCCGCCGGCGTGCCCGTCGGCCTCGGCGTGGACGGCAGCGCCTCCAACGATTCCGCGCACATGATGGGCGAAGTGCGTCAGGCCATGCTGCTGCAGCGCGTGGGCTTCGGTCCGGATGCCATGACCGCGCGGCAGGCATTGGAAATCGCCACGCTGGGCGGCGCCAGGGTATTGAATCGCGACGACATCGGCGCACTGAAGCCGGGCATGTCGGCCGACCTGGTGATGTTCAGACTGGATCAGATCGGCTTCGCCGGCGCGCTGCATGACCCGGTCGCGGCGCTGGTGTTCTGCACGCCGTCGAATGTGTCCTGCAGCGTCATCAACGGCCGCGTGATCGTGCGTGACGGTCAATTCACGACAATCGATCTGGGAATGGTCATCGAACGCCACAATACGCTGGCATTTGAACTGGCCGACGCGGCAAGCTGACACGCACGATCAACCATCAAAAATAACGCAACCAACATTCCGTGCAGATCCGGGTGGCCCGGCCTGTCTTCATCGGTCCACGGCTTCTTCATTACAATACGCCGATATCTTTTCGTCCCGAACAGGCATCCGCTCGCCATGAATACCGCCCAGCTCAAGAAATTCTGCACTGCCTTGCCGGCTGCAACGTCGCGCCTCTCAGGCCCGCCGGCCAATGTCCTGGTCTATTCCGTGGGAGGAAAGAATTTCGCCTGGTTCAAGACCAGCGATCCGGAAAAATGGCGCTTCAGCTTTCGCGTCAGCCCCGACCGCTTCATCGAACTGACCGATATGCCGGGCATCAAACCTGCACGCTACATGGCGCGCTTTCATTGGGTCACGATTGTCGATGTGCGCAGCATGCCTGAGGATTATTTGAAGGAACTGGTGCGCTGGGCTTATGAGAAGGCATTGTCGGGCTTGAGCGCAAAGCGACGCAATGCCTTACCCGAACTGCGTGACGACGCCAGTTTCTGACTTCCGTTGGCACGACAAGCTTTTAGCCCCTGGCAATCTCATGATTCGACATCAGCTCAATCGCCCGGCACAAGGCCGAATGATCCAACCCGCTCATCCCATGCGCCGCGCAAGCATTCATCAGTTCCTGCGCTAGAGCAGTATTGGGCAAGCTGACGCCCAAGGTCTTCGCGCCCTGCAAAGCCAGATTCAGATCCTTCTGATGCAACTCGATCCGGAAACCCGGATTGAACGCACGCTTGACCATGCGCTCGCCATGCACCTCCAGAATGCGCGACGAAGCAAATCCGCCCATCAGCGCCTGACGCACGCGCGCGGGATCGGCGCCGGCCCTGGATGCAAACAGCAATGCCTCGGCCACGGCCTGAATGTTCAGCGCCACGATGATCTGATTGGCAACCTTGGTGGTCTGGCCGTCGCCGTTGCCGCCGACCAGCGTGATGTTCTTGCCCATCAGTTCGAACAGTGGCTTGACGTCGTTGAACGCCGATTCGTTGCCGCCGACCATGATGGTCAGCGACGCCGCCTTGGCGCCGACTTCGCCGCCGGAGACCGGCGCGTCCAGATATTCGCAGCCGAGCGCATTGATCTTTTGCGCGAAGCCCTTGGTGGCGATCGGCGAGATCGAGCTCATGTCGACCACTACCTTGCCGGCGGTCAGGCCTTCGGCGACGCCACCCTTGCTGAACAGCACCGCCTCGACGTGCGGCGTGTCCGGCACCATCACGATGACGATATCGGCGCGCTTGGCGACTTCCGCGCCCGAGGTGCAGACGGTGGCGCCCCCGTCGATCAATGCCGTTGGTGGATTTTTGCGGTCGTGCAGGTAGAGTTTGTGACCGCCCTTTTGCAGGTTGTCCGCCATGGGAGACCCCATGATGCCTAATCCGATGAAACCGACTTTTGCCATGATATCTCTCCTCAATAATGAAAAATGAACTCGTCCGGATTGCCGATCAAAGGCCGTGCGCAGCACGCCAGCCGAGGCCTTCCGCGGTGCCCGCCTTGGGCTTGTATTCGCAGCCGATCCAGCCTCGATAACCGATCTCGTCCAGGTGCCTGAACAGGAAACGATAGTTGATCTCGCCCGTACCCGGCTCACCACGCCCCGGGTTGTCGGCCAGTTGCACATGGCGGATCAGCGAGAGATTGGCCTTGATGGTGTTGGCCAGTTCGCCTTCCATGCGCTGCATGTGATAGACGTCGTACTGCACGAACAGATTGCCGGAGCCGCTCGCCATGATCAGCTCGACGGCTTGTTTGGTCGTGTTGAGAAAGAAGCCGGGAATGTCGAAGCAGTTGATCGGCTCGATCAGCAAGGCGATGCCGTCGGCTTCCAGCTTGTCGGCGGCGAACTTGAGGTTGGCGAGCAGTGTTTCGCGCGCGACCTCGACGCTGATGCTTTGCGGCCGGATGCCGGCCAGGCAGTTCAGTTGTTTGACGCCGAGAACTTTGGCGTAGCGGAGGGCGTCGTCGACACCCCGGCGAAATTCGCCGACGCGGTCCGGATGGCAGGCGATGCCGCGTTCGCCGGCGTCCCAGTTGCCGGCAGGCAGATTGTGCAAGACCAGTTCCAGTTCGTTCTTGCGCAGTTGCCCGGCGATCTGCGCCGGTTCGAAGGTGTAGGGGAACAGGAATTCCACGGCCTTGAACCCGGCTTGCGCGGCGGCGCGGAAACGCTCCAGGAACGGCAGCTCGGTGAAGAGCATGGTCAGGTTGGCGGCGAGTTTGGTCATGTGTGGGTCCTTGGCGGTCGTGGCGCTTGCCGGTTCAGGCTATCGTTAAATCCACCACCGTCGTCCCGGCGAACGCCGGGACCCAGTGGCTTGCTGCAATGGCGACGGCGGTTGTTCGCTCGGCACATGGCGACATGTGCCGGCAAACCGGTTTGGTTTTCCGCTGTCGTTCTCGCTCATTCCCAACGCCGTCGATGCACTGACGACGCTGGGTCCCGACGTTCGTCGGGACGACGGAGAAGTGATTAAGCGCCTCCGTCGTTGTCTCCTCCGGTGATCGTTCTTCCTTCTTATCCTTATCTCTTCGCGACTATTCCTAATCCAGCAAACTGATCGCCGTCGGCGCATGTTCGCGTTTGGTGGCCAGCTCTTCGAATTCGTTGATGGCGTTGATCTCGGTGCCCATTGCAATATTCGTGACGCGCTCCAGGATGATTTCCACCACCACCGGCACGCGGTACTCTTCCATCCAGCGCTGCGCCACGGCGAAGGCGTCCTGAATGGCATTGGGGTCGGTGACGCGGATCGCCTTGCAGCCGAGGCCTTCCACCACGGCGACGTGGTCGACGCCGTAGCCGTTGAGGTCGGGCGCGTTGATGTTCTCGAACGCCAACTGCACGCAGTAGTCCATTTCGAAGCCGCGTTGCGCCTGCCGGATCAGGCCGAGGCAGGAATTGTTCACCACCACGTGCAGGTACGGCAGCTTGAATTGCGCGCCGACGGCAAGTTCTTCGATCATGAACTGGAAGTCGTAGTCGCCCGAGATCGCTACGACCTTGCGTTGCGGATCGGCGGCGCACACGCCCAGCGCGGCCGGAATGGTCCAACCCAGCGGGCCGGCCTGGCCGCAGTTGATCCAGTGGCGCTCCTTGTAGACATGCAGGAATTGCGCGGCGGCGATCTGCGACAGGCCGATGGTGCTGACGTAGCAGGTGTCGCGACCGAAGGCGCGGTTCATCTCTTCATAGACGCGTTGCGGCTTGATCGGCACTTCGTCGAAGTGCGTGCGGCGATGCATCGTGCGCTTGCGCTCCTGGCATTCGGTCAGCCATGTCGAGCGGTTCGGCAATTTGCCGGCGGCCTTGAGTTCCTTGGCGACTTCGATGAACAGCTTCAATGCCACCCCAGCGTCGGAAACGATGCCGTAGTCGGGACCGAACACGCGGCCGATCTGGGTCGGTTCGATGTCGACGTGGACGAACTTGCGGTCCTTCGTGAACACGTCGATCGAACCGGTGTGGCGGTTGGCCCAGCGATTGCCGATGCCGAGCACGAAGTCGGATGCCAGCATGGTGGCATTGCCGTAACGGTGGCTGGTCTGCAGTCCGACCATGCCCGCCATGTGCGGGTGATCGTCGGGGATTGCGCCCCAGGCCATCAGCGTCGGGATGACCGGCACGCCGGCGAGTTCGGCGAACTCGACGGCCAGCCCGGCGGCATCGGCGTTGATCACGCCGCCGCCGATGGTCAGCAGCGGACGCTCCGACTGGTTCAGCATGGTCAGCGCTTTTTCGATCTGGGCGCGGCTGGCAGACGGCCGATAGATCGGCAGCGGCTCGTAGGTGTCGGGGTCGAATTCGATCTCGGCCATCTGCACGTCGAACGGCAAGTCGATCAGCACCGGACCGGGACGGCCCGAGCGCATCAGGTGGAATGCCTGCTGGAATACGCGCGGCACCAGCGCCGGTTCGCGCACGGTCACGGACCATTTGACGACCGGCTTGGCGATGGCTTCGATATCGACGGCCTGGAAGTCTTCTTTATATAGACGTGCGCGCGGCGCCTGACCGGTGATGCACAGGATGGGAATCGAGTCGGCCTGCGCGGAATACAGGCCGGTGATCATGTCGGTGCCGGCCGGACCGGAGGTGCCGATGCATACGCCGATGTTGCCGGCCCTGGCGCGGGTGTAGCCTTCGGCCATGTGCGAGGCGCCTTCGACATGGCGCGCCAATGTATGCCGGATCCCGCCGTGGCGCTTGAGCGCCGCGTAGAATGGATTGATTGCCGCGCCGGGCACGCCGAAGGCTTGCAGGCAGCCCTCTTTTTCCAGCACATATACCGCTGCATCCACTGCCTTCATCTTTGCCATGTTGCCTCCCAGGTTGTCGACGGCCGGGAAGCAGCGACGATGCCCCTCGACCATTGAGATGCATCCTATAACCAACAATATTGTTTGATAAGAAGACTAAATATCTGTTTATTCCGTACTAAAAATATGGAAACATAGAAAAAGTATTGAATATAAACCGCGAACAAAACGTCGCCGGCAAGGAAAAGCAACGCCGCCAGCGGCATTTTGTTAGCGGCGCAAGGAGGATTTGTGGACAAACTCAAACAGATCGAAGCTTTTGTGTCTGTCGTTGAAAAAGGCAGCCTCGCCGCGGCGGCGCTGGAAGAAAACATCACGCCCGTGATGCTCGGCCGACGCATCGACGCGCTCGAAAAACGCCTCGGCACCAAGCTCATGCATCGCACCACGCGCCATCTGACGCTGACCGAGCAAGGCAGCGTCTTCCTCGATCATTGCCGCAAGCTGCTGGGCGATATCGAAGTGGCGGAAAAGAGCATTGCCGAGGGTCGCCACAAGGCTACCGGCCATCTGGTGGTGTCGACGCCGGCGGCTTACGGACGGCTGCATGTCGCGCCGCATGCGCCGGCCTTCCTGGCCAATCATCCGGAAGTGCAGATTTCATTCAACCTGACCGACCGCGTGGTGGATCTGGTGCGCGAAGGCTATGATCTGGGCATCCGCATCGGCGGCGCGATCGAGCCGAGTTTCGTCGCCGTGAAACTGGCCGGCAACCGGCGCGTGGTCTGCGCCGCGCCGGAATACCTGCATCGCAACGGCATCCCCAAGACGCTGGACGACCTGGCCAGTCACAATTGCCTGGCCTTCAACCTGCAGGGCGGCCAGCAGCGCGGCTGGTATTTCCAGCAGAACGGCAAGCCGGTGATCATCCGCGCGCAAGGCAATCTCGATTGCAACGACGGCGAGCTATTGCATCGCTGGGCCAGCGAGGGCCTCGGACTGGCCTGGCGCTCGACCTGGGAGATCCAGTCGCAACTCGCCTCGGGAGAACTGATCACGGTGCTGGACGAGTACGCCCTGCCCCATTACGACATCATGGCCGTCTACCCGCAGCAACGGCATTTGCCGGCGAAGACGCGGTTCTTCATCGACTATCTGAAGGAGGTGTATTCGCGGCCGGATTACTGGACCAGATAATTGCCGCAAAGAAGCAGATAAGAGAGCTAAAGAGCAGTCGTCCCAGCGTTATGACGACGGCTGATCGGCGCTGGGTCCTGACGTGCGCCAGGAGGACAGGCATGCAGAGTTGGCAATGAGGGAAGGTATTTTGAGCTTCACTGCACGGCATCAGACCAGGCTCCTCAATTCAATACATTATTGGAGGCCATCCATAGCCAGAAACCATGGCAAATCGTCATTATTTGATTAACGCATGAACATATACCCATAACCTTATAGTTGATATTCCTCATGACTTACGTTTTGCCCAATTATTTCAACGACATTACATGGGCTTGCCCACAGCAGGCCCTTGCTGCAATCAATCTGCTCAAAGCCGGCTCCCGCGCCTGGCGCCGGGGCGCGAAAGCAGCGTACAACAACATCGACCTCAGAACGCCCATTTTTTGCGGACCGGAGAAATCCGCAAGTTTTCTGGCGTATAAAAAAGAACCGCACAACGCGTAAACGGAGACAATTCTCATGACTTTCCTGGACAAATTCTTCAAACTCAGCGACAACGGCACGACCGTCCGTACCGAACTGCTGGCCGGTCTCACGACCTTTCTGACGATGGCCTACATCATCTTCGTCAACCCATCCATACTCGGGGATGCGGGCATGCCGAAGGACTCGGTTTTCGTCGCCACCTGCCTGGCGGCGGCAATCGGCACGCTGATCATGGGCTTGTACGCCAACTATCCTATCGGCCTGGCGCCGGGCATGGGGCTGAATGCCTATTTCGCCTACGCCGTGGTCAAGGGCATGGGCTTTCCGTGGCAGGCCGCGCTGGGCGCGGTGTTCATCTCGGGCTGCCTGTTCCTGCTGGTGAGCCTGTTCCGCGTGCGCGAGCTGATCATCAACGCGATTCCGCATTCGCTGCGCACGGCGATACCGGCGGGAATAGGACTTTTCCTCGCGCTGATCTCGCTCAAGAACGCCGGCATCGTGGCCGCCAGCCCGGCCACGTTCGTGACCATCGGCAACCTGCATGAAGTCGCGCCGGTACTGGCCATCATCGGTTTCCTGGTGATCGTCGCGCTGGATCAGATGAAAATCCGCGGCGCGCTGCTGATCGGCATCCTGACCGTGACGGTGCTGAGCTTCTTCTTCGGCGGCAACCATTTCTCGGGCATCTTCTCGGCGCCGCCGTCGATCTCGCCGACGCTGTTCCAGCTCGATCTGAAGGGCGCGATTTCGATGGGCCTGCTCAACGTCGTGCTGGTGTTCTTCCTGGTGGAATTGTTCGACGCCACGGGCACGCTGATGGGCGTGGCGCAGCGCGCGGGCCTGGTCAAGAACGGCAAGATCGAGCGCATCAACAAGGCGCTGCTGGCCGACAGCGGCGCGATTGTGGCCGGTTCGCTGCTTGGCACATCGAGCACCACTGCCTATATTGAAAGTGCGGCAGGCGTGCAGGCCGGCGGCCGTACCGGCCTGACCGCCGTCGCGGTCGCGGCGCTGTTCCTGCTGTGCCTGTTCATTGCGCCGCTGGCGGGCGTGGTGCCTGCGTATGCAACCGCGCCGGCGCTGTTCTTCGTGGCCTGCCTGATGCTGCGCGAACTGACCGACATCGACTGGAACGACACCACCGAATGCGTGCCTGCCGTGATTACCGCGCTGGTCATGCCGTTCACGTATTCGATCGCCAACGGTCTGGCGCTGGGCTTCATCAGCTACGCCGCGCTGAAGCTGCTGACCGGGCGCTTCAAGGATGTGTCGGCGGTGATCTGGGTGATTGCGGCGATCTTCCTGTTCAAGATGATTTACCTGGGCGCATGAGGTCCGGGGAACGACAATAGTCAATAGCGGGAATGCCGGCATCGATCTTCGGACGGTGCCGGCAGCATGAAAGAAGAAGGATTTTTCAGAGATGGAACCGGCCCGACAATTTTTCGCAACAATCCGCTGCGGCAAATCGGTTTTATCTCTCGAAGGTCCCGGCACAGATCTTGAATCACAATAGCAAGCACATCATCGATAGCCATTTTCATATAGCAAAGCACACCATGTCCGAACCGATTCGCTTCTATTTCCGCGGCGAGACCCATCAAGTCGATGGCCTGCCCAATACACGCACCGTTTTGCAGCATTTGCGCGAAGACCTGCATTGCACCGGCACCAAAGAGGGTTGCGCGGAAGGCGATTGCGGCGCCTGCACGGTGGTCGTGGGCGAGCTGCGCGGCAACGAACTGGAACTGAAGACGGTCAACTCCTGCATCCAGTTCGTGCCGACGCTGGACGGCAAGGCGCTGTTCACCGTGGAAGACCTCAAGCAGGGCGACGGCTGCCTGCATCCGGTCCAGCAAGCGATGGTGGAATGCCACGGTTCGCAATGCGGCTTCTGCACGCCGGGTTTCGTCATGTCGCTGTGGGGCCTGTACCTCAAGCATGAGCAAGACAACGTCACGCCGACCGCACGCGAAATCGACGACGCCCTGTCCGGCAACCTGTGCCGCTGCACCGGCTATCGTCCGATCATCGACGCTGCGCGCCGCATGGGGGAATTGCCGAAAGCGACGTTCGACCGCACGCCGGTGATCGAGGCGTTGCGCGCCATCCGGCGCGACGAACCGCTCTCCGTCACGTATGCCGGCCAGACTTTCCACGCGCCGCGCACGCTGGCGCAACTGGCGGCGCTGCGCAGCAAATTGCCAAAGGCGCGCATCCTGGCAGGCTCGACCGACGTCGGCCTGTGGGTGACCAAACACATGCGCGATCTGGGCGACATCATCTACATCGGCCAGGTCGAAGAACTGCGCCGCATCGTCGACAGAGACGGCCGGCTGGAAATCGGCGCCGGCGTCACGCTGGAAACAGCCTACGCCGCGCTGACCGAACGATATCCGGCTGAACTGTCCGAACTGTGGCAACGCTTCGCCTCGCTGCCGGTGCGCAATGCCGGCACGTTGGGCGGCAACGTCGCCAACGGCTCGCCGATCGGCGACTCGATGCCGTGGCTGATCGCGCTCGGCGCGGAAATCGTGCTGTACGGCGTGGACGGTCAACGCACGATGCCGCTGGAGGATTTTTACATCGCGTATCAACAGTCGGCATTGCAGCCGAACGAGTTCGTGCAGGCGGTGCGCGTGCCGTTGCCGCGCAAGGACGTCGCCTTCCGCGTGTACAAGCTGTCCAAACGCTTCGACCAGGACATCTCGGCAGTGTGCGCATCGTTTGCCTTCCGGCTCGACGGCGGCAAGGTGGCCGACGCCCGCATCGCCTACGGCGGCATGGCGGCCACGCCGAAGCGCGCCGCACTGGCCGAAGCAGAACTCAACGGCAAGGATTGGAACGAAGCCAATGTCAAGGCGGCAATGCTTGCGCTGGCGCAAGATTATGCGCCGCTGTCTGACATGCGCGCATCTTCGGCGTATCGTATGAAGACGGCACAGAATCTGTTGTATCGCTACTGGCTGGAAACGCGCGCCGACGCGCCGCTGCAACCCGCCTCCGTGAGCGCCTTCGTGCATGGCAAAACCTCTGCCTCTAGCGCCGCGCAGATTGCTTAGGAAGAAAACGCAATGAACAAGCAAACTGAAGAATTCATGGCTGTCGACAATCCGCAAACTCCCACCGCCTGGACCGAGGTCGGCAAACCGCATCCGCACGAATCCGCCGTCCTGCACGTGACCGGCGAAGCCACCTATACCGACGACATCGTCGAGCTGCAAGGCACGTTGCATGCCGCGCTCGGCCTGTCGGCAAAGGCGCATGCCAGACTGCGCGCCATCGACCTCTCCAGGGTCAAGGCATCCGCCGGCGTGGTCGCGGTCTACACCGCCGACGACATCCCCGGCGAGAACCAGTGCGGCGCCATCATCAAGGACGATCCGGTATTGGCGGACGGCCTGGTGCAATACGTCGGCCAGCCGATCTTCATCGTCGTCGCCGACAGCCATGACAACGCCCGTCGCGCGGCGCGCCAGGCCGTGATCGACTACGACGAACTGCCGCCCATCCTGACGCCGCGCGCCGCGCATGCCGCCGAATCCTACGTGCTGCCGCCGATGCATCTGACGCGCGGCGCTCCGGCCGCAGCCTTGGCGAGGGCGCCGCACAAGCTCAAGGGCCGGTTCGATGTCGGCGGACAGGAACAGTTTTATCTGGAAGGCCAGGTCTCGTACGCGATCCCGAAAGAAGGACGCGGCATGCATGTATATTGCTCGACCCAGCACCCGAGCGAAATGCAGCATCACATCGCGGAAGTGCTGCACGTCGCCTCGCATGATGTGCTGGTGGAATGCCGTCGCATGGGCGGCGGCTTCGGCGGCAAGGAGTCGCAATCGGCCTTGTGGGCTTGCGCCGCCGCGGTAGCTGCGGTGCGCCTGCGCCGCCCGGTCAAGCTGCGCGCCGACCGCGACGACGACATGATCGTCACCGGCAAGCGCCACTGTTTCGCTTACGACTATGACATCGGCTACGACGACGACGGCCGCATCGTCGCCGCACGCATCGACATGGTGTCGCGCGCCGGCTTCTCGGCCGATTTGTCGGGCCCGGTGGCGACACGCGCCGTGTGCCACTTCGACAATGCCTACTATCTGTCGGACGTGGAAATCCACGCCATGTGCGGCAAGACCAACACGCAGTCGAACACCGCCTTTCGCGGCTTCGGCGGTCCGCAAGGGGCGATCGCCATCGAGTACATCATCGACGAAATCGCCCGCAATCTCGGCAAGGATGCGCTCGATGTGCGCCGCGCCAACTTCTATGGCGCCAGCGATGCCGAAGGCCCGGATGCGCGCAACGTCACGCACTATGGCCAGAAGGTCGAAGACAACATCATCCAGGCGCTGGTGGACGAACTGGAATGCACCAGCGAATACCGGGAGCGCCGCAAGGCCGTCAACGCTTTCAATACGGAAAACACGATCCTGAAACGCGGCCTGGCGCTGACCCCGGTCAAGTTCGGCATTTCGTTCAATGTCCCGCATCTGAACCAGGCCGGTTCGCTGGTGCACGTCTATACCGATGGCTCGGTGCTGGTCAATCACGGCGGCACCGAGATGGGCCAGGGCCTCAACACCAAGGTCGCTCAGGTGGTCGCCAACGCACTCGGGTTGCCGCTGGAGCGGGTGCGCTGCACCGCCACCGACACCAGCAAGATCGCCAACACCTCGGCCACCGCCGCTTCGACCGGCAGCGACCTCAACGGCAAGGCGGCGCAGGATGCGGCGTTGCAGATTCGCCATCGGCTGACGCAAGTGGCGGCAAAACATTTCAGCGTCGACGCCGCCGAGGTGCGCTTTGCCGACGGCATGGTCACAGCGGGCAACGGCGGCGCACAATCGGCGACGTTTGAAGAACTGGTGATGCAGGCTTACCTGCAACGCGTGCAGTTGTGGTCGGACGGTTTCTATTCCACGCCCAAGGTGCACTGGGATGCCAAGACCATGAACGGCCATCCGTTCTTCTACTTCGCCTACGGCGCGGCGGTGGCCGAAGTCGTGATCGATACGCTGACCGGCGAGTGGCGCCTGATCCGCACCGACCTGCTGTACGACGCCGGCGAAAGCCTGAACCCGGCGATCGATGTCGGCCAGGTCGAAGGCGGATTCATCCAGGGCATGGGCTGGCTGACCACGGAAGAATTGTGGTGGAACAAGGACGGCAAGCTGATGACGCATGCGCCGTCGACCTACAAGATTCCGGCGGTGTCGGATTGCCCGGCGGATTTCCGCACGCGCCTGTTCGAGAACAGCAATGTCTCGGATACCATCCACCGCTCCAAGGCAACCGGCGAGCCGCCGCTGCTGCTGCCGTTCTCGGTGTTCTTCGCAATTCGCGACGCGGTGTCGGCGGTCGGCGGACATCGCGTCAATCCGCCGCTGCGCGCGCCTGCGACCAGCGAAGCGATCCTGAATGCGGTCGATGCGGTGAAAGCTGCGCGGTTGACGCAATAGCGTATCGATATCGTCGGACTTCATAAGGAAAATTCATGACCGCATGGCTTGCCGCACTCAAAGACTTGCACGACGCTGCCGTTCCGGCGGTATTGGTGACGGTGGCGACCATCCAGGGGTCGGCGCCGCGCGAGGCTGGAGCGCGCATGGTGTTGACGGCCGACGACCAGGTCGACACCATCGGCGGCGGCCATCTGGAGTGGCGTGCGGCGCAGATCGCGCGCGCCATGCTGGAAGCCGATCCGACTGCCTTATCCGGCATCCGCAAGTTCGAGCGCATTGCGCTCGGACCGAGCCTGGGGCAATGCTGCGGCGGCGTGGTTTTTCTCGCGTTTGAGCGTATCGACCGGCACGTCGATGCACACGCAGGCGCGATGCTCGATGCACTGGAACAGCACTGGCGCAAGGGCATCGACGTCTGGCGCGCCGTCGCGCTCGAATCGAACGACCCGACGCTGCTGTACGAACCGGAAGGCGAAGCCTGCGACCTCGGCGCGCCCGACAACGGCCTGGACGCGGCGATGTTCCTCAACGCCGGCAACACCCATGTGGCGCAAGACCGCTACGGCCGCCGCTGGCTGCTGGACCGCTGCCGCGCGCACCAGCCGCAGGTGGTGCTGTTCGGCGCCGGCCATGTCGGCGCAGCCATCGTGCGCGTGCTGGCGACGCTGCCCTGCCGCGTACTGTGGGTCGACGAGCGCGAAGACATGTTCCCGGCCGACCTGCCGATGCAAGTCGCGATCGAAGCCACCGACGCGCCCAACGCCGTGGTGGACCTGGCCGAACCGGGTGCATACTTTCTGGTGATGACGCACAGCCATGCGCTGGACCAGCAACTGAGCGAACGCATTCTCAAGCGCGCAGACATCGGCTGGTTCGGCCTGATCGGCTCAGTGACCAAACGCAAGCAATTCGAGCATCGCCTGCAGGATCGCGGCATCACGCAGGAGCAGTTGAACAAGATGACCTGCCCGATCGGCATTCCGGGCATCTATGGCAAGGAACCCGCCAGCATCGCGATCGCGGTGGTGGCGCAACTGGTGCAATTATGGGAGTTGCAGGCGCTGCATTCGCAACAGCCGGATCGCAAGTTCAAGGCGAGACCGGCCACAGAGCTGCTGGACGGCCGGACTTAAGAACACCCGGACCGTCGCCTCTGCTTACCTGTTCATCCCGTATCATTCAATTGTATTGAATTGCATTGCCAAGATTATCAAGGATCATCATGACTTCCCACGTGCAAGCCTATCGCGCCAGCCTGCTCCATTTCCGCAACGACCCGGCCTTCGACGAACACGCCACGCAATGGCACGGCGACGGCCTGCTGATCGTCGCCGACGGCAAAATCGTCGCGGCCGGCGACTACGACGAGCTGTCCGCCTCGCTGCCCGCTGATTGCGACTTGCATGATTATCGCGGCAAGATCATCGCGCCCGGCTTCGTCGACACCCACGTCCACTATCCGCAAACCGACATCATCGGCTCGCCGGCGCCGGGCCTGCTGCCGTGGCTGAACACCTATACTTTTCCCGCCGAACGGCGTTTCGAGAACGGCGAACATGCGAGCGAAGTGGCTGACTTTTTCCTCGCCGAACTGCTGCGCAACGGCACCACCACGGCGGCGGTGTATTGCACGGTGCATCCGCAATCGGTGGATGCCTTCTTCCGGCGCAGCAGCGCGCTGAACCTGCGCATGGTGGCCGGCAAGTGCCTGATGGACCGCAACGCGCCGGACTTCCTGCGCGACACCGCCGAAAGCGGCGCGCGCGAGACCGAAGAACTGATACAGCGCTGGCACAACAAGGGCCGCCAGCATTACGCCATCACCGTGCGCTTTGCGCCGACCTCGACGCCCGCGCAACTGAAGCTGGCCGGCGAACTGGCGATGCAATATCCCGATACCTACATCCAGACCCACGTCGCCGAAAACACCGACGAAGTGAAGTGGGTCAAGGAGCTGTTTCCCGACAGCCGCAGCTATCTCGACGTTTACGATCGGTACGGCCTGATGCGCAAACGCGCGCTGTATGCGCACTGCATCTGGCTGGACGACGCCGACCGCGCGCGCATGGCGGCGACGCAATCGGTGGCCGCCGTCTGCCCGACTTCCAACCTGTTCCTCGGCAGCGGCCTGTTCGACTTCGCCAACGCCGACAAGCTGCGCATGCCGGTGTCATTGGCCACCGATGTCGGCGGCGGCACCAGCTTCTCGATGCTGCAAACGATGAACGAGCTGTACAAGGTCGGTCGCATGGCCGGCACGCATCTGGCCGCGCAGCGCATGTTTTACCTGGCGACGCTGGGCGGCGCGCGCGCCTTGCAACTGGAAGGAACGATCGGCAACTTCGCTGCCGGCTGCGAGGCCGACTTCATCGTGCTCGATCCCAAGGCCACCCCGCTGCTGGCGCGCCGCAGCGCCACCACCGACAGCCTGGAAGAGCAATTGTTCGCGCTGGCGATCCTGGCGGACGACCGCGCCATTGCGGCGACGTATTCGGCCGGCGCTTGCGTGCATATGCGCTGAGCCTATCGTCACGCAGGCTTGTTCGGGGAGGCGAAGCACAGACTGATCGGCGACTTCATGGACTTGAAGGCGATTGTTGCATACCGATGTCGATTCATGATCGGCGATCAGGCGTCGAGCAGCGCTTTGATGGCGGCCACCCCAACAGGTGGGGAGGCAGTCCATGGGACCATGAAAACCTCTCCGCTGGCCTGCGCCTTTACCCGTTCAATCTGCTTTCTCTCACTCTCCAAACGAGCGAGGAGCAGCGGGTCGCGTGTGGTCGTAGCCAGCAGCGATTTGTTGACCACCCACGCGAACGGCTCAATCCTGGCCCTGCGCAGGTCGTCTTGCAGCGCCACCGCTTGCGAGACGGGCGTTGCTTCGGGCAACGCCACCAGAATGATCTTGGTGTAAGCGGCGTCTTGCAGCCGCATCAAGGGCGTGACGATCCGGCCGGAGGCTTTGCCCTCGAACTCCCTGAGCATCTGGCGGTGGTAGGCGCCAGTGGCATCCATCAGCAATAACGAGTGACCGGTGGGCGCGGTGTCAAGCACCACAAACGAGCTTCCTGCCTGCGACACCACGTGCGAAAACGCGTGAAAAACAGCGACTTCCTCGGTGCAAGGCGAACGAAGGTCTTCAATGAGCAAGTCCTTCTCGGCCTGAGTCATGCCGGGAGACTTCGCTGCCACGATCTTGTCCACGTATTTCCGGGTCTCGACTTTCGGATCGATGCGCCCCACAGATAAACCGGGAACCTCGCCATTAAGCGTCACAGCCAAATGGGCCGCGGGGTCGGTCGTGCTGAGATGCACGGACTTCCCGCTTTGAACCAAACCCAATGCGATGGCTGCGGCAACGGTGGTTTTTCCGACGCCTCCCTTACCCATTACCATGATCAAGCCACGCTCGCCTTTCGCAAGTTCGGCAACCAACTCGGAAAGCTTGCGATGATCGAAACGCGACGCTTCGACTTTGACATTGGATATTTCCGTTGAGTGGGGCGCCAACAGCCCGCGCAGCGCTGCCAGTCCAACCGAATCGACTGCCCTCAAGGGAATAATGTCGCGCTCCAATTCCCTCAGTTGCGCAGGCATCTCGTCCATCGCCTGTTGGCCCCAATGCTTCAATGGCCTTGGCAATCGGATCGTCGTTACCGCTTGCCTTGAATACCGCGTTCACCACCAGTCGCTGGTTGCCCAAACCAAGCGCCCGCAATTCGTCGGACGACCTTGCGGCTTCATTGAGCGCGCCGGCTTCCGGTCGCGCCACCAGAACGATGCTCGTCAGTGACGCATCGTTGAGCGACGCCAATGCCTGATTGAATAGCTGCTCTTGCATTTTCAATCCGGAATGCGGCCCAAGACATGATGCGCCCCGGTCATTCCCACTCAGGAAGCCGCTCCATGCCTTCGGCAGGCTCAGAAGCCTCAGCGTGTGCCCGGTCGGGGCGGTGTCGAATACTACATGGTCATAGTCTGCGCCTCCTCGCGACAGCAGGCTGGAGAACTCATCGAAGGTGGCGATCTCCGTGGTGCAAGCGCCAGAGAGTTGCTCGCGAACCGTCGCGACTTCTTCGGCGCTTGCGTGCGGCCCCATCTGTTCGACAACGCGAGAGCGGTAGCTCTGGGCCGCCGCATCCGGGTCGATGTTTATGACCGACATGCCGGGAACGCCGGGCACCGCCACGGGTTGATTGCGCAACTCAATGCCGAGCATTTCATCGAGGTTGGATGCCGCGTCCGTGCTGACCAGCAGGACTTTCTTGCCCGACTCCGCCAGCGCGATTGATACTGCCGTGGACACCGAGGTTTTGCCGACTCCGCCTTTGCCTGTGAAGAACAGATACTTGGTTGGCGCGTCGAGAAGAGTGAAATGTGACGGCATAAGCTTCCTTAATCCGATTGTTGTCGCAAAACCTGTCCACGGGTTCATGGATCATGAGCGTACCCGCGCGCGCGATGCACCCGCCACTGAGACCCCCTACCGGCGTGGAATCTTATGGATGACCAATCAATGGGACTTTAGACGGCGGCAATAGGCGAAGTGCTGAACTGATCTTCTCTCCGTCATCCTTTGCGATCCACCCAGCCTGCTCTCAACGCTTCGGCATGCCGCCATGACCGGCATGTCCCGCCATGGCATCCTTGCCGTGGTCGGAGAGTTGCGCGTCAAACCACTGGTGCAACGCGGCGACGAGAATGGCGTCTGCCGACCTGTAGGTCAACTGCCCGCCGCCCTTTATGTCTTTGTAGTCGATGGCGATCTGGCCGGGCTTCGCGGCGTTGAGGTCGGCGAGTCCGGGCATGTCCTGGCCGTGAATGGTCGAAGGGCCGGAGAAGTCGCCCTTCAAGAACTGTTCGCGGATATCCCGAAGATGCCCGCGAACCAAATTGACCTGCGCGGTGTCGGCAGGCTTCTTGACCACGACTTGCTGCACGCCGCCCTCAGCAGTCTTGGCGAAGATGTGCGTGGTGGCGGCAAGGTTAAAAGGCATCACGTCCTTGCCGCGCTCGGCGACCGCTGCCTGGCGCTGCGTCTCCTCCATCATTTTCATATGGGCGGCCTGGTCCATGTGGGAATGATCCATGGTCGATGGGTCCATCGTCTGGGCCTGGGTGCCTGACGCAAAAACAGCGATTGCGCACGAGGTGATGAGGAGTTTTAACACGGTCTTGTCTCCGGTATGGACGTTGGATTGATCCTATAGCGTTATGGCCATCGATGGATATGATCCAAATCATATGAAGCATACAATCGACGAATTTGACTGGCCTTCCCTGCTCAGCATTCCGCAGAGCCTGGCACATGGGCAATCGAGCTTGGCCTGACTCACGAAGCGCCATCAAACCCGAAGACGGCAGGACGGCATCGATGGATAGTACGGCCTATTTTGGACAAACCCTCGCCCAACTGAACATGCTTGCGGCATAATTGCTGCACCGCCTTGCGGATGCAGTCCTATCTGCATTCGGGAATTCCCCGGTAAATTGGGGGACTAAAAACTCACCTTCACCAGAACCCGGTCGCCATTCTCCCTTTAGTCCCCATATTTTCCACGGCGCTTTTTTTGCTCCAACCAAGGGCTAAATGGCTCATTTTGGCATCGAAAGACTATGTAACAACTCTACAAATCCTTGTTTTATAAGGATATTTATTCTCATTACATCTCGATAAGCCGCTCACAGATTATTTTCGACACGAGAATTTATACTGTCCGCATGACTTTTATTAAAAAATCATAATTTATTGATTTTAAATGGATTTTTTACATTGAACTCAACAAAAAAAGAACCGATCTCTCACACTCCAATGATGCAGCAATATCTGCGCATCAAGGCGGAATACCCTACCACGCTCGTGTTCTACCGCATGGGCGACTTCTACGAACTGTTCTACGACGACGCCGAAAAGGCCTCGCGCCTGATGGGCATCACGCTGACGCAGCGCGGCGCATCCAATGGCGTACCGATCAAAATGGCGGGGATTCCCTTCCATTCCGTCGACCAGTATCTGGTCAAGCTGATCAAGCTCGGCGAATCGGTCGCGATCTGCGAACAGATCGGCGATCCGGCCACCAGCAAGGGGCCGGTCGAGCGCAAGGTGGTGCGTGTGATCACGCCGGGCACGCTGACCGATTCCGACCTGCTGCCGGAGAAATCCGAACGTCCTCTGCTGGCTGTCAATGTGGCGTCCGCCAAGCAACGCAAGACCGTCACCGTCGGCCTGGCCTGGCTGTCGATGGCCAGCGGCGCCTTGAAACTGATGGAATTCAGCGCCGAACCGGCCTTGCTGGAAGCGCGCCTGAAGCAGGAACTGGAGCGCATTTCACCGGCCGAAACGCTGATCGGCGACGCTGAAGAAGCGGCATACTCCCACATCCTCACCGGCAAGGCGACCACGGTGCCGGACTGGCATTTTGATTTGCCGAGCGGCGAAAAGGCGTTGCTGGACCAGCTTGGCGTCGCCACGCTGAACGGTTTCGGCGCGGAAGGCATGAGCGCCGCCATCGGTGCCGGCGGCGCGCTGCTGCGCTATGCGCAATCCACCCAGGGCAAGGGTCTGCAACATGTGCGCGCGCTGACGGTGGAGTCCGAAAACGAATTCATCGGCCTTGACGCCTCGACGCGCCGCAACCTGGAATTGACCGAAACCATCCGCGCCCAGGATGCATCGGCGATGGCGCCAACGCTGTTCTCGCTGCTCGACCATTGCCGCACTGCGATGGGGTCGCGCCTCTTGCGCCACTGGCTGCATCATGCGCGCCGCGACCAGCGCATCGCCAGGGCGCGCCATGCCGCCATCAATGCATTGATGCGCACCGATGCCTGCTCGGGTCTGTCGACAACCCTGGCAGCCGTTCCCGATATCGAACGCATTACCACGCGCATCGCCCTGCTGTCGGCGCGTCCGCGCGACCTGGCCGGTCTGCGCGCGGGTTTGCAGCAACTCGGTTCGCTGCGCAATTACGTGGCGATGTGCAGCCGCGACGCCGATGCGCCGTTGCTGCTGGACCTGCACGACGCGCTGGCGACGCCGACCGAATGCCTCGACCTGCTGGAACGCGCCATCATGCTGGAACCGGCCGCGATGGTGCGCGACGGCGGCGTGATCGCGCGCGGTTTCGATGCCGACCTGGATGAGCTGCGCGGCCTGTCGGAAAATGCCGGCCAGTTCCTGATCGACCTCGAAACCCGGGAACGCGCGCGCACCGGCATCGCCAACCTGCGCGTGGAATACAACAAGGTGCATGGTTTCTACATCGAAGTCACGCACGGACAGACCGACAAGGTGCCGGACGACTATCGCCGCCGCCAGACCCTCAAGAACGCCGAGCGTTACATCACGCCCGAACTGAAAGCGTTTGAGGACAAGGCGCTATCGGCGCAGGAACGCGCACTGTCGCGCGAGAAATTCCTCTACGACCAGTTGCTGCAGGATCTGGCGCCGCATATCGTCACGCTGCAGGCAATCGCCCATGCGCTGGCCCAGCTCGACACGCTGGTGGCGCTGGCCGACCATGCCGCGCGCAACAACTGGTGCGCACCGCAACTGGTGACCGAGCCGACCATCCTGATCGAGCAAGGCCGCCATCCGGTGGTGGAAAACCAGATCGAGCGTTTCATCGCCAACGACTGCGCCTTCAGCGCCGAGCGCAAGCTGCTGCTGATCACCGGCCCCAACATGGGCGGTAAATCGACCTTCATGCGCCAGGTGGCGCTGATCACGCTGCTGGCCTATGTCGGCAGCTTCGTGCCGGCGACCAGTGCGACGATCGGTCCGATCGACCGCATCTTCACGCGCATCGGCGCGGCCGACGACCTGGCGGGCGGCCGTTCGACCTTCATGGTGGAAATGACGGAATCGGCCGCCATCCTCAACAACGCCACCGAGAATTCGCTGGTGCTGATGGATGAAGTCGGCCGCGGCACCTCCACTTTCGACGGCCTGGCGCTGGCGTGGGCGATCGCCAAGCACCTGATCGACGCGACGCGCAGCTTCACTTTGTTCGCGACCCACTATTTCGAACTGACGCAATTGCCGGAAGTGCATCCGACCGCTTCCAACGTCCACTTGTCCGCCGTCGAACACAAGGACAGCATCGTGTTCCTGCATGCAGTGCAAGCCGGTCCGGCCTCGCAAAGCTACGGCTTGCAGGTGGCGCAACTGGCGGGCGTGCCGGCGCCGGTCATCCGCGCGGCGCGCAAACACCTGACGGCGCTCGAAACGCAATCGGTGCAAACGACGCCGCAATTCGACCTGTTCAGCGCACCGCTCCGGGACGACCCGGAAGATGCTCATCCCACGTCGTCGGAGCCGGCCGATCCGACGGCACAAGCAGTCGTTGAGGCACTCGCCGACATCAATCCCGACGCCATGACGCCGCGCCAGGCGCTCGATGCCTTATACCGCCTCAAACAACTGGGTGATGGCGGCAACGGCGGAGGCAACCGCGCATGAAACGCAAGTTGTTCTGCGTCGTCGCCCTGCTGAGCGCCGCCTTGTGCGCGGCGTCGGCGACGCGGGCGCAAGACAGCTTCCAGTTCGGCGTGATCGGCCATTCTTTCGCCGGCAGTCCGGACGACAGCGTGCTGCGCAAGGCGCTCGACGAAAGCGACGCCGACAACCTCGCCTTTGTCGTCGTCAACGGCATCAAGTCGGCCAGCGAGCCCTGCAGCGACGCGCTCTACAGTGCGCGCCGCGACCTGCTCAAGGAAGCCGAAAACGGCGTCATCGTCTCGCTTGCCGCGAGCGACTGGGTCGGCTGCCGCAACAGGAACGGCTCGATCGCCATCGAGCGCCTGAACCGCATGCGCGACCTGTTCTTCCCGGATGAATTTTCTTTCGGCGCCAGCAAGGTGCCCTTGTTCCGCCAGTCGGTCACGCCGAAATTCCGCAGCTACACCGAAAATGCACGCTGGGAATTCGGCGGCGTGCTGTTCGCCACCGTCAATATCCCCGCCGCCAACAACCATTTCGTGCAGGACGGCGGCCGCAACAGCGAGTTTGAAGACCGCCTGATCGCCAACAAGGACTGGTTGCAGCGCTTGTTCACGTTCGCTGCGCAAAAGAAGCTGGAAGGCATCGTGCTGTTCGCCGACGGCAATCCGCTGGCACAGCCGAGCCAGCGCCCTTTCCTGCTGCGCGGCCAGCGCGACGGCTTTGCCGAGATGCGCCAGCGCATCGTCACGCTGGCCAACGGATTCCGCGGCAAGGTCTTGCTGGTGCATGGCGAGAATCTGAAGAGCGAATCCAACACCGGCATCGTCTGGCGCCGCAATCTGGGCAGCATCGGCGTGGCGTCGGGGTGGTCGAAGTTCTCGGTCGACAGCGGCAATGCGGCGTTGTTTACGCTGGTGCATTCTACCGGAAAAACTGCAATGCAAGCGCCGCCGACAGCGCAGTAGCTGCGTTCCGACAGACGTAAAAAATGCAGCCTCGGCTGTAATGCCGTTCAGTTAAGTCTGTAAAATTTCTTGCCGCATTGTCAGTCCATCACAACTGTCGTCCTGACGAAAATCAGGACCCAGTGTCGTATCGGACGTCTTCACGACGCTGGGTCCCTGCGTTCGCTGGGACGACACGGCTGGGAAAATAGGCTTAACTGAACGGCATTACAGCCGAGGCTGCGTTTATGTCGTTCCAACCAGCTTAATGAATCGGATGGCTGCGGAAGTGATCGCCCTCGTCGCCTTCATCATGGCCGTGATCGTGACCGTGATGATGATGGCCGTGCGGGCCGTGCACATGCTGGTGCTGCACTTCTTCTTCGGTGGCGGCGCGCACTTCCGTGACATTCAGTTCAAAACGCAGCGCGATGCCGGCCAGCGGATGGTTGCCGTCGAGGACGACCTTGTCGTCGGCGATTTCGGTCACGGTGAAAATCACGGAAGCTTCGTTTTCGTCGTCCGGCGAACCTTCGAATTGCATACCGACTTCGATCGGCGACGGCAAACGGTTTTTCGGTTCGATCTTGACCAGTTCGGCGTCGTATTCGCCGAAGGCGTCGACGGGTTCGACCTGGATAGTCACGTTATAACCGGTTTCCTTGCCGTCCAGTGCTTCTTCGATCTTCGGCAGCGTGTTTTCATAGCCGCCGTGGAGGTAGACCATCGGATCGCGGCTTTCTTCGATCAGCACGCCCTGGGCGTCGGAGAGTTTGTAGTTGACGGAAACTACGGTGTTTTTGGCAATCTTCATGTATGCCCCTTTCTTAACTTAAGACGTGTATGGCTGGTCATCGATTACTGCAGGTGCAGGAAGAAACCGGCCTGCGCTTGCGGTTGTTGCGGAATCCTGATGTAACGATCCCAAGAAGGCATGACATGGTGAATGCGCTGCAATCTGCACCGCGAATTATACCTGCTTGGATGTTTTGGCACGCAAAAGGCGCACCGGGCTGCGTCTATAATGTCGCCATGAAAAACACCCTCGCTTTGCTCGGCGGCCTCAGCCCCACCACCTTCCTGCGCGACTACTGGCACAAGAAACCGCTGCTGATCCGCCAGGCGATTCCCGGATTTACGCCGCTGCTGTCGCGCCAGGAATTATTCGATCTGGCCGCCCGCGAAGACGTCGAATCCCGCCTGATCAGGCAAAACGGCGACGACTGGCGAATGGATCACGGTCCGCTGGCCAAACTGCCACCGCTCAGGGAAAAGGAATGGACCATGCTGGTCCAGGGCGTCAATCTGCATGACGATGCCGCCGATGCGCTGCTGCGCCAGTTCCGCTTCATTCCCGATGCGCGCCTGGATGACCTGATGATCAGCTACGCCAGCGACGGCGGCGGCGTCGGTCCTCACTTCGATTCCTACGACGTGTTCCTGCTGCAGGCGCATGGCCGGCGCCGCTGGCGCATCAGCGCGCAACAGGATTTGTCGCTGGTGGACGGCATGCCGCTGAAGATCCTGAAGAACTTCCAGTCCGAGCAGGAGTTCGTGCTGGAACCGGGCGATATGCTGTACCTGCCGCCGCATTATGCCCACGACGGCATCGCTGTCGGCGAGTGCATGACGTATTCGGTCGGTTTTCGCGCGCCGGCTTTCCAGGAACTCGGCGAGGCCTTCCTGCAATTCATGGCCGACTCCATCGACCTGCCCGGTCGCTACGCCGACCCGGAACTGACTCCGACCAGGCATCCGGCCGAACTGCCGGCGCCGTTGCTGGCGCGGGTGACCGAAGAAATCAACAAGATGCGCTTCACCGACGATGACGTCACGATTTTCCTGGGCGAATACCTGTCCGAACCGAAGGCCTCGGTGTACTTCGATCCGGTCGACAAGCCGCTTACGCCGGCGCGTTTCGTGCAGGCGGCAAACAAGCGCGGAATCAAGCTCTCACGTAAAACCCAGATGCTGTATCGCGGCAAGCATGTGTTCATCAACGGCGAATCCTTTGCCGTGGGACGCGCCGATAAAACTGTGCTGAGCATGCTGGCGGACGAGCGCAGGCTCGACAAGAGCGCGTTGCAACATGCTTCAGAGGATGTCATGGAAGCGTTTCACAACTGGTATCAGGACGGTTGGCTGGAGCTGTTCTGACAGGCCAAAAATGCAGAAATTTTCGGCTTTAAAAATTTTACCGACGGCCGGAAACCTGCATGAATAAAGGGCTTACGCCAAGCTGACAGGATTTCCGACAATCTTACAAATTCTTACAGAAAAGAATAATTCGCATGTGATTTTCCAAAAAAGTGGCTATAATATCGGGCTGGAAAGCTTTCGTTGTGGAGCTACCAAGCAAAACGGCGAAAACATCCTATAGAGCGATAATTACCGGTAATTATTCATCGCAAAATTTTGATTATCATTGAAGGAATATTCATGAAAAAGACTCTGTTGATCGCATCTTTGTTGGCTGTTGCTCTGGCTGCTTGCGGTAAAAAAGAAGAAGCTCCAGCACCTGCACCAGCTCCAGCGGCTGAAGCTCCAGCAGCAGCACCAGCAGCTCCGGCTGATGCCAAGCCAGCTGACGCAGCTCCTGCAGCACCAGCAGCCGACGCTAAGCCAGCCGATGCTGCTCCTGCAGCACCAGCAGCCGATGCTAAGCCTGCTGACGCAGCTCCAGCAAAATAATCAACTGATTATTGGAAAGGCCGACCTGATGGGTCGGCTTTTTTATGCCTGCGCGGTTCATGCAGGATTTTCGCCGCATTTCTCGCCAGGCTGCTCAGCCGATAGCGATCCAGTCGAACCCTTCTTCCTGGCAAGCGATCATGACGTCGCCCGCGTGCGCATCCAACGCCCCGCACAATGCTGCTCGCGCAAGTTCCGGCGTATTGTTCTTGAGGCTCAGGTGGGCGCCGACCACGGTCTTCAATTTTTGTTTTTCAATCGCCGCCAAGATCTCGGCGCTGGTGTCGTTCGCCAGATGGCCGTAAGCGCCGCCGATGCGCCGCTTGAGCGACGGCGGATATACCGACTCTTCCAGCATCCGGCGATCATGGTTGCACTCCAGCACCAGCGCGTCGCAGCCGCTCAGCGCCTGCACCAGATGCGAAGTCGATTGCCCGGCATCGGTCAATACACCGAGCTTGCGCACGCCGTCATTGGCGACGTACTGTACCGGTTCGCGAGCGTCGTGCGGTACGGTGTACGGCATGAAAGACAGATCGCCGATGACGAGTTCCTCGCTGTCGCGGCAGAAATGCAGCAGGACGTCCTTGCAGGCCTCTTCGCCGACCGCCTGGAAGGTGCCGTAGGTGAGCCATACCGGAATGCGGTGGCGCCGCGCGAACTTGAACGCGCCGCCGACATGATCCTGATGTTCATGCGTGACGACGATGCCGGAAATATCCTGAGGGAGTTTGCCGATGCGCGCCAGGCGACGCTCGGTTTCGCGGATGCCGAAACCGCAATCCAGCATGACCGTGGTGGTGGTCGTGCCGGATGCGCCGGCGATGATGAGGGCATTGCCTTCGCTGCCGCTGCCGAGACTTGCAAATTTCAACAGTGGCCTCGCGAAGACATGTGCTGCGGACGGAGAATTACTTCAACTGATCGTTCAGCAGGCCGAGGATCTTGTCGGCGGTTTGCGATACTTCCTGCTTGCCGTCGTTGTTCTGGACAGTGATGTCGCTGATGTCTCCGCTGCCCTTGACCACGATGCGGTAACGCGCAGCGGTCTTGTCCTTGTTCTTGGAACTGAACAGGTTCGAGAAGAAGCCGCCGGATTCCTTGTCCTTGGCATCCTGGTTCTGGTCGACATAACGCACGAAGTACAAGCCTTGCGAACGATCGCGATCTTCCACGGTGAAGCCGACGCGGTCCAGCGCCAGGCCCACGCGACGCCATGCGCGGTCGAAGCTTTCGTCGACCTGCACGCTGGAGCCGTTAGCGGTCTTGAGCAGCTTGGAACGGGCCTGCAGCGTCGGCGCGTTGGCGACGGCAGCCTTGGCCTTGGTTTCTTCGGCACCCAGGCGCACCATCAGGCGCGACAGGAATTCGGCTTCAAGGCCTGGATCGGAAGGACGCGCGGTCCACACCGAAGTTTCCTTGGAAGAGCCGGTCAGCACTTCTTCGGCGCCGCGATGGCTGATGAAGATTTCGGTGGTGCCGTTCGGACCGCGCTCCAGGCGCGTGCGGAACTTGTCGCGTTCGCCGGTGGAATACAGCGAATCGAACACCTTGCCCAGTGTATTGCGAATGAAATCCTGAGGAATCTTGGCGCGGTTTTCTGCCCAGTCGGTTTCCATCACGCCCGTGTCAGGCGACTCGACGTTGATCAGGAAGCCGGAGTCTTGCCAGAAATCCTTGATCTGCGGCCACAGTTCGTCGGGCGTCTTGTTCACCACCAACCAGCGTTGGCTGCCGTCGCGCTCGATGCGGATGTCGCCCTTGACTTGCGGCGCGACTGCCACTGCATCGGCGGCAGGACGCGTCTTCTGTTCGAGGTTGTAACCGGAGGCGGTCGCTACGCCCTTGTTCGCCTCGGGAATGGCGTAACGGTTGTCGCGCTGCAACTGGGTCAGGTCAGGCGGCACTTCGAGTCGTGGGCCCTTGGCTTTTTCCGCACTCTTGTAGTCGATACGGTCCCCCTCGAGCATGTTGCTGACGGCGCTGCATCCGGCCAGGCTGGTGAAAGCCAGGGCGATGATGAGACCACGTTGCGGGAGAAGACGTGAAGCAGAGTGAACGTTCTTGCGAATTGTCATATCGTTGCAATGAGAAGCGGGTTCGGGTTCAAGGAAAAACGATACTGCCGTTTAGTTAATTGATTATTTTAATACACCGGATTCGCGCAACGCGGCCCGCACGGTATCGTGGAAGGCCGCGCCCAGCGGAGCCAGCGGCAAACGCATGCCGGATTCTATCAGACCCATTTCCGTCATTGCCCATTTCAGGGGAACCGGATTGGGTTCGACGAACAGCTTGTTATGCAGAGGCAGCAGCTTGTTGTTCAGTTCGATCGCCCTGGCGATATTGCCGCTCATGGCAGCCACGCACAGTTCGTGCATGTCGCGCGGCGCCACGTTGGCGGTCACCGAGATGTTGCCCTGCCCGCCGTAAAGCATCAATGCGATAGCGGTCGGATCGTCGCCGGAATATACCGCAAACGACTTCGGCGCCAGGCGGATCAGGTCGGTGCCGCGCCCGATGTTGCCGGTGGCGTCCTTGACGCCGACGATGCCCTTCACTTGCGCCAGGCGCAGGATGGTGTCGTTGCTCATGTCAGCCACGGTGCGGCCGGGAACGTTGTACAGGATGACCGGCAGGTCGACCGACTCGGCGATCTTCTTGAAGTGCTGGTACATGCCCTCTTGCGTCGGGCGATTGTAGTAAGGCACGACCTGCAGCGAGGCGTCGGCGCCGACCTTCTTGGCGAACGCCGTCAGCTCGATGGCTTCCGAAGTCGAATTGCCGCCTGTGCCGGCGATGATGGGAATACGTCTGGCGGTATGCTCAACCGCGACCTTGATCAGTTCGGAATGTTCTTCGACCGAAACGGTCGGCGATTCGCCTGTGGTGCCGACGATCACGATGCCGTCGGTGCCTTCGGCGATGTGCCAGTCAATCAACTTGCGCAGGCCCGGGAAATCGAGACTGCCATCCGGATGCATCGGCGTGACGATGGCGACTATGCTGCCCTTGATCATGATGTTCGTGCGTAGTAAAGGATACGGTTAAAAAGAAAAGAACGATTGTAGCGGATAGCCGCTGCTACCGGTCAAATTGTTCGGATTTGCTTGCCCCGCCGCTCAGTATCCCAAGCCCATGGCTTCACGCACGTCGCGCATGGTGTCCTGCGCCAGCTTGCGGGCATTGTCGCAGCCGTCGGCGATGATGGCGCGCACCAGCGAGGGATCGTCGATGTATTGCTGCGCGCGCTCAAGCATCGGCTGTTGCTCCCTGAGGATGGCGTCGATCACCGGTTGCTTGCATTCCAGACAACCGATTCCGGCCGAACGGCAGCCCTTGTCGACCCATTGCCGGGTGGCATCGTCCGAATACACCAGATGGAATTGCCAGACCGGACACTTGCCCGGATCGCCCGCGTCGGTGCGGCGCACGCGCTGCGGGTCGGTCGGCATGGTGCGGACCTTCTTGATGACGGTATCCTTGTCTTCGCGCAACGCAATCGCGTTGCCGTAGCTCTTCGACATCTTGGCGCCGTCCAGGCCGGGCAGGCGCGACGCCTCCGTCAGCAAGGCTTGCGGCTCGGTCAGGATCAGCTTGCGGCTGCCTTCCAGATAACCGAACAGGCGCTCGCGATCGATCATGGACAGGTTTTGTGCATCGTCGAGCATGGCCTTGGCCTGCGCCAACGCCTCGTCATCGCCCTGTTCCTGAAATTTGGTGCGTAGCTCCTGATACAGCTTGGAACGCTTGCTGCCGAGCTTTTTGACGGCTTCGCGAGCCTTTTCCTCGAAGCCCTTTTCCTTGCCGTAGAGGTGGTTGAAGCGACGCGAAATCTCTCGCATCATCTCGATGTGCGGAATCTGGTCTTCCCCCACCGGCACCTGGCTGGCGCGGTAGATCAGCACGTCGGCCGCCTGCAGCAAGGGATAGCCGAGGAAACCGTAGGTCGCGAGGTCGCGGTCGGCCAGCTTTTCCTGCTGGTCCTTGTAGGTCGGCACGCGCTCCAGCCAGCCCAGCGGCGTGGCCATCGACAGCAACAGGTGCAGTTCGGCGTGTTCCGGCACGCGCGACTGGATGAACAGGGTCGATTGGGAAGGATCGACGCCGGCGGCGAGCCAGTCGATCACCATTTCCCAGGTGCTGGTCTCGATGATGCTGGGGTCGTCGTAATGCGTCGTCAGCGCATGCCAGTCGGCAACGAAAAACAGGCAAGGCAGTTCGGATTGCAGCTTGACCCAGTTCTTCAGGGCGCCGTGATAATGGCCCAGATGCAGCGCGCCCGTGGGGCGCATACCGGAGACAACGCGATCAGGATACATGGTGTGATTTAGTTAAAAAATAAGGATATCGGCGAGGTGATCAGTTGCAGCAGGCTGCCCGCCAGGTACATGACCGGCGCCATCCACCAGGTGTAAATCACCTTGAGCAAGACCAGTGCCATCACGATGAAGAAACCGTAGGGCTCGATTTGTGCAAATTTATACGCATATCGGCTCGGCAGCAAACTTGTCAGTATGCGGCCACCGTCGAGCGGCGGAATCGGGAACAGGTTGAACGCGAACATGACCAGGTTGGTCAGCACGCCAGCCTTGGCCATGAGCATGAAGAATTCTTCTTCGACGCCACCGATCGCCAGCGCATAAATCACCAGCGTCCAGATCAACGCCATCAGGAAGTTGGCGGCGGGACCGGCCAGCGCCACCCACGCCATGTCGCGCTTGGGCTTGCGCAGCTTACCGAAGTCGAGCGGCACCGGTTTCGCATAACCGAACAGGAAAGCCCCGCTGGTAGCGAAATACAGCAGCACCGGAATGACGATGGTCCCGAAAGGATCGATGTGCTTGAGGGGATTGAGGCTCATGCGCCCCATCGCATAAGCGGTGTTGTCGCCGAAGTACTTTGCCGCGAAGGCATGCGCTGCCTCGTGCAGTGTAATCGCGAACAGTACCGGGAGCGCATACACTGCGACAGTCTGGATAAGATCATTCATGGGTGCGAATTTTAGCAGAGGGACAAGGAAGGGCCGCGGGAAAATCGACGGCATGCAAGAGAAATCGGCGCGAGCCGCAGGGCAAGCTTGCCAAAATCACAATTTCATTGTGGAAAAAGTGGATGTGGACCGTAATGCAACGGCCCGTGACGGGGAAAACACATTTCCAAAAGGCAATTACAACCCGAATGGCGCAGCGTCACCCCGCCCCTGCCTGACCAACACCGGCTGAGTATCGTCGCTGAGGTCGATGACGGTGGTCGGCTCCAGGCTGCAGGCGCCGCTGTCGATGACCAGTTCGATCTGTTTTTCCAGACGGTCGCGAATATCGTCGGCGCTGGTCAGCGGATCGTCCTGGTCGGGCAAGATCAGCGTGGTGCCGATCAGGGGCTGACCCAGTTCGGCCAGCAAGGCGTGGGCAATCTGGTTTTCCGGGACGCGCAGGCCGATGGTCTTGCGCGACGGATGGCTCAGGCGGCGCGGCACTTCCTTGGTGGCTTCCAGGATGAAGGTGTACGGTCCCGGCGTCGCCGCCTTGAGCAGACGATATTGCCGGTTGTCGACCTTGGCGTATTGGGCGATTTCGCTGAGGTCGCGGCATAGCAGCGTCAGGTGATGTTTATCATCTACGCCGCGAATCCGGCGCAGGCGTTCGACGGCGCCCTTGTCGTCGAGCTGGCATACCAGCGCGTAACAGGAATCCGTCGGCAAGGCCACGATGCCGCCGCTACGGATGATCTGTGCGGCCTGCTTGATCAGGCGCAGTTGTGGGTTATCGGGGTGGATCTGGAAAAACTGACTCATGCGTCTTTCATTTCAGCATCGGTTGCGGTTTCAAAAAGGCAAAACGGCGGTTTCGCACCGCCGTTCCTACCGTCGGCGGATCATCGCTGGCCGCGCAATGCGGCGATACGCTGCTCCAGCGGCGGGTGCGTGGAAAACAATTCCATGAATCCCGGCTTGTCGTTGATACCCATGGCGGCCATCGATTCCGGCAAGCCGCTCACGGGAATGCCGCCCAGCCGCGCCAGCGCGTGGATCATCGGCTGCGGACCGCCGAGCAACCGGGCGGAGCCGGCGTCGGCGCGGAACTCGCGATGGCGCGAAAACCAGGCCACGATCATTGAGGCACCGATACCGAACACCACCTGGCACACCAGCACCGTCACCATGTAGCCGATGCCGGGACCGGAATCGTCATTGTTCCGGCGCAGTGCCGAATCGACGAAGTAGCCGACCACGCGCGACAGGAACACGACGAAAGTATTCACCACGCCCTGGATCAACGTCATGGTCACCATGTCGCCGTTGGCGATATGGGAAATTTCATGGCCGAGCACGGCTTCGACTTCTTCCTTGGTCATGCCCTGCAACAAGCCGGTCGATACCGCGACCAGCGCCGAATCCCTGAAAGCGCCGGTGGCGAAGGCATTCGGTTCGCCTTCATAGACCGCTACTTCCGGCATGCCGATGCCGGCGCGCTGTGCCAGCTTGTTCACGGTAGCAACCAGCCAGACTTCGGTAGAGTTGGTCGGCGTGTCGATCACGCGCGCACCAGTGCTCCATTTCGCCATGGACTTGCTCATCAGCAGCGAAATGATCGAGCCGGTAAAGCCGACCACGATCGAGAACACCAGCAGCATGGGCAGATTCAGCCCCGCACGGGTCAGGAATTTGTCCACGCCCAGCAAGGACAGGACCACGCTCATCACCACCAGCACGGCGATATTGGTCGCGAGGAAGAGGAATATGCGTTTCATCTGAAAAACTCCTGTCAGGAAAGTGGTTATTAGATAGGATCAGAGAGGGGGAAATCAAGAGATGCCGCCGCAAGCCACTTCCTCGGTTTGCGACTTGGAACCTGTTGACGATCTGTAGCGAGAGGCCATCAGCCCGTGGCGGACGAAGCCGAGCTCAGTTGCGATCCTTTGAATGTACTTGATTCCAAGCACCTCCCGGAAGTTGCCGATTCGCGGATCATGGTCCCGCAGCAAGATCTCGAACAGCTTCTTACAGGTTCCAGTCGTGCCACACCGGCGTTAATCCGGCCGGCAACGGCGGCAAGCCTCCCAGATCGACGCGCGATTCTCCGGGGCCGTGGAAATCCGAGCCAATCGATGCCAGGAAGCCGTAGCGCTTGGCGACACGGGCATATTCGTCGTACTGGTCGGGCGTGTGGCTGCCGGTGATGACCTCGATCGCCGCGCCGCCATGTTGCTTGAACTCGTCGAACAAAGCGCCGAATTCGAGGTCGCTGTACTGATAGCGCCCCGGATGGGCAATCACCGCCACGCCGCCAGCGCCACGGATCCAGTCGACCGATTCCTTGAGCGTGGCCCAGCGGTGCGGCACGTAACCGGGTTTGCCTTCACACAGGTAGTTACGGAACACTTCCTTGATATCGGCGCAGCGGCCGATTTCGACAATGTAGCGTGCAAAGTGCGTGCGCGACATCAGGTCGGGATTGCCGACATGCTTAAGCGCGCCTTCGAAGGCATCGGGAATGCCGACGGTGTCCAACTGAGCCGCGATCTCGCGGGCGCGCCGCTCGCGGCCGTTGCGCGTCGCCGCCAGTCCTCGCACCAGCGCAGCATTGGTTTCATCGATGCACAAACCGACGATATGCACGGTCTGTCCGGCCCAGGTCACGGAAATTTCGACGCCGGGGATATAACGCATGCCAAGCGCTTGCGCAGTCTGACGCGCCACCGCAATGCCGCCGATTTCGTCGTGGTCGGTCAACGCCCATACATCGACGCCGTTGGCCTTGGCGCGCGCAGCCACTTCCGCCGGCGGCAGCAGGCCGTCGGAGACGTTGGAATGGCAGTGCAGATCGACATTGGGCATTGTGGGCGATACCTGAAAATATGGAAATGAGATGTTTTCATTGTACGCTGCATAAGCCTTCTCTGCTGCATGTGCACACGCTGCGGGGCGGGCCTTACGGAGCCCCCTCACTCCTCCAGGAAGCTCTCGATCAAGGTCGCCAGCAATTCTGGCTGATCGTGATGCAGCATATGGCCGGCGTCGGGGATGATTTCGGTGCGCACATTGCGGATGTGCGCAATGCGGCGCTCGATTTCCGGCCGCATCAGTGTGTTTTCGCCGAACCAGCGCCAGATGTCGGTCTCGGCGGCCTCAACCCACAACACCGGTGCGGTGATCTGCGACCAGCATGCCATCGCTTCTTCGACGCGGTAAAGCATAGGATTGACCTTTTTATGGACCGGATCGCCGAGGATGTCCCAAGCGCCGTCGTCGTTCTGCATAGCCCAGTGCCCGGCAAGGAAAGCGGCGCGTTCACGGCTCAGGCGCGGATTGGTTTTTTGCAGCCGCGCCATGACGTCGTCCAGCGTAGCGTAGGGACGCATGAAAGGCTTATCCTGCAACTCGTCCAGCCATTTGGCGAAACGGCCCGGTGCCTGCTCCGGCACAGTGCTCGGCATGCCGAACCCCTCCAGGTTGACCAGTCTGGCAATGCGGTGCGGACGCACGCCTGCATACAGGCCGACGACATTGCCGCCCAGGCTGTGACCGATCAGGTTGACGGATTCCTCGGGCGAATAATGCAGCAGCAATGCATCGAGATCCGCGAGATAGTCGGGGAACCAGTAGGTATCTCCTCTGGTGCGCTCGGTCAGGCCGAAACCGCGCCAGTCGGGCGCGATCACATGCCACTCCTTCCGCAGGCAATCGACCACGAACTGGAACGAAGCGGAAATATCCATCCAGCCATGCACCATGAATAACTTGGGCGCTTGCGAGTCGCCCCAGTGGCGCACGTGGTACCGCAGGCCGCGGATGTTGAGGTAGTCGGAACGCGATGGCTTCATGGCGGATAGGCAGTCGGAAAACCTCACAGTATAAATCCCCGGCGCCCCGCCTGCCCGGCGCCATCGTTTTGTCAGCGACGCTGCGAGCGTCTCTTATTGCAGATAACGTCCCAGATCGAAGGACGACTTCAATCCCAGCATGTGGAAATTCGTTTCCAGCCAACGTGCAGCGGCTTGCCGCCCTTCCTCGTAGAGGCCGTGGATGAACGAGGTCTTGGTGTTGAGTTTGCTCATGACGTCGAGCTGACTCATCAGGTCATTGGCTTCGACCAGATGCATGTTGAGCCGGCGCAGGCGGCGCTCCAGCGTACCAAAGGCGAACATCGCACTCTCGGCTTCGCGTTTGGCCAGGGCCAGGCCGCCCAGTTCGGTGAAGAACGCCGAACTGAAACTGATCTCGCTCAAACGCTGGCCGATTTCATGCGTGGAAGTCGGCGTACCCGGCCGGCTGCACGGATGCAGCAGCACCACCAGCAGGTCGCGCGCCGAGCACAGGTGCAGCAACGGAAAGATCGGCGGATTGGCCGTCAGGCCGCCGTCCCAGTACACCTCGCCGTCGATTTCCACCGGCCGGTGCATCGACGGCAGGCAGGCCGAGGCCAGCAAGGCGTCCAGCGTCAGTTCGCGATTGCGGAATATCTTCAACGTACCGGTGCTGACCCTGGTGGCGGCAATGAAAAGCTTGATGCTGCCGGTGCGGCGCAGGCGCTCGAAATCGATCTGCTCTTCGAGGATGTCGCGCAAGGGATTGATGTCCAGCGGATTCAATTGGGTCGGCGAAAAGAAACGCGTCATGGCCAGCAGGGCATGCATCGCCGCCGGCGTGGTCTGCGTCAGCAGGCTGGCGCCGCCGGGCAGCATTTCGGGCGGCAGGAAGCTGAACGGCTCCTTGGTGACGATACGTCCCCAGAAGGCCGCCAGGGCTTCGCGCGCGCCTTCGCGGCCGCCAAGATTGTAGCCATGCGCCAGCACCGTGGCGTTCATGGCGCCGGCGCTGGCGCCGCTGATGCCTTCGTAGTCGATACGGCCATCTTCCAGCAACCGGTCCAGTACGCCCCAGGTAAATGCGCCGTGCGAGCCGCCGCCTTGCAATGCCAATGTCACAATCTTGTTTTGCATGCTATTCCTTGAGTCAGCCTTCATGCCGCCTGTCACCGCCAGGTCATAGCTGTCATGTTATAACATGGCCATGTTGATTAATTCGAGCGAAAGAAAATGAAATCTATCTGTGTTTATTGCGGTTCTTCCGTCGGCGCCTCCGAAGTCTATGCTCAAGGCGCTCGCGCACTGGCGCAACAAATGGTCAAGGACAACATCGCCCTCGTGTATGGCGGCGGCAACGTCGGCCTGATGGGCGTGATTGCCACGGAAGTCATGCGTCTGGGCGGCGAAGCCACCGGCGTCATTCCCAAGGCGCTGCTCGACAAGGAGCTCGGCCACAATGGCCTGACCCGTCTGCACATCGTGAAGGACATGCACGAGCGCAAGGCCATGATGGCGGAATTGTCGGACGGGTTTATCGCCATGCCGGGAGGCATGGGCACGCTGGAAGAACTGTTTGAAGTGCTGACCTGGGCGCAGTTGGGCTTCCACTACAAACCGATCGGCCTGCTCAACGTCGACGGTTTCTACAACAACCTGATCGCCTTCATCGAACACCTGGTGTCGCAGCGTTTTCTGACGGCGGAACAATCGCTGCTGATGATGCATGAAGCCAGTCCGGCCGACCTGGTCCAGCGCTTCAAGACCTACAAGCCCAGCTATACCAACAAATGGTCGGAGAAGGCAGCACCGGCCCCGTTGCTGCCCTAATCTTCACGCCATTCCGGCCATTGCCATTAGCATCGGCCGGAATGGCGCCTCTCAGGATCAGGAGTTCAGCGCCTGTCTGAAATCGTCGACCAGATCCGCAGTGTCTTCCAGTCCGATCGACACGCGAATCAGCGACTCGGCAATCCCCATGCCGGCGCGGCGCTCCGCTCCCATCTCGTAGAAAATCGTGTGCGCCACCGGGATCACCAGCGTGCGCGTGTCGCCCAGATTGCTGGCCGGGATCGCCAGTTGCAAGCGATTCAGGTAGTCGAAGCAATCGATGCCGTCCTTCAGCTCAAAGCTCAACAAGCTGCCGTAAGATCGGAACAGTTCGGTCGCCAGCGCATGCTGGGGATGCGAAGGCAAACCTGGGTAGTGCACCGCCGCCACACGCGGGTCGGCGTCCAGCATCTGCGCCACCGCCAGCGCATTGGCGCATTCGCGTTCCTGACGCAGCGCCATGGTTTCGGCGCCGACGGCAATGTGATGCGCAGCTTCCGGTCCGAGCGAAGCGCCGAAGTCGCGCAACGCCTTGGCACGAATTTGCGCCATACCCCACTGCGGCTGCGGGTTCTTCTTGTAGTTGTCGGCGATGTGCGGATAGCGCGACCAGTCGTACAGGCCGGTATCGGTCAGCGCGCCGCCCAGCGCATTGCCATGCCCGCCGATCGATTTGGTGAGCGAATTGACCACCAGTCCGGCGCCCACCGCCTTAGGCCGGAACAGATAAGGCGACGTCATCGTGTTGTCGACGATGTACAGGATGCCGCGTTCGCGGCACAGTTCGCCGATGCGTTTCAAGTCGGCGATCTGGGTGCGCGGATTGGCGATGGTTTCGACAAAGACGACGCGCGTCTGCGGCGTCAATGCCTCCTCCACCAATTTGACATCGGTGGCGTCGACCATCGAGACGCGCGCACCTTGCGCATTCACCGTCATCCACATGCTGTTGGTGTTGCCGAACAGGAAAGCCGACGACACCACATGGTCGCCTTCGCGCAGCAAGCCCTGGATCACTGCGCCGATAGCTGCCATGCCGGTAGCGAAACAGATGGTCGACAGGCCGCCTTCCATCTTGGTGATCTTGTCCTCCAGCGCCGACACGGTCGGATTGCCTTGACGGCCGTAACGGTAACCGGGTTGCTTGCCCTGGAATACTTCCGCCAGTTGGCGCGCATCCTTGTAGCCGAAAGCGACGGAAGTGTGGATAGGCTTGTGTAGCGAGCCGTGTTCGATCTCCTTCTGGCGATCGCTGTGCAGGATGGTGGTGGTGAAGCCGTAGTTTTTCTTGTCGTTCATATTGATGGATGGAAAAGCCGGGACGGTAAAACATGCAAGAATAGTGATGATAAGCCAGTTCCAGCGCTGCCGCAGCACAATAAAAAACGCCGGATGCTATAACGGCGATCCGACGTTTTTACTGTCCTGAAGCGTGAAGAAAACTCAGTCCACGCGCGCCAGATTCAGGTTCAGTTGCGAACGCACCATGTCCTCCAGCGCCGGCTTAGGATTCTTGCGCGCCAGTTCGATGCGGTCGAGATATTCGCGCGTGATGTCGCCGGTGATGTAGTTGCCGTCGAAGCACGATGCCTCGAAGTTCTTCAGCGCCGGATTGATGTCGGAAATCGAACGCTTCAGCGCCTCCACGTCCTGGTAGACCAGTGCATCGGCTGTGATTTCGCGGCAGACTTCTTCGTCGGTGCGGCCGTAGGCGATCAGTTCGTCGCGCGTCGGCATGTCGATGCCGTAGACGTTCGGAAATTTGACCGGAGGCGCGGCCGAAGCGAAGATCACGCGTTTAGCGCCGGCTTCGCGCGCCATCTGCACGATTTCGCGGCTGGTGGTGCCGCGCACGATGGAGTCATCCACCAACAGCACGCTCTTGCCCTTGAACTCGGAACCGATGGCATTCAGTTTCTGGCGCACGGACTTCTTGCGCAGCCCTTGGCCCGGCATAATGAAAGTGCGGCCGATGTAGCGGTTCTTGATGAAGCCTTCGCGATATTGGAGGTTCAGTTTCAACGCCAGCTCCATCGCGGCAGGACGCGAAGAATCAGGGATCGGCATGACCACATCGATCTCGCCGCTGTTGATTTCGCGACGGATCTTGTCGGCCAGGAATTCCCCCATCTTCAGCCGCGAGGCATACACCGACGCGCCATCGATCACGGAGTCGGGACGGGCAAGGTAGACGAATTCGAAAGCGCAAGGATTGAGCGACGGATTTTCGGCGCATTGCTGGTTGTACAGCTTGCCGTCGTTGTCGATGAAGATCGCTTCGCCCGGCATGACGTCGCGCAGGAAGCGGAAGCCCAGGCCTTCCAGCGCCACGGATTCGCTGGCCAGCATGTATTCGGCGCCCTTGTCGGTTTCATTGAAACCCAGGCACATCGGACGAATGCCGTACGGATCGCGGAAGCCCAGCAGGCCGTAGCCGGCGATCTGCGCCACCACGGCATAGGAGCCGCGCACGCGCTTGTGGACCATGGCGACTGCTTTGAACAAGGCGGCCGGATCAAGCGAATAGCCGGTGGTGGCTTGCTGCAATTCATGCGCAAACACGTTGACGAGTACTTCGGTGTCGGAATCGGTATTGAGGTGGCGGCGGTCGTTCTTGAACATCTCGACCTTGAGCTGTTCCGCGTTGGTCAGGTTGCCGTTGTGCGCAAGGATGATGCCGAACGGCGCATTGACGTAAAACGGTTGCGCTTCCTCTTCGCTGGACGAACTGCCGGCGGTCGGATAGCGCACCTGGCCGAGGCCGGTATTGCCGGGCAACGAACGCATGTTGCGGGTACGGAACACGTCGCGCACCAAGCCGTTGGCCTTGTGCATCGAGAAGCCGTTGGCATGGTTGGTTGCGATACCGGCTGCATCCTGGCCGCGGTGCTGCAGCAGCAGCAGCGCATCGTAGAGCAACTGGTTGACTGGACTATGGGAAACGACGCCGACAATGCCACACATGGTGGACTCCTAAATGAGAACAAAAACGAAGAACAAAATCAAAAATGGACATGCTGCGCGAACTGGCCGGGCAAATACGGTTTGACGGTTTCCGCGGCGGCTTCCGCCAGCGGACTTAACCTTGCATCTTTCCAGAACGGCTGCTGCGGAATCGACGTCGTACCGCACAATAGCACCACCGCCAACACAATCACCGCACCGCGCGCCAGGCCGAACACGGCGCCCAGGCTGCGATCGATCAGCGACAGGCCGCTCGCCTTCACCATTTCAGACATGGCCCTGGTCACCAGCCCCATCAACAGGCGCGTGCCGATGAATAAGGCGATGAAGCCCACAATCAATCTTGTCGACTCGCCTGGAATCACATCCGGCAACATTGTCGCCAATGCTTCACCATAGGCGTTGGCGACAACTAATGCAATCACCCAACTGGCCAGCGACAACACTTCCCTGACCAGGCCGCGCAACATGCTGATGATGACCGAACAAACCAGCACCAGCAAGACCAGATAATCGAAAATCGTCACGATAAGCTCAGCAACATGACCAATATGCGGCCGGTCGGCATCAGATTCAAGCCGGAACGATGGTGGCGTTCAGGCCGAGCTTGTTGATCTTGGCACGCATCTTGTCGGCTTCGTCGCGGTTGGCGAACGGACCGACGCGGATGCGCGTGCGATCGCCGGACTGGGTCGCCACCTTTTGCGTGTAAGACTTGATGCCCGCGCCGCTGAGCTTGCCGCGCAGTTCATCCACTTTTTCCTGTGTCGCCAGCGCAGCAACCTGGATCACGAACTTGCCGCCGCCGGCCGGCGTCGCAGTCGGTTTCTTGTCGGCCGTCGCCGGCTTGCCTTCCAGGATTGCCAGCGCGCGCGCCGCGTCGTCGGGCTTGTCGGCCGTCTTCGGCTTGGCTGCTTCCTTCACGTCTTTCTTGCGCTCGTCCTTGCGTTCCGCCGGCTTCGCAGCAACCTTACTGTCTTTTACGTCCGCTTTGGCATCGGCTTTAGCGACGGGTTTTGGGGTTTCCTTGGGCGGCTCCGGCTTGTCGGCCGGCTTCTCGGCAATCGGTAGCGCAGGCTTGGTCTCCGGCGCCAGGGGCACATTGGCGGGACCGGAAGGCATGGCAGACGCACCGGGCGCGATCGCCGGCTTCTCGACGCCGGCGTTCATGGTGGCAGGATCGACGAATTCTTCCTTGGGCTCAGCGGCGGCCTGAGGTTTGTCGGCAGCGTGGCCCGCATCCTTGGCGGTGTCCTTGCCGTCCTTGGAAGGTATCTGAATCGCAATATCGTCGGCCAGCGGGCGCGGCTCGGAATCGAGGATCATTGGCAGCACGATCACCACCGCCAGCACCAGCGCGACAGCACCGATCAGGCGGCGGCGGGCGCGTTTTTTCTCGGGCAGGACCGGATCGACGGAATCTTCCTTGCCGGCTTTGCCGGATTTGCGTGAATTGCCGGCGCTGCTGCGGCTGCCGCGTATGGCCGACGACTCCCCTGCGGAACGAGAGAGGAATTCGCCCTGACCGGAAGCGGATTCCTGCTTGTTTTTACGAAAAAACGAGAACAAGCCCATGCTGATCTATGTTAGGTGGTCTGAAAAATGCGGATGAACAACAAAAACTGCGTGCAAAACGGCAAGAACTCAATGCAGTTCCGGCTTGCGGGCTTCCATCACACCGGCGACGGTGAGGAAGGATCCAAAAACCACAATTCTATCATTCTCGGTCGCCCTGCTCTGCGCATTTGCGAATGCAGCCGCCGGGGTTTCGAAGGTTTCTATCGTGCAGGCTGCATCGGGCTTGAATTCCGGCTCGACGCCCGCTTCCAGCAACTTGTCCTTCAATTGCTGCGCCGTGGCAGCGCGCGGCAACGGCAAGCTTGTAACGCACCAGTGATCGATCTTGCCCTTGAGGTGGTTGATCACGCCTTCGATGTCCTTGTCGAGCATGGAGCCGAACACGGCATAGGTGTAGGGATGGAAACCCATGTTGTCGAGATTTTGCGCCAGCGTGGCGGCTGCATGCGGGTTGTGCGCGACATCGAGGATCACCAGCGGCTGCCCGGGCAAGACCTGGAAACGGCCCGGCAACTCGACGGTCGCCAATCCGGTGCGTACTTCTTGCGCGCCGACCGGCAGACGATCGCGCAAGGCCTCCAACGCGGCCAGCGCGGCCGCGGCATTGAGCAACTGATTGGCGCCGCGCAGGCTTGGATAGGCCAGCGAATTGCGGCGCTGGTTGCGGCCGCCGTAGGCCCACTGCTGCTTGTCGCCCTGATAGTTGAAATCGCGGCCCATCAGCCACAGATCGGCGCCGATGGCTTCCGCATGCTTGATCAGCGACTTCGGCGGCACCGGATCGCCGCAGATCGCGGTCTTGTCGGCGCGATAGATGCCGGCCTTTTCGAAACCGATTTCTTCGCGCGTGGTGCCGAGGTATTCGGTGTGGTCGATGTCGATGCTGGTGACGATGCCGACGTCGGCATCGATCACATTGACGGCGTCCAGCCGCCCGCCCAGGCCGACTTCAAGGATCACGACATCGAGCCTGGCGTCGGCCAGCAGCTTCATGATCGCCAGCGTGGTGAATTCGAAATAGGTCAGCGAGACATCGCCGCGCTTTTCTTCGACCGCCTCGAACGCGGCGATCAGCGCGGCATCCGAAGCCGGCGTGCCTTCGACGCGGGCGCGCTCGTTGAAATGCAGGAAATGCGGCTTGATGTACAAACCCACGCGATAGCCGGCGCGCATCAGGATCGACTCCAGCATGGCGCAGGTCGAGCCCTTGCCGTTGGTGCCTGCCACCATGATGACGGGACAATCGAAGCGGATGTCGAGTTGTTCCTTGACCTTGGCGACGCGCTCCAGGCCCATGTCGATCGCTTTGGCATGGCGGGTTTCAAGAAGTGCCAGCCAGTCGGCCAGGGTGGTGGGAGTTGCTTGCGCTTGCATGATGTCGACCTGCGATGGAGCTGCATCGAGCCGCGGGGCCCGACGAATGACTTAAAAACAAAAACCCGAACTCACGCTGGACGGCAAGTTCGGGTCTGCCTGCGGTATGCCAACCTTGAAGAACCTGTTCAAGGTCTTGTTGTGGTCACGAAACCGTCTCGGCCGCCTGATTTTGCAGCAACGCCAGCAAACGTGCGATTTCTTCGCGCATCTTGCGGCGATCGACGATCATGTCGATGGCGCCCTTGGTCACCAGGAACTCGGCACGCTGGAAGCCTTCCGGCAATTTTTCACGCACGGTGTTCTCGATCACGCGCGGACCGGCAAAGCCGATCAGGGCTTTCGGCTCGGCCATGACGACGTCGCCCATGAAGGCAAACGACGCCGACACGCCGCCCATGGTCGGATCGGTCAGGACGCTGATGAACGGCAATCTCTTTTCCGACAGCTTGGTCAGCATGGAGGTGGTCTTGGCCATTTGCATCAACGACAGCAAGCCTTCCTGCATGCGTGCGCCGCCGGTGGCTGTGACGCAGATGAATGGGACTTTTTGCTCCAGCGCCATTTGCGCGCCGCGAGTAAAACGCTCGCCGACCACCGAGCCCATGGAACCGCCCATGAATTCGAATTCGAAGCAGGCAACCACAACCGGCAAGGTCATGATGGCACCGCCCATGACAACCATCGCATCAGTCTCGCCGGTTGATTCCAGCGCGTCTTTCAGGCGATCGGGGTACTTTTTGCTGTCTTTGAACTTGAGCGTGTCGACCGGCAGGGTTTCCTGGCCGATTTCATAACGGCCGCCCTCGTCGAGCAATGCGTCCAAGCGTGCACGGGCGCGGATACGCATGTGGTGGCTGCACTTGGGGCAAACGTGGAGATTGGATTCCAGATCGGTACGGTAGAGTACCGCTTCGCAGGACGGGCACTTGACCCACAGACCTTCGGGTATCGACTTCCGGCTTGCGGAATCGCTACGTTGAATTTGAGGCGGGAGTAATTTCTCTAGCCAGCTCATAGAAACCTCATTTAATTTCCGGTGGCGCATTGTACCAGAGGCAAAAGGTACGCAACCGGGGATCGTGTTTTGTTTGCTTTCCAGCAATGATCACTAGCACACAAGGCGGTCAGGGAGCACCTTGTCGGAACCCGATTGCTCCCCTGCTCGCCTGCCGGACTCAGGCATCCATGGCCTTGCGGATATCCGCGACGAATGCCTGGACCGCTGCCACCGCACGTTCACGCGGCGTGTTCTCCAGTTCCTGGATGATGCGGCTGCCGATCACGACGGCATCGGCCACCTGGCTTACCGCCCTGGCCGTGGCGCCGTCGCGGATGCCGAAACCGACGCCGATCGGCAGTTTGACGTGTTTGCGGATGGCGGCGATACGCGCCGCCACTTCGGCGGTGTCGATATTGCCGGCGCCGGTCACGCCCTTCAGCGATACGTAATAACAGAAACCGCTGCTGACCTTGGCGACCTGTTCGATGCGCTCTTCAGTCGACGTCGGCGCCAGCAGGAAAATCGGATCAAGACCTTGCGCCTGCATCTTTTGCGCGAATTCCTCGCACTCTTCCGGCGGATAGTCGACCACGATGGTGCCGTCCACGCCGGCTTCCTTCGCGGCGGCGATGAAGGCATCGACGCCGAAATGCTCGATCGGGTTGGCGTAACCCATCAGCACCACCGGAGTGCTGGTGTCGGTCTTGCGAAACTCGCGCACATAGCCGAGCACGTCGCGCGTGCCGACGCCGAACTTGAGCGCGCGTTCGCAGGCGCGCTGGATCACGGGACCTTCGGCCATGGGATCGGAAAACGGTACGCCGAGTTCAAGGATATCGACACCGCCGGCAACCAGTGCATGCAGCAGCGGCACCGTGAGTTCGGGAGCAGGATCGCCTGCCGTGATAAAGGTGACCAGCGCCTTCTTGTTGTTCGCGGCCAGCGCGGAAAAAGTGGATTGGATGCGGGACATGATATGGGAATGTTTTGTTCGTCGATTCGGCCAGCCCGGCTTTGTTTTACGCCTGCGAACGACGGATCAAGAATCCTCCGCTCGCATGCCGGGATGGTGCCTTTTATTGCTTACAAGCCTGATTGCCCCTGCCGCTGCTGGACCGTATGCATGTCCTTGTCGCCGCGGCCGGACAGGTTGGCCAACACAATCCTGTCCTTCGGCAAGGTCGCCGCCAGCTTGGCTGCGTAGGCCAGTGCATGGCTCGATTCCAGCGCAGGAATGATGCCTTCGATGCGGCAGCAGGTGTGGAACGCCGCCAGCGCCTCCTCGTCGGTAATGCATTCGTAGCTGGCGCGGCCGCTGTCTTTCAGCCAGGCATGCTCGGGACCGACGCCGGGATAATCGAGGCCGGCGGAGACCGAATGCGTCTCGATGATCTGACCGTTTTCGTCCTGCAGCAGATAAGTGCGGTTGCCGTGCAGCACGCCCGGCGAACCCCGAGTCAGCGACGCCGAATGGCGGCCCGTGTCGAGCCCATCGCCGGCGGCTTCGACGCCGACCAGTTTCACGCCCAGGTAATCGATGTAGGGATAGAAAATCCCCATCGCATTGGAGCCGCCGCCGACGGCCGCCACGACATAGTCGGGCTGGCGGCTGGCGATTTCGGGCATCTGCACGATGCATTCGTTGCCGATCACCGACTGAAAATCGCGCACCATCATCGGATAAGGATGCGGGCCGGCCACGGTGCCGATGATGTAAAAGGTCGTCTCGACATTGGTGACCCAGTCGCGCATGGCTTCATTGAGCGCATCCTTGAGCGTCTTGGAACCCGATTCGACCGGCACCACCTTGGCGCCCAGCAGGTTCATGCGATAGACGTTCTGCAACTGGCGTTTGACGTCTTCGCTGCCCATGTAGACGATGCATTCCATGCCGAAACGCGCGCAGATCGTCGCGGTCGCCACACCGTGCTGGCCGGCGCCGGTCTCGGCGATGATGCGCTTCTTGCCCATGCGCTTGGCCAGCAGAGCCTGGCCGATGACGTTGTTGATCTTGTGCGCGCCGGTGTGATTGAGGTCTTCGCGCTTGAAATAGATTTGCGCGCCGCCAGCCAGCTCGGACCAGCGCTTGGCGTGATACACCGGACTCGGACGGCCGACGAAATGTTTCAGTTCGGTATGAAATTCGGCCAGGAACTGTTCGTCGTGCTGGTAATGCGCATAGGCTTCGCGCAGTTCGCTCAGCGCATGGGTCAGGGTTTCCGACACGAAGCTGCCGCCGTACTGCCCGAAATGGCCACGCGCGTCGGGCAGATTGTAGTGCGCCGACTGATGCAGCGCGGCGGCGGAAACGGGCTGGCGCTCGGCAAAGTGTGCGAGCGGGTTCAATTCTTTCATTGGTATTCCTCTGATGATCTGGTGTGATTGCTGCCTGGCGTCAACGCTCAGGCTTTGTCTGCCAATTGCACCGCGCTGATGAACGCGGCTATCCTGGCGGCATCCTTGATGCCCTTGGCTTGCTCGACGCCGCTGCTGACGTCGACGGCGTACGGGCGCACGCGCTGCACCGCGTCAGTGACGTTTTGCACGCTCAAGCCACCACTTAAAACGACCCGAGGCGCGAGTTCTTCTGGAATGAGAGACCAATCGAAAACCTTTCCGCTGCCGCCGTATTGCTCGACCAGGGTGTCAAGCAACAGTCCCGTGAACAAGGAACTGGAGGAACGATAATCCTGTTCGCATTTTAACAAATCCCCGGCCGTGGTTGCCATTCCGATGCGGGCTGCGCGCATGAATGGCCGTTTGACCGCTTGCGCAATGGCGGCGCATTGCTCCGGCGTTTCATCGCCGTGGAATTGCAACAATGACAAGGGCGCCCGCTCCAGCACGGCGGCGATGTCGGCGGCGCTCGCATTGACGAACAAACCGACGGTGGAAATAAAGGGCGGCACCGCGGAGATCAATTCCGCGGCGACCGCGGCTGTGACATGACGCGGGCTCTTGGCATAAAACACGAAACCGATCGCATCCGCCCCTGCCGCCACGGCGACGGCAACGTCTTCAGCGCGGGTCAGGCCGCAGATCTTGATTCTGGTTCTGTGCATGATCGATAGATGAGGTCATAAGAGGAATGTGCCCTAGTCTAACCGATGGCAAGGCCTGCTTACAGCCAGGGCCACGCGGCCTCTTCCTGCGGCAACGCCCAGTGCGCCGGATAATCCACTTTGGCCAGATACAGGCCGTCCGGCATGAAGGTCGGCGCAGCACGACCGCGATCCTTTTGCGCCAGCACTTGGGCGATCCATTCCGGCGGCTGGTTGCCGTTGCCAACGAAGATCAGCGAACCAACGATGTTGCGTACCATGTGGTGCAGAAAAGCATTGGCTTTCAGGGTGAAAATGATCAGATCGCCGTGGCGACGCACCTGCAACGATTCCATCGTGCGCACCGGCGACTTGGCCTGGCATTCGACGGCGCGAAACGTCGTGAAGTCATGCTCGCCGACCAGATGATTTGCGCCCTGCTGCATCAACGCCGCATCCAGTGGCCGGAACGTCCAGCCGGCCTTGCCCGCCAGCAAAGGCGAACGCACCGGATGGTTGTACAAAACGTAGTGATAGGTGCGCGCGGTGGCGCTGAAGCGCGCATGAAAACCGCCGTCGCGCTCTTCCACGGTCCGGCCGGGACCATCTTCGACCGGCAATTCGCATGCCCAGCGCACCGCGATCGACGCCGGTAAAAACGCATTCACGCCGCGCACCCACGAGAATTTGTCGCGCGCAATGTCGGTGTCGAAATGCGCCACCTGTTCCAGCGCATGCACACCGGAGTCGGTGCGTCCGGCGCAGGTAGTGGTGATGTCGACCAGGGTGAACTGCTTGAGCGCGGCTTCCAGCTTGTCCTGAACGGTCAGGCCATGCGGCTGGGTCTGCCAGCCTTGCCAGGAAGCGCCGTCGTACTGGATGCCGAGCACGATCCGGCGCATAGGATGCGCTGTAACTGGCTCGGCGGCGGAGAGGAGTGAAGATTCGGTCACGGCACTTGTTTGGGTCGTTGCAGATGCATGACGGCATCCTTGATTCGATAAAAGCAAACGGGCGCCAACCTCGGCGCCCGTTTCCGGACAGTCTGAATGCTACGCCGCTTACGACAGCTTGGACAGCATGTCCTTGGCACGCTCGATCTGGGCGTCGCTGCCGCCGCGGATGACCTCCTCCAGCAATTCGCGCGCGCCTTCCTTGTCGCCGATTTCCTGATACGCCGCGGCCAGATCCAGCTTGGTCGACATTTCGGCGGCGAAGGCTGACTCGTCGTCTTCCAGCACGTCAACCGGCTTGGGCTGTTCGGGCGGCGTAGGCAAGTCGAGATTGATGTCGCTAAGCGCGGCGGCCGGTTTCGGCAAATCGTCCAGGATCGAGGCTACCGGCGTCGGCACGACCGGGCCGTCGCCGTCCTGCTTGGCGCCGCTGTCGAGTTCGAGATCGAAATCTATCTTGCGGCCAATATCGGCCGCAGGCGCCGTATCCGGCTGGATTTCCGCCCCCTTGAAGTCGTTCAGGTCGAATTCCAGCCCCTGGTCTTGCTCCGGTGTCGGCTCTGGCGCCTTTTCGGCGACCGGCTCATTTCCGGCGTTGCTGCTCACTTCTGGGGGGGGGAGCGCGGCATCCTCACCTGCTGCCGCCACGCCGCCATACAACGGATTGGTCGGGTCCAGCACGATGCCCATGGCGACCGCCTTTTCCCATTCTTCACCAATGCCGCCGGTTGCTTCATGCAACTCCCTGGCGACCTCGTTAAAACCATCGACATCCTGACGCTTGGAGTAAATTTCCAGCAACTTGCCGCGAATCGCCTGGCGATCCGGATCGCTCTTCAGTGCCAGATGCAGAATGTCTTCGGCCTGCTCATCACGACCGTAAGCAATGTACATGTCGGCTTCGGCGATCGGATCGACGGCGTCGGCTTCAGGCGCAGCAACGACCTCTGCTTCGACAGGAGCCTCTGCAACCTCGGATTGAGCGACAGCGGCGACCGGCTCAGGCTTTTTTTCCTCAACCGGCTCATCCTCCTGATCGGATTCCGCTGCGGCGGCCTGCCCGGCTTTTTTCTTGTTGCGCAGACGCACAACACCCCACGCTGCCAGCAAAGCGACCAGCGCGCCGGCGCCAGGCAAAGCGAAAGGATTGTCCTGGATACGATCGAAGAAATTGGCTTTCGCTATCGGACCTGTCGCAATTGCAGATTTCGGTTTTTCCGCTGCAGCGGGCGCGGGGGCCGGTGCCGGAGGTGTTTCCGGTTTGGCGACCTCGGCCGGCGGCGCAGCTTCAGCAGGCTTGGCCTCGGCAGGTTTTTCTTCCGGTTTGGCTGCCTCCGGCGCCGGTGCTACGGGCGCCTCCGGTTTCGCTGCGGCGGCTTTTTGCTGTTCGCTCAGATCGGCCAGGGTCTTGTTCTTGATCTCCAGCAGTTTTTGCAGATCGCTGACATTTTTCTCAAGCGCTTTGACGCGATCATTGGCCTCGGCGAGAGCCTTGTCCGCGGCGATCTTTTCTTCAGCAGCAGCCTTTTCCGCGGCAGCCCGATCGCTCGCACCAGCCTTGGACAATTGCAGCCTATCCTTGGCCTCGCCGGTGGAAGATTTTTCTTCCACGCGCGCCGTCACTCTGCCGCCACTGCTTTGCCTAGGGTTGTCGGATTTCCGTGCCGGACCGCTGGCGACCTGGCCGGCCAGCTTGTTGCGATAAGCGTTGAAATCCCGGGCTTGCGCGACCACCGTGGTGCGCGCCTCGCCTTTATCGACGGCGCCGGCAGTCGCTGCGTCGGGTACCGACAGCACACGGCCGGCGCGCAGACGATTGATGTTGTCGCCGATGAAGGCATCCGGATTGGCGCGGTACAGCGCGATCAGCATCTGATCCAGCGAGACCGTATTGTCCTTGGTGCGGGTGGCGATTTCCGCCAAGGTGTCGCCTTCCTTTACGCGATAGGTTTTATCGCCCGTCTTACTCTCCGCAGCGGCATTGCCTCTGGCTCGGCGGCCTGTCGCCGGAGCGGCGGCGCCCGTCTTTGCCTCTGCTGTGGCGGTGGACGTCGGTACGGTTTTTTCGGCCACGGCAGCCGGAACAGGCGCGTTGGTCAGGCCACTCTGCTCGCTGCGACCGCTGCGGATAATTTCTTCAGCCTGGCTCGATGGAGCCGGTTTCGTCACGATGGTGGAGACCGGTTCTTCGTCGCTGTTATTGGCGACTGCAGCGGGCGCCGTTGAAGCTGAAGTCGGCGCTGGTGCAGAAGATGGCGTCGCGGCCGGTCTGGCTGCCGGCGTTCCTGCCGCAGCAGGCTTCACCGCAGCAGGCGGCGCCGTCGGCGGAACAGCCGGGGCCGATTGCGCCGCCTGCGGCTTGCGCATGTCGGGCGGGTCCAGCAAGAAACTGTATTCACGCACCAGACGCGAACCGCCGCTGCTCAACTCCAGCAACAAATCGACGAAAGGCTCATTGACGGCCTGCGACGAGGTGATGCGAATGAATTGCTTGCCTTGGCGCTGATCGATTGAGAATCGCAAGGAGGACAGCACCGGATTGAAATCGATGTTGGCTTTTCTGAACGCATCTGCCGGCGCAAGGCGGGCAACCAGCGCGCCCTCTTCCTCCTTCGATACCGAGGTCAGTTCGATTTCCGCCCTCAGGGGCTGGCCCAGCGAGGACAGCACCGTCAGCTTGCCCATGCCGGCGGCATGGGCGCCCATCGGCAAGGCCAGTGCCATGGCGACGGCAGCGCTGAGTTTTTTGAGGCGGGACAGCCGAAACTTGGTATCAGTATGTAGAGGCATGTTTTATATGGTGAGATAGACGTTCTGTTAAAGAAGGCCTGAAGACCAAAATTTATTTCATCAATGACAACCAAAAATCCAATAAGCCAACAAAAGCCCTCCAAATTGCCACTAAGCAATGGATTTGACTAGTCCTCGCGAAAAAACAGGTTGGTTGACGTGGATGAGATAAATTCTAATTTTCAACATATCATCAAGAACTTAGGCCTGCAAGTGTAACCAAGTTCTCAAGATGGTCAAAACCCGCCAACATTCCGATGACGGAATGTTTGACGGGCTGGCGTTGCAAATTGACAACAGAACATCAGAAAAACCTCCCGACGTTCCCTGGCCAATTATTTTTCAAGAATGATGCGCAGCATGCGGCGCAACGGCTCGGCGGCGCCCCACAACAACTGATCGCCGATCACGAAGGCGGAAATATATTCCGCCCCCTGGTTGAGCTTGCGCACGCGGCCGACGCCGATTTCCAGACTGCCGGTGATGGATGCCGGCGTCAGTTCCTTGACGGTGAGCGCGCGATCATTCGGCACCCATTTCACCCATTGGTTGCCCGAACGGATGATCGATTCGATATCCGCCAGCGGCAAGTCGCGCTTGAGCTTGATGGTCAATGCCAGGCTATGGCAACGCATCGCGCCGATACGCACGCACAGGCCGTCGACCGGAATGATCTTCTCGTTGCCGAGGATCTTGTTGACTTCCGCCTGGCCCTTCCATTCTTCCTTGGACTGGCCGTTTTCCAGTTGCGCGTCGATCCAGGGAATCAGTCCGCCCGCCAGCGGCGCGCCGAAGTATTCGGTCGGCACGTCCTCGCGAATGGTCTTGGCGACCTTGCGGTCGATGTCCAGAATCGCCGACGACGGCGTCGCCAGTTCATCGGCTACCGCCGCGCTGATCACCCCCATGCCCTTCAACAGTTCGCGCATGTGATTGGCGCCGCCACCGGAAGCCGCTTGATAGGTCATGGAACTGACCCACTCGACCAGACCTTCCTTGAACAAGCCGCCCACGCCCATCAACAGGATGGAATTGGTGCAGTTGCCGCCAATGTAGTTCTTGACGCCCTTGGCCAGCGCATCCTTGATGACGTTGCTGTTGACCGGGTCGAGCACGATTACGGCGTCGTCCTTCATGCGCAGCGTCGACGCTGCATCGATCCAGTAACCGTCCCAGCCGGCTGCACGCAGCTTGGGGAAGATGTCGGTGGTGTAATCGCCGCCCTGCGCGGTAATAATGATGTCGCATTTTTTCAGCTCGTCAATGCTATTGGCGTCTTTCAGCGTCGTTGCCGTTTTGGCGAACGACGGCGCTTTGCCGCCTGCATTCGAGGTCGAAAAAAATACCGGTTCGATGTGATCGAAATCACCCTCGTCCTGCATGCGCTGCATCAGGACCGAACCCACCATTCCACGCCAGCCAACCAAACCAACCAGTTTCATCATCTTTCCCTATTTAATGGACTTCCATAATTAATGAACAACAGCGTTAAAAAACCACTTCCAGCAATCAACCCAGTGCTTTGACGACGGCGTCGCCCATTTCCCTGGTGCCGACCTTGGTCGTGCCCTCTTCATAAATATCGCCCGTGCGGTAGCCTTGTGCAAGGACTTTCTTCACTGCGGCTTCGATGCGATCGGCCTGCTCCGCCTTGTTCAGCGAGAAACGCAGCATCATCGCCGCCGACAGGATCGTCGCCAGCGGATTGGCGATGCCCTTGCCGGCGATGTCCGGCGCCGAACCGTGCGACGGTTCGTACAAGCCCTTGTTGTTGGCGTCCAGCGACGCCGACGGCAACATGCCGATCGAACCGGTCAGCATCGCGGCCGCGTCCGACAGGATGTCGCCGAACATGTTGCCGGTGACAATCACGTCGAAGTTCTTCGGCGCCTTGACCAGTTGCATGGCGGCATTGTCCACGTACATATGCGTCAGCTCGACATCTGGATATTCCTTGTGCACGTCGGTGACGATGTCTTTCCAGAACTGGAAAGTCTCCAGCACGTTGGCCTTGTCCACGCTGCACAAGCGCTTGCCGCGCTTGGCCGCGGCCTGGAACGCCACATGCGCGATGCGGCGGATCTCCGGCTCGCTGTAGCGCATGGTGTCAAAGCCTTCGCGCGCGCCCTTGAACGGACCATCCGGCGCTTCACGCATGCCGCGCGGCTGACCGAAATAGATGTCGCCGTTCAGTTCGCGCACGATCAAGATGTCGAGGCCGGCCACCAGTTCAGGCTTCAGCGACGATGCGCCGGTCAGTTCCGGATAACAGATCGCCGGGCGGAAATTGGCAAACAGTTGCAAATGCTTGCGCAGGCCGAGGATGGCCTGCTCAGGACGCAACGCGCGCTCCAGCTTATCGTACTTCCAGTCGCCGACGGCGCCGAACAGGATGGCGTCGGCTTCCTTGGCCAGCTTCAGCGTGCCGTCCGGCAACGGATGGCCGTGCGCTTCATAGCCTGCACCGCCGACCGGCGCGGTTTCCATTTCAAATTTTTCACCGAGCGTATTCAATACGCGTACGGCTTGTTCGATGATTTCGGGGCCAATGCCGTCGCCTGGCAAAATTGCAATCTTCATGTCGTCGTCTTGTCGTCTTGGAAAATAATATCGCCGGCTGCCGCATCGCCGCCGATCATACCGATCGCGCGATGCCGCATCCGGCCGGCCAGAACCTGCAAACGTGCTTAGATGGTGTTAGCCAGCCAAGGCTGATCGTACAGGTGACGCTCTTCAAAGGCGCGGATTTTGTCCGCCTGGCGCAATGTCAAACCGATGTCGTCAAGGCCGTTGAGCAAGCAGTATTTACGGAATTCGCCGACCTCAAACGGATAAGTCTGACTACCATTCGCGGTAGTAATGATCTGTTTTTCCAGATCAATGATCAGGCGGAAGCCCGGGAATGCTTTCACTTCGTCGAACAGGCGGTCGATCTGCTGCTCCGGCAGCACAATCGGCAGCAGGCCGTTCTTGAAGCAATTGTTAAAGAAAATATCAGCGAAGCTGGGCGCAATCACGGCGCGGAAACCGTATTGATCCAGCGCCCACGGCGCATGTTCGCGCGAGGAGCCGCAGCCGAAATTCTTGCGCGCCAGCAGGATCGATGCGCCCTGATAACGCGGCTGGTTGAGCACAAAGTCGGGGTTCAGCGGACGCTTGGAGTTGTCCATGCCCGGCTCGCCGTGGTCCAGATAACGCCATTCGTCAAACAGGTTGGGGCCGAAGCCGCTGCGCTTGATCGACTTCAGGAATTGCTTGGGGATGATCGCGTCGGTATCGACGTTGGCGCGGTCAAGCGGGGCAACCAGACCATCATGGACGATAAATTTATTCATGGCACTTGTATCGATGACGGATCGCCGCACCGTGCAGCGATCCTGGTCAATCCGATTTTTCTATCTCTTCAACAAACGAATCGGCAACAGCGATACGACATACCAACTGTTGCCACCACTGCCTTTATTCCTACTTCTTGCCGGCGTCCTGCATTTTTTCACCTACCTTTTCGACATCCTTGCCGAAACCTTGGACAGTATTGCAAGCGGTCAGCGTCAAAGTCGAAGCGGCCAGCAGGGCCAGAGCGATTATTTTTTTCATATTTTCACCGAGGTAGTTTTTTTACAAGGAACGAACATCAACGAAATGACCTGCGATACCGGCTGCTGCGGCCATTGCCGGGCTGACCAGATGCGTGCGTCCGCCCGCGCCTTGGCGACCTTCAAAGTTGCGGTTGGAGGTCGATGCGCAACGCTCGCCCGGCTCCAGGCGATCGGCGTTCATCGCCAGGCACATCGAGCAACCGGGCTCACGCCATTCAAAACCGGCATCCTTGAAAATCTTGTCCAAGCCTTCGCGTTCAGCCTGCTCCTTGACCAGGCCGGAGCCCGGCACCACCATCGCCAGCTTGACGTTGGAAGCGCGGAACTTCCCGCGCACCACCGCTGCCGCTTCGCGCAGATCTTCGATGCGCGAGTTGGTGCAGGAGCCGATGAACACCTTGTCGATGCGGATATCTTCGATCGGCGTGTTGGGCTTGAGGGCCATGTAGGCCAGCGCCTTTTCCATGCCGTCGCGCTTGGTCGGATCCTTTTCCTTGTCCGGATCGGGAATGCGGCTGTCGACCGCGATCACCATTTCCGGCGAGGTGCCCCAGGTAACCTGCGGCTTGATATCCGCGGCGTTGAGCGTCACGACCAGGTCGAATTTGGCGCCCGGGTCCGAATGCAGCGTGCGCCAGTAAGTCACGGCGCGCTCCCAGTGCGGACCGGACGGCGCAAACGGGCGGCCCTTGAGGTAACTGATCGTGGTGTCGTCGACCGCAATCATGCCGGCGCGCGCGCCTGCTTCGATAGCCATGTTGCAGACCGTCATGCGGCCTTCCATCGTCAGCGAGCGGATGGTGGAGCCGGCGAATTCGATGGCGTAGCCGGTGCCGCCGGCGGTGCCGATCTTGCCGATCACAGCCAGCACGATATCCTTGGCGGTCACGCCATGCGGCAACGCGCCGTCGACCTGCACCAGCATGGCCTTGGACTTCTTCGCCAGCAAGGTTTGCGTCGCCAGCACATGCTCGACTTCCGAAGTGCCGATGCCATGCGCCAGACAGGCGAAAGCACCGTGCGTGGAAGTGTGCGAATCGCCGCACACGACCGTCATGCCCGGCAGCGTCGCGCCTTGCTCGGGTCCGATCACGTGGACGATGCCCTGCCGCTTGTCGTTCATGCCGAAATAAGTCAGGCCGTATTCCTTGGCATTGGCGTCCAGCGTTTCAACCTGCAGGCGCGAAATCGGATCGACGATGCCGTTGGCGCGATTGGTGGTCGGCACGTTGTGGTCGGCCACCACCAGGTTGGCGGCATTGCGCCATGGCTGGCGACCAGCCAGCTTGAGGCCTTCGAACGCTTGCGGGCTGGTCACTTCATGCAATAGGTGACGGTCAATGTACAAAATGGCCGTTCCGTCTTGTTCGGTATGAACAACGTGAGATTCCCAGAGTTTGTCGTAAAGCGTCTTGAGCATGATGATGCAGGCGTCTGAAAGCAACGCAAGTCGTTGAAATGAGCCTTTGATTATGCCATAAACGGGCCTTTCCCGAGGCGCCAATGTGGTTTTGGCGCGGTGTCTGGCAACGCCGCCGTATCAGCGCGTTTTCTTGCTCTGCTCGTACAACGGCATCACACGCTGCGAATAGACGGTCAAATCACTGATGCGGTCTTCGCGCGAAGGATGGGTGGACATGAACTTCATCGGTTCGCTGCCGCCAATCTGCGCCATTTTTTGCCACAGGGAAATGGCTGCGCGCGGATCGTAACCGGCACGGGCAGCCAGTTCCACGCCGATGCGGTCGGCTTCTGTTTCGTGGGTGCGCGAATTCGGCAGGCCGATCAGCCCCATGTAGGCATATTGCGCGCCCTGCTGACCGAGTTCGCCGATACCGAGGATGGATGAACCGATGGAAATCAGCGAACCGGTCACGGCTTGCTCGGATGCCCGTTCGCGTGCATGTTCGCGCAAAGCGTGGGCGATTTCATGGCCCATCACGGCGGCCAGTTCGTCATCGGTGATCTTGAGCTTCTCGATCAGGCCGGTATAGACCGCGATTTTGCCGCCGGGCATGCACCAGGCATTGGCCTCCGGCGAAGTGACGACATTGACTTCCCACTTCCATCGGGTCGCATCGGGTCGGAAAACCGCGGTCTGCGGGATCAGGCGATCGACAATGGCGCGCACGCGACGCACCTGGGCGGGGCTCTGGTTCAGCGCGCCTTTTTTCCTTTGCTCGTCGAGCACCTGGGCGTATTCCTTGACGGCGGCAGCATCGATCTCCTGCTCCGATAGCATCATGCTTTGCTGGCGTGTGACGCCGACAGCGCCGCTCTGGGTGGTTTGCACGCTTTCGCAAGCCGCCAGCGCCAATACGGCTGCAGCCAGCAAAAAACGCGGCAGGAATTGTTGCAGGCCTTGCACTCGGTGCGCCATGTCATCTCCGTCATCAAAAATAAAAAGAGGAGAAAACGCTACGGCCATCGCCAAGACTGACGCATTGTCGCGCGATCAACACGATTGACGGGCGCCTCCCCCATGTTTGCGGATCATTCGACCCGCATCCCTCAGCGCAGTTCTGACGCCGGTGCAAAAGCCGGCGGATCTCGTTTATTTTTGAGCAGCGATCTGCGGCGTGGTCACGTGCACGTCGCCGCATTGCGCGCGATGGCGCAAGGCATGGTCCATCAGCACCAGTGCCAGCATGGCTTCGGCGATCGGCGTGGCGCGGATGCCGACGCAGGGATCGTGGCGGCCGTGGGTTTCTACCTGGGTCGACTGGCCGGCCTTATCGATCGACGGACGCGGCGACCGGATGCTCGACGTCGGCTTGATGGCGATCGATGCCGTAATGTCCTGCCCGGTCGAAATGCCGCCCAGGACGCCGCCGGCGTTGTTGCCGACGAAACCTTCCGGCGTCAGCGCATCGCCGTGCTCGGTGCCTTTTTGCGCGACCGACTTGAAGCCGGCGCCGATCTCGACGCCCTTGACGGCGTTGATGCCCATCAGCGCAAAAGCGATTTCGGCATCGAGCTTGTCATAAATGGGTTCGCCCAGGCCGACCGGCACGTTCTGTGCAATCACGTCGATGCGCGCACCGCAGGAATCGCCGTCCTTGCGCAAAGCGTCCATGTACGCTTCGAGCTGCGGAATGATAGTGGTGTTGGCGGCAAAAAACGGATTCTCGCGCACGTGATCCCACGACTCGAACGGAATCGCGATCTCGCCGAGTTGGCTCATGCAGCCTTTGAACGTCGTACCGTATTTCTCGAACAACCATTTCTTGGCGACCGCGGCCGCACCGACCACGGGCGCAGTCAGGCGCGCCGACGAACGGCCGCCGCCGCGCGGATCGCGAATACCATATTTATGCCAGTAGGTGTAGTCGGCGTGGCCGGGACGGAAAGTGTCAAGCAGGTTGCCGTAATCTTTGCTGCGCTGGTCCTGATTGCGGATCAGCAGCGCAATCGGCGTGCCGGTGGTTTTGCCTTCGAACACGCCGGAAAGGATTTCCACGGTGTCCGGCTCCTGGCGCTGGGTGACATGGCGCGAGGTGCCCGGCTTGCGAAGGTCCAGTTCTGGCTGGATGTCGGCTTCGGACAGTTCCATGCCCGGCGGACAACCGTCGATCACGCAACCGATGGCCGGGCCATGGGATTCGCCGAAGGTGGTAACGGTAAACAGCGTGCCGAGGGTATTGCCGGACATAATGAAGCTCTGCTCTGAATGATCTGAATTCGGAATTTTACCAGTGTAGGCCCTATTTCCACTCGCCGCGCAGTTCGCTCACGCGTTGCTGGAGGTATTCCGGCGTGGCCTGCCGGGCAGGGATCGGCTCGCCGACCGCCAGTTCCAGGCGCGAAAACGGACCGCGCTTGAACGAGCGATGAAATGGATTGCCGCTGCCGCGCGTGAGCAAACTGCCCCACAGGCCGCGCAAGGCCATCGGAAAAACCGGCACCGGCGTGCGATCGAGGATTTTCTTGATGCCGCCCTTGAATTCGTTGATTTCGCCGTTGCTGGTCAGCTTGCCTTCCGGGAAGATGCAGACCAGGTCGCCTTCATGCAAGGCCTGGGCGATGTCGACGTAAGCTTTTTCCATCAGCCAGGGGTCTTCCTTGGCCGGCGCAATCGGGATTGCCTTGGCGGTGCGGAAAATCCACGACAGCAGCGGTGCCTTGAAAATCCGGTGGTCCATGACGAAACGGATCGGCCGCGGACTGGTCGCCATGATCACGATGGCGTCGACGTAGCTGACGTGGTTGCACACCAGCACGGCGGCGCCGTGTCTGGGAATCAGCTCGGCGTTGACGGTGCGCACGCGATGGATGGTGTGGATCAGTATCCACGCCAGGAAACGCATCAGGAATTCCGGCACCAGCGAGAAGATGTAGGTCGCCACCAGCGCGTTCAGGATCGCCGTGGTCAGGAATATCTGCGGAATCGTGAATCCCGCGCGCAGCAGCACCATCGCCAGCAAGGCCGCCACTACCATGAACAGCGAGTTCATGATGTTCATGCCGGCGATCGTACGCGAAACATGCGCAGGATCGCAGCGCGTCTGGATCAGCGCAAACAGTGGCACGATGTACAAGCCGCCGAACACGCCGATCATCGCGCAATCGAACAGGATGCGCAGGCTGCCTTGCTGCGCCATAAAGCCGCTCACGTCGACGGCTGCGGTGGCGCTGTAGCTGACGCTGGCAAAGTACAGCTCCAGACCGAACACCGACAAGCCGATCGCGCCGAAAGGCACCAGGCCGATTTCCACCTTGTGCCCGGACAAACGTTCGCACAAGAGCGATCCGACGCCGATCCCCACCGAAAAAACCATCAGCAGCAAGACGAACACACTGTGGTCGCCGTGCAGATAATTCTTCGCATACAACGGGAACTGCGCCAGCACGATGGCGCCGTAGAACCAGAACCATGAATTGCCCAGAATCGACAGGAACACCGGCCGGTTGCGACGCGAAAAGCCGAGATTGCGCACCATTTCCGAAAACGGATTCCAGTTGATCTTCAGATCCGGCGCGGGCGCCGGCGAAAGTGGAATACCCAAGCTGGCCAACCAGCCGAGGATGGCGAAGCCGATCGTCGTCGCAGCCACCATTTCCAGCCCGAACGGCTTGTGCACCACCAGCACGGCGCCGAGCACTTCGCCCAGCAGGATGCCGACAAAGGTGCCCATTTCGATCACGCCGTTGCCGCCGATCAACTCTTGCGGCCTGAGTTGTTGCGGCAGGTAGGCATATTTGACCGGTCCGAAAATGGTCGAATGCACGCCCATGCCAGCCACCGCAATCACCAGCAGCCACAGGTGATGCGTCATCCAGCCGTAGGCTGCTAGGCCCATGATGGCGATTTCCAGCAGCTTGACGTAACGCGCCAGACGGCCTTTTTCCATCTTGTCGGCCAATTGCCCGGCAGTGGCGGAGAACAGGAAGAACGGCAGGATGAACAAACCCGGAATCAGGTTGTTGAGCAGGCCGGTGTCAATGTCGGTCCAACTCAGCGCATCATAGGTGAGAATAGTCAGCAGAGCAGTCTTGAAAACGTTGTCATTGAGAGCGCCGAGGAACTGGGTCCAGAAAAAGGGAGCAAAGCGGCGCTGGCCGAGCAGGGAAAACTGGTTGGATTGACTCATGTAGCGAGCGATATTCTCAGATTGAACGAAATGGACAAAAATCGGGCAAAAAAGCAGTCATTCGGATAACAAAAAACCGTTCATGTCGACATGAACGGTTTCTCTGGCAAACAGCGGCTTCCCTGTTCAGGAAGCCGCCCGCGGGCAATTCAATTATTCTCTTCTTCCGTCGGCCAGTCGCGGATATAGGCCTTGAGCATCTTGTTCTCGAAACCTTGCGCATCCAACACCGCCTTGGCAACGTCGTAAAATGACATCACGCCCAGCAGCGTCTTGGCGTCCATCACCGGCACATAGCGCGCATGTTTTTCGAGCATGATACGGCGCACTTCGTTGAGGTCGGTGTCGGGAGTGACGGTGATCGGGTGGTCGTCCATGTGCTTGCGCACGGTGTTGGGGCCGACCGAACCATTGTTGTCCTGCAGGGTTTTGAGGACTTCGCGGAAGGTCAGCATGCCGACCAACTCGCCGAATTCCATGACGACCAAGGAGCCAATGTCTTTCTCGGCCATCGCATCTACGGCATCCGCGATCGGCGTGTCAGGGGTCACGGTGAAGAGAATGTTGCCTTTGACTTTAAGAATTTCAGAGACTTTCATGGTGTCATCCTTAAGTTATTGTAGCCACAGAGCGCAAGGCTCCTGTCTGGAATGTAGCCCAAGCGAAGGCAAAAATCCACAAACAATGGCGGTATCTGCATGGTACGGGCTTTAGGGGCGTTTCGGCAACCGCAAACCGATGCCGGAAATGAAATTTTTTCATTGATTCCGCGATGGGCGAGGTCTACCCTGAAATCACCAGAACACAAGGAGACCAGCATGCCAACAGTTCTGCCTCACAAAAAATACGCCAGCTTCGAAGAGTTCTATCCCACCTACCTGAGCGAACATGCCAATCGCACCTGCCGCCAGTTGCATTTCACCGGTTCGACACTGGCTCTGCTGTGCCTGGCGCTTTTGCTGCTGACGCACAATTTCTGGTGGCTCGCGGCCGCAGTGGCGTGCGGCTACGGTTTCGCCTGGATCGGCCACTTCCGGTTCGAGAAGAACCAGCCGGCGACGTTTCGCCAGCCGCTCTATTCATTCATAGGCGACTGGGTCATGTACTGGCAGATGCTGACCGGGCAGATTTCGTTCTGACCGGAGCGCCCGCCTAACGGTTGACGATAATGCCGACCGATGTCACCTCGCGCAGGTCCGGCGCGTACACGCCTTCGGAGAAATAGGACGCCAGCGTCTGGTCGAGCGCCAGGGAAACGGTGCTTTCGACCCGGTTGACCAGTTCCTGATCCTCGTTCGCAAGCATGGCGGCGTCGAAGACGAACAAGCGATAAACGTCGACCAGCTTCAGGAACTCGGGATTGATCAGCAACGTCCAGCGGTCCAGCCCGTCCGCCAGGCGCTTGTTCCAGGCCGACTTCTTCGGCGCGTCGCCCTTGAGCGAACCGACCCAGCCGGCGTCGAGCATCTTCTGCAACAGGTTTTGCAACTCTTCCAGCCCCAGGTGCGTGCGTGCGCGCAGCAGGCCGACATCGACCGTCGCCGATTCGCCGTTGGCGCGCGCCTCGTGCAGGATCTTGAGCACTTTCATTGCATCAATGAATTCGCTGCCCGGCGACGCCACATGCCACCAGCGCTCATAGCGCACGATCGGCAAGGCCGCCGTCAGCAAGGCTCCGACCAAGGTGATCATCCACACCATGTAGATCCACAACAGGAAAATCGGCAATGCCGCCACCGCACCGTACACCATCGTATAGGTCGGAAATTTCATGATGTAGGCGGCGAACAGGCGCTTGGAAATTTCCACCGCCACGCCGGCCAGCAAGCCGCCCCAGAGAGCGTCGCGCCAGTCCACCCATTGATTCGGTACCGCAATATAAAGCAGCGTGAACGCGCCGGTGGTAAGCAGCACCGAGATCAACGTATAGAAACTGGCGCCGATCAGCGGCACGCTGGTGACCACGCCGTTGGTGGCCGAAAAGAGGTAGGACGTGACGCTGATGGACACGCCGATCAGCAGCGGCCCCAGGGTGATGATGGCCCAATACACCAGGATGCGCTGCAACAAAGGCCGCGATTTCTTCACGCGCCAAATCTGGTTGAACACGCGATCGATGGTCGCCATCGTCATCACCGAAGTCAGGATCAGCGCGACGCCGCCGACCGCCGACAGCCGCGCCGACTTCGAGGAGAACTGGTTCAGGTAGCCGAGGATGGTGTTGGCCACGCCCTTGGGCATCAGGTTCTGGACGAAATACGCCTCCAGCGCCGAGCGGAAAGTGCTGAACAGCGGAAACGCCGTGAAGATCGCCAGCGCGATCGTCAGCATCGGCACCAACGACAGGATGGTGGTAAACGTCAGGCTGCCCGCCACTTGCGGCAGACGATCGTCATTGAGCCGTTTGACGGCGAAACGGAACAAATCGCGCAACTGTGTACGAGACAAGCCCTGCATGGGTTTCAGAAAAGTAAGCAAGATGAAGCAATCAAAATCACGGTGGCTACGGAAGACCGCGTTCCCGCGCGCAAGGTTCCGCTCAGGTAAATGCGAGCAGTAAAACACGTGCGATGGACAAATAAAGGCTCCTATAATACCAACATGGAGAACATAACTAATATAACGATACTGGTCCTTTACTATTCCCGGCATGGCTCCACTCGCAAACTGGCCGAGCTGATCGCCCAGGGAGTGGAAAGCGTGCAAGGCTGCGATGCGCGCCTGCGTACAGTACCGGCGGTGTCCACCGTGACCGAAGCCGTCGAACCCGATGTGCCGGCCGAAGGCGCGCCGTATGTCGAACCGGCGGACCTCGAACAATGCGCCGGTCTCGCCTTGGGTTCGCCGACCCGCTTCGGCAACATGGCCTCGGCCATGAAATATTTCTGGGACGGCACCGCGCCGCAGTGGCTGTCCGGCGCCCTAGCCGGCAAACCGGCCTGCGTCTTCACCTCCACCGGCAGCATGCATGGCGGCCAGGAGTCGACGCTGTTGTCGATGATGATTCCTTTGCTGCACCACGGCATGCTGGTCATGGGCCTGCCCTATACCCAACCTGAGCTGATGAGCACCAGCACCGGCGGCACGCCTTACGGCGCCAGCCACTGGGCCGGCGTCAACGGCGACCAGGCGATTTCCGACGACACGCGCGCGCTGGCGGTGGCATTGGGCCGCCGCCTTGCGCACAACGCCATCAAACTGCAAGGTGATTAAATGAGCCCATTTCGCCTCCGCTTCTTTCATCTGGGCGCCGCCGTCAGCCTGGTCGCGCTGATCATCCTTTGCGTCGCCTGGGAACTCGTGCTGGCGCCCTTGCGTCCGGGCGGCTCGTGGATGGTGCTCAAGGTGATTCCCTTGCTGTTCCCGCTGCGCGGCGTGCTCAAACGCGACGTCTACACCATGCAATGGTCGTCGATGCTGATCCTGCTGTACTTCGCCGAAGGCATCGTGCGCGCCACCAGCGACCGCGTGCCGACCTCCATCACGCTGGGCTGGGTGGAAGTGGGCATCAGTTGCGCGTATTTCCTGTGCGCGATCCTCTATCTGCGCCCGTACAAAAAGGCAGCCAAGGAAATCGCCCGTCAAGCAATACAAAAAGCCTCGCAGTAATCCTTTTCAAGGTTTTCCATGACCGACTTCCTGCAAGCCTGCCGCGTCGCCATCGGCGCCGCCCATGTCCTGACGGACGATACCGACACCGCCGGTTACCTGACCGACCAGCGCGGACGCTACACCGGCAAGGCGCTGGCCGTGCTCAAACCAGGCACCACCGAGGAAGTCGCCGCCATCGTCAGACTGTGCAGCGAGCATCGCGTGCCGATCGTCCCGCAAGGCGGCAACACCGGCCTGGTCCTGGGCAGCGTGCCTGACGCCAGCGGCAAGGCCGTGCTGCTGTCGCTGACGCGCCTGAACCGCATCCGCGCCATTGATCCCATCAACAACACCATGACGGTGGAGGCCGGCTGCATCCTGCAACACATCCAGCAAGCCGCTGCGACGGCGCAACGTCTCTTCCCGCTGTCGCTGGCGGCCGAAGGCAGTTGCACCATCGGCGGCAATCTGTCGACCAATGCTGGCGGCACCGGCGTCCTGCGCTACGGCAATACGCGCGAACTCTGCCTGGGCGTCGAAGTCGTCACCGCACAGGGCGAGATCATGAGCAGCCTGCGCGGCCTGCGCAAGGACAATACCGGCTACGATCTGCGCAACCTGTTCATCGGCGCCGAAGGCACGCTGGGCATCATCACCGCCGCCGTACTCAAATTGTTCCCGCAGCCGAAAGCGCAGGTCACGGCGCTGACGGCGCTGCGCACGCCCGACCATGCACTACGCCTGCTCAATCTGGCACAGACGCATTGCGGCGCGGCGCTGACCGGTTTCGAACTGATGTCCGATTTTTGCCTGCAACTGGTCGCCAAACACTTTCCGCCGCACCGCGCACCGTTCAGCAAAAACCACGCCCACTACGTGCTGCTGGAATTGTCGGACAGCGAATCCGAAGCGCATGCCTCGGAAATGTTCGAAGCCGTCATCGGCACGGCGCTGGAACAGGAACTGATCGACGATGCAGCGATTGCAACTTCGATAGCCCAGTCAAAATCGCTGTGGCAATTGCGCGAACTTATTTCGATGGCGCAAGCGCACGAAGGCAAAAACATCAAGCACGACATTTCCATCCCGATCTCGCGCATCGGCGAATTCATTCGCGTCACCGACGTGCTGGTGCAGCAGACATCGCCCGGCTGCCGCATGGTCACCTTCGGCCATCTGGGCGACGGCAACCTGCATTACAACGTCTCGCCGCCGGTGGACGTGAAGGACACCGACTTCATCAACCAGCAAGCGGCCATCAACCGTACGGTACACGACAGCGTCGACAGATTCGGCGGCTCGATCTCGGCGGAACATGGGCTCGGCGCCCTCAAACGCGAAGAAATCCTGCGTTATAAATCGCCGGTAGAACTCCGGCTCATGCACGCCATCAAACAAGCCCTGGATCCTCACTCGCTGATGAATCCAGGCAAAGTTCTCTGACTGCCGCAGGCAAAACCCAAGCTCGCTGAGCGCACCTCTTCCGCATTCCCGGTGGCGGCAGTCCGATCCTGCCATTCTTCCGGGAGATTGATTGCATGATGCGTTGCGCGTTACTGATTTACCCTCTTCTGTTGCTGTCGACGACACCCGCGTGGGCCATATTCAAGTGCGAAGCCAATGGCCAGGTGACCTATAGCGATATCGCCTGCGCTGACGGCAAGCCGCTTGATGTGTACGACAATCGCGGCTTCAGCAAACCGGAGCAAAACCTGCCGGACAAAGACGGCACACAATCGCGACGCCTGGAGAATACACTGGCGAAAGAAGAACAGCGCCGCGCCCGGCTGAGGCAGCGTGCGCAGAAGGACGACGAACGTCGCCAATTGGCAGCAGACAAACGAAGGAAGAAATGCACGCTGCTGGCGCAACGCAAGAAATGGTCGGAAGACGACCAGCGCGTAGCCGATGTCAAATCCCAGGAGAAAGCGCGCCGCAAGATGCAGCGCGCCACCGAACGTTATCTGGCCGAATGCCCGGCGTAAGAACTGCTTCAAAAAAAGCCGTCGCCAACAAAGGCGACGGCCGCTCCCCACTCCCCTATTTACTCCAGACGCGGTGCCGGATTGATGTCTATCGTGCGCCGCGAAGTCGTTGCTGCGGGTCCTGCAAGGCCCGCGGTATTGCCGATGTTGAAGACGCTGACCAGTTGCGCCAGCTTGCCGGCCTGTTCCTGCAGCGATTGCGCAGCGGCGGCGGCCTGCTCGACCAGCGCGGCGTTTTGCTGCGTGCTTTCGTCCATTTGCGTGATAGCGCGATTGACTTCTTCGATGCCGGTGCTTTGCTCCTGGCTGGCCGAACTGATCTCACCGACGATATCGGTGACGCGTTTGACGCTGGCGACGACCTCCTCCATCGTCGATCCGGCCTGCTCCACCAGCTTGCTGCCGGTGCCGACTTTTTCCACCGAATCGTCGATCAGCGATTTGATCTCCTTGGCAGCAGCCGCGGAACGCTGCGCGAGGCTGCGCACTTCGCTTGCCACCACGGCGAAACCGCGGCCCTGCTCGCCGGCACGCGCGGCTTCCACTGCTGCATTCAATGCGAGGATATTGGTCTGGAAGGCGATGCCGTCGATCACACTGATGATGTCGACGATTTTCTTCGACGAGTCGTTGATCGAACCCATGGTAGAGATCACCTTGCCGACCACGCTGCCGCCCTGCATTGCCACTTCCGACGCTGACACAGCCAACTGATTGGCCTGGCGCGCATTGTCGGCATTCTGCTTGACGGTCGAGGTCAGTTCTTCCATCGCTGAAGCGGTTTCTTCCAGCGAACCGGCCTGCTGCTCGGTGCGCGACGACAAGTCGAGGTTGCCGCTGGCGATCTGACTGGATGCGGTGGCGATGGTATCGGTGCCGGTGCGCACATTGCTGACGATGCCGCGCAGGCTGTTGTTCATGTCTTGCAAGGCCTGCAGCAACTGACCTGCTTCGTCCTTGCTGCTGACGGTGATTTCCACCGACAGGTCGCCCTCGGCGACGCGGCGCGAAATCCCGACGGCGGTATTCAACGGCCGCGTGATGCCGGTGGTCAGATACCAGGCGCACATGATGCCCAATGCCAGCATCAGCACCTCCAGCACGATCAGCAGATTGGCGCTCTGCGCAGCGATTTCGGCGATATGGCTATTGAGTTCGTCGATCTTCTTGCGTTGCAGTTGCAACAAACTCTCCACCTGCTCCTGATAGAGTTTCGAAGCCGGCAGATAATCCTTTTCCAGCGCTGCGGCGATCATGGCGGGATCGGGATTGGGTTCGGCCTTGGCTTTGTAGATCACGTCGCGCGTCGACAAATAGACTTTGCGCTGCGCCATGATCTTGTCGTAGAGCTGCTTTTCTTCATCACTGGCGAGCAGTTCGGCAATTTTCTTTTGCAGCTCGCTCGAAATACGTGTCGCTTCTTCGGTTTCCGGTCTGAAGAACGCCGACAGGGAGGGATCGGTGCTCTTGGCAACCGCCGTAGTGCGGCGAATGCCGGCATAAGTGTAGCGATACCAGTCGCCGATCATGCGCTCCTTGGCCAGCGGTATGTCCATCATGGCCTGGGTGGCCTGCGCGACGCTCTGCAAACGCCAGACGCCGATTGCCGCAATGACGGCAGAGAGTGCCAGAATGGCTGCAAAGCCCAAACCGAGCCGTTTGCCGATCTTCATATTTCCGATGATGTTCATTTCCCCTCCAAGCTTTCCATTAAAAAAAGAGCAATGGTGTAATTGTTATAACTGATGTGATTGGTACCTACTCGTTATATTGCCTTTGCAGTTTGAATTTGAATACGCTGAACAGCGATCAACTGCCCTCTCTGTTCATGGCTTGCGTGCCGACGTTGACGCCCGGCAATAGCACACCCCGTATGGGTTGCGTGATTATCGTTCTCATTGGATGAGAGGAATTCGGAGGAGCAAGTTTCCTCCGCGAACAAGATATTGCCGCGAGGAATTTTTCCAGGAACAGCAGACCATCGTGAGAAGCGGTTAACATCCCGAGATGAAAATATAAAATCGATATCCCTTGCGAATGAATCATGCGGGCTCGCCGAGGCCAGGCAAGCACGAGGAACCTGAACACGGTGAACGTCGCATGCAGTAACAAATACAACGTCGAATTGAAGCAACCTTACGCAAGGAAAGTCATTCCGTCACGTCAACATCCGCTCCCCCTGATTCCTCATCTATCGACAAAATGACAACAATGCCCAGCATGCTCACACCAAACCGATTGTCCGCCCAGAAGCGAGCCTCACCCCTGATCCGTGGATGTATTGCAACCGGCGCGATAGTGTTTATGCAGAATGCAAGCGCCGGCATCTCCCTGCTGCAGCCGCCCAAGCTGGTCGACGGCAACAAGCCGTTCACCCTGACCTTGCTGGTCAGCGAGGATGAACAGGTCTCGCACACTTACGCGCTTCCCGACAACCTGGTGGTGGCAGCTTCCGCCGATATGACGCCGCCGGTGCAATTGCACCTGGAGCGAGATCCGAATGCCGCCGGCGAGATCACACTGCAACGCGGAGAGTTCCGCAAGATCAACTACAGTGCGACCTTGCCTGACTACCTGCGCGGCGTCGTGCGCATCGAAACCGTGGGCATCGACGCCTCGCCGGTGCTGGTGGCGGTGATTCGTCCGAAAAACGGCGAGATGCCGCTGGCCTCGGCCGAAGGCGTGGCCCTAGCGGGCGCCGCCACACCAGCCGCCTCCGTCATTACGCCGGGGACCAGCGCGGATCCGGTCGGCGCCGCACCGGCGGCGGCCGACCTGATCAACATTCCGCGATTGTCGTTTCACGAACCCATGTATTTCGCCGCCGGCAATAGCAGCAGCAACGGCAACAATCGCAACGCAAAATTCCAGTTGAGTTTCAAATTCCATATCTTCCGGCCTGAAGACATGCGTTCGCGCGGCCTGATCGACAATCTCTACTTCGGCTATACGCAATTTTCGCTGTGGGACCTGGGAAGCCCCTCGGAACCCTTTCGCGACACAAACTACCGTCCCAGCGTGTTCTATTACCTGCCCGACCTCGGCATCCGCAACAGCTTCCTGAGCCGCGTATCGATCGCAACCGGCCTGGAGCATGAATCGAACGGACGCGACGGCGCGGAATCACGCAGCCTGAATATTTTCTTCGCCGAACCGACTTTCATTTTCGGCAACCTCAACGATTACCAGTTGCGCATCTCGCCCAAGGTCTACACTTATCTTGGCCCGATGTTCGACAATCCCGATCTCGGCCAGTACCGCGGCCATGCCGACCTCAAACTGGCGGTCGGCAAACCGGACGGCGTTGAATTTTCGACGACGTTGCGCAAGGGCACGCGCAGCAATGCCGGCAGCGTCGATTCGATGCTGTCGTATCCGCTGGCGAAGCTGATTCCGGGCACGGCCGGTTATTTGATGGCGAGCTATTTCTACGGCTACGGCGAGAGCTTGCTGACCTACAACCAGAAGCAGACGCCGCAGTTCCGCATCGGCTACAGCCTCTGGCGCTAGCTTGCCGCCAAAGGCCGTGCCGACGACAAGCTATGGAGGGGCTCAGGCTGCCGGCGTGCGCATCGTGACAAACTCCTCGGCGGAGGTCGGATGGATGCCGATGGTGGCGTCGAATTGCGCCTTGGTGGCGCCGCATTGCAGGGCCACCGCAAATCCCTGGATAATCTCCCCGGCGTCGGCGCCCACCATGTGCACGCCGAGCACGCGGTCGCTTTGCGCATCCACCACCAGTTTCATGAAGGTGCGTTCGGCGTTGCCGCTGAGCGTGTGCTTGAGCGCCTTGAACTCCGACTTGAAGAGGCGCACGTCGGCGAATTTCTTGCGAGCATCCTCTTCGCTGAGACCGACTGTGCCGACATTGGGATGGCTGAAGACTGCCGTCGGAATATTGTCGTAAGAGAGCGAGCGTTCGCCGTTGTGGAACAGGCGCGCCGCCACGACCATCCCTTCAGCCAGCGCCACGGGGGTCAATGCGATACGGTCGATGACATCGCCGATCGCATGGATGGACTGCACGCTGGAAGTGAAATTGCCGTCGACCTTCACCGCCCCCTTGTCCGTCAAGGTCACGCCGGCCCTGTCCAGTCCAAGTCCGGCGGTATTGGCATGGCGGCCGGTGGCGAACAGCACGCAATCGGCGTCGAGCGTCTTACCGTCGCTGAGCCTGACGTGCTTGACGCGCGAGCCGGCGCCGCCCGCTTCGATCGCTTCGATATTGTTTTCAAACAGGATGCTCATGCCCTTCTTGCGCATTTCTTCCGCCAGGAACACGCCCAGCTCGCTGTCCATGCCGCGCAGCAGATGCTTGCCGCGATACACCAGCGTCACTTCGCTGCCGAGGCCGTTGAGGATGGAAGCCAGCTCGACGGCGATATAGCCGCCGCCCAGCACCACGGTCCGTCCGGGCAAGGCGTCCAGATGAAAGAAATCGTCGGAAACGATGCCCAATTCCTTGCCGGGAATCGCCGGTACCGACGGCCTGCCGCCCGTGGCGACCAGAATATGCGCCGCGGTGTAACGCTTGCCGTTGACGCTGACCGTGTGCGCGTCTTCAATCGTCGCATAGCCTTCAATGATATCGACCCTGGCGCCGTCCAGTATCTTGCGATAGATGCCGTTGAGTCGCGCGATTTCCTTGTCCTTGCTGGCAATCAGCGCCGCCCAGTCGAACCTGCTGTCGCCGACGGTCCAGCCGAAACCGGCGGCGTCGACGAAATCTTCATGGAAATGCGCGCTATAGGACATCAGTTTCTTCGGAATACAGCCGACGTTGACGCAGGTGCCGCCGAGGTCCTTGCTTTCGGCAATCGCCACGCGCGCGCCGTACTGTGCGGCGAACCGGCTGGCCCGCACGCCGCCGGAACCGCCGCCGATAGTGAACAGGTCGTAATCGTATTGGCTCATGTTTTCCTCTATCGTTTATTCAGGGCCCGCGTCACCAGCAACACCGGGATCAGTCCGACCAGCACGATGCTCAGTGCCGGCAGCGCCGCCTCACCGAGACGCTCGTCGCGCGCCAGATTGTGCGCGATGACCGCCAGCGTATCGGTATTGAAAGGACGCAGCAGCAGCGTCGCCGGCAACTCCTTGACCACGTCGACAAACACCATCAGCGCCGCCGTCGCCAGCGAACGCCACAGCAGCGGCATGTGCAGCTTTTGCACGATGCGGCCGCGCGACGTTCCCATGGTACGCGCTGCTTCATCGAAACTCATCGGAATGCGCGTATAACCTGCTTCCACCGACTGCACCGCAACGGCTGTAAAGCGTACCAGATACGCGTAGATCACGCCGAGCGCGGTGGCCGTCAGCCACACTCCCGCGGCAGCACCCGGCCATACGCTTTGCAACCAAGCAAGCGGCAGCAGGATGCCGACCGCCACCACCGAACCGGGAATCGCATAACCCATCGCCGCAATGCGCGCGACCGTGCGCAAGAACAGCGATTTGAAGCGCGGCAAGCCGCTGGCGCGCTGAGCGAAACACAAGGCCAGCGCCAGCATCACCGCAATCGCAGCGGCCATGCCGCCGAAGCGGAAGCTGTTCCAGGTCCAGCCGGCATAGCGCACCAGATTGGTCGCCATCGACAGCTCACTGTCGCGCCACATCAGTTGCAGCAGGATCAGCACCGGCAACACGAAACCAAGCACGATGGGCACGGCGCACACCAGCCACGCCAATACCTGCCGTGCGCCGCGCAACCGCGGCAAGCGCAATTCGGCGCCGTCTCCGCCGCTGACGCGATTGCCGCGCACGCTGGAAAACCGCATACGCTGCTGCTCGCGACGCTCCAGCCACAACAGCACAGCAACGAACAGCAACAACAGTGAGGCGTACTGGGCGGCGGCGATGCGGTCGTCCATCACCATCCAGGCCTTGTAGATGCCGGTGGCGAATGTCGTCAAGCCGAAGTAGGCGCTGACGCCGTAATCAGCGAGCGTCTCCTTCAACGCCAACGCCGCACCCGCCATCAGCGCCGGGCGCGCCAGCGGCAGCGCCACTCTGCGGATGCGCTCTCCCGGAGGCGTGCCGAGCAGGCGCGCCGCTTCCATCAAGTGCGCACCGCGTTCGCTCAGGGCATTGCGCGCCAGCAGATAAGCGTAGGGATACAGCGTGAATATGAACAAGAAGATCGCACCCGACAAGCTACGCACATCGAATCGAAAACCGGGCCACAGCGCACGCAGACTGCTCTGCACGACGCCGCCGTATTGCAGGAAATCGGTGTAGGCATAGGCCGACACATATGCCGGCATCGCCATCGGCAGCAACAGCGCCCAAGAGAAAAACCGCTTGCCGCGAAACTCGAACAAACTGATCGCCACCGCCGTCGCCGCGCCGACCACGACTACCCCCAGCGTGACGAACAACGCCAGCCATCCGGAGGTCGCCAGGTAGCCCGGCAGCACCGTCTGCATCTGCTGCCGCAAGGCGTCAATGGCCGCCGCGTCGAGATGCAGCCATGCGCCGGCGATGCCGAGGACGGGCAAGGAAATCAGGAAAGCGATCAGGCCGATGAAATACATAAAGTCGCGATGAAAGTGTGCCTTGCGTATTCTGGGCATGAACGTCAATGCGCTACACTTGGCTTAGAGCCGCCGGCAGCGTAATGCCGTTCAGTCAAGTTTAAAAAAACCTCACCGCATTGTCAGTCCATCACAACCGTCGTCCTGACGAAAGTCAGGACCCAGTGTCGTATCGGACATCTTCACGACACTGGGTCCCAGCGTGCGCTGGGACGACGGTTGGAGAAACAGGCCTGACTGAACGGCGTTGTTTCCTCGTCGTATGTCTGCACTGTCTGCGGCGGCGTTCTGTTAGTGGTTCCTATTGGAAAACGAGTAAATGCGTGACGAATTGTAGCGGCAAGTGTTGCCGTGCAACGATTCAGGACACGCTTCAAGACGCAAAGAAAAAGGACAAGAATGTTTTTGCAAGTCGATCAGGTCAGTATCAGCTATCCGCGCGCCGCCGCGCCGGCGGTGCAATCGGTATCGTTCCGGCTTCGCCCCGGCGAACTTGGCGTGCTGATCGGCCCGTCCGGCAGCGGCAAGACCACGCTACTGCGCGCCATTGCCGGCCTGGAACATCCGCAGCACGGCCGTATCCTGCTCGACCAGCAAGTCCTCGACGGCCCCGGCGTGCGCATCGCGGCAGAACAGCGCCGCATCGGCATGGTGTTCCAGGACTTCGCGTTGTTCCCGCACCTGTGCATTGAAGACAACGTCGGCTTCGGCTTGCGCGACGCCGGCAAACAGGAGCGTCGCCGACGCGTGCAGGAAATGCTGGTGCTGGTCGGTCTCGAAGGCATGCAAGAAAAATTCCCTCATCAGCTATCCGGCGGCCAGCAGCAACGCGTGGCGCTGGCCCGTGCGCTGGCGCCGCAACCGCGTCTGCTCTTGCTGGACGAGCCGTTCTCGAGCCTCGACGTCGAACTGCGCGAACGCCTGGCAGAAGACGTGCGCCGCATTCTCAAGCAGGCAAACATCACCGCGCTGATGGTCACGCACGACCAGATGGAAGCCTTCGCCGTCGGAGACGTCATCGGCGTCATGCAACACGGCCGGCTGGAACAATGGGACCAGCCCTACGCGCTCTACCATCGTCCCGGCACCCGCTTCGTCGCTGACTTCATCGGCCACGGCATGTTTGTACCGGGCATCCTGGTGCGCAACCGGGATAGCGACGACGGCGCCTTCATCATGGAAACGCCACTCGGCAATCTGCATGACGCCGACGCCTATGCGGCCGCAGGCTGGATCGCCGCAGCACAACATCGTCATGGACAAACGTTCGACGTGCTGCTGCGCTCGGACGACATCGTGCATGACGACGCATCCCCGTTCAAGGCGCGTATCGTACGCAAATCCTTCCGCGGCGCCGACTTCCTCTACACCCTGCAACTCGACGACGGCGTCCAGGTGCTGTCGCTGGTCCCTTCGCATCACGATCATGCTATCGGCGAATGGATAGGCATACGTCTCGACGTCAGCCACGTCGTCGCCTTTCCTCGCCAAGATGCGGCCTGAAAAAAAGCACCGGCGGCGCAAGGCCGACCGGTGCTTTTCCTGTCTTCAGGGATCGCCCGCTTTTTATTTGTAGCCGGCGCGATCCAGCATCTGCAGCACCTTCTGCTGATTGCGTCCGGTTGCGGCGACGTCAATCACTTCCGCCTTGAACGGTCCCAATGTGTCGAGCGCGGCGTTGCCGGTCTTCACGCTCTTGACCGCCGGCCACTCGTTATTGCCCTCGGCGAAATAGCGCTGGGCGTCGTCGCCCGACAGGTACTCGAGAAATTTCACCGCATCGGCCTTGTGCGGCGCATTCTTTGCCACGCCGGCGCCTGCGATGTTGACATGCGCACCATAGGTCTTCTGATTGGGCCAGACCACGCCGACCTTGCTGACCACGGCGATGTCTTCCGGCTTGGTCGACTTCATCAGACGCGCAACGTAATAGGAATTGGAAATCGCCACGCCGCATTCGCCCGACGCCACCGCCTTGATCTGGTCGGTGTCGCCACCCACCGGCGAGCGCGCCATGTTGGCGACCATGCCCTTCAGGATGGCTTCGGTTTTCGCCTCTCCCACGTGTTCATAGAGCGCGCCGAACAGCGAGACGTTGTAAGGATGGGAGCCGGAACGCGTGCACAGCTTGCCTTTATTCTTCGGATCGGCCAGCGCCTCATAGGTATCGACGTCTTCCGGTTTGACATTTTGCTTGTTGTAGACGATCACGCGGGCGCGTGTCGAGAAACCGAACCACTGCGAACCCCGGCCGTCGTCCTTGCCGCGCAAATTGGCGGGAATACGCGATTCCAGCACCGCGGACTTCACCGGCTGGAACAAGCCCTCGTTCTCGCCGCGCCACAGGCGGGCCGCGTCGACCAGCAGGATCACGTCGGCCGGACTTGCCGCACCTTCGCTTTTGAGACGAGCCAGAATACCGGCATCGTCGGCATCGACACGGTTGATCCTGACGCCGGTAGCCTTGGTGAAATTGTCATACAAGGCTTCATCGGTCTGATAGTGGCGCGCAGAATACAGGTTGATCACCTTTTCCTGAGCCGACACGCCAACCGACGTTGTCGCCAGCACCACACCTGCAACAAAAGTACGTAAAAACATGGACTTATCCCTTTATGCCAATTGATCAGTCTGCTTTCCGCGCACCCGCGCCGCTCGTCCGAAAACCTCGGAATAAGTACAGCGCACGACCGGAAAGACGGCCAACTATAGCATTAATGAGAATAATTCCTGTTTTAAATTCAGTATTTTGTCAGGATTGAAAGTTTTAAAAATGCGAGATAAGAACCCGGCGAGAACCCCGCCGTCAACGGCTTACTCGCATTTTCAACATGTCCCTACCGGCCAACGCGCCCCCCTGCTGCACCGATATGCTCAGGCGCGAGCTTTCGACAGCACGACCAGCCAGCGGCGGAACAGGAGGACTTCGAGGTGGCCGGGCTCCAGGCCGGCGCTGCATTCGATCACGGGATTGACGCGGTAGCGGCGCACGTACGAATCGCGGCAGACGAACATTTCGCGGCGGCCGAAGCGCAGGCTGAAAGAAGACGGGCTAGAAGATTCCAGACCAAAGCGAGCGCCTGAAGTGAGATCCAAGTGTGTCATGGCAGTGGTTCCTATCTCTGTTGAAGAGATTCCACTGTATCACAACAACTGTATAAATAAACAGTAGTTTTTGACCTCGTTGTTTTTTGAGCGATTTTTGATATTTTTCGATTTTCGCCCGAATGCGGACGATTGTACCCGCTTCAGGACGGCATGCGTCAAGCCCCGCTTTCCAGCCGGCTGCGCACAAAGCCGATGTGCTCGCGCAGGACGTAAAACTGGTCGGCGAACGCCAGCGGCATCTTCATGCGATTGACCGACGCCTCGATGTCGTCGAGTTGTTTGAGCATCTGCACCTGCTCCTCCGGCGTGTGCGTGATGACGCCGCGCTCCAGCGCGATCAGCGCGCCATACCACTTGTAGATGCGCGAACGGATGCGCCAGCCGTACAACAGCGGCACCAGCTTGACGCCGGGGATCAGCAGCAGGACGATCGGCAGCACGATCACCATGGTGCGATCCACCAGGCTGGCGAGCCAGAACGGCAAGGTGCGATAGAAGAAACTCTTGCCCGACTTGTAATAGCGCTCTGCATCGTCGCTGATCGGATACTCATGCGCCAGCGGCGCCGGGAATTCGCCGGCTTTCTGCAACACGCTGGCCTTGCCGTGCACCTCGCGCGCGGCCTCGATCAGCAGGTCGGACAGGGCCGGATGCAGGTCGTCGCGCGCAATCAGCTCGGTGGTCGGCGCAATCAGGCGGATCGTGCGGTCCGGCAGGTTGCGGCGGAAATCGAATACGCCGGCCGGCAAACTCAATTCATTGAGATAGCTGAAGCGGCGCGTGTAAGCCGCTGCCTGCGAAAAATCCAGCAGGCGTATGCCGGGCGTGCGCAGCAGCTTGCCCATGGTTGCCGGCGCAGCCGATTCCCCCATCAGGAAGGCCGCATCGATCTTGCCCTTGGCCAGTTGCTGCGCCGCCTCGTCGCCGCCCATGTCGAGCAGTCTGGTGGAACCGCCCGGCTCGATGCCGCTGGCCTTGAGCAGGGTCAGCGCCAACACGCGCGAACCGCTGCCCGGAACGCCGACGGCGATGCTCTTGCCGGTCAGCTCCGACAGCCGGGAAAACACTTTGTCGCCGCGATAAAACACCGATACCGGCGAATACGACACGCTGCCGAGCGACACCAGATTGTCGATATTGACGCCGTTCGCCACGCCGCCTTGCACGAAGCCGACATCCACCTCGCCGTCCGGATCGGTCAGCTTGCGCAGGTTGTCGAGCGAACCCTCCGACGGCACCAGCTTCAGCGTCACGCCGTCGCGCGCGAGGATCGCCTTGTATTTCTCGGCGGTGGTCCAGAAACTGCTGTTCTGCGGTCCGGTCGCAATGGTGATGACCTTGGGCGGCGCCGGGTGGATCAGCCAGATCGCCAGCCAGACGCCAACGACGATCAGCAGCAGCATCGGGCCGAAACTGACCGCAAGGTCGCGCCACGAAATGGCGACGAAACGCGCCTTCATGGCGCTCACGGCGTGTTTGCGCGGGGAGGTTTTTTTTTCCATGCGGGCTATTCTACCGCCCTCCTCCCCGCCGCCGGCGAAAACGGCTCAATACGTTTTGTAAGGCAGGAACTTGCCGCTCAGCACCACATTGACGCGGTCGCCGTTCGGGTCGGCCTGGCGCTGGATGTCCATCTTGAAATCGATGGCGCTCATGATGCCGTCGCCGAATTCCTCGTGGATCAGTTCCTTGATGGTGCTGCCGTAGACGCTGACGATTTCGTACCAGCGATAGATCAACGGATCGGTCGGCACCGGCGTCGGCAGCGAACCCTTGTACGGCACGATCTGCAGCCACAGCGTTTCTTCATCGCTCAGGCCGAACAATTCCTGCGTCACGGCGGCCTGCCTGGCGGTCAGCGTCATCTGGCCGAGCATGGCGGCGGTCGTCCATTCCTTGCTCTGGCCGATGCTTTCGGCGATCTTGGCCCAGGTCAGCTTGTTCCTGACCTTGGCGGCGATGATTTTCTGGGTAACGAGGTTGCGATCCATGAAGTTCTCCTTGCGATAAATAATGAAAGAATCAGGCAGCCGCCTGAGGAAAATTGTCTGAAGCCTGTACCGGCACTCCCTCGTCCAGCCCCGGCGTCACCACACGCGTCGCGGCGTCTTCGGCGCCGGCCTCCTGAATCCGGCGCGAACGATGCACCAGGAAATCGACCAGATGGTTGCGGATGCGGTAGAACTGCGGATCGTGATGCATGCTTTCACGCGTGCGCGTCTTCGGCATGGTATTGACCACCACTTCGGCAATGCGTGCGCGCGGACCGTTGGACATCAAAAAAATCTTGTCGGCCAGCAGGATCGCTTCGTCGACGTCGTGCGTGATCATGAATACGGTCTGGCGCGTGGCGCCGCAGATCTTCAGCAACTCATCCTGCACCACGCCGCGCGTCAGGGCATCGAGCGCGCCGAAGGGCTCATCCATCAGCAACATCTTCGGCTCGATGGAAAACGCCCGCGCGATGCCGACGCGCTGCTTCATGCCGCCCGACAGCTCGGACGGCTTCTTGCTTTCCGCGCCTTTGAGCCCGACCATCTCGATAAAACGGCGCGCATGCGCTTCGGCCTTGTCGCGCGGCCAGTCCGGCCAGCGCGAGCGCACCGCGAACACGACGTTGCCGAGCACGCTGAACCACGGCATCAGCGCATGGCTCTGGAACACCACGCCGCGGTCCAGGCTCGGGCCTTTGACTTCGCGCCGGTCCATGATCACCACGCCGCCCGATGGCGCTTCCAGTCCGGCCAGCACATTCAGGATGGTGGTCTTGCCGCAGCCCGAGTGGCCGATGATGCAGACGAACTCGCCCTTGTCGATGCTGAACGACACCTTGTCGAACACCGGCAAGCCATCATCGGTGTAACGCTTGTTGAGGTTTTCAACTGTCAGAAATGCTTTGTCCATGTGTCCGCCTTACTCTGCTTATTCCGTGTAGGTAACCAGTTTTTGCAGACGCGCAAACACCAGATCCAGCACCATGCCGGTCGCGCCGATCACCAGGATCGCGAAGATCACGCTGGTCAGCGACAGGTTGTTCCATTCATTCCAGACGAAGTAGCCGATGCCGGTGCCGCCGACCAGCATCTCGGCCGCGACGATCACCAGCCAGGCAATGCCCATCGAGATGCGCATGCCCGTCAAAATCGTCGGCGCAGCGGCGGGCAGGATCACCAGGAAGGCCTTGCGCAACGGTTTGACCTCCAGCGTCTTGGCGACATTGAGCCAGTCGCGCCGCACCGAAGCCACGCCGAATGCGGTGTTCATCAGCATCGGCCATACCGAGCAAATGAAGATCACGAAAATCCCCGAGATCGACGAATCCTTGATCGTGTACAAGGCCAGCGGCATCCACGCCAGCGGCGAGATCGGCTTGAGGATCTGGATGAAAGGATTCAGCGCACGCTGCATCAGCGGCGACATGCCCAGCAAAAATCCCAGCGGAATCGCCACCACTGCCGCAATCGCAAACCCCAGTCCGACGCGCGCCAGCGAATACCCTAGCTGGATGCCGATGCCCTTATCGTTGGGACCGTTGTCGTAAAACGGATCAGCCAGTTCCTTGCGCATGGTCTCGCCCATCTGCGCCAGCCCTGGAAAGCCGCTGGTTTTGACCGGCGTACCGCTGTTCTTGCCCATCAGTTTGGCGTACTCGTCATCGGCTGCCGACGACGAGGCGCCGGCTTCGATGCGAGCGCTTTCCTTCGGCGCCGTCGCCAGATGCCAGACCAGCAGCAGGCAACCGAACAGCGCCAGCGAGATCAGCGCCGCGCGCCAGCCGAGTTGCGCCGCCGGCTTCATCAGGCGGTCCTCTTGATGGCGAAACTGTTGACGTAGGCGTCGGCCTTGGCCGGGTCGAACTCCTTGCCCATGATCTTGTACTTGCGATAGGCGCCGTCCGGCACCTGCTGGCCGAGTTCCTTCATGTACTTCTTGGCGTCGGTCAGCAGCAGCACGCGCTCGGCGATGCCCTTGTAATCGACGTCGCCTTTGACGTAACCCCAACGCTTCATCTGACTCAGTATCCACACCGCCATCGAATCCCACGGCACCGGATCGAAGTCGGCGCGGCCCGGCACGTTCCTGACGTTGCCCAGACCGTCGGCAAAGCGGCCGGTCAGCACCTGCTCGACGACCGTCTCCGGCTGATTCAGATACGCCGCCGGCGAAATCACCTTGGCCACCAGCGAACGATTGGCCGGATCGCGCGCCATGGCGGCGGCGGTCAGCACGGCGCGGAACAAGGCTGCGAAGGTGTTCGGATTCTGCTTGACGAAATCTTCCGACATGCCGAAGGCGCAGCAGGGATGCCCGTCCCAGATTTCCTTCGAGAGGATGTGGATGAAGCCGACCTCGTCATACACCGCACGCTGGTTGAACGGATCGGGGCCGAGGAAGCCGTCGATGTTGCCGGCGCGCAGGTTGGCCACCATTTCCGGCGGCGGCGTGACGCGGATCTGTACGTCGCGGTCCGGATCGAGGCCGTTCTCGGCGAGGTAATAGCGCAGCAGGAAATTGTGCATCGAATACTCGAACGGCACCGCGAACCTGAAGCCCTTCCATTGCCTGGGATCACGCTTGTCCTTGTGCTTGACGTGCAGCGTGATGGCCTGGCCGTTGATATTCTGGATCGTGGCGATGCGCATCTGCACCGGATTGCTGCCCACCCCCATCGACATCGCGATCGGCATCGGCGACAGGAAGTGCGAGGCGTCGTGTTCCTTGTTGATCATCTTGTCGCGGATCAGCGCCCAGCCGGCGGTTTTGTTGAGCGACACGTTGAGGCCCTGCTTGCGATAAAAGCCGAGCGGGTCGGCCATGATCAGCGGTGCGGCGCACGTGATGGCGATGAAACCGATCTTGAGGTCCTTCTTTTCAATCGCGCCGTTCTTCTCCTGCGCCATGGCCTGCAAGGCGCCCAGCGGGAACATGCCGGCGATCGCCGCGCGCGCCGTGTTCACGCCGACCGCGCGCAGGAAGTCCCGGCGCTGCGCCGCCTGCGGGAACAGCGCGCGCATCACCGATTCTTCCACCACGTCGTTGCTCAACTGCTCGGCGTCCTGCGCGCGCGCCTGCAGCAAGCGCTGCTGCTCATCGTCATGGGCAATCTGGTCGGCATGTTTGCCGCAGGAGCAGGTGTTGCCTGCGCGCTCGGCATCGTAAGTGTGGAAGATGGTGCTGTCGATTTCTTTTGGCATGGATTCCCCCGGCGTGATTGAGTTGAAGTAACGACCTCATCACGTGCAAGGGTCTTGCCAGATTGTTTTTCCGCGTCATCGACAGACGACGCCTTGTAGTGGAACGACTACAAAGCACTATCAAAGCGACAACTCAAGAATAGGTCAGACAGGCAGCAACTGATGCCGCACGGCGTACATGGCAATGCCGACATCGTTGCCGGCGCCGGTCTTTTCGAGGATGCGACTGCGGTAGGTGCTGACGGTATTGGGACTCAGCGTGAGCTGATCGGCGATCTCCTTGACGCTGCGCCCGGCGGCGATCAACTGGAACACCTGGTATTCGCGATGCGACAGCGTCTCGTGCGCGGCGCGCTGGGTGCCGGCGGAACGCACACTGAGTTCGGCCGCCAGCGTCTCGGCCATGTGCGGACTGACGTACACGCCGCCGTCGGCGGCCTTGCGGATCGCCGCCACCAGTTGCTCGGTGTCGGCGCTCTTGTTCAGATAACCCGCGGCGCCGAGCCGGTAGCAGCGCGCCGCATATTGTTTCTCGGGATAGGTCGACAGCATCAGCACCGGCAGGCGCGGCATCTCCTGCTTCAACTGGCGCAGCACGTCCAGCCCGTCCTGATGCGGGATCGCGATGTCCAGCAAGACCAGATCGATCGCCTCCACGCGCGCCTTGCGCAGCACTTCGGGACCGTCGGCGCATTCAGCCGCCACCTCGATATCGGGGGTGTCGGCCAGGATCTGCTTGAGGCCCTCGCGCACGATGCGATGGTCGTCGCACAGCAGAATACGGATCATGGTTTTCCTTGTGGCTGTCATTGTTGCCGTCGTTATTGCTTTTGCATGCCCTTCTTATACATCGCTCCTGAGCGGCAAGACAAGGCGCACTCGCGTACCCCGGTTGACGCCTGCGCCGCCGCTTTCCGGTGCAACATCCGCACCATCAATGGCGTTTTCGATGCTTAACGCGCCAGCAAAGTGCAAGGCCCGCTCGCGCATGCCCATCACGCCATACGATCTGGGGTTCGCCAACGCCGCCGCCGGCACGCCGATGCCGTTGTCCTCCACTTCCATCTCCAGTTGCCGCGGCGTCAGGCGCACGGCGATCCTCACCGCGCTTGCTTGCGAATGCTGCGCCACATTGCTGAGCATTTCCTGGAAGATACGAAACGCCGCCGTCGCGAGCGTGCCTTGCGGCGCAAACGCCTGCGGCGAAATGTCGAAACCGACTTCGCACGGCAGCTCGGTCGCTTCGGAAAATTCCTGCACCTGCCACTCCAGCGCCGCGATCAAGCCCTGGTGATCCAGGATGCTCGGCCGCAAATCGGTGATGATGCGGCCGACGTTATCGACCGCCGCCTCGATCAGCCGGTTCATGCTCGCACACTTGCGCGCCACCGGTTCGCGGTCGGCGACACGGCTCGCCATCCAGTTCACGTCGAGCTTCAGCGCTACCAGCAAACTGCCCAGTTCGTCATGAATCTCGCGCGCAATGCGCGTGCGTTCATCCTCGCGCACCGAATGCGCATGCGCCGACAGCTCGCGCACCTGCATCAGCGCCGCCGACAACTCGCGCGTGCGCTCGGCCACACGCTGCTCCAGCTCTGCCTTGGCGCGCTGCAACTGCTCCTCGGCCAGTCGCCGCTTGGAAATATCGCTGAACGTGATGACCGCCCCGCGCACCTGCCCGCCGTCGACGATCTGATACGAGGAATATTCGGTGGGAAACGCGGTTCCGTCGGCGCGCCAGAACACCTCCTGATCGACCCGACAAGATTCGCCCTTGCGGAACGCCTTCAGGATCGGACATTCCTCTTCCGGATAATGGCCGCCGTGTTCATGGCTGTGATGGACCAGCTCGTGCATGTTCTTGCCCAACACCTGCTCGACCTGATAGCCGAGCATTTCCGCCCCGGCGCGATTGATGAAGGTGCAGCGGCCGTCGAGGTCGATGCCGTAGATGCCTTCGCCGGTGGAGTCCAGCAGGAGGGTCAGTTTGTCGCGCAGCAGGGTTGCATCGCTGGAACCCTGCGCGACAGAAGTGATCTGTCCGATCGATTTTATTTCAGTAGGGGCGAACATCTGCATTCCGGGTTCTATGGGTACGGAATGACGTGCAAAGCGCATGCCAGTATCACGCCACCCGCTTCCCATGCCGGCCCGTGCTAATATCCCTGAGGATCTCACGTTGCCCTCTTCGCTGAAACAAGGAGATTGCTGGTATCTCCCTGGCCTGTACACAGCATCCGGATAATCCCTTATTGGAGAAATACATGGGAGCTTGGTCACACGAGTCGTTTGGTAACGATGATGCTTGCGATTTCGGGTCTGACCTTCAGGATGCCGACGATCTGTCGATGGTCGAAGAAGCGCTCGACGCCGTTGTGGAAATCGGCAACGACTATCTCGAGGCGCCGGAAGCATCAAGGGCGATTGCCGCTGCTGAAGTAGTGGCAAGACTGCAAGGTAACTGGGGAAGCCGCGACGCCTACTCGGAGACCGTGGATGCATGGGTCGAGAACAAGAAGCTGGTTCCCGATCCGATGCTCGTACAAAAAGCCGATGAAGCAATCGAGCGTATCCTGGCCGAGCCGTCGGAGCTGTTGGAGTTATGGCTGGAATCCGACAACAGCGACGTGTGGATGAAGTCGGTGCTGGATTTGAGAAGCAGGCTGTCCCCGCAGTAGCCGGAATACAAAAAGCCAATGCCGCCTTCAGCGGGAGCCGAAGGCGGCATTGGCGTTTTCGTCGGCGGAAGGACATGCCGCAACATCAGGGCATGTACTGCCCGCCATTCACATCGATGATCTGCCCGGTCACATACCCCGACAACTCATCCGACGCCAGGTACAGGAATGCGCCGTCGCATTCTCGCGGATCGCCGATGCGACCCATCGGGATGGTCTTGCGGAACGACTCCAGTTGTTCCGGCGTGGTGAAACGCTCCTGGAACGGCGTCATGATCACGCCCGGCGCCACCGCGTTGACGCGGATGTGATCCGGCTGCAGCTCCTTTGCCATGCCGCGCGTGATGGTGCTGACGAAGCCTTTCGACGCGGCATAAATTAATGCGCCGGGGCCGCCGCCGTGGCGCGCCGCGACCGAAGTGACATTGATGATGTTGCCGCCGCCCTGCTTGCGCATGACCGGAATCACGGCGCGCGTGAACGCCACCACCGAGCGCGCGTTGATCTGCACGACTTCGTCGAACAGGTCGTCGCTGATTTTTTCCAGCGCCTCGCGCTTGACCAGGCTGCCGGCGTTGTTGATGAGCACGTCGATGCGGCCGAGTTGCTCGACCGCACTGGCGACAGCCTTGTCGATGGCCTTGCTGTCGCGCACGTCGGCGCCGATGGTGATGGCCTTGCTTTCACCCTTGCCGCCCTTGCGGATGTCTGCGGCGACGGCTTCGGCTTCGCTTGCGGACTTGTTGTAGTGGACCACGACATGCGCGCCCCTGGCGCCGAAGGCGCGTGCCGCCGATGCGCCGATGCCGGTGCTGGCGCCGCTGATGAAGACGACTTTTCCTGCCAAATCTTTCATTGCTGTTCTCCTGGGGAAATTGACTGACAACGTGAACCAAAGGTGAGTCACGTTCCGGCTCGTTTCAACGGTTTGTATTCTGTGAGGGCCGGACTATTTTTTCTTCTGAGCAAATCGGGATTCATTGTGGCGCATTTTCGAAATACAGGTGCGAGCGCCGGCAAAACCATCAATCGTGCACCGATTCGTCCTTGTTCTCCGCCGCCCCGCGATACGCGTCGCGCACGCGGATGAGGTGGGTGCGCATGGCTTCGGAAGCGCGTTGCGGATGGCGTGCCTTCAGCGCAGCCAGGATGTCGCGGTGGTCTTGCAAGCTGCGCTCGAGCGTCGCCGGGATGCGCGAGGTAATGCTGCGGCTCTTCTTGCCAAGCAGGTAGAGGCTGCCCGCGATGCTTTGCAGGAAAGGATTGTCGCAAGCCTCGATGATGGCTTCGTGGAACTCGACATCGGCGGCAGAGAAAGCGGCCGGGTCGCTCAGCAGGCGCGCTTCGTCCTCGACGTTGCGGGAGAGGCGTTCCAGTTCTTCTTCCGGCATGTGCGTGGCGGCCAGCGCGGCGACGCCGGTTTCGATGATCATCCGGGCATCGAACAATGCTTCGAGCGTGCCGGCGTTGAGGTCGATGATCATTTCCAGCGGTTCGAGCAGTTCGCGCGTTTCGAGTTTGCCGACGAAGGTGCCCTCGCCTTGGCGGATACGCAGCAAACCCAGCAGCGCCAGTCCACGGATCGCTTCACGCACGGCCGGACGACCTACGCCCAGCATGGCCGCCAGTTCGCGCTCGGGCGGAAGCTGTTGGCCGGGCTTGAGCAAGCCGCTGCGGATCATGGTGAGCAGACGCTGCGCCACCTGCTCGGAGATGGATTTTTGTACGATGGGATCGAAGGACATGGAATGTGCTGGTTATATTGCCCGCGGCTCAATGGCGAGCCAGTGGTAAGACCATTGGGTATGCAGAGAATAGGTGCGACCTCCACGTGTGTCAAGCGCGGCTTCCCCAATAGTCAAACCTTTTGCCTGACGTTATGGCAATACAAGCCGCGACGTTCAGTCGCGGCACAAGCCTCAGGGTGCGCTGGCCTGATCCAGTTGACGGATGGCGTCATCGTCCAGTGAAAGCTGCGTCGCAGCGATCAGCGCATCCATCTGTTCCAGCGACGTGGCGCTGGCGATCGGCGCGGTGATGCCGGGACGCGCGATCAGCCATGCCAGCGCCACGCTGGCCGGGGTGCTGGCGTATCGACCGGCGACGGCGTCGAGTGCGGCGAGGATGCGCAGGCCGCGCGGGTTCAGGTAGTTCTGCGTCTTGCCACCGCGCGTGCTCTTGCCGAGGTCTTTCTCAGAACGGTATTTGCCGCTGAGGAAACCGCTGGCGAGCGAATAATAATTGATGACGCCGATACCTTCCTTGAGGCAGTACTGTTCAAGATTGTTTTCATAATCGGCGCGGGAATACAGGTTGTATTCCGGCTGCAAGGTCTGGTACAGCGGATAGCCGTGTTCGAGGCTGATCTTGCGCGCCTGGTCCAGCCTGTCGACGCCGTAATTGGAGGCACCGATCAGGCGCACCTTGCCCTGCTGCACCAGCTCACCGTAGGTTTGCAGCGTCTCTTCCAGCGGTGTGCTCCGGTCATCGGCATGCGATTGATAGAGGTCGATGTAATCAGTCTGCAGGCGCCTGAGCGAATCCTCGACGGCGCGCCTGATGTAAGCCGCGGACAGGCCGACCTTGCCGTCGCCCATGTCCTTGCCGACCTTGGTGGCGATCACCAGCTTGTCGCGTTTGCCGCTTTGCCTGATCCATTTGCCGATCACGGTTTCAGACTCGCCGCCCTTGTTGCCGTCGGCCCAGCGCGAATAGACATCGGCGGTGTCGACCAGGTTGAGGCCGGCGTCGACGAATTTGTCGAGCAGGGAAAATGAGGTCGCTTCGTCCACGGTCCAGCCGAACACATTGCCGCCGAACGCCAGCGGTGCGACTTCAATGGAAGAGTTGCCCAGTTTGCGATGTTTGGCTTGCTTGCCGGTCATGGTCATTGCGAGATCTCCGTATGCCGAAAAATAATGATTCTATGCCCGATCCGCTTTTGCCGCCGGACACCCTCTCAGGCTCTATACTTACAGTCAGGATCGCATCGCCTCCGGCTGCACCGTTCTCCTCATCGTCTCATTTTTCTTTTGTCTGCTTGCCGATGGAAATCGTCTTTACCGTTTTAATCCTCTTGCTGGCCGTCGCCGTCTCCGGCGTGGCCGCGCGTCTGGCGCCGTTCAAGCTGCCGTTGCCGCTGTTCCAGATCGGCCTGGGCGCGGTGCTGGCGCTGCCGCTGTTCGGCCTGCGCATCAGCTTCGATCCGGAACTGTTCCTGCTGCTGTTCATCCCGCCGCTGCTGTTCACCGACGGCTGGCGCATGCCCAAGCGCGAATTCTTCCGGCTGGCGCAGCCGATCCTGGCGCTGGCGCTGGGCCTGGTGCTGTTCACGGTGGTCGGCGTCGGTTATTTCATCCACTGGATGATTCCCGTGATCGCGCTTCCTTCGGCATTTGCCCTGGCGGCCGTGCTGTCGCCCACCGACGCCGTGGCGGTGGCCTCCATCATCGGCAAGGGACGCCTGCCGCCGACCATGCAACACGTGCTCGAAGGCGAAGCGCTGATGAACGACGCGTCCGGCCTGGTGGCGTTCAAGTTCGCCATCATCGCGGTGCTGTCGGGCACCTTCTCGCTGCTCGACGCCGGCATCAGCTTCACGCTGATTTCCATCGGCGGCATTGCGATCGGCCTGATCGTGGCCTGGGGCTTCGGCCTGATCCGCCGCAAGATCATCGAATGGAGCGGCGACGAACCCGGCATCCAGGTCGTGCTGCTGCTGCTGATCCCGTTCACCGCTTATATCTTCGCCGAACATTTCGGCTTGTCGGGCATCCTGTCGGCAGTCGCCGCCGGCATGCTGATGCCTTATATCGAAACCGCCGGCGCCGAATCGGCGGCCACGCGCATGCAGAGCCAGAGCATCCTGACCATGCTCGAATTCGTCTTCAACGGCATGTCGTTCATCCTGCTCGGCTTGCAGTTGCCGGGTATCGTCAGCCTCGCGCATCTCGACGCGAAAATGGCCGGCAACGTGCCGGTGTGGCATCTGTTCGCCTACATCGCGGCGATCACGGCGGCGCTGATTGCGCTGCGCTTCATCTGGGTGTGGTTCAACCTGCGCCTGCGGCGCTTCTCCGATGCCCTGCGCGGGCAGCGCGCCAAACGGCGCTATTTCGACGTGCGCCTGATCAGCATCACCTCGCTGGCCGGCGTACGCGGCGCGATCACGCTGGCCGGCGTGATGTCGATTCCGCTGCTGATGCCGGATGGCCGCGCCTTTCCGGCGCGCGACCTGCTGATTTTCCTGGCCACGGGGGTGATCATTTTCTCGCTGCTGAGCGGCAGTTTCCTGTTGCCGTGGCTGTTGAAAGGCCTGCAGCTCGACGCCGAAAACCTGCGTCGCCGCAACGAAGGAATGCTGGCGCGCCTGCGTGTTTCCGAAGCCGCCGTGCGCGGCATCGAAGAAGCGCAGGAACGCATCGGCGCGCAGCTTGACCAGGATGACCTGGCCCTGCTGACCGAAGTCAGCGGCAGCCTGCTGGCGACTTATCGCATGCGCATGGATGCTGAAAGCGGCTCGGAAGAAACCCACCGCGTCGCCAACCGCTTCAAGCAGTTCGAACGCGAACTGCGACTGGAAGCGATCCGCGCCGAGCGTCGCGAGGTCCATCGCCTGCGCGCGGAACAACAGATCAACGACGAAACCTTCCTGGCGCTGATCAACCAGATCGACCTGGCTGAAACCTGGCTGCTGGGGTCGCTCAGCGCCTCGCATTGATTCAATGCATTCCCCCGTCGTCCTGACGAAAGTCAGGACTCAGCGGCGTGAAGCAGCGGACGATCGATATGCCAGCCTCGGTACGACGCTGGGCCCCAGCCTTCGCTGGGACGACGGAGGGTTATGGCAGGCTGCGGTTAATTGCTGGAAAGCCCAAAAACTGAACGATAAAAAAACGGCGTCATGCCCATCGCATGACGCCGTTTTCATATGAGCGAAAAATCAGTTCGCTTGCGATACCAAGGCGTTGCTCAGGTCGCCGATCGGCTTGCCGCCGTTGGCCTGGATCGCCTTGTCGCGCACGGCGATGCCGTCGAGCACCGGCAAGGACCAGCGGCGCGTGACGAAGCGCAGGATCGAGCTGGTGTCGTACAGGCTGTCGTCGACGTAGCCTTTCTTGGCATAAGGCGAAATGAGGATGGTCGGGATGCGTGTTCCCGGCCCCCATTTGTCGGCCTTGGGCGGCGCAGCGTGATCCCAGAAGCCGCCGTTTTCGTCATAAGTAACGATGATCAGCATGTGCTTCCATTGCGGACTCTGGCGCAGCTTGTTGACCACTTCGGCGATATGCGCGTCGCCCGAGGCCACGTCGGCATAACCGGCATGCTGGTTCAGGTTGCCCTGCGGCTTGTAAAACGAAACGGCGGGCAATTTTCCTGCGGCGGCGTCTTGCAGGAAGCTGGCGTCAAAGTCCTTCAGATGCTCGGCGCGGTACGCCGCATGCTTGACCGGATCCATGCTGGCGAAATAGTTGAACGGCTGGTGATGGAACTGGAAGTTCGGCGTCGGCGTCGGGAATTTGCGGTCGCCTTGCGCCACTTTCAGCGTCGAATTCCAGGCGCCCGCGTACCAGGCCCAGCTCACGCCCTTGTCGGTCAGCAGGTCGCCGATATTCTTTTGCGTCTGCGGCGGCAGCGTCGACGCACTGTTCGCGTCAGCATATGCCCTGGCGGCGTCGTCAGCGGACGGCGCCACGTTGCTCGGCTGGTACGGCGGCTGCATGGTGTTGATGGCGTAGAACATGCCCTTCTCGTCAGCCGGCGTCAGCGTACCGTCGTTGGCGTATTTCGGCGCGCCGTCGAGGGTCGACTTCGGCGAACCGGCAGCCGGCGTCAGACGCACGAAATTGCCGTTGGCGTCGACATCGATTTTGGAGATGCCGCCCTTGGCCGGCGACTTGTCGGCATTCGGATATTGCGGCGTGCAGGCGCAGATCAGGAACTGGTGATTCTGGAAAGAGCCGCCGAAGGTGCCGATGAAGAAGTTGTCGGCCAGCGTGTATTCGCGCGCCAGTTGCCACATCGCCATCTTGCTGCCGTCGTAATAGCCCATCGACAATCCGCCGGCGTCGGAATAGGTGGCGAACTTGTCGTTCCTGCCGCCGTTGATCTGCATCTGGTTATTGTAGAAGCGATGCACCAGGTCGCGCGTAATGACGCTGGACTCCAGCGCCAGGCCATCCTTGCCATCGATCTGGAAAGGCTTGTTCGGCATGCCGGCGGACTGCGCCTGCGTAATCACCTTGCTCTGTCCCGGCGCGGTCACGCCGCCCCAGGTCGGCGGCAGCACCGGCAGCACCGCGCCGTCGACGTCGACCTGCGGCAGATACGCGCCTTTGGCACTCGGATTGACGCCGGGGATGCCGTTGGCGCCCGGGAACAGGCCGTACAGGGTATCGAAGCCGCGGTTTTCGGCATAGATCACCACCACGGTGTCGATGTTGCGCACCGCGGCGTCGCTGCCGGCGATGTTGGCGTTGCCGCCGCAAGCGGCGAGACCGACCGCAACGGCGGCGGCAAGAAAGGAAAGGCGTATTGGCTGGCTGAACGACTGGCTGAATTGAGCACGCATGGATATTCTCTTTTTTGGAATCGCACAAGGAAGATGCTGCAGGATAAGGCTGCTATGCTAGCCCGCAAATATAACCACAAAATGACATTGCCGCGGCAATCCTGATACTTCATATTTGCGTCATATTGCCTTGCTATGCTCACTCCATGAAAGTCCTGCTTATTGTCGCGGCCGCAGCAGCCGCCGTCTTCGCCGCCCTGCATGCGGACAGCCAGCCGCCCGCCGAGGCCGCTCCCGCCTACGCCAATGCCGCTTACGCGCCGCCCGCCGGACGCCGCGCCAGCGTCGAAGAAATGACCGCGCTGGGCCGCACCATGTTTTTCGATCCATCCTTGTCAGCTTCCGGTCAGCAATCGTGCGCGACTTGCCACAGCCCCGATCATGCTTTCGGGCCGCCCAACGATTTGTCGGTGCAGCTCGGCGGCAAGGACATGAAGACCGCCGGCACGCGCGCCGTACCCTCGTTGCGCTACGCACAGAATACGCCGCCCTTCAGCGAGCATTTCCATGACGACGACGGCGACGACAGCATCGATGCCGGCCCGACCGGCGGCCGGACCTGGGACGGCCGCGCCGATTCGGCCCATGACCAGGCCCGCATCCCGCTGCTGTCGCCGCATGAAATGGCCAACGCCGACGCCGCCGAAGTCGTCGCCAAACTGAAGCGCGCGCCGTATGCCGCGCAATTGCGCGCCGCTTTCGGCGACACGGTTTTCGACAACACGGACCGGGCATTCCAGGCGGCGCTGATGGCGCTCGAAGTATTCCAGGAAAGTCCGGCCGATTTCTACCCCTACACCAGCAAATACGACGCCTACCTGCGCAAGCAAACGCAACTCAACGCACAGGAACTGCGCGGCCTGGAATTGTTCAACGATCCGGGCAAAGGCAATTGCGCCTCGTGCCACATCAGCGAAATCCTGCCCAACGGCGCTTTCCCGCAATTCACCGACTACGGCCTGATCGCCGTCGGCGTGCCGCGCAACAAGAAGATTCCGGCCAACGCCGATCCGCGCTACTACGATTTCGGCCTGTGCGGGCCGGAACGCAACGACTTCAAGGACAAGCCGGAATACTGCGGCCTGTTCAAGACGCCGACCTTGCGCAATATCGCGCTGCGCCGGAGCTTCTTCCACAACGGCGTGTTCCATACGCTGGAGGAAGTCATGCAGTTCTATGTACAGCGCGACACGAATCCGGAGAAATGGTATCCGCGCAACCGCGACGGCAGCATCCGCAAGTTCGACGACCTGCTGCCGGAGCATTTTTCCAATGTGAACATGGAGCCGCCGTTCGACCGTCAGCCCGGCGACAAACCGGCGCTCGACGACGCCGAGATCAAGGATGTGATTGCGTTCCTGAAGACGCTGACGGACGGCTATAAACCGTAGCAGGCGCTCGCCACGCGCCAAAGGTGAGAGCCATAGATAGCCTCGTTGCGAAGAGACATTCACAGACACGTTAACGGCAAAAACCCGCCATCAGCGGGTTCTTTATCTCAAAGTCCAGCTATCGGATACGGATCAGGCAGTCGTGCTGATCGTGGTGCCGATGACTTCCCCATTGGAATTGCGCGAGGCCTGAGTTGCCTGCGCTTGGCGAGCGGCTTCCGCGCGCTGTTCGTCGATCTTGCGCTGTGCGTTTTCGGCATCCTGGCGAGCCTGTGCGGCGCGCGCGCTGTCGAGATTGCTCACCGACGGACCGGAATTGGGAGAACTGGGAACAGCGCCAGGAGAGCTGGCAGTAATTGCGACGTCCATAAAGATCACCTTTCATTGCCTGGGAACAGAGCAGTCCGGTCGTAACACTGTGCGGACGTGAAGCCATCTTACACCTTTGAATGCGCTTGCCAAGCTACGGAAGCGTTTGCTTACAAAGCGGGATTGCCGTCGCGACAACTTGCGAAAAACAGGGTCATGCCGTAATGGCAACGCATCTTGATGCGATGACAATCAATGACAATCCGGGACGTTCTGATCCAGGTACACCTCGAAGGCGACGTGGTTGACCCACTTTTTTTTCAGTTCCGGCCAGAAACCACCCGCGGCCCAGTCTGCGCTTGTCTGTCTCAGATAAGAAATTGACTTTGCGTCATCGGCGCGCACCGCAAACACCAGCGTCCGGCGGCTTTGCACCGGCAGGCGCGCAGAGAATTTTTTCCATTCCGGCAACTTCAGCAAATCATTGAGCATGGTGTCGTCATGCACGGCGGCGTCGCAGGCGCCGATGCGTAAAGACAACAGCGAATCGGCCGGCGCGCGCTGCACTTTTTCTATCGCGCCGTATTTCGCTGCAATCTTACCGACATAAGCCCCGCCTTCGGACAGGCACACGGTGCGCCCCTTGAGCTGCTCCCAGCTCTTGATATCGGTATCGCTGCGCATGATTGCCATCGCACCGGCACTGTAACCGGTCGGGATGAGCACGACGCCGGCGTCGCGTCGCAAAGGATCATTGTCATCAACCAGCGCCAGCACCACGTCGGCTCGCCCCGATCTGATCCATTGCGCAGCGTTGCTGTTGTCCGTCTTGGACATACCCAGTTTGACCTTCAGACGTTTTCCGAGGTCTTCGACCAACGTCGACTCGGGACTTTCCGGCGTACGGAATTTGGCGCCGGCGACATAGGCCGGCAAGGGATACGACACGCCGGCGACCAGCGTGCCGCGCTGTCGCCCTGCGTCGATACCGCTGTCCGCTGCTTGCGCCGACGCCAGCAAGGACACATGCAACAGAACGGAAACGGCGAGTTTCATGACGTGCATTTCACGACGGCATCAGACGTACTGATAGCGCAACAAGCGGTGCTTGAGATTTTCCAGGATCACCTGATCGATCAGCGCAGCAAGAATCGCAATCGCGAGGATGTTGGTCATCACGCCGACCATGTCCGCGGTCTCGCCCGAATACGCCAGCGTACGGCCCAGGCCTTTGCCGAAACCGACCAGCATCTCCGCCGAAATCAGCGCGCGCCAGGCGTTGCCGAACGCCAGTTGGGCGCCGGTGATCAGTTCCGGCATGACCGCCGGCAGATACACGCGGCGTAACATGCCCCAACGCGTCGCGCCCATCACGCGCGCAGCGGACACATGCACCTGCTGCACGCTCTCGGTCGCATTCATCACCGACAGGGCCGCCGGGAAAAACGCCGCGATCGCGACGACGACGATGATCGGCAAATTGCCGAAACCCATCAGGATCAGGAACAACGGCACCCAGGCGATCGACGGAATCGACTGCAAAATGATGATGGCCGACTTCAGCACTTCGCGGAAGAAGAACATCACCGCGCCCAGCAAACCGAAACCGATGCCCAGCAGCAGCGCCGCGCCGTACCCGCCGCCGAGGCGCGTCAGGCTGCCCCACAGCGCGGTGCGGAAAGCCGGCGCCTGCACCTCTTCCCACAAGCGCGCCAGCACGGTCGGCACGCCCGGCATGAGGAAGTCCGGCAACGACCACGCAGCGATCTGCCACATCAACAAAATGAAAGCGATCGCCAACATCATGGCAAGCTTTTTACGATAACCGGTAATGCGACGCTGAGAGCTCATAAGTTAGAACTGAGTAGAAATACAATGGCCGACGAAGTCGTCGGCCTGAATCGAAATCACGTTTTTTAAAATACTTAGAAAACCATCGCGGATCAGCAAGCGTAGCGAGCCGGTCAAGTTTGCATCGAGAAGCGGAGCCGTACGGATGTACGGTGAGCATCGCAGACGCAAATTTGGCCGGCGCAGCAGCGTGATGACCGCGATTATTACAACTTTCTGTCTTTTTGCCAGGATAGATCTACTATGCTGCGCACCTCAAACGGTTTCCCATCCTTGGTCTTCAGCGAACCCTGCGCTTGCAGGATATCGGCGATTTCCTGCATGCGGTTCTGTTCCTTGTCGTTCAGCTTGGCGCTGAAGGTCTGGCTCTTGATGGCGTCGCGGATCACGTCTTCACGCAACATCTCACCGTGCTTCAACGTCTTCAGCGTCGGCTCGGCGATGAAGTAGCCGGCGATCAGCTTGGCGGCATCGGCCGGTTTCTTCTTCAACAGTTCGATGGCGTCGCGTTGCGCATCGAGCGACTTCCACACCGCAGCGCGACGGTTCTTCAGCGTCTCGCCGGAAGTGATCACCACCATGCACGGGAAAGGCCAGACTTCGCCGATTTCATAGACTTGCTTGACCGGTGCGATCAGTTGCGCGATGCGCGCTTGCGGCTCAAACAGGAAGGCAGCATCGACGCGCTTGCCGACCAGCGATTGCACCGCCACTTGCGGGCTCACGCCAAGCACGTTGACGTCGTCGGTCTTGAGACCGGCATCGCGGAACACGACGCCCTTCAGCACCACGTCGGCAGTGCTGCCTTCGGCTTGCGACGCCAGGGTCTTGCCCTTGAGGTCGGATACTTTATTGATGTGCGCATCTTCACGCGCGACGATGGCGTGGTAGCCGAGCTGGGCGCCGCTGACCACCTTCAGGTCGGCGCCCTTGGAAGCCCAGGCGACGGCATTGGTGAAACCGAACACGCCGCTGTCGAGCTGGCCGCCGACGATGGCCTTGATCAGATCGGTGCCGGATTTGAATTCGATCAACTCGACATCGAGTCCGTACTTCTTGTACAGACCGGCCTCATAGGCGGCCATCGCCTGCGCGTCGTCCATCACGCGCAGATAACCGATCTTGAATTTTTCCAGCGCCATGACCGGTGCGGAAAACACCAGCGCGGCCAAGGCAGCGGATGCTATGAGCAACAAACGTTTCAATTTCATACCCCAACCCCTTCCATTGTTTTAGCAAACTCATCCTGTTCGGCATGGATGCCGAGCAGGCAGAGAATTTCGCGGCGGATCGCGGAGAACTCCGACAGATCGTGCGTTTTTTCGTGATGCACCAGATTGAATTCCTTGAGCACGGTGGCCGGACGCGCACTGAAGACGAAGATGCGGTCCGCCAGAAATAAGGCTTCATCGACGTCATGCGTGACCAGCAGCACCGTCGGCGCCTTGCCCTGCACTTCGGAACGGATCAGGTTGCGCAGCGCATCTTGCAAGGTCATGCGCGTGAGCGCGTCGAGCGCGCCGAACGGCTCGTCGAGCAACAGCGCCTTCGGCTGCGAGATGAAGGCGCGGGCCAGCGCGGCACGCTGGCGCATGCCGCCGGAAACCTGGTGCGGATAATAGGCCTCGAAGCCGGACAGGTTGGCCTTGGCCAGCCACTCGCGCGCCTGCGCGGCGGCGGTTTTCTTGTCGACCTTCTGGAATTCCAGCGCCAGAGCAACGTTCTGCTGCAGCGTCAGCCAGGGATACAGCGCGTTTTCCTGGAACATCAGGGTGCGTTCCGGATGCGGACCGGTCACCGGCCGGCCGTCGGCCAGGATGGTGCCGGAGCTTGGCGTTTCCAGGCCGGCGGCAATGTGCAGCAGCGTCGACTTGCCGCAACCGGACGGACCGACCAGCGCGACCAGTTCTCCCTGCTCGATGTCGCGGCTGAAATCGTCGATGACGTGCAGGCCGGAAAAGCTCTTTTGAATGTTCTTGAACGATAGTTTCATGAATGGGTGCGTTGCCGATGCGTTGCACTCAAGGCAACTTTGCACAGACTTTCAGACGGTAGGATGCGACTGTACTGGCATCGTCCCCGCCGGACAACAATTTTAAAGACGTATGCTTATGCGAAAAACAAATAAGCATAAGCCTTTATGCAAATTGTTATCTAACCAACAACCTCGTCCAATAATGCTTCCACAGTCGGATACCGTAAACGCATGCCAAGCTCATTGCGCAGACGGTCATTTTTCAGGCGGCGCGACTCCGACATGAAGGACAGCATCATCGGCGTGACCTGCTGCCGCAGTTCGCTGCGCGACAGGCGCGGCGGCGGCGACAGTCGGAAGGCCCGGGCGACGGCATCGAAATAGTCGCCCATTTTCATTTCGGAATCGTCGACCGCGTGGTACACGCGCAGCGGCCACGCCTGGTCGATGGCGCGCACGGCAATCGCGGCCAAGTCGTCGGCATGGATGTGATTGGTATAGACGTCGTCCTCGGCGTTCAGGGTCGGCGTGCCTTTTTGCAGGCGCTCCAGCGGCAGCCGGTCGCGCGCGTAAATGCCGGGCACGCGCAGGATCGCCAGGCGGCTGCCGGAGCGCCGCGCCCAAGCGCGCAGGATCTGCTCGGCATCGACACGGCGGCGCGCGCGCGGGTTAGTCGGTCTGACCGGACGCGTCTCGTCGAAGCGGGCGCCGCCGCAATCGCCGTAGACGCCGGTGGTGCTGATGTAAACGAGATTGGCGCGGTCGGGTAAAATGGCGGCCAAATTGCGGGTGCGGCGGTCTTTTTCACCGGAAGGTTGCGGCGGAGCAAGATGCACGATCACCTGCGCCAGACGCGCCAGCCGGCCCAATGTGGCGGGGCGGTCGAGATCGGCGACCAGCGGGATCGCACCGGCTGCGCGCAGTTCTTCACGGCGTTCCGGCTTGCTGGTGACGACGATCACGCGAAACCGCGCGCGCACCAGCGGCAGCATGCGCATGCCGACGTCGCCGCAACCGAGCATCAGCAGGCGCGGCTTGCCGATTTTTTTTACTTTGTTCATTGTCAGGATTGTATGAGTTTTCAAGTTACCGTTCAGCCCAGCGGCCATCAGTTTACCTGCGACGAAGGCGAAACCATCCTCACCGCGGCGATCCGCGCCGGCATCGGCCTGCCCTACGGCTGCAAGAACGGCGCATGCAGCTCCTGCAAAGGCAAGCTGCTCGAAGGCAGCGTGACCCACGGCCCGCACCAGGAACGCGCCCTCTCGGCGCAGGACGAAAGCCTGGGTTTCTCGCTGTTCTGCTGCGCCAAACCGAATTCGGACGTCGTCATCGAAGCGCGCGAAGTGGCCGGCGTCGGCGAGTTCCCGGTCAAGAAGATGCCGGTGCGCGTGGCGAAACTGGACAAGGTCGCCGACGACGTTATCATCCTGTCCCTGCAATTGCCCGCCAACGACCGCCTCCAATACAAGGCCGGCCAGTACGTCGAGTTCATGCTGCGCGACGGCAAGCGCCGCAGCTACAGCATGGCCAACGCGCCATACAAGGACGGGCACCTGACGCTGCATATCCGCCACATGCCGGGCGGCCTGTTCACCGACCAGGTGTTCTCGACGCTGAAGGAGCGCGACATCCTGCGCTTCGAAGGCCCGCTGGGCACCTTCTTCCTGCGCGAGGATTCCGACAAGCCGATCGTGCTGCTGGCTTCCGGCACCGGATTCGCGCCGATCAAGGCAATCGTCGAGCAGCTCGAACACAGCAAATCCACGCGTCCGGTCACGCTGTACTGGGGCGGCCGCCGCCCGCAGGACCTGTATATGGATGCACTATGCAAGAGCTGGGAACAAAGCCTGCCTGACTTCAAGTACGTACCGGTGATCTCGAACGCCCAGCCGGAAGACAACTGGAACGGTCGCAGCGGCTTCGTCCATCAGGCCGTGATCGACGATCATCCCGACCTGTCGGGCCACCAGGTCTATGCCTGCGGCGCGCCCATCGTGGTCGAGTCGGCCCAGCGCGACTTCGTTGCAAAGTGCGGTTTGCCGGAAGACGAGTTCTATGCCGATTCGTTCACCTCGGCGGCCGACCTGGCGACGGTGCAGTAAATCGGGGCGCCGCCGCTTGCCGCCACGTGTTGCCTGACGTTGTGAAGTGACGAGCGTTCTATAAATTTGCACCAAATTAATTTTGACGCATAGCGCAAAACATCCTAATATTGACCGCATGAACGCCACCACTATTTCCTTGCGACGTCGTAGCCAACCTCAACGAGGTTTGCCGTGCGCGTGAGTTAAGCTTGGTCACGAAGCCACAGGCAACCCCTGTGGCTTTTTTTTATCGTTCGCATTTATTTCGTTTCGGTTACTTCCGTCACATTTATTCGCATTTACTTTTTTCATGCCCTTTACAGCCTAAGCAGGAGTCATTCAATGGAATTCAACCAGTTCAACGTCAGCAAACTGATGTATGTCACCAACCGGCCGGAACTTGTCTTTACCGAAGGCAGCGGCATGTGGATGACCGACCATACTGGCAAGCGCTACCTCGACTATTTGCAGGGCTGGGCGGTCAACGCCCTGGGCCACTCGCCGCAATGCATTCAGGATGCGCTGGTCGCGCAGGGCAAGAAGCTGATCAATCCGTCGCCGGCTTTCTATAACGCGCCGTCGATCGAACTGGCCAACCTGCTGACCGCGAATTCCGTGTTCGACCGCGTATTCTTCGCCAACAGCGGCGCCGAAGCCAACGAAGGCGCCATCAAACTGGCGCGTAAATGGGGCAAGAAGAACAAAAACAGCGCCGGTGAAGACCGCTTTGAAATCATCACCTTCGACCACAGCTTCCACGGCCGCACCATCGCCACCATGTCGGCCAGCGGCAAGCCGGGCTGGGACACCATGTTCGCGCCGCAAGTGCCGGGCTTCCTGAAGGCCGATCTGAACGACCTGGCCAGCGTCGAGCGCCTGATCAGCAAGAAGACCGTCGCTGTCATGCTGGAGCCGGTGCAAGGCGAAGGCGGCGTGATCCCGGCCACGCGCGAATTCATGCAAGGCCTGCGCCGCCTGACCAAGAACGCCAACCTGCTGCTGATCGTCGACGAAGTGCAGACCGGCGTCGGCCGCACCGGTGAAATGTTCGCCTACCAGTTGTCCGGCATCGAACCCGACATCATGACGCTGGGCAAAGGCATCGGCGGCGGCGTGCCGCTGGCGGCCCTGCTGGCGCGCGAAGAAATCGCCTGTTTCGAAGCCGGCGAACAGGGCGGCACCTATAACGGCAATCCGCTGATGACCGCCGTCGGCGTCGCCGTGGTCAAGGAATTGCTGAAGCCTGACTTCCTGCCCTCGGTCAGGGAAAAAGGCGCTTACCTGAGCGCCGAATTGATCAAGCTGTCGGACAAGCACGGCTTCGAAGGCGAGCGCGGCGAAGGCCTGTTGCGCGCCCTCAAGCTGGGCAAGGACATCGGCCCGCAAATCGTCGAAGCCGCGCGCGACCTCAATCCGGTCGGCCTGCTGCTGAACTCGCCGCGCCCCAATCTGCTGCGCTTCATGCCGTCGCTGAACGTGACCAAGGATGAGCTCGACCAGATGTTGGCCATGCTCGAAGGCGTGCTGGTGCAACTGGGCCACTGATCGGGAAACGGCGATGCGCAGCCTTCACACGGCCAACACATCCCGCGCGCCCGATGCACTCAATGCGCTCGCCGCCTGCTGCATCGCCGTCCTGTTGACGGCATGCGGCGTCGCGCCGACGCGCGGCCCGGACATGTCGACCGCGCCGGCAACCGACGTGCGTTCGGAAACCGCCACCGAACAAGGCAGCGAAGTGGCGATCTACGCGCTGGACATGATCGGCACCGGCTACCGCTTCGGCGGCAAGAATCCGGAAGCCGGCTTCGACTGCAGCGGCATGGTGTCGTATATCTTCAGCCGCGCCGCCGGCCTGAAACTGCGCGGCAGCGCTGCCGACATGGCGCGCCAGGGCCGTCCGGTCGACAAGGCCAACCTGCGTCCCGGCGACCTGGTGTTCTTCAACACGCTCAACCGCCCGTTCTCGCACGTCGGCATTTACATCGGCGACGGCCGCTTCGTGCACGCGCCTTCCGGCAACGGCAAGGTGCATATTTCGCGGATGGACAATCCCTACTTTGCGCCGCGCTTCGAAATGGCCAGAGCTTATTTCAACTGACGGAACTGACAGAAGACCTCGGAGACCGACGCGCATGGATCACCACAAAGGCAGTTGCCATTGCGGCCGGGTCCGCTTCGAGGCCGATGTGACCATCGAACGCATCACCGTCTGCAATTGCTCGATCTGCGCCAAGAAGGGGTTTCTGCATCATCGCGTGCAGCCCGAGAATTTCCGCCTGGTCTGCGGCGAGGATGCGCTGGCGACCTACCAGTTCGGCACCATGGTCGCCAAGCATCATTTCTGCCGCCATTGCGGCGTGCATGTTTTCACCCGTCCGCGCGCCGCGCCGGAACTCTACACCATCAATGTGCGTTGTCTCGACGATGTCGACCTGTCCAGCGACAAGCTGACTTTCATCGACTTCGACGGACGCCATTGGGACAGGAACGTCGGCAAACTGAGTTAAGCGCAGCTAGACGCGAACGTTACGCCGCTTGACCGCGGCGGCTGCCGTTATTGCCGGCGCGCGTTTGGATATTGCCTTCGGCGCGGGCGTTTTCTTCGCCGTCGCCGGTTTGATCTGCTTCTTGACCGCACTCGCCTTGATGACAGGTTTCTTTGCGAGCGCCTTAGGTGCCTTGGACGTCTTCGCCGATTCCGCCTTTTTCTTCAGCAAGCCGGCTTGTCCGACCAGGCTGGCGCTGTAGCGTTTGAAGGCGATATCCATGTGGCGCCGCATTGCCGCGCGCGCCATTTCCGGATCGCGGGCGCGCAGCGCTTTCATCACGCGCGAATGTTCTTCTATCGCATCGTTCCAGACCTCAGCAGTATCGAAATGGCTATGCAAGCGGTTGAACAAGGGCCCCAGGCGCGCGTCGAACAATTGCGTCACCAACCCGACCAGTACGCTGTTGCCGGTTGCTTCGGCGACGCGGATGTGAAACAGGCGGTCTGCCTCCAGCGGATTAATGCCGGCATCGGTGTTCTCGATCATCAGCCTGAACGCCTCTTCGATCGCGTCGATTTGCGCCTTCTTCGCGTTCTTGGCGGCGGCGTATGCCACCTCGCCTTCGAGCATGGCGCGCGCGCGGATCAGCTCCAGCGGACCTTCTTCGGTGGACAGGTCGATCTCGCCTTCAGGCGCCGGCGACGGCGGACAGACGTAGATGCCTGACCCCATATGCACTTCGATGTAGCCTTCGACCTCCAGTGCAATCAATGCCTCGCGCAACGACGGACGACTCACTCCCAATTGCACGGAAAGGTCGCGCTCCGACGGCAAGCGCGAACCGACGGGGAATTCGCCGTCGACAATCAGCTTGCGCAGTTGGTCGCTGATCTGACGGTACAGCCGTTGTGGCTCGATCGCTTCAATTGGCATAAGAGGTCCGATTCAAAATCTTTCTTGTAGTGGCGCCGGATTGTATCTCACCCGCAAGCGAATGACCTGCTTGTCTCCCGACGCGGCAACGGCATGCGCTGCTGCGCCGGGATGTCCTCGATCAGGCCAGCGCCGCGGGGAACGTCAGGCCATACTGCTGCCCCGCTTCGCGCAGCATCGGCGCAATGGTCGGATGCAAGGCCACGCCCCGCTCCAGTTGTTGCGCACGGCGCGCCATGCCGCGATCGCCGGGCATGCGCACCCGCTCCACGCCGGGACGCGGCGGATTGCTGCGGCAAGCGTCGGCGATGTAATCCATCTGGCGCCTGAACGCCGCCTCGCCGCCGAACGCCGCCGGGTCGTACAGGCTCATGAACACGGTGGCACCCCAGCCCGCCGGTGGATCGGCGCGGCCGAAACCGGACAGGCCGCCGGTCAATGCCTCGATCAGCACCGCCAGGCCGAAGCCCTTGTGTCCCGCCGACAAACCGCCCAGCGGCAGGATGGTGCCCGGCGGATCGGTCGCCAGCACGGCAGGATCGCGGCTGGCGTTGCCTTGCGCATCGAGCATCCATTCTTCTTCAAACTGCTTGCCGGCCTTGTGCAGGCGATTGCTCATGCCGTTGGTGGTGACCGATGCCGAGATGTCGACCAGGAAAGGCGTACCGGAAGTCGGGATGCCGGCCGCGATCGGATTCGGCGTGAACACCGCCCGGGTGCCGCCAAACGGCGCCACGCTTTGCACGGCCGGATCGGAACTCGACAAGACCATCAGGAACCCCTCTTCGGTCGCACGCAGCAGATACGCGGCGAGACAAGCAATGTGGTGGCTATGGTGGATCGCCAGCGACGCCGTGCCGAGTTCGCGCGCACGCGGAACCAGCGCGTCGATGCCCTTGTGCACCAGCCACGGACCGGGCAGGCGGCGGCCGTCCCAGACCAGTGCGGCGGGACGGTCGGACACCACTTCCGGTTCGCCGGAGGTGGTCATCGCGCCCCTCTCGATCTCCTTGACGTAGGGGGCCAGCAATGCCAGCCCGTGGGTATCGTGTCCCAGCAGATCGCCGTCGACCAGCGTGCTCGCCACCGAAGCGGCGGGCTCCAGCGGCAAGCCGGCCTTCTGCAGCAGTTGCGTGGAGAACTGCTTGAGTTCGACAGCGGAAAAACGTTCAGGTGAAGCCATGTTGCAAACCATCCTTTCATCAACAAAATCCTCAGCCTGTGCGCGCGACAAACAAATCGACAAACAGGTCATGTGGTCAGACCAGATAATAGAAAAGAATTTCATATCGTCCCGGCACTGTCAAGCAAGAACGCTATGCACGAAAATTATTCACCTACACTGCACCGCACCATCGGGCATCATGACAACGCCGGTTGAATCGCGCGATGGAAAATCTGGCAAATTTGGTATTACCACTTGACCAAAGCCCGAATGCTGAAATAGACTCGCTGGCATCTTTTCAAAGCACGCGGCCCGTACTACACCGACACAAGAGCAGATACTGCCGTCGGCCGCCGTGCAGTACTGAGGGTACTGGAGACAAGCATTGAAATTCTTATTTAGCCGGGGGAGCACCGACATCGTGCCGCACGACTGGACGCGCAACAGCGCGTCGGCGTCGGGCATCCGCGCTTGCCGCCTCGGCCATGCAGGCGACGGCGACTCCATGCTCGCCTACCACCTGATGGACTTCTCGCGCTACTTCTTTGACCAAAGCAATATTCGCCGCTGATTCTTCCTGCAGCCATCCGATTCAGACAGCATTCATGGTCCGCACAGCGGGCCTCGAGGAAAGAAGGAAAGAACATGAGCGATACCAAGAAATTCACCCGCCGCAGCCAGGCATGGTTTGGCCGGCAAGACCGCGACGGTTTCATCTACCGTTCCTGGGTCAAGAACCGCGGCATTCCGCATGATCAATTCGACGGCCGCCCGGTCATCGGCATCTGCAATACCTATTCCGAACTGACGCCGTGCAACTCGCACTTCCGCGCGCTGGCCGAGCAGGTCAAGATCGGCATCTGGGAAGCCGGCGGCTTTCCGCTGGAGTTCCCGGTGATGTCGCTCGGCGAAACATTGATGCGCCCCACCGCCATGCTGTTCCGCAACCTCGCCAGCATGGACGTGGAAGAATCGATCCGCGCCAATCCGCTCGACGGCGTGGTGCTGCTGATGGGCTGCGACAAGACCACGCCGGCGCTGCTGATGGGTGCATCGTCGGTGGACCTGCCGACCATCGGCATATCCGGCGGCCCGATGCTGTCCGGCAAATACCGCGGCGGCGAACTGGGTTCCGGCACTGGCGTCTGGCAGATGTCGGAAGAAGTGCGCGGCGGCCATATGACGCAGGAAGAATTCTTTGAAGCCGAAAGCTGCATGCATCGCTCGCACGGCCATTGCATGACCATGGGCACGGCGTCGACGATGGCCAGCATGGTCGAAGCACTGGGCATGAGCTTGCCGGGCAACGCCGCAATTCCCGCGGTCGATGCGCGCCGCAACGTGCTGGCGCGCAATTCCGGCCGCCGCATCGTCGAGATGGTCAAGGAAGACCTGGTCATGTCAAAGATCCTGACCAAGGCTGCTTTTGAAAACGCCATTCGCGTCAACGCCGGCATCGGCGGCTCGACCAATGCCGTGATCCATCTGCTGGCGATTGCCGGCCGCATCGGCGTCGACCTCAAGCTGGAAGACTGGGACAACATCGGCCAGAAGCTGCCTTGCCTGGTCAACCTGCAACCGTCGGGAAAATACCTGATGGAAGATTTTTACTATGCAGGCGGCCTGCCGTCGGTGATCCGCGAACTGGAAAGCGTCATCGATAAAAGCGCGCTCTCCGCCAACGGCCAGACCTTGTGGGACAACTGCAAGGACGCGCCGAACTGGAACCGCGACGTCATCCATGCTTTCGACCAACCGTTCAAGCCGGCCGCCGGCATCGCCATCCTGCGCGGCAACCTGTGTCCGGACGGCGCGGTCATCAAGCCGTCGGCAGCGACGCCCGCACTGCTCAAGCACACCGGCCGCGCCGTGGTGTTCGAGAACAGCGACGACCTGCACAAGCGCATCGACGACGAGGATCTGGACGTCGACGAACACTGCGTGCTGGTGCTGAAAAACTGCGGTCCCAAAGGCTATCCGGGAATGGCCGAAGCGGGCAACATGCCGCTGCCGCCGAAGGTGCTGCGCAAGGGCATTACCGACATGGTGCGGGTTTCCGATGCGCGCATGAGCGGCACCGCCTACGGCACGGTGGTCCTGCACGTCACGCCGGAAGCGGCTGCCGGCGGTCCGCTGGCGCTGGTGCAGAACGGCGACATGGTCGAGCTGGATGTGGCGGCGCGCAAGCTGCACCTGCATGTCAGCGACGAAGAACTGGAGCGCCGCCGCGCCGCCTGGCAAGCGCCGAAAGCGCCGGCCGATCGCGGCTGGGTCAAGCTCTACGTCGATCACGTGCAGCAGGCCAATCTCGGCGCCGACCTCGACTTCCTGGTCGGCAAGAGCGGCTCCGGCATTCCGAAGGACAATCATTGATTGCACAGCCACTGATCTGAATTGATTTTTCAACAAGCAAGCCGACGGAAGATTCAGGCGCGTACCCATTACGGGAACGACGACCAAAAAAAACGAACTTCCGTCCGCTCTCACGAAGACATATGGAGACATAAAGCAATGAAAGTGTTGATTACCGACTACGATTTTCCCGATGTCGACCTTGAGCTCGCGCTGTATCGCGAAGCAGGCGTTGAAGTGGTGACGGCGCAGTGCCGCACCGAAGACGAGGTCATCAAGGCATCCGAAGGCTGCCAGGGCTTGCTGGTGCAATATGCGCCGGTCAATGCCAAGGTGTTCGCCGCCCGTCCCGAGATTCGCATCGCCAGCCGCTACGGCGCCGGCTTCGACACCATCAACACCACCGACGCCGCCCAATACGGCGTCTGGGTCGGCAACTCGCCCGACTACGGTGTCGGTGAAGTCGCCACGCATGCGCTGGCAATGGCGCTCGACCTGATCCGCAACATCACCGGCTACGATCGCGACGTCAAGGCCGGCCAATGGCATTACACGACCGCCGGAAAAATCCAGCGCTGCTCCGACATGACCATCGGCATCGTCGGCCTTGGCCGCATCGGCAAGCGCATGGCGCACATCAGCCGCAACCTGTTCAAACGCGTCATCGCTTACGATCCGTACATCATCGACGGCGACTTCCCGGCCTATGTGGAACGCGTCGGCAAGGAAGAACTCTTCAAGCAGGCGCACGTGGTGTCGCTGCATACGCCGCTCAACGACGAAACGCGCGGCATGATCGATGCGTCCGTGCTGAACCTGATGCAGCAGGACAGCTTCCTGGTCAATTCGGCGCGCGGCGGACTGGTCAATATCGACGACCTGCTGAAGGCGCTCGACACGCGTCTCAAGGGCGCCGCGCTGGACGTGCTGCCGGTCGAACCGCCGGCGACAAGTTCCGCTATTGTCCAGCACAAACGTGTGCTATTGTCGCCGCACGCCGCCTTCTATTCCGAAGTCGCGGCCAGGGAACTGCGTCGCAAGGCCGCGCAGAACCTGATCGACTGGGACCGCACAGGACGCCCGTCGTATGTCGTGGTTGAAGGAAAGAAAAAATAAGAAACATGCTGCGCCGATCACGGCAGAACCAGACGCAGCCCATGATCGCGCAGCAACCAGCAGCAACCAGCAGAGAGAGGAACGACTGGCCGATGATGTAAACATGTTCACTGTCGCGAGCTTATCCGCATGGCGATGGCGCACTGGCATTTTGTCTCTCTCAATGCCGCCGAAAATCACAAAAAACCAGACGGCGCATGCATCAGAATCAAATGTGCGAAAGCCCTCCAAGAAGGGGTTTATCGCAGACACAAAAACGAGGAAATAGACGAGGAGCAAGGCATGGCATCAGTACAGATTCGCGGCATCAAGAAGCAATTCGGCAGTACCCAGGTTATTCGCGGCGTCGACATCGACATCGAGGACGGCCAGTTCGCCGTACTGGTCGGCCCTTCCGGCTGCGGCAAGTCGACGCTGCTGCGCATGCTGGCGGGCCTCGAAGAAATCACCGAAGGCGAAATCTCCATCGGCGGCACCGTCGTCAACAACGTCCAGCCCAAGGACCGCGACATCGCGATGGTGTTCCAGAACTACGCCTTGTATCCGCACATGACGGTCAACGACAACATGGCGTTTTCGCTGATGCTGGCAAAGAAGGACAAGTCCTTCATCCAGCAGCAGGTCAAGAAGGCTGCCGAAATCCTCGGCCTGACCACCCTGCTGGAACGCTATCCGCGCCAGTTGTCCGGCGGCCAGCGCCAGCGTGTGGCGATGGGCCGCGCGATCGTGCGCGATCCGCAGGTGTTCCTGTTCGACGAACCGCTGTCCAACCTCGACGCCAAGCTGCGCGTGCAGATGCGCACCGAGATCAAGGAATTGCATCAGCGCCTGAAGACTACTTCCGTCTACGTCACGCATGACCAGATCGAAGCGATGACCATGGCCGATCAGATCGTCGTGATGCGCGACGGTTTGGTCGAACAGCGCGGCCGTCCTCTCGAACTGTATGACCGCCCGGCCAACATCTTCGTGGCCGGCTTCATCGGCTCGCCCGCGATGAACTTCATCCCCGCCACGCTGCGCAGGAACGCGGACAAAGCCGAAGTCGAATTTACCGACGGCACGCGCCTGCCGGCGCCCTATGCCCATCGCGGCCTGGATGGCGTCGACGGCCAGCGCGTGATCTACGGCGTACGCCCGGAGCACCTGAGCATCGGCCCTGCGGGCAACGGCATGAGTACCAAGGTCATCGTGGTCGAACCGACCGGCGCCGATACCGAAGTCTATGCCCGCTTCAACGACACCAGCCTGACCTCGATCTTCCGCGAACGTCACAATTTCGCGGCGGGAGACACGATCACGCTGGTGCCGGAACACGGCAGCACGCATCTGTTCGATGCCGACAGCGGCAAGACGCTGGCGCGCGGCTGAGGATTTCCATTACCGTTATCCGGCAACATCTTTTAGCAAGCAGTCCCTGCAGTACAGCAAGTAAAAATAAAAGCCTAAAAACCTGGGCCCATTCACTTTCATCAGAGAGAAGGAGTAGGAGACATGACCAAGCTGACCAGACGTGATTTCTTGGCTGCGAGCGCATCCGTCGCCGCCGCATCGACCGTAGCCGCCACCAACGCATTTGCCGCACCGGCGGCGCCTGCCTCCACCGGCGCCGGCCTGAAGTTCGACATTGAAAAAGGCGCCACCCTGCGCGTGCTGCGCTGGAAGCGTTTCGTCCAGGGCGACGAAGACCTGTGGAACGCCAACGTGAAGAAATTCACCGAAAAGACCGGCGTCGCCGTGCGCACCGACAGCGAAGGCTGGGAAGACCTGCGTCCCAAGGCGGCGGTTGCCGCCAACGTCGGTTCCGGCCCGGACATCGTGATGAGCTGGTTCGACGATCCGCAGCAATATCCGACCAAGCTGATCGACCTGACCGATCTGGCGACCTCGCTGGGCAGCCGCCTGGGCGGCTGGTACGACGTGTGCCGCAAATACGGCACCAAGGACGGCAAATGGATCGCGCTGCCGGTCGGCGTGGTCGGCAATGCGCTGGTCTATCGCGAAAGCCAGGTGAAGGCAGCCGGCTTCGACGGCGTGCCGAAGGATACCGCCGGCTTCCTGAAGATGTGCCAGGCATTGAAGGCCAAAAATACGCCGGTCGGCTTCGCGCTAGGCAAGGCGGTCGGCGATGCCAACAACTGGGCGCACTGGCTGCTGTGGTCGCACGGCGGCAAGCTGGTCGACAAAAAAGGCGCGGTCGCCATCAATTCGCCTGAAACCAGGGCGGCGCTGGAATACGCCAAGCAACTGTACGCGACCTTCATCCCGGGCACGCTATCCTGGCAGGATCCGTCCAACAACAAGGCTTACCTGGACGGCCAGATCAGCATGACGGCCAACGGCATTTCGGTGTACTACGCCGCCAAGAACTCGCCCGATCCGAAGATGCAGGAAATGGCGAAGGATACGCAACACGCCCACTTCCCCATCGGTCCCGCCGGCAAGCCGACCGAGCTGATGCAGATCACGCAGATGATGATCTTCAAGCACACCAAGTTCCCGAACGCCGCCAAGGCTTTCGTGCAGTTCATGTTCGAGCCCGAGCAGTACAACCCGTGGATGGAAGCCTCCATCGGTTACGTCAGCCAGTCGCTCAAGGCCTATGAAAAGAACCCGATCTGGACATCGGATCCGAAGGCGACCGTGTACCGCGATTCGGCGGCACTGATGATCGACCACGGTCACGAAGGTCCGCTGGGCCAGGCGTCGGCTGCCTGCATGGCGGACTATGTGGTGGTCGACATGGTGGCGGAAGCAGCAAGCGGCGCCAAGACCGTCCAGCAGGCGATCGATCGTGCTGCCGAGCGAGCCAAGCGCTTCTACAAGGCGTAACAACCTGCTGCCGGCCGCGGCCTTGCCGCGACCGGCGCATGGAGCAAAACATGCATGCGCGGCGCGTCGCCTGACGTCGCCACGCATGCAGTCATCACGCTTAACGAGGTCTGCTTATGTTATCCCGCATGCTGAACAACCGTAATGTGCTGGGCGTCCTGTTCATGGCGCCCGCTGTGTTACTGCTTGTCATTTTCCTGACTTACCCGCTGGGGCTGGGCATCTGGCTCGGCTTTACCGATACCAAGATCGGCGGCGAAGGCAGCTTCATCGGACTGGACAACTATTCTTACCTGCTCGGCGACTCGCTGGCGCAGTTGTCGCTGTTCAATACGCTGTTCTACACCATCACCGCCAGCATCCTGAAGTTCGTGCTCGGTCTGTGGCTGGCGATCCTGCTGAACAAGAACCTCCCGATCAAATCCTTCTTCCGCGCCATCGTGCTGCTGCCGTGGATCGTGCCGACCGCCCTGTCGGCACTGGCGTTCTGGTGGATGTACGACTCGCAGTTTTCCGTGATCAGTTGGTCGCTGATGAAGATGGGCCTGATCGATCATTACATCGACTTCCTCGGCGAGCCCTGGCTGGCGCGGATTTCCACCGTGATCGCCAACGTCTGGCGCGGCATTCCGTTCGTCGCCATCTCGCTGCTGGCCGGCCTGCAGACGATCTCGCCTTCGCTGTATGAAGCGGCCGCGATCGACGGCGCCAAGCCGTGGCAGCAGTTCCGCTACGTCACGCTGCCGCTGCTGACGCCGATCATCGCGGTGGTGATGACGTTCTCGGTGCTGTTCACCTTCACCGACTTCCAGTTGATCTACGTGCTCACGCGCGGCGGCCCGCTCAATGCCACGCACCTGATGGCGACGCTGTCGTTCCAACGGGCCATCCCCGGCGGCTCGCTCGGCGAAGGCGCGGCGCTGGCAACCTACATGATTCCTTTCCTGCTCGCGGCCATCATGTTTTCGTACTTCGGCCTGCAACGTCGCGGCTGGCAACAAGGAGGTGACAAATGAGCAAAAAATCAAAAGACCAGCAGCAGGAAACCCAGGGCATGGATTTCCTGCAATCGATGCCGCGGCGCTGGATCACGACCTATATTCCGCTGGGCATTTTCGTGTTCGTGCTGCTGTTCCCGTTCTACTGGATGGTGATCACGGCGTTCAAGCCCGACAACGAACTGCTGCGCCAGACCGGCAATCCGTTCTGGGTGGTGGCGCCGACGCTGGCCCACTTCAAGAAACTGCTGTTTGAAACCCAGTATCCGGCCTGGCTGCTCAACACCGTGATCGTGTCGGTGGTGTCGACGTTCGCCTCGCTGGCGGCCAGCGTATTCGCCGCCTATGCGATCGAACGGCTGCGCTTCCAGGGCTCCAAGCAGGTCGGCCTGGGCATCTTCCTGGCCTACCTGATCCCGCCGTCGATCCTGTTCATTCCGCTGGCGGCGATCGTGTTCAAGCTGGGCCTGTTCGATACGCGCTGGGCCCTGATCCTGACCTATCCGACCTTCCTGATCCCGTTCTGCACCTGGCTGCTGATGGGCTACTTCCGCTCGATTCCCTATGAACTGGAAGAGTGCGCGCTGATCGACGGCGCCACGCGTTGGGAAATCCTGATCAAGATCATCCTGCCGCTGGCGGTGCCGGGATTGATCTCGGCCGGCATCTTCGCCTTCACGCTGTCGTGGAACGAGTTCATCTACGCGCTGACCTTCATCTCCTCGTCCGAAGTGAAGACGGTGCCGGTGGGCATCGTGACCGAGCTGGTCGACGGCGACGTCTACCACTGGGGTGCGCTGATGGCCGGCGCGCTGCTGGGTTCGCTGCCGGTGGCGGTGGTGTATTCCTTCTTCGTGGAATACTACGTGTCGGGCATGACCGGGGCGGTCAAGGAATAGATATTCCCGCTCAAAAGAAAACGGCTGGCGTCTTGCGATGCCGGCCGTTTTTCCTTGCAGCGTCAATGCGGATCAGGCGAGTTTTTCCGCGAAGAAGTTCTTCAATGCCGCCGAAGCGCGCTCGGCGGTGGGACGGTGATAAAAGAATCCCGGGTTGTTGGCTTCCGGATCGGTGAAGGAATGGCCGGCCTGGCCGTAGCAGACCACTTGCCAGTCCAGCTTGGCGGCGCTGACTTCATCGATGAAGGCATTGACCTGCTCGCGCGGCACCGATGGATCCTGAATGCCGTGCAGGACCAGGATCGCGCCCTTGATGTTCTGCGCATCTTGCGGATTCGGCGTATCGAGCGCGCCGTGCAGCGACGCGAACGCATTGACGGCCGCGCCCGAGCGCGCCAGTTCCAGCGTCGCCGTACCGCCGAAGCAGAAACCGCATGCGCCCAGCTTGCCGTTCAGCTTGACCTTGTCCTGCCCCTTGAATGCATCGAGCGCGGCGTTCATGCGTTTGCGCAGTTCTGCGCGCTCTTTCTTCAGCGGGATGATCGCCGCAAGCGCCTCGTCGGCATTCTTCGGACGCACGGTCTTGCCGTACACGTCGGCCACCAGCAGCGCCTGCGCCGGACCGACCGTACCGGCCGCAACTTCCAGCGTCTTCTGGCTGATGCCGAAGAAGTTGGGTACGGCAAGCACGCCGGCGACCGGCGCCGTGTTCTTTTTGTTGAACAGCAACACGCTTTCATATTCGACGCCGTCGAGCTGATGGCTGATCAGCTCGATGCCGAGGTCGGCGGCGGGAACGCCGAATTTTGCCGCGATGGCTGCCGGGTCAAAATGGTGACTCATTCGATCTTCTCCTGAACAATAGATAACGAAAGCCCGATGCCATCTGCACACCCGGCTTTCCTGCGAAAACCGGTATCTTTGCATAGCTGAAAAAAGTTTGCTGGCGGTGGCCGCGCGGCCTTCCATGCGCTTTTCATGAAAAGGTTCATAATCCCCCTTGACTTAGAGCGCACTCGAACTTCTAGACTGCCTGCCATGACCACTTCCCTGACCATACAGCAAGCCGCCGCCGCTACCGGATTGTCGGTGCATACCCTGCGCTATTACGAGCGCATCGGCTTGCTGGATCCGGTAACACGCAAGGACAACAGCCATCGGCTGTATCGGGAGGAAGACCTCCTCTGGATCGGCTTTCTCCTGAAGCTGCGTTCGACCGGCCTGCCAATCCGCGACATGCTGCGCTATGCGGAATTGCGCCGGCAAGGCGACACCAGGGACAGTGTGTCTGCACGGAAAGCCTTGCTGGAACAGCATACGCACACCGTGGAACAGACGCTCGCCGAACTGCAAAGCAACCTGACTGTCCTGCACAAGAAAATCGCCTTGTACGAAGCCATGGAAGCCGCGCCGCCGACCGACGTCGTCACGCAACCGCTGCCACCGCAGCCATCTCACGAGGACGCTCCCAATGAACACAGCAACAACATCCGCACCAGGAAAACCGGCGACGCACGTCGGAACACGCAAGCTCGGCGCTGACGGACCGACCGTTTCGGCCATCGGCCTGGGCTGCATGGGCATGAGCGATTTCTATTCGAATCGCGACGACGCCGAATCGATCGCCACCATCCATCGCGCACTGGAACTCGGCATCAATTTCCTCGATACCTCCGACATGTACGGACCGTACACCAACGAAGAACTGATCGCCAAAGCCATCAAGGGCAAACGCGACCAGGTCTTCATCGCCACCAAGTTCGGCATCGTGCGCGATCCGGCCAATCCGGCCGCGCGCGGCGTCAACGGTACACCCGACTACATCCGCAGATCGGTCGAGGGCAGTCTGAAGCGTCTCGGCATCGAGACCATCGATCTGTACTACCAGCATCGCATCGACCGCAGCACGCCGATCGAAGAAACCGTCGGCGCGCTGGCCGAACTGGTCAAGGCCGGCAAGATACGTTACATCGGCTTGTCAGAAGCGTCGTCGCAGACGCTCGAACGCGCCGACAAAGTACACAAGATCACCGCGCTGCAAAGCGAGTACTCGTTGTGGACGCGCGACCCCGAGCGGGATGTGCTGGCGACCTGCAAAAAGCTGAGCATCGGCTTCGTGCCATACAGCCCGCTGGGCCGCGGTTTCCTGACCGGCGCCATCACGCGCCCGGACCAGTTTGCCGAAGACGACTACCGTCGCCATAGCCCGCGTTTCCAGGGCGAGAACTTTGCGAAGAACCTGCTGCTGGTCGAGAAGGTAAAAGAACTGGCGGCACGCTATCAATGCTCGCCGTCGCAACTGGCGCTGGCCTGGGTCCTGGCGCAAGGCGACCATATCGTGCCGATCCCCGGCACCAAACGCCGTAAATATCTGGAAGAAAACAGCGGCGCGCTGGCGGTGGAACTGACGGCGGCGCATCTGGAAGAACTGAACCGCCTGTTCCCTGCCGATGCAGCCAGCGGCGAGCGTTATACCGAGGAAGGCATGCGTATTCTGAACGGTTGATCCTGAGCAAAACGAGCCAAAAGAAAATATGGCCGGCATCTCATGATGCCGGCCATATTGCGTAAATTGCTGGCAGGAATGCCTCGCGCAAATTGAGATTAAATTGAAACAACATCCGCTATCCCTGCATAAATTTGAGTTGTATTATTGACCACTGCACCGTAGTTCCGGGGTACCGAGTGAAATGTTCAATTTATTAGGGGGCATGTATGTCGGAAACAAAAAAATACCGTCTGGTGACGCGCAGCGACTTTGATGGCTTGGTGTGCGCAGTCCTGTTGAAGCATCTGAACATGATCGACGAGATTCTGTTTGTACATCCGAAAGATATGCAGGATGGAAAAATTGCCGTCAGCGACAACGACATTACGACCAATCTGCCATTCGTGCCGGGCGTTCATATCGCGTTCGATCACCATTTGTCCGAAACCATACGCCACACCGGCGAGCGCAAAAATCACGTGATCCAACCCGCAGCCCCGTCGGCCGCGCGCGTGGTCTACGATTATTACGGTGGCGAGAAGACATTCCCCGCGGCATGGGGCGACATGATGGCAGCCGTTGACAAGGGCGATGCGGCGCGCTTCAACGAACAGGAAATACTCAACCCGCAGGGCTGGGATTTACTGAATTTCCTGATGGATGCACGCACCGGCCTGGGCCGTTTTCGCGATTTCCGCATTTCCAATTACAATTTGATGATGGATTTGATCGAGCTGTGCAAAACGCACACGATCGATGAAATCATGGCTACGCCGGACGTCAAGGAACGCAAAGACCTGTATTTCGAGCACGCCGACAAATGCAAGGAACAAATCCGCCGCTGTGCCAGCGTGTACAAGAATCTGGTTGTACTGGACTTGCGCAATGAAGAAGTGATCTTCGCCGGCAATCGCTTCGTCATCTATGCGATGTTTCCGCAAACAAATATTTCCATCCACGTCCTGTGGGGTCTGAAAAACCAGAATACTGTGTTCGCTACCGGAAAATCCATTCTGAACCGCACCTCAAAAACCAACATCGGCGCGCTAATGCTGGAATACGGCGGCGGCGGACATGAAAACGCCGGCACATGCCAGATAGAGAATGAGCGCTCGGAAGAAGTGCTGAAAGCGCTGATCGCCCGTATAAACTCAGACGGCTAAGCGAACATCTGTGCAATGTTCCCCGGCCATTCAGGCAAGACACCGGGGTGATGTGGGCAGCACATTCATTCAATGAGTCGTTCCTGCTTCAGCAGGAACGACTCGTGATGAAGTAATCCTCTTACTTCTTGCGCATCGGCGGCAAGTCGGTGCAGACGCCTTCGAACACTTCCGCCGCCATGCCGATCGATTCTCCCAGCGTCGGGTGAGGATGGATGGTCTTGCCGATGTCGACGGCGTCGGCGCCCATTTCGATGGCCAGGGCGATTTCGCCGATCATGTCGCCGGCGTGCGTGCCGACGATGCCGCCGCCGACGATGCGGTGCGTTTCAGCATCGAACAGCAGCTTGGTGAAACCTTCCGAGCGGGCATTGGCGACGGCGCGGCCCGAAGCGGCCCACGGGAAGTGGCCCTTCTCCAGCTTGATGCCCTTGGCCTTGGCTTCGTCTTCGGTGATGCCGACCCACGCCACTTCCGGATCGGTGTAGGCTACCGAGGGAATGACGCTGGCGTCGAAGTGGCTCTTCTGCCCTGCCGCGGCTTCCGCGGCGACATGGGCTTCATGCACGGCCTTGTGCGCCAGCATCGGCTGGCCGACCAGGTCGCCGATGGCGAAGATGTGCGGCACGTTGGTGCGCATCTGGCTGTCGACCGGAATGAAGCCGCGATCGGTCACGGTCACGCCGGCCTTGTCGGCGGCGATCTTCTTGCCGTTCGGGCTGCGGCCGACGGCCACCAGCACCAGATCGTAGACTTGCGGTTCCGGCGCCTTGGCGCCTGCTTCGGCTGCCTCGAAGGTGACCTTGATGCCTTCCTTCAGCGCTTCGACGGCGACCGTCTTGGTCTTGAGCATGATGTTGTCGAAACGCTTTTCGTTGAACTTCTGCCAGACCTTGACCATGTCGCGGTCGGCGCCCTGCATCAGGCCGTCCATCATTTCGACGACGTCGATGCGCGCGCCCAGCGTGGAGTATACGGTCGCCATTTCCAGGCCGATGATGCCGCCGCCGATGACCAGCATGCGCTTTGGCACCTGGCGCAGTTCCAGCGCCCCGGTCGAGTCGACGATGCGGGGATCCTGGGGTACGAACGGCAGGTTCACCACCGACGAACCGGCGGCGATGATGGCTTGCTTGAACTTGACGGTCTTCTTGCTGCCGTCGACTGCAGTCACCTCGATGTGGTTGGCACCGACGAACTGGCCGACGCCCTGCACCACGTTGACCTTGCGCGCCTTGGCCATGCCGGACAGGCCGCCGGTCATGGTGCCGATGACTTTTTCCTTGTAGGCGCGCAGCTTGTCGATGTCGATTTGCGGCTTGGCGAATGTGACGCCGTGCGATGCCATCGCAGCAGCCTCATCAATCACGGCGGCGACGTGCAGCAGCGCCTTCGACGGAATGCAACCGACGTTCAGGCAGACGCCGCCGAGAGTCGAATAGCGTTCGATCAGCACGGTGTTCATGCCCAGGTCGGCGGCGCGGAATGCGGCGGAATAGCCGCCGGGACCGGCGCCGAGCACCATCATGTCGCATTCGATATCGGCCGAGCCGCCGAAACTGGCAGCAACCGGAGCAGGTGTCGCCGCAGCGGAAGCTGCAGGTGCGGCAGGTGCAGCAGCCGGGGCCGGAGCGGCGGCAGGCGCGGGAGCCGCTGCCGCTTCGCCGCTGGCTTCCACCAGCAGCAAGACGGAGCCCTCGGCAACCTTGTCGCCGACCTTGACTTTCATTTCCTTGATCACGCCAGCGGTGCTGGACGGGATTTCCATGCTGGCCTTGTCGGACTCGACAGTGATCAGCGATTGATCGACCTTGATGGTGTCGCCAACCTTGACCAGCAACTCGATCACTTCCACTTCCTTGAAATCGCCGATATCGGGGACTTTGACTTCGCTCAGACTCATGTCTTTACTCCGTTATGTTCTGTTATTCGCTCAACGCTGTCAGGCTGTCGTCCCAGCGAACGCTGGGACCCAGTGACGTTGCGTTGTCAGGCGAGGCGCATTGATACGCGTCACGCCGCTGGGCTCCGGCTTGCGCCGGAGCGACGAAATGACTTACAGCAGCGACTTGCACAAATCGCCCAGCACTTTGGCCAGGTAAGCCGAGAAGCCTGCTCCTGTATGCGCTCGCGCATTTATAGCAAGGACTTGCGCAAATCGCCCAGCACTTCGGCCAGATAGGCCGAGAAGCGCGCGCCCATCGCGCCGTCGACCACGCGGTGATCGTAGGACAACGAGGTCGGCAGCATCAGGCGCGGCACGAATTGCTTGCCGTCCCAGACCGGCTTGATGATCGACTTGGACAAACCCAGGATCGCCACTTCAGGTGCATTGATGATCGGCGTGAAGGCCGTGCCGCCAATGCCGCCCAGCGACGAAATGGTGAAGGTCGCGCCCTGCATGTCGGCAGGCTTCAACTTGCCGTCGCGCGCCTGCGCCGACAGGTCGCCCATTTCCTGGGCAATCTGGCCGATGCTCTTCTGGTCGGCATTCTTGATCACGGGCACCACCAGGCCGTTCGGCGTGTCGGCGGCGAAACCGATGTTGTAGTACTGCTTCAGGATCAGGTTTTCGCCGTTGGCGTCGAGCGAGGAATTGAAGGCCGGGAATTTCTTCAGCGCCGCGACGCTGGCCTTGATCACGAACGCCAGCATGGTCAGCTTGACCGGCGACTTGGCCTTGGCGTAGGCGTCGTTGGACGACTTGCGGAATTCTTCCAGCTCGGTCACGTCGGCTTCGTCGAACTGCGTGACGTGCGGGATCATGACCCAGTTGCGATGCAGGTTCGGGCCGCTGATCTTCTTGATGCGCGACAGCGGCAGCAGTTCGGTCGGGCCGAACTTGCTGAAGTCCAGCGACGGCCATGGCAACAGGTCGAGGCCGACGCCGCTGCCGTTCTTCGCAGGTGCGGAGGCCGTACCTGCGCCGCCGGCCAGCGCGGCCTTGACGAATTTCTGGATGTCTTCCTGCAGGATGCGGTTCTTCGGACCGGTGCCGACCACGCGGGTCAGGTCGACGCCGAGTTCGCGCGCGAACTTGCGCACCGACGGCGAAGCGTGCGACTTGTTGCCGGCACCAGGCGTGACGGCGGCGACTGCCATCGCAGGCACTGCAGTCGGAGCAGTTGCTGCCGGCGCCGGAGCTGCTGCGGCCGGTGCAGGTGCGGACGCCGGCGTTGCCGGAGCAGTTGCGCCGCCGGTCGCTTCAATCACGGCAACCAGCGAGCCCTTGGCAACCTTGTCGCCGATCTTGACCTTCAATTCCTTGACCACGCCGGCATGGCTGGACGGGATTTCCATGCTCGCCTTGTCGGATTCGACGGTCAGCAGCGATTGCTCGACCTTGACGGTGTCGCCTACCTTGACCAGGATCTCAATGACTTCGACTTCCTTGAAATCGCCGATATCGGGAACCAGGATGTCTTGCAGGCCGCCCGATGTTGCCGGTGCAGCAGGCGCCGGCGCGGGTGCTGCTGGTGCGGGCGCCGACGCCGCCGCGGCAGCCGGAGCGGCCGCGGCGGCAACAGCAGCCGGTGCAGCGGCTGCGCCTTCGGCGTCGACGATCACGACCACGGAGCCTTCGGCAACCTTGTCGCCGAGTTTGACCTTGATTTCCTTGACCACGCCGGCGTGGCTGGACGGGATCTCCATGCTGGCCTTGTCGGATTCGACCGTCAGCAGGGATTGTTCGACTTTGATGGTATCGCCTACCTTGACCAGGATCTCAATGACTTCGACTTCCTTGAAATCGCCGATGTCCGGTACTTTTACTTCGATTTGACTCATCTTTTGCGCTCCGTTTGTTCTGGATCCGGCGCGCTGCACAGGGGGAAAATGCAGCGCCGGATTTGTGTCCGCTCATGTTGAAGGCGGCTTGCCGATAGGACATGACAAGCCGCCTTGCTGATGGTTCAGGTCCGACAGGTTCCCGGTTTATTGGGTCACCGGATTCGGTTTTTCCGGATTGATGCCGTACTTGGCAATCGCTTCGGCGACCACGGAAGGCTTGATCTTGCCTTCGTCGGCCAAGGATTTCAATGCCGCCACGGCCACATAGTAACGATTGACTTCAAAGAACTCACGCAGCTTGGCGCGGGTGTCGGAACGGCCGAAACCGTCCGTGCCCAGCACCTTGTAGGAACGCTCCTTCGGCACGAAGGCGCGGACTTGCTCGGCATAGGTGCGCATGTAGTCGGTCGAGACCACGATCGGGCCTTCGGTCTTTTCCAGACATTGCGAGAAATAGCTGGTGCGTTGCGCATCGGCGGGATGCAGCATGTTCCAGCGCTCCACGTCCTGTCCCTCGCGCGCCAACAGCGTGAACGAAGGTGCGGACCAGACGTCGGCGTCGACTTTCCAGTCGTCTCGCAGCAGGTCGGCGGCGGCGATGACTTCGCGCAGGATCGTGCCGGAACCCAGCAACTGCACGCGCAGCTTGTTCTTCTTGCCGCTTTCGTTCAGCAGGTACAGGCCCTTGATGATGCCTTCTTCCTGGCCCGGCTTGATGCCTGGATGGGCGTAGTTCTCGTTCATCACGGTGATGTAGTAGAACACGTCTTCCTGGTTGCCGACCATGCGGCGCAGGCCGTCATGCATGATCACCGCGACTTCGTGGGCGAAGGTCGGATCGTAAGGCACGCAGTTCGGGATGGTCGACGCCAGCACATGGCTGTGGCCGTCTTCATGCTGCAGGCCTTCGCCGTTCAACGTCGTGCGACCGGCGGTGCCGCCGATCAGGAAGCCGCGCGCGCGCATGTCGCCCGCCGCCCAGACCAGATCGCCGACGCGTTGCAGGCCGAACATCGAGTAATACGTGAAGAACGGGATCATGATGCGGTTGTTGGTCGAGTATGAGGTCGCCGCGGCGATCCACGAGCTCATGCCGCCCGCTTCGTTGATGCCTTCCTGCAGGATCTGCCCGGCCTTGTCTTCGCGGTAGTACATGACCTGGTCTTTGTCGACCGGCTCGTACAACTGGCCGACCTGGCTGAAGATGCCGATCTGGCGGAACAGACCTTCCATACCGAACGTGCGCGATTCGTCGACCATGATCGGCACCACGCGCTGACCCAGGTTGGGGTCGCGCAGCAGTGCCGTCAGCACGCGCGAATAGGCGGCTGTGGTAGAGATTTCACGGCCTTCGGCGGTCGGCTCCAGCATGGCCTGGAAAGCCGACAGTTCGGGCACCGGCAGCTTCTCGTCGGCCTGCGGACGGCGTTGTGGCAGGTAGCCGCCGAGGGCCTTGCGGCGCTCGTGCAGGTATTGCATTTCCGGCGTGTCGTCGGCTGGCTTGAAGAACGGGATGTTCGGCAGTTCGGCATCCGGGATCGGCAACTGGAAGCGGTCGCGCATGGCCTTGATGGCTTCGTCGTCCAGCTTCTTGGTGTTGTGCGCAGTATTGCGCGCCTCGCCGGCCTTGCCGAAACCATAGCCCTTGATGCTCTTTGCCAGGATGACGGTCGGTTGGTCCTTGCTGTCCTGCGCGACCTTGAAGGCGGCATAGATCTTGTGCGGATCGTGGCCGCCGCGGGTCAGGCGCCAGATGTCGTCGTCGGACATCTTGCTGACCATTTCCAGCAGCTTGGGATGTTTGCCGAAGAAATGCTTGCGCACGAAGGCACCGTCCTTGGCCTTGTAGTTCTGATATTCGCCGTCCACGGTTTCCATCATCACTTTTTGCAGGATGCCTTCCTTGTCCTTGGCCAGCAACTCGTCCCAGCCGCTGCCCCAGATGACCTTGACCACGTTCCAGCCGGCGCCGCGGAAGTCGGACTCCAGCTCTTGAATGATCTTGCCGTTGCCGCGCACCGGACCATCCAGGCGTTGCAGGTTGCAGTTGACCACGATCACCAGATTGTTCAGCTTTTCACGGCCGGCCATGCCGATGGCGCCCATCGATTCCGGTTCGTCCATTTCGCCGTCGCCGCAGAAGGCCCATACCTTGCGGTTGGCGGTGTCGGCAATGCCGCGTGCATGCAGGTATTTCAGGAAGCGCGCCTGATAGATCGCCATCAACGGTCCCAGACCCATCGACACGGTCGGGAACTGCCAGAATTTTGGCATCAGCTTCGGATGCGGATACGAGGACAGACCATGGCCGTCGGCTTCGCGACGGAAGTGGAGCAACTGGTCTTCGGTCAGGCGGCCTTCCAGGAAGGCGCGCGCGTAGATGCCAGGCGAGGAGTGGCCCTGGATGTACAACAGGTCGCCGCCGTGGTCTTCGGTCGGGGCGTGCCAGAAATGGTTGAAACCGATGCCCAGCATGTTGGCCAGCGAGGCGAACGAGGACAGGTGGCCGCCGAGGTCGCCGTCGACGCGGTTAGCCTTGACGACCATCGCCATGGCGTTCCAGCGCATCCACGAGCGCAGGCGCTCTTCATATTCCAGATTGCCCGGGCAGTGCTCGCCCTGGTCGGCAGGAATCGTGTTGACGTAAGCGGTGTTGCTGGAAAACGGGATATGGGCGCCGCGGCGGCGGGCCAGATCGACCATGCGTTCCATCAGGTAGTGCGCGCGTTCCGGGCCTTCCGCTTCAATCACGGCTTCGAGGGCGTCGATCCACTCTTGTGTTTCAATCACATCGGGATCGTTGGCGGCTTGCGCCAGGACTTGGTCAATTTGGGCTGACATGGTATGTCTCCTGAGTTGATAGGGATCGGCGGGGAAAGCCGGATCGTTAAGGTGCGATACGCCGTAACGCGATTCTTTTTGCCAATACTGTACGGTCTTTGTGCCGCGTGGACGAGGCATTTTAACAGGGGTTTTTCAATTTTCAAATAGCGATATTTGATTTCATATTATGATATTTTGCTGCAAAGCGGCATAAACACTTGTTCTCCCGCGAGGTGTTTTTTTGCCATCTCTCTTGGAATCACGTAAAACCGCGTTGATTGCAGTGCATCGAAAGCTTCCCGCCCGCAATGTCACGGGCGTGCAGACCTGTATCTATATAGAAGGCCTGGTAAAGCGAAATCAGCGTCTGGCCGAATGATAAACAGATAAGAGATGAAATTGCCCGCCGGGATGGCGTGTATGTGGATATACCGGCAAAAAAACGGCGAACAATCAAAGCATGACTACTCGCCGCTCGAATCCATTCGAAGCCGGAAGAACCTCAGATACTGATATTACCCAGCGTACTGGCGCGATAAGCAGCAACGAAGGTATCGAAGTCGCCGGTCTGGGTGCGCTCCATCGATTGTTGCTGCTCGATGGAAGTCTTCGCCGTTGCGGCGAATTCTGCAGTTTGTTCCACGTTCAGCGGACGCGCGAGGAATTGCGCGGCCTGGGCCCGACTCTGATTCAGGGCAAAGGCGGCAAACGAGTTGCCGGCCGTACGTACTTCCCGGAGGACGCGCGCGGAAGGCGTCAGCTCGGCATCGCGCAGCTTTTCGCGCTGCGCCTGCAAAGCCTGCATATGCTGCTCGCCGCCGGCCTGTTCATCCAGCAAGGCGGCCACCGGCTGCATGCGTTCCAGCAGCGCCAGACCCCAGTCCTGCAAGGCGACGGCTTTACCTTCATGCTGCAATTGCAGGCCCGGACGGCGGCCTTGCTTGACCACGCTGGCGAAGTTGCTGCGGTTTTCAGTGCCACCCGCGTCCGACGTCAACGAGCTTTCCTCGAACGCGATGAAATGCAGGAACACGTCGAGGAAGCGCGAAGCCTGCAGGCTGATGCCGAGCGGTTCGAAAGGATCGATGTCCATGCAGCGCACTTCGACGTACTGAACCCCGCGCGCCGCCAGCGCCTGCACCGGACGTTCGCCGCTGTAGATGACGCGCTTGGGACGGATCGACGAGTAGTACTCGTTTTCGATCTGCAGGATATTGGTGTTGATCTGTATCCACTCGCCGTCACGCTTGGTGCCGATTTCCTCGTAGGCCGGATAGGGCTGGCTGACCGCCTGCGACAGGCTTCTTATATAACTGTGCAGATTGTTGTAGTCCGGCGTGATGTTGGCCTGGGCGTTGCTCTGGTAGCCAAGGTCGCTCATGCGCAGGCTGGTGGCGTACGGCAGGTAAAGCGTGTCGCCGCTCAATGTATCGAGCTGATGCGCACGGCCGCGCAGGAAATTCGACGCCAACGCTGGCGACGCGCCGAACAGATACATCAGCAGCCAGCTATAGCGGCGGAAGTTGCGGATCAGCGCGATGTAGCTTTCCGACTGGTAATCGCGCGCGGAAAACGACGGCTCGACGCTCTGCTCGCTGTCGTCCAGCCCGCGCAACAAGGCCCAGACGTTTTCGTTGAGCGAAAAATTGTAGTGGATGCCTGCGATGCATTGCATGGTTTTGCCGTAACGCAATGCCAGGCCGCGCCGATAGACGTGCTTGAGCGTGCCGATATGCGACGTGCCGTACCAGGCGATCGGAATCTCTTCTTCGGGCGGCAGCACGCAAGGCATGGACTCGTTCCACAGCAGTTCGCCGCCCAGATTGGCATGCACGAAGCGATGGATTTCGTCGAGCCGAGTCAAGGCGTCGGCGATATCGTGTTCGGCCGGCGTGATGAATTCCAGCAAGGATTCCGAATAATCGGTGGTGATCTGCTCATTGGTCAGCGCCGAACCCAGCACGGCCGGATGCGGCGTGGTCGCCAGCCGGCCTTCGGAGGTTACGCGCAGGGTTTCCCGCTCGACGCCGCGCAAGCCTTGTCCAAGCAGCGCGCGGTTTTCCGGGCTGGCAAAAAGGGCGAGACGGCGGGTCAGCAGGTCGGTCATTCAGGGTCCTTCGATGAATTAGTTGGCGGAGCATAACCGAAAATTAAAATCCGCGTCATCGGACAACCAAATCCGCGAACAATCGATTTTGCTCGCATTCAAGTCGCCTGTCTTGCTGCTCCGGGACCTTTATAATGTCGCTTTATACTTTTCAGCCTCAGCCATCATGCCAGCACAACTCATCGACGGAAACCTGCTCTCCCAACAACTGCGCGCCGATGTCGCCAGGCGCGCCGCCGCCCTCACCGCCCAGGGCAAGCAACCCGGCCTGGCCGTGATCCTGGTCGGCGACAGCCAGGCTTCCCAGGTCTACGTGCGCAACAAGGTCAAGGCTTGCCAGGACAACGGCCTTTATTCCGTCATGGAAAAATACGATGCCACGCTGACCGAAGCCGACCTGCTGGCGCGCATCGATGCGCTCAACAAGGATCCGAAGATCCACGGCATCCTGGTGCAATTGCCGCTGCCTGCGCATATCGATGCCCACAAGGTGATCGAAGCGATTGCGCCCGAGAAGGACGTCGACGGCTTCCATGTCAGCAACGCCGGCCTGCTGATGACGGGCCAGCCGCTGTTCCGCCCCTGTACGCCGTATGGCGTGATGAAGATGCTGGAATCCATCGATTACCCGGTGCGCGGCGCCAATGCGGTGGTGGTCGGCGCCTCCAACATCGTCGGCAAGCCGCAGGCGATGTTGCTCTTGCAAGCCGGGGCAACCGTCACTATCTGTAACTCCAAGACCCGCGACCTCGGCCACCATACCCGCCAGGCGGATATCCTGGTGGTGGCGACAGGCAAACGCAACATCGTCACCGCCGACATGGTCAAGCCCGGCGCGGTCGTCATCGATGTCGGCATGAACCGCGACGATAACGGCAAATTGTGCGGCGATGTGGATTTCGCGAACGCCAAGGAGGTCGCAGGCTACATCACCCCCGTGCCGGGCGGCGTGGGGCCGATGACCATCACCATGTTGCTGGTCAATACCATTGAAGCTGCTGAAAGAACCTGAGTTCACCTATGACGACCACTACAGACACCGCGATCGCTCCCGACAACAACCCGCTGCTGGACTTTTCCGGCCTGGCGCGCTTCGATGCGATCAAGCCCGAACACGTCACGCCTGCCGTCGACATCCTGCTGACCAAGGCGAGCAAACTGGTCGCGGAACTGGAAGCGCCGATGGCGCAGGTCACCTGGGCCAATTTCGTCGAACCGCTGGAAAACGCCACCGAGCAACTGGGCCGCGCCTGGAGCATTGTCGGGCATCTGAATTCGGTGGTCGACTCGCCCGAACTGCGCGCCACCTACAATGAAAACCAGCCCAGGCTGGTCGAGTTCTGGACCGCGTTGGGCCAAAACCTGGCGCTGTTCGAAAAGTACAAGGCTGTGCAAACCGGCCCGGAATACGCCGGCCTGTCGGGCGCGCGCAAGAAGGTCATCGACAACGCCGTGCGCGACTTCCGCCTGTCCGGCGCCGAGCTGCCCGACGACAAGAAAGAACGTTTTGCTGAAATCCAGGAAAAGCTGGCGGCGCTGACCACTCGCTTCTCGGAAAACATCCTCGACGCCACCAACGATTTCGGCCTGTTCGTCGAGAACGAAGCCGACCTTGCCGGTCTGCCCGACGACGTCAAGCAGGCCGCGCGCGCTGCCGCCGAAAAAGACGGCAATGGTTTCGAAAAAGGCGGCTTCAAGTTCACGCTGCATTTCCCGTCCTATTTCCCGATCCTGCAATACGCGCACAGCCGTACGCTGCGCGAGCAGATCTACCGCGCCAACGCCACCAAGGCGTCCGAACTGGGCGCCAAGCCGGAATGGGACAACACCGCCAACATGCAGGAAATCCTGCAACTGCGCCACGAAGAAGCCGCCCTGCTGGGCTTCGCCAACTTCGCCGAACTGTCTCTGGTGCCGAAGATGGCGCAGTCGCCGCAAGAAGTCATCCATTTCCTCGAAGACCTCGGCCGTCGCGCGCGTTCCTACGGCGAGAAGGACTGGGCCGAACTGCGCGTCTTCGCCAGGGAAGAACTCGGCCTCGACACGCTCGAAGCCTGGGACATGACCTACGCTTCCGAAAAACTGCGCGAGCAACGCTACGCCTTCTCCGAGCAGGAAGTGAAGCAATACTTCCCCGAGCCGAAGGTGATCGAGGGCCTGTTCCAGGTCATCCAGCGCCTGTTCAACGTCAACATCAAACCCGACAGCGCGCCGGTCTGGCATCAGGACGTCAAGTTCTTCCGCATCGAGCGCGACGGCAAGCTGGTCGGCCAGTTCTACCTCGACCTGTACGCGCGCAACGGCAAGCGCGGCGGCGCCTGGATGGACGACGCCCGCGCCCGCCGCATGACCGCCAATGGCGTGCAGACGCCGATCGCTTACCTGATCTGCAACTTCACCGAGCCGATGACCGTCGACGGCGTGAAGAAGCCAGCCCTGTTCACGCATGACGAAGTCATCACGCTGTTCCACGAATCCGGCCACGGCCTGCATCACATGCTCACGCAAGTCGACGAAGTCGGCGTGTCGGGCATCTCCGGCGTCGAGTGGGACGCGGTCGAACTGCCTTCGCAGTTCATGGAAAACTTCTGCTGGGAATGGGACGTGCTGCAACACATGACCGCCCACGCCGACACCGGCGCGCCGTTGCCGCGCGCGCTGTTCGACAAGATGACCGCCGCCAAGAACTTCCAGTCCGGCCTGCAAATGCTGCGCCAGGTCGAGTTCTCGCTGTTCGACATGCACATCCATTACGACTACGACGCCGCCGGCAAGGACAGCGTGCAATCGGTGCTCGACGCCGTGCGCGACAAGTTCGCGGTGATCCGCCCGCCCGCATTCAACCGCTTCCAGCATTCGTTCAGCCACATCTTCGCAGGCGGCTACGCGGCCGGCTACTACAGCTACAAGTGGGCCGAAGTGCTGTCCGCCGACGCCTACAGCGCGTTTGAAGAAGCCGCCGCCAAGGGCGACAACGTGGTGTCGATCGAAACCGGCCAGCGCTTCCAGCGGGAAATCCTGGCCGTCGGCGGATCGCGTCCGGCGATCGAATCGTTCAAGGCCTTCCGCGGCCGCGAGCCGAGCATCGACGCCCTGCTGCGCCACAGCGGCATGGCGGCTTAAACAATAGCAACAGCCCAGCAGCAGTAGCGACACGGCATTAAAACCTGCCGCCGTCCCAGCGTCGTGCCAACGGTCGGCACGTCACTGGGTCCTGACTTTCGTCAGCATGGCGGCGGTGGTTTAATTCCCTTCTCCGGGTTTTCCTCTTCTCTGGATATGTCTATACTTCGTCCATGACCCGCATCGACTTCCACAGCAACGTCCCCAATAAACTTGCCTACGCCTGCCGCCTGGTGCGCAAGGCGCGCACCGCCCAATGCAATATCGTCCTGCTCGGCAAGGATCGCAGCGAACTGGCCCAGCTCGACCAGTTGCTATGGACGTTCTCGGAACAGGATTTCCTGCCGCATGTGCGCGCCGGCGACCCGCTGGCGGCGCAAACGCCGGTGATCCTGACCGACAGCGAAACCGCGGAATTGCCACACCATCAGGTGCTGATCAACCTGTCCGGCGCCACGCCCGAACACTTCGCCCGTTTCGAGCGCATGTTCGAGATCATCTCCTCGGATGAAACCGACAAAGTCGCCGGACGCGATCGTTATCGTTTCTACAAAGAACGCGGTTACCCCCTCAGCCATTTCGTCGCGGACTGACGCCATGAGCCAGTCCACCGACCACAGCATTCCCCTCCTGACTGAAGTCATCGCTACGCCTGCCGCTGCGGAAACGCCGACGCCGGACTATCACCAGCATTACCAGGCCGAACCTGCGCAACCGTTCCAGCCGCAATACCAACCGACTTACGGCGCCGAGCCGCTGCCGGTCCCGGTCAGTCCGCCGCAGCCCGTGGGCGCGCCAGTCCCGACTGCCGAGCAACTCCTGCACATTCGCCAGGACATTCAGGAAAACGTCATGCAGCAGTTGCTCGGCCAGGTCGACAATGTCCTGGACCGGCATCTCCAAGACCATTTGGCGGTTGTGCTGGACAACATGGCCGACATTCTCAAGACCCGCGTGCGCGCCAGCCTGGAACAGGCGCTGGCTGAAACCGTCGCGCAGGCGCTGGCGGAAGAAATGGCAAAATTTGAAAATGCAAAATATTAAGTCTTAAATAAGAATATTTTGTTTTTTAAACACATCACTCGCTTATTCATTAAAAAATAGAAATTCAGGCACATTGATTGCTTACCTAAAAAATCGATTACTTCTTACAATTTCACCCATCCAAGAGTGACGCAAAGTTGTCCTGGCCCGATGCGCCGACGAAGACGGTACGGTTGTACGGCAAGGAAACGCAACAACGCCTGGTCGGTTTTGCGTCACTCCCATCATTGAACAAGGAGAATGTGATGAAAGTCATCGTATTGGGAGCAGGCATCATCGGCACCGCGTCCGCGTGGTTTTTGAAGCGTGAGGGGCATGACGTCACCGTCATCGACCGCCAGCCCGGCGCCGCCCAGGAGACCAGTTTCGCCAACGGCTGCCAGATTTCGGTGTCGCACGCCGAACCGTGGGCCAACCCCTCCGCTCCGCTCAAGGTCCTGAAGTGGCTGGGCAAGGAAGATGCGCCGCTGCTGTACCGCTTCCGTCCCGAATGGCTGCAATGGAAATGGGCCGTGAACTTCCTGCGCGAATGCACGCCTGCGCGCACCGACGCCAACATCCGCCAGATCGTCGCGCTGTGCGAATACAGCCGCCAGACGCTGGTGGCCCTGCGCGCCGAAACCGGCATCCAGTACGACCACCTGACCAAGGGCATCCTGCACTTCTATACGGAAGAGAAGGAATTCGAACTCTCGCTGCCGGCCGCCAAACTGATGCGCGACCTCGGTTGCCCGCGCGATTCGATCAGCGCCGAAGAAGTAATCAGAATCGAACCGGCCCTGGCCAGCATCCGCGACAAGATCGTCGGCGGCGACTTCACCGCCACCGATGAATCGGGCGACGTCTACAAGCTCACCACCGGCCTGGCGCAAAAGGCTGAAGACGCTGGCGTCGACTTCCAGTTCAACTCCACCATCACCCGCCTGCTGACCGAAGGCACGGGTGCCGCCGCAAAAATCACCGGCGTCGAAGTCATCGACGGCGCAGGCCGTCACAAGATCTTGCGTGCCGACGCCTTCGTGGTCGCCATGGGCAGCTTCTCCGAACCGCTGCTGCGTCCGCTGGGCATCAACCTGCTGCTGTATCCGGGCAAGGGCTATTCGGCGACCTACAAGGTCACCAACCCGGATGCGGCGCCGACCGTCTCGCTGACCGACGACGGCTACAAGCTGGTGGTTTCGCGCCTGGGCGATCGCCTGCGCGTGGCCGGCACCTGCGAACTGAACGGCTACACCCGCGAACTGAACAACACGCGCTGCGAGGCGATTACGCGCCGCACCCGCGAACTGTTCCCGGACGGCTGCGACTACGACAATCCGGTGTACTGGACCGGCCTGCGTCCGTTGACGCCGTCCAACATCCCGTACGTCGGCAAGACCAAGTTCAGCAACTTGTACCTCAATACCGGCCACGGCACGCTCGGCTGGACCATGGGTTGCGGCTCGGGCCGCGCGATTGCCGAAATCATTGCCGGCCGCCAACCGGAAATCGACTTCGGCTTCACCGGCCTGCCGCGCAAAACGCCGCGCAAGCTGGCTGCCCAGCCGGCATAACCGGCATTTCCCTCCTTATAGCCCGAACCTCGCCCTCCCCCTGGCGAGGTTTTGGCCCTTATTTTTTACATTTTTTCACTGATCCACCGCAAAGCCCCTCAAATCGGCTTGGTGTAGAATCAGCCTCATCCATCTCGGCACATCTGCCGGATTTCCAGATCATCACGCATCCGTCGCACTGATATTGCGCGCGGGGTGCTTATCCATATCGGACTGCCGCTCGCCGCGGCCGTCATCATGAGGACATTGCAATGAAGTGGGTTGTTGTCGGCATTTATCTTTTTTCCATCTTTTTCATCCATTTCCGCGGAAAGGTGAGACTGCCGTTTTTCCGGCAATTCTTCGACCACTCCTCGATCATGGCCCCGATCAATGTATTCATGTACGCCTTCTCGCGCGTGCCGGCAGTGCCGTATCCCGCGGTCGACGACTTCCAGAACCTGCACCTGCTCGACGACAACTGGGAAACCATCAAGGCCGAGGCGGTAAACCTGCAAAACATTTCCAAGATCAAGGCCGCGGAAAAGAATGACGATGCCGGTTTCAACTCCTTCTTCAAGGCCGGCTGGAAGCGTTTTTACCTGAAATGGTACGACGCCAGCCATCCGTCGGCCGAGCAGTTCTGCCCCAAGACGGTGGAAATCCTGCGCAAGATTCCCTGCGTCAAGGCCGCCATGTTCGCGGAGCTGGCGCCCGGCGGCACGCTCAATCCGCATCGCGATCCTTATGCCGGTTCGTTGCGCTATCACCTGGGCCTGGTGACGCCCAACGACGACCGCTGCTTCATCGAAGTCGACGGCCAACGCTACAGTTGGCGCGACGGCAAGAGCGTGGTGTTCGACGAGACCTTCATTCACTGGGCGCAAAACGGTGCCGACACGAACCGTATCATCCTGTTCTGCGACGTCGAGCGTCCATTGCGTTATCGCTGGGCGCAAGCCATCAACAGATGGCTCGGCAAGACCATGATGACCGCCGCCAGTTCGCCCAATGAAACCGGCGACCAGACCGGCCGCATCAACAAGCTGTTCCGTTTCGTCTGGCTCGCCGGCCAATACCGCCGCAAGTTCAAAAAGTGGAATCGCAACGTCTATCGCGCCACCAAGTTCGCCCTGATCGCCGCCGTCGCGCTGGCGATCATCTACCTGTAAATTCCCTCTTTCTCCCGGCGCAAGTTCGCACGAGTTTGCGCTGCGGCATTCCCTTCCTCCTCTGCAACATCGCGTCGGCGTTTCATGAAAAGACGAGCGGCATTTCAGCGCACCGGGACCGCGATGCACCGCTGCGGGACGCACCATTTTTAAGACGACATCGTCAAAAAAGCGAGGCCCGCGTCGACTTCCACGTCGCATCGAATTCCACTACGGCAATGTATTTACGGCATGGGGAAAACGACGAAAATTTTCACGCGACGCCAATATAGTGCGAACAATGCAAGCAAAACTGATGAAAAATTTCCGCTCGGAAATGAAACCGAATTATTCCTTTTGATTTCATGTCAACGCAATAGCTGTTCGTCGAAGCTGCGTGTAAAATCCCGAGATTGACGGCTTGATTCATGGCTTGATTCTTGCGTAAAGTTCTTACGCATTCTATGAATGGTAAGCCTATCAAAACCTGCTGGCGATCTCGCGAGCAACGCGGCGCAAGCGTGAGCAGGTTCTTAGAGTACCCACCAAACATAGAATAATGTGCTCAAGCAGGAGTCGACATCCGGATGATGAAACAGCTTCTAAAGAACCTGGTAGATATCACAGCGCAGCGTGAAAATTCGCGCCTTGCCGGCTCCGTCATCCTGGCGTTGCATGAACTGGCCCAGGTCAGGCAGATTCGCGTGCTGGAAATTTTTTCTCTGCGCGAAGAAATGTTCGTGCAGGAAAAGATGTTCCTCAACGACGAGCACCTGAGCACCATCGCCGAACACACCGAAGACGATCCCAAGGAACCTATCGCCCGCTATCCATCGATCATGGAATGCATGCGGCAGCACAAGAACGAGCATTACGAAATCGCCGCCGACGGCTGGCATGTACTATGGCTGCCGGTGTGGTTGCACGGCAAGATCAACACCTGTCTCGAGATACGTCATCCGCACCCTTACGACACCGCAACGCTGGAGCTGATCGACGGCATCTTCGGCATTTACTGCAACTATCAAAGCCTGCTCGACTATAGCGAACGCGATGCGCTGACAGGTCTCTTCAACCGCAAGACCTTCGACGAACAATTCTCGCGCCATGCCTTCGCCCTCGCGCCGCACGAAGCGCATTCGCTGGACAACGACGAACGCCGCCATGCCGGCGACAGCAAAGCGCACTGGCTGGCCGTGGTCGACATCGACCATTTCAAGCAGGTCAACGATCAGTACGGCCATCTGTACGGCGACGAAGTGCTGATTCTGGTGGCCAACATCTTGCGCACCTCATTCCGTTCGCATGACCGCATCTTCCGCTTCGGCGGCGAAGAATTCGTGATCCTGCTGCGCTCCACCACGCTGGCCGACGCCAGCAAGATTTTCGACCGCTTCCGCCAGCATGTACAGGAATACGACTTCCCGCAGGTCGGCAAGGTCACCGTCAGCCTCGGCTTCGTCGGCATTTCGCAGGAAACGCCGGTGGTCATCCTGGGCCACGCCGACCAGGCGTTGTATCACGCCAAGAAAAACGGCCGCAACCGCATCTGCTTCTACGATGAACTGGTGACCTCGGGCGTACTGAGCAATGAAATATCGACCAACGATATTGTCGAATTCTTCTGAATTTCCAGTCCTTTTTGTTATACAGGCCAAGACCATCTGCGTGCCGCATCGCCCCGTGCAACCATGCTTTGAAGGCACAGTACTTCCCTGACGCTCTCCCGTGGCCAGAAACGCCCGATAAGCTTGATCGGGCCTTGACCAATTGCAACATGTCCGACGACGCAATGCCGACGTCGATATTGACGAATTCCGCCATTTTTTATGGTCTTTTCGACACTTCAAAAATGCGAGTTCGATCCGATGATAAGTTTGCTTACATTGCCGGAGCCAGGCTGCTTTCCTTTTGAAAGTATCTCAAGTCGCTGCGCCTTGTCATGCTGAATGGATGTATTCAGACATTTCTTGTAAAGGAGCTTCGTATGCAACACAAGAAACTCAAGCAAATCGGCGGCCTGTTGATCCTGTTGGGCGCCATGTCCTTACTCCACGCGGAGCAAAAAGCCAACATCGTCATCGTCGCCACGGGCGGCACCATCGCCGGAGCCAGCACATCAAGCATTCGCTCCCCTGCTTATCAATCCGCCGTCGTTCCCGTCGACAGGTTGATCGCCGCGGTTCCCGAGATCAACGCGGTGGCCCACGTGAAAGGGGAGCAGATTTTCCAGGTCCCCAGCGAGAATTTCAATGACGAACGCCTGCTCAAACTGGGCAAGCGCATTTCCGAGCTGCTCAAACAGCGCGACGTGGACGGCATTGTCATTACGCATGGCGTCGACACGCTGGAAGAAACCGCCTACTTCCTCAACCTCACATTGAAAAGCGACAAACCCGTGGTTCTGGTCGGCGCCATGCGGCCCGCCACGGCGCTGGGCACCGACGGTGCGCTCAACCTGTACGAAGCCGTTTTGGTGGCATCCAGCAAGGAAGCCGTCGGTAAAGGCACACTGGTCGTGATGAACGATGAAATTTATTCCGGCCGCGACGTTACGATGAGCGACTCGCTCAAGGTCAACACGATGCGTTCGCCTTATGGCCCGCTGGGACTCGTCGTCGAAGACAGGGTATTGTTCTATCGTCAGCCGACGCGTCCGCATACGACCGCAACCGAATTCGATATCGACAAACTGACCAGCCTGCCGCGCGTCGATATCGTCTACAACTACGGCAATGCGAATCCTGTCGCCTATCAAGCCGTGGCCAATGCCGGCGCCAAAGCCATCATCCACAACGGCACCGGCAACGGCAGCGTCGCCGAACAGATCATCCCGGTGTTGCAGGAAATCCGCAGCAAAGGCATACAGGTGGTGCGTGCATCGCGCACCGGCAACGGCGTGATCATCCGCGACGGCGAGCAGCCCGACGACCGCTTCGACTGGCTGGTCGCCGGCGACCAGAGCGCCCAGCAAGCGCGCATCCTGACCGCGCTTGCCTTGACCAGGACCAACGACAGGCAGACCATACAAGAAATCTTGTGGAAATACTGAACCGTTGCCGGATCATCCCTGCACGGGAGACATGTCCGAAAAGAAAGCCGTTCGAATGAACGGCTTTTTGTTTGGGGTCGACGTCAGCCTTTCCGCCCCTTGCGTTGCTTCAGGTAACCGATCACGCCCGGCATGAACGACAGCACCACGATGGCGAGGATCAGCAGACTGAGATTCTGCTTCACGACGGGAAGATTGCCGAAGAAGTAACCGGCATAGGAAAAACTGGCCACCCACAGGATGCCGCCGATCACGTTGAAGGCCAAGAACCGCGGATACGTCATGGCGCCCACGCCGGCGACAAACGGCGCGAAGGTGCGCACGATGGGCGCGAAACGCGCGATGATCACGGTCTTGCCGCCGTGGCGCTCATAGAAGGCATGGGTCTTGTCCAGGTACTCGCGCTTGAAGAAACGCGAATCGGGCTTGTCGAACAGCTTCAGCCCGATGGACTTGCCGATCTGGTAGTTGACGCTGTCGCCGAGGATGGCGGCGGCGATCAGCGTCAGCACGATCAAATGGATATCGATGGCGCCGGTCGCCGCCATGGCCCCGGTCACGAACAACAGCGAGTCGCCCGGCAGGATGGGCGTCACCACCAGGCCGGTCTCGGCGAAGACGATCAGGAACAGGATCAGGAACAACCACGGGCCGTACGCCGCGGCCAGCTCGGCCAAATGACGATCGATGTGGACGACGAAATCGACCAGAAACAAAAGAAAATCCATGAGCACCCGCCGGGAAGTTGAAAAATGCGCGAACAGAAAAGAACGCGCATTGTATCAAGATGCGCGTCCGCGCCCGGCGGAATCCGGTTCACATCGTCACGGCGCGAACTGTTTATAGAGTTTTTCAGCCACGGCGAACAAGGCATCGTTGGCGCCGGAACTGGCGATGTTGGTCACCACCACCATGGCAAAGTCCTTTTCCGCGCTGAACCAGATGTGCGCCAGGTTCTTCTGGTTGGAGCCGCCGTGGAAGACCAGTGGCTGCGGCGCCCAATCCATCTTCACTACCACCCAGCCCAACGCATACTTGCCGGCCGCAGGCGTGCCGGGCGCCGGGTTCTGCACCGACGGCATGTCGATGACGGCGGCATGCAGCAGCTTCAGCGTCCCGGGCTTGAGCAAATCCGGACCCCGTTTTCCCTCGCCGGCATTCCAGCCGGCCCAGCGCGCAAAATCCAGCACCGACATATGCGCCAGCCCGGCCGGTCCGATGATCTGCGGATTGTCGTCGCCGGGACCGGCCATGAAGGCTTTGGCCGTGTCCTCTCCCACCATCACATGGCCGAGCGCGGCGTCGACCCTGCCGATCTGCGCCTGCGAACCGAGGCCGGCGGTCTTCAATTCCATCGGGTCGAAGATCCATTCATTGATCAACTCTTCCCAGCTCTTCCTGGCGACCCGCTCGATCATCGCGCCGGCGATGGTATAGCCCATGTTGGAATAGGCGAAGCGCTGACCCGGCTGCGCCTGCAAGGGCTTGCTCATCCATTGCTGCACGGCCCAGTAGCGCAGGTCGTCGAGATTGCCTTCCTCGAATACCGACTTGGCCAGCACGTCCATGAACTCGGCATTGTCGGCCGGGATGCCGGAGGTATGCGAGAGCAATTCGCGGATGGTGATGCTGCGGAAACCCGGGTCCATCTTTGGCGCCAGCTCCGGGAAAACCTCGCCGACGGTCGTGGTCCACGCCATCGCGCCGCGATCGACCAGGATGCCGGCCAGCGTGGCCGTGAACGCCTTGGTGTCGGAACCGATATGGAAGCGGTCATTGACGGTGACCGGAATACCCGAGCCGACCTTGCGCGTGCCGACCGCGCCGGCGCCGACGATGCGGCCGTTCTGGACCACGGCGGCGGCCAGCGCCGGCAACTTGTATTGAATCAGATAGGGCGTCAGCGTCTGATCGAGCGACACCATGGCAACCGGCGCAGCGGTCTGCGCCATGCCGAGCTGACAAACGCACCAGAGCAACGCGGACGCCAGTAGCTGACGAGAAGCGGAATGCAGAACGGGCATGAAAAATCCTTTTTTACCGGCGATATGGGTGCCGGCATTTTATCCGTATTCGCTGCGGCGGATGCAGCCGGCACACGGACTCGGACCACATACGGCAACGCAAACTTACCTTTCTTTACGCCGGAAACGCACAAGTCTTTCCATTCCCCGGCCGATATCCAGAGCAGGCTTCAACGTATCGACACATTTCAGGAAGGCAGCCATGAACAAATTCGATCTGATCATTTATACCGGTTTCGGCGCCGTGAGCATCGTGCTCGCGGCGTTGGCGATCGCGCCCGTCGCTATCCTGTGGGGCTGAGGAGAACATCATGCGACTACGATTGATGGGAGGATTGTGCGCCGTATTCCTGTGTCTGCTGATGGCGTTCGCGATGTGCTATCAGGTCCGCCTGGAAATGCTCGAACGAGACACCGGCATCCTCGAGATGCTGGCCGCCGCAATTCCGTTGCTGAGCCTGCTGCTGGCCAGCATCTTCTATCGCAGTCCGACGCGTGCGGCCAGTGCTACGCGTCCGGCAGGCCATCACCGGCCAGGATCATCTGCGCGGCGCTGAGCAGATCGCCCGACAAGCCGGCGCGCGCCTGCTCCGGCGACTTGTCCTGCAAGCCCTTGAGCAAGGCGGCGTGATGCACCAGCGCCGGCGCTTCCGACAGACGCCGCGAACCGGCGCGCAAGTCGAGATTGATGACCGGACCGACCTGCAGCCACAGGCTTTCGATCAGGCCCACCAGCGTCGGCATGCCCGATCCTTCGTAGGCGGCGAAGTGCAGTTGCTTGTTGAGGCGGATGATCAGGTCGACGCTGGGTTTCTTGCGGTGCATCTCGACGCACAAGGTGTCGTGCAGGTCGGCCACTTCCTTGAGTCCCGCCGGCGTGATGTTCTGCGCCGCATGCTCGACCGCGAGTCCTTCCAGCGCGAGGCGGATCTTGAGCAGCTCGCGGAACTTGTCCTTGGTCATCAGCGGTACCCGCACGGCGCGGTTGGGCAGGATTTCCAGCGCACCTTCGGCAGCCAACTGGCGGATCGCTTCGCGCACCGGCATCGGACTGGTGCCCAGCGCCTCCGACAAGCTCTTGAGCGTGAGCTTTTGCCCGGGCCGCACCTGGCCTGCCAGCAGCAGTTCGCGCAAATCTTCATACACGCGTTGCGACAGTGTGGCGTGCGTGATTTTGCGCATCTGCGAAAGGTCCGCAAGTATCGTATGTTCCATGGTCCCCGGCTTCTCACTTGAAACCATTTCATCCGTGCCGATGAAATGCGATTGTTGTCAAAATTGTCGCGGATTATAGCAGTCGCGATGTTCCGCCCTTCCCGCTCAATGCAGCGCCGCACTGCGATTTGCGGCATTTTTGCATCCCTGCCGGACGCACTTTTTCACGGCCGGGCACGACGCCGTGAACTCATCCGTTTGTGCTGCATAGCCGGTTGACACGTCCTAATTCTATCGAATACATTTGATCACATGTCAAATAAATGACATAAAAAAGAGGTTGTTGCAAAAATTCAAGGCAAAAACGGACCGGGCTGATGGCAGCGACGGCTTCGTTTTTTCCTCTTTGCAACCGGCGCTCAATAAGAAAACAGGCCGTTCCGGCAGTCCGCAGTCGATTGCCGGGCCCGGCTTTTCATCGAGACAACCCGGCTCGCGCCGGACCATAAGGAGGTTTGCACCATGGAGCAAGACCATAGCAAAGTTCGCAGCAAGATCCTGTCGCCTGCCCGCCGCACGATTCTGAAAGCAGGCACCGCCGTAGCGGCAACATCGGCGCTCGGCTTCCCCGCCATCGTCAAGGCGCAGTCGGACAAAATCATCATCGGCCACCTGACCCCGCGCACCGGGTTCCTCGGTCCGCTCGGCGAATACGCCGTCATGAGCATCACGCTGGCAGTGGAAGAACAGAACAAAGCCGGCGGCCTGCTCGGCCGCCAGCTCACCCTGATCTCGGAAGACTCGGTCAACCCGCCGACGGCCTCGTCCAAGGCGCAGCGCCTGCTTGAGCGCGACGGCGCCGCGGTGCTGATCGGCGAAATCTCGTCCGCCTCGGCGCTCGGCATCGCCCAGGTCGCGCAGCGCAACAAGAAGCTGTTCATGAACACCGGCTGCAACTCCGACGAGTTGCGCGGCAAGAGCTGCAACAAGCACATGTTCCACATCGAAGCCGCCAACTCGACCTATGTCAAGGCATGCGGCCGTTCGCTGCTGCGCGACAACCTGATCAAGGGCAAGAAGCTGTATGCGCTCTCGGCCGACTACGCCTTCGGCCACGATCTGCTGCGCGCCGCCAAGTCCTTCGTCTCGGCCAACGGCGGCACGATCGCCAACGACGAACTGGTGCCGACCGACGCCACCGACTTCAGCCCATACCTGCTGAAAATCCGCCAGGCCAAACCGGACCTGGTCATCTCCAACCTGGCCGGCAACCAGATCACCAACTTCATCAAGCAGTATTCGGAATTCGGCCTGCCCTTCCCGATCGCCGGTTTCGGCTTCGACACTGCCGTGGCCTGGGGCGCCGGCGCCGACAGTTTCGCCGGCACCTGGCCGACCACCTGGCATCACGATGTCAACGCGCCGTCGGCCAAGGCCTTTGTGGCCGCCTTCATGAAGAAATACGGCAAGCCGCCCGAGAACCAGGCCTGGGGCGAGTACGTCGCCTTCCGCTCGATCGTGCAAGCCATTACCGAAACCAAGTCGCTCGATACCGCCAAGCTGATCGAATACTTCGAAAAGGGGGCGCCCATCGATGCGCTGAAGGCGCGCAAGGGGACTTACCGCGCCTGGGATCACCAGTTGCTGCAAGAGATGTACACGGTCACGCCCAAACCCAAGGCGCAGATCAAGGACAAGTGGGACTTCATGCTGCTGGGCGCATCGGTGCCGGGACCGAACGAGTCGCTGGAAATTCTTGCGCCGACGATGCAAGAGAACGCCTGCACCTTTACCTGAACGTTCCCGCCGTCTCTGTCGCTCCAGCGAACGCTGGAGCCCAGCGTCGTTTCGGTCGTCATCCGTCGGTGTAACGACACTGGGTCCCAGCGTTCGCTGGGACGACGGCGAATGATCGAGCATCTCCGTTTTTTCCTGTCCTCCACTCCGGAGCAGCAATGCAAATCGTTTTCCTGTTGGAACAAATCCTCAACGGCCTGCTGGTTGGCGGGTACTACCTGCTGATCGCCCTCGGGCTGTCGCTGATTTTCAGTCTGGGCGGCGTGGTCAATCTGGCGCACGGCGCCTTCTACGCCATCGGCGCCTATCTCGCGGTGGAAATCACCAAGTACCTCGGATTCACCGGCGCGCTGATCATTTCGCCCCTGCTGGTGGCGCTGATCGGCATCCTGTTCGAGCGCTTCCTGCTGCGCAAATTCTATTCGGCCGATCCTATCCTCGGCCTGCTGCTGACCTTCGGGCTGGCGATGGTGGCGGAACAGGTCATCCGCATCTTCTGGGGCGCCTCGCCGCTGCCGGCATCGATCCCGCCTGCGTTCAAGGGCCAGGTCATCGTCGGCGACTTCATGTATTCCAAATACCGCCTGCTGATGCTGGTCGCGGTCATCGTCGCGCTGACGCTGATCTGGATGCTGCTCAACAAGACCTCGTTCGGCCGCGTGGTGCGCGCCGGCGTGCAAAAGCCCGACATGGTGGCGGTGCTCGGCATCAAGCTGCAACCGTACATGACGGCCATCGTGATGCTCGGCGTCGGTCTGGCGGCATTGGCCGGCGTGTTGTTCGCACCGATCTCGGGCGTGCATCCGGCCATGGGCGCGGAAATCATGACCGCCGCCTTCGTCGTGGTGGTGATCGGCGGTCTCGGCAGCTTCTGGGGCGTGGTGCTGGCGGCGCTGCTGGTGGGCGTGGTGCGCGGCGTCACGATCCAGTTCTATGCGCCGGCCGGCGAAGCGTCGATGTATCTGCTGATGCTGCTGGTCCTGATTTTCCGTCCGCGCGGCCTGCTCGGCGAGCGCATCGAACGTTTTGAATGAGAGCGGCCATGTTCAATAAATACCAATCCCTGTGGGTCGGCGCGCTGGCGCTGATCGTCGTTCCCTTCCTGCTGCAACTGCTGGGTCTGACCACCACCTCGTCCACCGACGTCGTCATCTACGCCATCGCCGCGATGGGCCTGAACCTGCTGGTCGGCTACACCGGCCTGACTTCGTTCGGCCACGGCGCATGGTTCGGCGTCGGCGCCTATGCCGCAGCCTTGTCGCAGAAATACTGGTTCCCCGGCCAGATCGTCGCGCCGATGCTGTTCACGATCGTCTTCATCGCTGCCGCGGCGGCGATTGTCGGCTTCCTCATCCTGCGCCGGCGCGGCGTGTATTTCTCGCTGCTGACGCTGGCCTTGTCGGCGCTGACGTTTGCGATCGCATTCCGCTGGACCGATTTCACCGGAGGCGAATCCGGGCTCGGCAATGTCGTGCGGCCTGTCGTGGCCGGCATTGATCTCGATCAGTCGATTCCCTTCCTGGTATTCGTCAGCGTGATTGCGTGGATCGTGCTGTTCGTGCTGCAACGCGTGATCCGCTCGCCGTTCGGCCACACTATCGTGGCGATCCGCGAGAACGAGCAGCGCGCCCGCTTCCAGGGTTACAGCACCATCGTCTACAAGCTGATCATGTTCATCGTGTCGGCCGGCGTCACCGGTCTGGCGGGTGCGCTGCTGGCCTTCCACCATCGCTTCGCATCGGCCGAGCCGACCTCGGTCGCGTTCTCCGGCGAGCTGCTGGCGATGGTGGTGATCGGTGGCATGCGCAGCTTCCTCGGGCCGGCGCTGGGCGCGTTGTTCTACATCCTGTTCCGCGAATGCCTGTCGATCTGGACCGAGAACTGGCTGTTGTGGTTCGGTCTCGCCTTCGTCGGTTTCATCCTGTTCTCGCCGACCGGCCTGGTCGGCATCTGGCAGCAGGTCAAGCGCCGGCTGCGTCCGCCAGCCGAGGTCGGCGCGGCGATGAGCCAGCGCCAGATCGTCGACGGCCTGCCTTTGCCTGCTTTCCTGCAACCACCACGGCAGGATGGATTGGTGCTGGAGGTCAAGGACATCGATATCCGCTTCGGCGGTATCCAGGCGGTCAAGAGCGCGCAGATCAATCTGCATGCCGGAGAGATCCACGCGCTGATCGGTCCCAACGGGGCGGGCAAGACGACCACCTTCAACCTGATTTCCGGCATGTTCATCCCCAATCACGGCACGGTAAAACTGAACGGCGAAGAAATCCAGGGCCTGACGCCGGGGCAGATCTGCCAGCGCGGCCTGGCGCGTTCGTTCCAGATCACCAACCTGTTCAAGGGTCTGACGATTTACGAAAACCTGCGATTGTCGCTGCAAGCGCGCCACGCCTCGCGCTTCAACATGTGGAAGGACATCGACAGCTATCCCGACATCCACGCCGAAACCGATGAGCTGATGCGCTTCCTCGGCCTCAAGGGCATCGACGACATCGAAGGCGGCGCACTGTCCTACGGCGGCCAGCGCCTGGTCGACCTCGGCATCGCGCTCGGTTCCAAGCCGCATGTGCTGCTGATGGATGAACCGCTGGCCGGTCTTGCCGCCGCCGAGCGCGAGCGCGTGTCGCGACTCGTGAAAATCATTGCCGACAACATCCCGGTGCTGATCGTCGAACACGACATCGATCGCGTGCTCGGCTTCTCGCACCAGGTCACGGTGATGAACCAGGGCAGCGTGCTGATGTCGGGTACGCCCGATGAGGCGCGCGCCGACCGCCGCGTGCAGGAAATCTACACCGGCAGCGGCACGCCGCCGGTCACCGGACGCGTCGCCGGCGACGCGCAGGAACGTGCGCAACTGCTGGCCTTCGACAAGGTCAACGCCTTCTACGGCAAGAGCCACATCCTCAACGACGCCACGCTGGAAGTGCGCGAAGGCGAAATCGTTGCGCTGCTCGGCCGCAACGGCGCGGGGAAGTCGACCTTGCTGAAAACGCTGACCGGCCTGCTCAGACCGGCCTCGGGATCAATCCGCTACAACGGCAGCGACATCGCCGGCCTCAGCGCGCCCGACATCGCCCGCCTCGGCATCGGCTACGTGCCGCAGGGGCGCGGCCTGTTCGCGGGAATGACTGTGGCCGAGAATCTATCGCTCGGACGTCTGGCGCGCAAGACCGACAGCTCGAACGGCATCTCCTGGAGCGAGGAAAAAATCCTGCACTACTTCCCGCGCCTGAAAGAACGCCTGCACACCCACGCCGATTTCCTTTCGGGCGGCGAGCAGCAGATGGTGGCGGTGGCGCGGGCGCTGTCCGGCAACGTCAAGCTGCTGTTGCTGGACGAACCGTTCGAAGGACTCGCGCCCGCCGTCGTGCAGGAACTGTTCACGGTCTTCGACCAGTTGCGCCGCGAAGTCTCCATCGTCATCGTCGAACACAACCTCGACCTGGTGCTGGCGCTGGCCGACCGCGTGTTTGCGCTGGAACGCGGCGCGGTGTTCCACACCGGCCCGGCCGAACCGCTGCTGACCGACCTGACTTATCGCAAACAGATTCTCTGGCTCTGATTTTTTACAAGCAACAAGGAAAACACATGAACACCAATTTGAAAGATCAGCGCGTCGTCGTCACCGCAGGCGCACAAGGCATCGGCCTGGCCATCACGGCATCGTTCGTGGAAGCCGGCGCGCAGGTTCACATCTGCGACGTCAACGACGACTTTCTCAACAACGCCCGCACGCAGTTCGCCGATGCGCCGGTCAGCTACAGCAAGACCGACGTCGCCGACGAAGCCCAGGTCGACGCCATGTTTGCCGAACTCGCGCAACGCTGGGGCGCGCTCGATGTACTGGTGAACAACGCCGGCATCGCCGGTCCCACCGCCAGGGTCGAAGAGACCGAACTGTCCGCCTGGGACCAGACCATCGCCGTCAACCTGACCGGCCCCTTCCTGTGCACGCGCCGCGCGGTGCCGCTGATCAAGAAAGCCGGCGGCGGCTCCATCGTCAACATCTCGTCCGTGGCGGGACGTCTCGGCTTCCCGCTGCGCACGCCCTACTCCGCCTCCAAATTCGGCGTCATCGGCCTGACCGAAAGCTGGGCGATGGAACTCGGTCCGTCCAACATCCGCGTCAACGCCATCCTGCCCGGCATCGTCGCCGGCGAACGCCAGGAACGCGTGATCGCGGCCAAGGCGGCATCCTACGGCATCGGCCACGAAGAGATGCGCGAGCGCCTGCTGTCCAAGGTATCGATGCGCAAGATGGTCACCGCGCAAGACATCGCCAACCAGATCATCTACATCTGTTCGCCGGCCGGATCGGCCATCAGCGGGCAAAGTTTGTCGGTCTGCGGTAATGTCGAACATCTCGGCTGACGAGCCCCATCAAGGAGACACCCCATGAACGAAAAAATCGCCGTCATCGGCGCCGGACTGATCGGCCGCGCCTGGGCCATCGTGTTCGCCCGCGCCGGCTGCAGCGTCGCCATCTACGACGCTGTCCCGGCGGCACTGAACGCCTGCCAGAAACTCCTGCACGACAACATCAGCGACCTCGCCAGACATGGTCTGATCACAGAAACGCCGGACGTCGTACTGGCGCGCATCACGCCGGTCGACAGCCTGGCCGAAGCGTTGAAGGGCGCCGCGCTGGTGCAGGAAAACGTCAAGGAAACCGTCGAAGTCAAACGCCAGATCTTCGCCGAGATGGACAGGCTGGCCGCGCCCGACACCCTCCTCACCAGTTCGACCTCGTGGATTCCGACTTCGGAATTCTCGGAGCATCTCCCCGGCCGCGGCCGCATCCTGGTTGCGCACCCGGTGAATCCGCCCTACCTGGTGCCGCTGGTCGAACTCGCGCCCGCGCCGTGGACGTCTGCCGAAACAGTGAAGCGCGCGCACGACATCTACACCCGCGCCGGCCAGTCGCCCGTGCTGCTGAAGAAGGAAATCACCGGCTTCCTGCTCAACCGCATCCAGGGCGCCGTACTCAACGAAGCGCTGAATCTCTATGAAAACGGCTATGCCTCATCGGAAGATCTGGACAAGGTGCTGAAAGACGGCCTGGGCCTGCGCTGGTCCTTCATGGGTCCGTTCGAGACGATCGACCTCAATGCCCCGGAAGGCGTGATCGATTATGCGAAACGCTATGGACACACTTACCGCGACGTGGCGAAGACGCAATTGCCGAACGAGTGGAATGCCGAAACGCTCAAGCAGATCGAAGACGAACGGCGCAAGGTGCTGCGCGCCGACCAACTCGAAGAGCGCTCGCGCTGGCGCGACAACCGCTTGATGGGCTTGGTTGCGCATAAGCGGAAGCAAGCGACGTAAGTGGAAGTGACGGCAATACCGACGACTGTAACGACGCTGGGTCCCAGCGTTCGCTGGGACGACGGAGTTAAAAATGGAAATGAAATTTGCAGCATCTCAGCCGCTTGAAATCGCGATGCCGAAGACGAGCCCCCCAGGGCAAAGCGAAGCGAGCCGGGCAAGAAGTTCCGCTTGGAGCAAGCCGGTGATGCGATGCGAAAAATGGAAAAAGAAGGAAAAACTGTCTGAGCGAAGCGAGTTTTTTTCCTTCCCATTTTTTGCTTCGCAGCGCTGGGGACCCCGTAAGGGGCTAGGTCCCGCAGCCGCCTTCTTTTGCTTACTTTTCTTGGCGGAGCAAGAAAAGTGAGCGGCTGCCGGGCCGCCCCCGGCAAAGCTTGATCGAAGAAAAAACAGAATCGGTTACATGCGAACAACTAGGCGGAACAACGAACGCCGCTGGGTCCTGACTTTCGTCAGGACGGCGGCGGCAACAGACAAGCAGCAACGGACAAGCACCACAAACCAACAATCACCAGGAGAACCCCATGAGTAAATCCAAAAAAGTCATCATCACCTGCGCCGTCACCGGCGCCATCCACACCCCCTCGATGTCGCCGTACCTGCCGGTGACGCCGGACGAAATCCGCGACGCCGCGCTGGGAGCCGCGGAAGCCGGCGCCGCCATCGTCCACCTGCACGCCCGCGACCCGCACAACGGCAAACCGACGCAAGACCCCGACGAATTCCGCAAATTCCTGCCCCAGATCAAGGCCAAATCCAACGTCGTCATCAACCTCACCACCGGCGGCGCGCCGACCATGGGCGTGGAAGAACGCCTGCAACCGGCGCTGCAACTGAAGCCCGAAGTCGCCTCGCTCAACATGGGCTCGATGAACTTCGGCCTGTATGAAATGCTGAACCGTTTCAAGGATTTCAAATACGACTGGGAAAAGCCCTACCTCGCCGAATCCGACGACCGCATCTTCCGCAACACCTTCAAGGACATCGCCTACATCCTCGAATCGTGCAGCGCCAACCAGACCCGTTTTGAAATCGAGTGCTACGACATCGGCCACCTCTACACCGCCGCCCACTTCATCGACCGCGGCCTGATCAAGCCGCCGTTCCTGATCCAGTCGGTGTTCGGCCTGCGCGGCGGCATCGGCAACGACGTCGAAGACGTCATGCACATGAAGCGCACCGCCGACCGCCTGTTCGGCGACGACTACTTCTGGTCAGTGCTGGGCGCCGGACGCGGCCAGATTCCTATCGCCACCATGTCGGCGGCAATCGGCGGCCACACACGCGTCGGCCTGGAAGATTCACTGTGGGACGGCCCGGGCAAACTGGCCGAAAGCAATGCCGCGCAAGTCCGGCGCATCCGCACCGTGATCGAAGCCCTGTCGCTGGAAGTGGCGACGCCTGACGACGCGCGTCAGATGCTCAAGCTCAAGGGCGGCAATAACGTCGCGTTCTGATTGCCCTCGTCCATTTAAAAAATAAAATTTTCATATAGAACTCATTTCATAAATAAGCGTGAGATGCGTTCTAGTCTCCGACGGCACTGCACACATCGTGAGTGCCGTTTTTTTTACTTTCCGTCCCTCCCTGCGCGTCTCTTCAATCCGGGCTCCTTTCCTCAAATCAGTTACAATCCCCCTCATTCCATCCGCACCAGACACCATGCGCCAATACCTTGATTTCATGCGCCATGTCCACGACCATGGCACCGAAAAGACCGACCGAACCGGCACCGGCACCCGCTCCGTCTTCGGCTACCAGATGCGCTTCAACCTGCAGGACGGCTTTCCGCTGCTGACCACCAAGAAGCTGCACATCAAGTCCATCGTGCATGAACTGATCTGGTTCCTGGCCGGGTCGACCAACATTGCTTATCTGAAAGACAACGGCGTCAAGATCTGGGACGAATGGGCCGATCCGGAAGGCAACCTGGGACCGATCTACGGCTACCAATGGCGCTCCTGGCCGGCGCCCAATGGCCAGCACATCGACCAGATTGCGCAAGTCGTCAGCCAGATCAAGAACAACCCCGACTCGCGCCGCCTCATCGTGTCGGCCTGGAACGTCGCCGACATTCCGCAAATGAAGCTGCCGCCTTGCCATGCCTTCTTCCAGTTCTATGTGGCCGACGGCAAGCTGTCCTGCCAGTTGTACCAGCGCAGCGCCGACATCTTCCTCGGCGTGCCGTTCAACATTGCCTCCTACGCATTGCTGACGCACATGGTGGCGCAACAGACCGGCCTCGATGTCGGCGACTTCGTCTGGACCGGCGGCGATTGCCACCTGTACTCCAACCACATGGAACAGGTGCAGGAACAACTCTCGCGCACACCGGGCCCGTTGCCGAAGCTGGTCATCAAGCGCAAACCCGAAACCATCTTCGATTACCAATTCGAAGATTTCGATATTGTCGACTACGAAGCGCAAGCCCACATCAAGGCGCCCGTCGCAGTGTAATCATCGGCAAGCCTCAGTCACAATATGGATGAATGAGGCTTGCATCTTCTTGCCTTCTCCCGCTCCGCAGCCTCGCGCGTATGTCGTTCCGGTTGCAGTGATGTTAATTTTTACCAACATCACCTTCAATAAATTCAACCAGATTATTGTCATTACCTGACATTTCCTGCCTCTTCAGGGGCAGGCATGGCCTTTCCCGCTGAACTGGAATAAGCTCACGAAACCGCGCCGGCAGGCCCGGCAAGTCATCTCAAATTTCAAATTGACAGGGAACAAATATGAACCTCTCTAAAAAATTGGCAGCAGAAGCTCTCGGCACTTTTTGGCTGGTATTGGGCGGCACGGGAAGCGCCGTGCTTGCCGCAGGTTTTCCCGAGTTGGGCATCGGATTTGCGGGCGTGGCACTGGCCTTCGGTCTGACGGTCCTGACCGGCGCCTTCGCGCTTGGCCATATTTCCGGCGGACACTTCAATCCGGCCGTGACCATCGGCCTGGCAACGGCACGCCGCTTCCCCGTGAAGGAAATCATTCCCTACGTCGTCGCCCAGCTCCTCGGCGCAGTCATCGCCAGCGCCGTCCTCGCCTGCATTGCCAGCGGCAAGCCGGGCTTCGACCTGGTTGCCGGAGGCTTCGCCGCAAACGGTTACGGCGACCACTCTCCCGGTCACTATGCGTTGAGCGCGGCGCTGGTCTGCGAAACCGTCCTGACGTTTGTTTTCCTGATCGTGATCCTGGGCGCCACCGACAAACGCGCACCGGCAGGCTTCGCCCCCATCGCCATCGGTCTTGCACTCACCCTGATCCATCTGATTTCAATCCCGGTCACCAACACCTCGGTGAATCCGGCTCGTTCGACCGCGCCGGCGCTGTTCGTGGGCGGCTGGGCCTTGCAGCAACTGTGGTTGTTCTGGGTCGCGCCGATTGTCGGCGCGATTGTCGCCGGTGTTGTGTACCCGCTGATTACCGACGAGAAATAAGCATTCGGGGAGAAGCCGCTTCCATCGGGGCTTCTCTCCTTCCCCGACATCCCCCCTTCTGTTTTTCTGCCCGTTTCCCATCGTTTCCTGCGTGGCGGTGACACGACACATCATCTTTGCAAGCCCGCTCGGTCGAAATAATGCTTAGCTAAGTCGTATTTGTTATTTCCCTTTAGCCGCCATCCCTTCTATATTGCCTTTAACTGGAACTCGCTCCATCAACAGACGTGAGACGCGTTCTAATGACCAAGGAGTCGGCAATGCATAGCTCTGCAAAACGAATTGCGCAACTGACCTCGCTCATCGCCCTGCTGGTTTTGGCGTTGCCGTTCTCGTCGCAATGGGAGGCGCTGTTCGCCGCAACCGTGGTGGCGGTCGTCGGGTTCGGGGTGTTGTATCCGCTGGCGCTGTCGCGCAATGAGCGCAACGAGCAGTTTCAACGCGGCATGCAGGACGTGGAAGTCGGTCCTGCGACGATCTTCATCCTGCTCTGAATCCGGATAGCGAGATGGTCCGGCCGGCGGCTACGAAGCGCCGTTGACCTTTTGCGGCGTGCCGCCGGAGTCGGCGGCCGGATTGCCGTAGCGCACGTCATCCTGCCAGCCGCCGCCCAGCGCCTTGTACAGCGACACCGTGGCCTGCAACCGTTGCAGCTTGATCTGCCCCAACTGATTTTGCGCTTCCGACAGGATGCGCTGCGTATCCAGCACCACCATCAGATCTTCCGCGCCGCTACGGTAGCGGATTTCCGACAATTCGAACGCAAAACGCGCCTGGTCGACTTCCTGGTTCTTCAGGCGATAGCGTTCTTCCAGACTGCGAATCGCGCCGAGCGATTTTTCCACCTCCGACAAGGCGCTCACCACCGCCGAACGATAGACCTGCACCAGTTCCTGTTTCTGTGCAATCGCCAGGTCGCGCTGGCTGCTCAGGCGGCCGGCGTCGAAGATCGGCGCCGTCAGCGACGCCCCCAGATTGGCCAGCAGATTGGGACCGTCGAACAGCGACAGCAAGGCATTGCTCTGCGCGCCCGTTGAGCCGGTCAGACGAATGCTCGGGAACAAGGCGGCGCGCGCCACCGCGACATTGGCATTGGCTTCCGCCAGGCGCGCTTCGGCGCGGCGGATGTCGGGACGGCGCGTCAGCAGTTCGGACGGCAGGCCAGCGGCAATCTTGGGCATCTGGATGGCCGCGAGTCCTTTTTCATGGACGCTGAAATTTTGCGGCGGGCGGCCCAGCAGGATCGCTAGGGCGGTCTGCGCATCTCGTTCCTGCTGCATCAGGTCGGGCAATGCCGCCTGCTGGTTGGCCAGCGCCGAACGCTGGCGCGCCAGATCGAGCGGCGAGGCGGCGCCCGCACGGCTTTGCGCCTCGACCAGCTTCAGCACGCGCTGGGCATTGCCGACGTTCTGTTTCGCGATTTCCAGGCGGTCGCGCAGCGACAGCACTTGCAGGAAGGTCGAGACGATGCCGCTGGTGACGGTCAGCGCCACGGTTTCGCGGTCGTACAGGTTGGCGCGCAGCGACGCTTCCGCCGCTGCCAGGCCGGCCCTGTTCTTGCCCCAGAAGTCGATTTCGTAGTTGATTTCCAGCATGCCGCTGGCGGTCGTGGTCGGCACGCCTCCGCTCAGCGGCAACGCACGGTTGGCGCTGCTGGCAATGTCCACGTCCGGCAGTAGCGGCGCGCCGGCGATGCGGGCATTGGCTTCGGCCTGATGCACACGCGAGACGGCGGCGGCGATTTCAAAATTGTTTTTCTGGCCTTCGCCGACCAGCGTGCTCAGTTCCGGGCTGCCGAATTGCTTCCACCAATCGGCATCGAGTTGTCCGGCACTGTCGGCGCCCGCTGCCGCAGGCTGCGATGCGGCGGGATCGCTCCATTGCCGGGGAACGTCGACCTTCTGTACCGGTTCGACCTCGACCTGCGTGGCGCAGCCGGCCAGCAACAGGGCCAGGACAGCCGTTGCAGCCGGTTTCGTCGATAAGTGGTCGAAACGGAAGATCATGAAAATACCTGTCGCAATGGCATGCCGGTCACTGCCCGGATTTGTCGCGTGCCGACGGCGCCGTCGCCGGCAACAAGACCTGTTCGTCTTCCTTCAGGCCGGACAGCACCTGCGCCTTGTCGGCGTCGCGGATGCCGATTTTAACCTCGCGCGTTTCCAGCTTACCGTCGGGTCGCAGTACCTTGAGCTTTTGCAAGCCTTTGCTGTCCGGCTTGACGACCAGCGACGCGGGAATGGTGACGGCATGTTCGACCCTGGCCAACACAAAGAAGACGTCGGCGGTCATGCCGGCCATCAGTTCGCGGCTCGGGTTCGGCACATCGAACAGCACAGTATAGAACGCCTTCTTGCCCTGCCTGCCGGAATCATCCGCCGGCAGCAGCATGATCTGGCGCAGCTTGCCGGCCCAGCGCTTGCCTGGATAGCCCGGGGTGGTGAAATACGCGGTCATGCCCTTGTGCAGGCGCGTGACGTCTTCTTCGGCCACGCGCGCCTGCACGCTCATCCGGCTGAGGTCGGCGATGCGCATCAGCACGTCCTGGTTGGCCGACAGGGTCTGCCCCACGCGCGCCGACAAGGCCACCACGGTGCCGCTGATCGGCGCCACCACCTTGGTCTGTTTCTGGATGGCGTCGTCTTCTTTCATGGTCGCATCGAGCTGCTGGATCTGCGCGTTGATGGCGTCGACCTTGGCGGCGGCCGAATACATGCCCATGCGGCTGGATTCGTAGGTTTCTTCGCGGGTGGCGTTCTCCGCCTTCAACTGGGTCTGGCGCTGGAATTGCAACTGGGCGAAGTCGAGCTGCGCGTTCTGCCCGGCCAGTTCCGCCTTCAGTCGCGCCATCTGGGCGCGGTTGCTTTCGAGGCGGCCGGCCTGCACGGCAGGGGAAATGGCGACCAGCAATTTGCCTTCCTTGACCAGTTCGCCGATGGCGACATAGACATCCGATATCTGCCCCGATACCTTGGTGCCGACGTCGACGTAACTTTGCATGGCGACGTTGCCGGTGGCGTTGACGACTTGTTCGATGTCGCCGCGCCCTGCCGCCACGGTCTCCAGTTTGACCGGCACCGGCTCGGGATGGCGCTGGCGATAGCCGTACCAGCCGGCCGCGCCGGCGGCAACCACCAGCAGCAAGGCCAGCGCCGTCCAGCCGCGCCGGTTCAGCTTGCGGCGGGAGTCCTGGGAGGGAGTTGCACTATCCTGCGCCATGTCGTCCCTTTTCATCGTGTGGCCATCCATGACGAATGCCGCGTCGGCTGACTCCAGACCGCCAGATGCAGCGCCGACAACAGGCGCGGATCGTCGAGCAAGGCATGCTTCTGCTTTTCGGTGAGAACGTGCGGACCGCGGCGCAAGGCTTGCAACACCAGCGAATCGCCGATGGCGCGGCCGGTGTCCGGCATGCGCGGATGACCGTGGGCGGCGGCGCAGACCAGCGCATTCACGGCCGGATCGACCACCGCGTCGATGAACCCGGGCAACGGCGCGGTCGCATGAAGATGCGCCACCGTGTCGCGCAGCTCGCGCGGCGCGTCCACTTCTTCCGGAATCGAAAACAGCTTGGCGCGGCGGAACAGGCGACCGAACGACACCCGGCTCGACAGCACCGACAACGGCACCGACAAGGCCAGCGAACCGGCGATCGGCATCAGCCACCAGATGAAGGACGGGTTAAGCCAGTACACCACCGCGCCCCAGACCACGCCCAGCACCGAATGGAAGCCGTGGCGGCGCAAGGCCTCGCCCCAGCCGGTCTCGTTGTCGGCGCGCGGCGGCGACTTCCAGCTCAGCGCCCAGCCAAGGAAAGCGCCCAGCACGAAGCGCGTGTGGAACAGCATGCGCACCGGCGCCAGCATCATCGAGAACAGCAGTTCGATGAACATGCTGAGCGTGACGCGCAAGGAGCCGCCGTACCCCTTGGCGCCCTTGACCACGATCAGCAGCACGCTAAGGATTTTGGGCAGGAACAGGATCGAGGCGGTGGCCGAGACCAGCGCCAGCGCTTTCTCCGGATGCCATTCGGGCCAGATCGGAAACAATTGGCGCGGCTCGACGAAATATTGCGGATCGATCAGCGTATGCGTCGCCAGCAGCACGGTCGACATCGCCAGGAACAGGGCCCACAACGGCGCAGAGAGATACGCCATGACGCCGGTGACGAACACGGCGCGATGCACGATGTGCATGCCGCGCGCCAGGAACAGGCGGAAGTTCATCAGGTTACCTTGGCACCAGCGGCGGTCGCGGCTCAGTTCGTCGAGCAGGTTGGGCGGCATTTCTTCGTAGCTGCCGTCGAGGTCGTAGGCGATCCACACCGACCAGCCGGCGCGCCGCATCAGCGAGGCTTCGACGAAATCATGCGACAGGATCGGACCGGCCAGGTTGCCCTCCCCGGGCAGCGGCGCCAGCGCGCAATGCTTCATGAACGGCGCCAGCCGGATGATGGCGTTGTGGCCCCAATAATGCGATTCGCCCAGTTGCCAGTAGTGCAAGCCGGCGGTGAACAAGGGGCCGTATACGCGTGTCGAGAATTGCTGGATGCGCGCGTACAGCGTGTCGCGCCCGGCCGCGCGCGGCGCGGTCTGGATGATGCCGGCGCCGGGATGCGCTTCCATCAGGCGCACCAGCGTCGACAGGCATTGCCCGCTCATGACGCTGTCGGCATCGAGCACCAGCATGTAACGGTAGTCGGCGCCCCAGCGGCGGCAAAAGTCGTCGATGTTGCCGCTCTTGCGCTTGACGCGACGGCGGCGATGGCGGTAGAAGATGCGGCCGAAGCCGCCGACTTCCTTGCACAGCGTCGCCCAGGCCTGGGTTTCGGCGGCGCAAATATCGGTCTGGCCGCTGTCGCTCAGGACGAAGAAGTCGAAGCGGTCGAGGTCGCCATGGCGCGCGACCGACTCGTAGGTCGCGCGCAATCCGGCAAACACGCGCGCCACGTCTTCGTTGCAGATCGGCATGACGATGGCGGTGCGCGCGTCCGGCGCAATCCATCGGGGACCGGCCGCTTCATGCGAAATCAGGTAGGGATCGTCGCCGCGCATCAGTACCAGGAAGCCGGTCATCGCGGTCCAGAAACCGGCCGAGACCCAGCAGAACAGCAAGGCGAACAGGCCGAGAACAACCATCTCCAACGGTTTCTCGCCGTGATAGGGCAGGACATAGCTCATGAAATAGGTCGCCAGCGCGGTCTGCATCACCATCAGGATCAGCAGCACCACGCGGCGCACGTTGCCGCTATGCTGCCAGTAGCCGCGCGGATCGGGGGCGTCGGGACCATCCAGCGTGTCTTCGACGAAGACCGGCTCCTTGATCGGCAGCCCCTTGCGGCGCGCGGCGCGCTGCTCAAACTTGCGGTTGGCTTCCTCGACCCAGCGCGACAGCGGGTTGAGCGTACCCCAGGGACGCGGCACCATGGACTTGCGATTGATAGGCGGCGCCACCTTGATGTTGTCGCCGGGGCCGGGCACCGGACGCTCTCCGGGAGCGATGCGGACGGCAGGCGCCATGGCCTGCACGGCGGCGCGCGGATACAGCAATTCCAGACGCGCCGCGATGGAGTCCTGCGCCGGGTTGTCGTGGAGATTGTGTTGCGCCCCTGCCAGCGTGCCATGCAGATCGCGCATGGCGTCGCCGGAATCCAGCTCGCCCACGCGCTCAACCAGATCCTGGCGCTGCTCCGGCGTCAGCGGCAGGCGATCGAGATAACGCTCGAGCTGTTGCGATATTTCCGAGGCTTGCCTCAGTTGGGGGGTAATATGTAGCTCCACGTTTCAGACAGGGTTGCGCCGGCGCCGCTCTGGGCGGCATTCCTGAGGAATCCGCGCAGCTCGACCGGCTTGTTTTCTTCATTGCGGCGCAATTTCAATTCCATGCGCCAGCCTCCGGTGACGTCATTGCGGCGTGTGACCACGCTCACAACCTTGCCGTTCCCGTCACTTTCCACTGTCCCCTCCACCCTCGCATTGGCCGGCAGTTTCTTCAGTGCCGTGCCGTCGAAGTCGATCGCCATGCCTATCGTGTCGTCGGTCTTGGCGCGGTAGCCGTGACCGACGCGCGTCTGCGCCACCCAGGCCAGCGGCGGCCTCTTTTCAGTATCCTTCTGCCAGTACATGCGGTACTCGACGTTGAAGGGCTGGCCCGGCTTGGGCATCGCGTTCGGCATCCAGTAAGCCACGACGTTGTCGTTGGTTTCATCGGGCGTCGGAATCTGCACCAGCTCGACGCGGCCTGCGCCCCATTTTCCCCTGGGTTCGATCCAGGCGCTGGGGCGCGCTTCATAATGGTAATCCAGGTCTTCATAATTGGAGAACTGGCGGTCGCGCTGCATCAGGCCGAAACCGAGCGGATTATCCAGGCTGAACGCGGTCACCAGCAAGCGTTTCGGATTGACCAGCGGACGCCAGATCCATTCGCCGGTGCCCGACTGGATCGACAGGCCGTCGGAGTCATGCACCTCCGGGCGGAAATCGTCGACCGGGCCGTTCTGGTTTTCGCCGAAGAAGAACATGCTGGTCAGCGGCGCGATGCCAAGCTTGGTGACGTTGGCGCGCAGGTAAAGCTGCGCCTTGACGTCGATCACCGTATCCACGCCCGGACGCAGCACGAAGCGATAAGCTCCGGTCGCGCGCGGCGAATCCAGCAGCGCGTACACCGTCAGTTCCTTGTCGCCCGGATTCGGACGATTCAGCCAGAATTCGGTGAAACGAGGAAACTCCTCGCCCGAATACAACGCCGTGTCGATCGCCAGCCCGCGCGCCGACATGCCGTAGCCCTGGCCCTTGCCCATGGCGCGGAAATAGCTCGCGCCGAGGAAGGTCAGGACATCGTCCTTTTCCTTGGCCGAATTGAGCGGATAGCGGATGCGGAATCCGGCAAAACCGATATTGCGCACGCGGCGCGGATCGAGGTGCGTGCGGCTGTAGTCGAACAAGGCCGAACTGAAGGCAATCTCGCGCACGCCGCCTCCGACGATTTCATTGATGCGCACCGGTTCCACATAAGCACCGCCCAGATGCACGAAGGACAACTCGAACGGCAGTTTCTGTGGACGCCAATAGGCGCGGTCCTGCTTGAAATGCAACTGGCTGGCCTGTTCGTTGCTGAGATCCTTGATCTCCTTGGGCAACTTGTCCGGCGGCTTGCGATACGATTTGCCGGCCAGCGCCTTGGCGCGCGCCGCGACATCGTTGAAATCGAACGCCGCCGCATTGTTTCCGTAGAACACCAGCAATGCGGTCAGCGCAGCCGGGAAAATAACCTGTCCCACGAAACGGGACGATGTGGCAAAAGCTTTCAAAGCGCCTCGCCGATACAAAGATAAGAACATTGAATTTCCGTCTGACATGCAGTTTTTCTTATCCGATAACGCCCTTCCGACGTTTCGAAAGATGACGTAGTTTACCTAATGTTGCCCGACTTGGCCGAAGAGTTCGGCCCGGTAAACCGCATATTGTCCTCTGAAATCGCCCGAAACCTAATACTGACGCGGCATCATGCGATTTTCGCGCATTGCCGGAAGGAACCATGCCCGGCGGAGAGCCGGCCGGATTCCTTCGACGCTCCCGGAGACAACTCTAGTAAGGGCAATTCCGGCCCATAAAGTTCCTTCACGGCCGGACACTCCTGTAAGATAGCGCCCTCATCGGCGGCGCATGTGCGCCGGGTTCCGGCAATCCTACACAAGTATCGGCATGTTACCTACATCTTCCGCCTCCGGCGCGCTGTGCGTCATTGTCGCCACCGACAGCAAGAACGGCATCGGCATCAACAACACCCTGCCCTGGCATCTGCCGGAAGACCTGGCCCACTTCAAGCGCACCACCTCCGGCCACCCCATCATCATGGGCCGCAAGACCTTCGATTCAATCGGGCGGCCCCTGCCGAATCGCCGTAATATCGTGATCACCCGCAACCGCGACTGGTCTCATGCCGGCGTCGAAACAGTATCATCCTTGCAAGATGCTGCAAGCCTGGTCGCCGGCACCGACGCCTTCATCATCGGCGGCGCCCAGATCTATGCGGAATCGCTGCCCCTGGCGACCCGCCTGATCGTCACCGAAATCGGCAAAAGCTTCGACTGCGACGCTTTTTTCCCGGTCATCGATCCCCAACTGTGGCAAGAGGTAGCGCGCGAAAACCACCGCGCCGAACCCCAGGGATTTGACTACGCCTTTGTGACATACGAAAGACGCTGAAAGGCTGGCGCTTCTTTTTGTTGTTTTTCCTGAATTTTTGATAAAAACGGCTTCAGTTTTCGCCCCATCATTTCTCGATATCTGCGAAAATTCGGCTTCTTTTCAGAGACCGGCCTGCCAACAAAGCCGTCCGAGCGCGTAAGCTTTTCGCCCAGGCGCAGTCGCAGTATTAACTGAAACTGAACGCGCGTCCTTCATCCATACGACGCGTTCTACCTGGAGAACCTATGAAATTCCGTTTCCCCATCGTCATCATCGACGAAGACTTCCGCTCCGAAAACACTTCCGGCCTGGGCATCCGCGCCCTGGCCGACGCCATCCAGGAAGAAGGCATGGAAGTGCTCGGCGTCACCAGCTACGGGGACCTGTCGCAGTTCGCCCAGCAACAATCGCGCGCCTCCGCCTTCATCCTGTCGATCGACGATGAGGAATTCGGCGCCGGTTCCTTCGAAGAAACCGCCTTCGCGCTCAAATCGCTGCGCGCCTTCGTCGGCGAAATCCGCCACAAGAACGCCGACATCCCGATTTACCTGTACGGCGAAACCCGCACCTCGCGCGACATCCCCAACGACATCCTGCGCGAACTGCACGGCTTCATCCACATGTTCGAAGACACGCCCGAATTCGTGGCGCGCCATATCATCCGCGAAGCCAAGTCCTACCTCGACGGCCTGGCGCCGCCGTTCTTCCGCGCGCTGGTGCATTACGCGCAGGACGGCTCGTATTCGTGGCACTGTCCCGGCCACTCGGGCGGCGTGGCCTTCCTGAAGTCGCCGATCGGCCAGATGTTCCATCAATTCTTCGGCGAAAACATGTTGCGTGCCGACGTCTGCAACGCCGTCGAAGAACTCGGCCAACTGCTCGACCACACCGGCCCGGTCGCGAATTCCGAACGCAATGCCGCGCGCATCTTCAACGCCGACCATTGCTACTTCGTCACCAACGGCACCTCGACGTCGAACAAGATGGTGTGGCACTCGACCGTGGCGCCCGGCGACATCGTCGTGGTCGACCGCAACTGCCACAAATCGATCCTGCACTCCATCATCATGACCGGCGCTATTCCCGTGTTCCTGATGCCCACGCGCAACCACCTCGGCATCATCGGACCGATCCCGCTGGAAGAGTTCACGATGGAAAGCATCCGTCGCAAGATCGAAGCCAACCCCTTCGCGCGCGAAGCCGTCAACAAAAAGCCGCGCATCCTGACCATCACGCAATCGACTTACGACGGCGTGGTGTACAACGTCGAAACGCTGAAGGAAATGCTCGATGGCGAGATCGACACGCTGCATTTCGACGAAGCCTGGCTGCCGCACGCGACCTTCCATGAGTTCTACAAGGACATGCACGCCATCGGCAAGGACCGCCCGCGCGCCAAGAAGTCCATGATCTTCTCGACCCAGTCGACCCATAAGCTGCTGGCCGGTTTGTCCCAAGCCTCGCAGATCCTGGTGCGCGAATCGGAAACCGTGCAGCTCGACCAGGACGCCTTCAACGAAGCCTTCCTGATGCATACCTCGACCTCGCCGCAGTACTCGATCATCGCCTCGTGCGACGTCGCCGCCGCCATGATGGAAGCACCGGGCGGCACCGCGCTGGTGGAAGAAAGCATCCTCGAAGCGCTGGATTTCCGCCGCGCCATGAAAAAGATCGACCAGGAATTCGGCCAGGACTGGTGGTTCCAGGTGTGGGGGCCGAACAGCTTCTCCACCGAAGGCATCGGCGAACGCGAAGACTGGGTCATCAAGGCCGAAGACGACTGGCACGGCTTCGGCAACCTGGCGCCGGGCTTCAACATGCTCGACCCGATCAAGGCCACCATCGTCACCCCCGGCCTGTCGTTGGACGGCAAGTTCGGCGAGACCGGCATCCCCGCCTCGATCGTCACCAAATACCTGGCGGAACACGGCGTCATCGTCGAGAAATGCGGCCTGTATTCCTTCTTCATCATGTTCACCATCGGCATCACCAAGGGCCGCTGGAACACGCTGGTGACGGCCTTGCAGCAGTTCAAGGACGACTACGACAAGAACCAGCCGATCTGGCGCATCCTGCCCGAGTTCGCCGCCGCCAACCAGGGCCGCAACGCGCGCTACGAGCGCCTCGGCCTGCGCGACCTGTGCCAGCAGATCCACGAGACCTACCGCGCCTACGACGTCGCGCGCCTGACGACAGAGATGTACCTGTCCGACATGCAACCGGCGATGAAACCGTCCGACGCGTTCTCCAAGATGGCCCATCGCGAAATCGACCGCGTGCCGCTGGACGAACTCGAAGGCCGCGTCACCTCGATCCTGCTGACGCCGTATCCGCCGGGCATCCCGCTGCTGATCCCGGGCGAGCGCTTCAACAAGACCATCGTCGACTACCTGAAATTCGCGCGCGATTTCAACGAGAAATTCCCAGGCTTCGAGACCGACGTGCATGGTCTGGTCAAGCGTGAAGTGGATGGTCGACGCGATTACTTTGTGGATTGCGTGAAGCAGTAAGCCTGAGCGCGATGAGCAATATCAGGACGTGAAAAAACCGGCGCCGATGACAAGCGCCGGTTTTTTTTCGGGATTTTTTCTGCCGAGACCATCATCAGCCTATTACAACCGAAAATATCCCGACTTCCCGAATCCTCACAACAGCCGGACCAACGCAACCGAATTCAACGCAGCAACAACATCCCCGCCGCCGCCCCGCCGAACAGCAGCCACAGCGGATGGATTTTGGTCTTCAGCGAAATGGCTGCGGTCGCGACGGTAATCGCCGCCAGGATGCCATTGCTGATCGAAGCATGCGCAATGAGCGCGGCGCTGGCGGCGACCAGTCCGGCCGTCACCGGCAACAGGCCGGATTGCACATGGCGGCGCCAGGGTTTGTCCTTGAAGCGCTCCCACACATGCAGCATGAGGACGGTCACCACCGAAGACGGGCCGAACTTGGCCAGCGTGCTGACCAGCATCCCGTAAAAACCGGCCACATGCCAGCCGACCAGCGTCACGATCATCAGGTTCGGTCCGGGCGCCGCCTGGCCTAGCGCGAACAGGGCGCTGAAGTCCTCCGCCGTCATCCAGTGATGCACGTCCACCACCTGGCGCTGCATCTCCGGCAGGATGGTGTTGCCGCCGCCGAAAGCCAATAGCGACAACTCCGAAAAAATCATCGCCAATGCAATCAGGGTCTGGCTCATTTGGCACCTCCCTTTCCGGCGGCTTTTTTCTCCGCCAGTTTGGCGGTGATCACCACGCTGACCGGCGTCATGACCAGCATGGTCCACAACAGCGGAATGCGCAGCCAGGCGATGGCGACAAAGCAGACCGCCGCCAGGCCGGCCAGCACAAGATTCTTGCGCAGCGGCAGCGCGATCTTGATCGCCATCTGCACCAGCAGGCCGGCCGCCGCCGCGGCAAGTCCGGCGAACAGATGTTTGATGTTGGGATCGTTCCGGTAATGCTCGTAAAGAATACCAAGCATGATCACCACCATCGACGGCACCGCGATCAGGCCGAGGATCGCGGACAGCGCGCCCTTGACGCCGCGAAAACGCATGCCCAGCGCCACCGACAGATTGATGATGTTGCCGCCCGGCAGGAACTGGCACAAACCCAGCAACTCGACGAACTCGGCTTCGCTCAGCCAGCGACGACGCTCGACCACCATGCGATGCGCCAAAGGCAGCGCGCCGCCGAACGCCGTCATGCCGAGACCGAGAAACCCCAGGAACAACTCCCTGGACGTCGGTACAACGCGGACATGGCCGCCCTCCTGCATCGCGGATGCCGAGGATGCGACGGGTTGATCGGACGGCGCCGGGCCGGAAGACTGTTGTGGATTGTTTTGATTGTGCACGCTGTTTCTCCTTCTTGGTGCGGCCCTTGCGGCCACGAACAGCAGGCTACTCTTGCGACGTTATTTTGTCTAATATATGGCAGGCACACTAATCATATATAAATCATATGTCATCCATCGACCTGCGCCTGTTGCGCTATTTCATCGCCGTGGCCGAAGAAGGCCACCTGACCAAGGCCGCGCAACGCATCGGCATCCAGCAACCGCCGCTGAGCCAGCAGATCCGCGCGCTGGAAAACGAACTGGGCGTGACGCTGTTCAATCGCCTGCCGCGCGGCATGGAACTGACCGAAAGCGGCCATGCCTTGCTGGCCGACGCGCGCATAATCCTGTCGCAGGTCGATTCCAGCGTGGCCGGAGTACGGCGCATCGCGCGCGGCGAGCTCGGCCGCATCGCGGTGGGATTCACCGAATCGGCGTCGCTGCATCCTTTCGTGCCGACCGTGATCCGCGCCTTCCGCGACATCGCCCCCGACGTGACCTTGACCGTGGAAGAAAGCAGCACCACGGATCTGGTCGCCCTGATGAGCCAGAACCGCATCGACGTCGCCTTCATTCGCTCGCCGGTGGGCGATGTCAGCGACATCACCATCGAAACCATGATGGTGGAAGAAATGATCGTCGCCCTCCCCGCCGCCCACCCGCTGGTGCGCAACAAGCGCCGCAAGAGCGTGCCGCTGACGGCGCTGGCGGACGAAGTCTTCGTCCTCAACCGGCGCCCGAGCGGCCCCGGCCTGTACGACACGATCATCGCCGCCTGCCGCGCCGCCGGTTTCAGCCCGCGCGTGGAACAGGAAGCGCGCAAGAACCTCTCCACACTGAGCCTGGTGGCCGCAGGTCTCGGCATCTCGATCATCCCCGCATCGATGCGCCACGTCGAACTGGAATCGGTGACCTACCTCAACATCGACGACGCCCCCGGCCTGAGCGCACCGCTGCATCTGGCCTATCGCGACAGCGGCCAGTCGGGCGCGGTGAAACGCTTCATCGCCGAAGCCAGGAAATGTGCGAAAGCCGTCAAGAAGCATTCAGCACGCGCCAACGAAAACAGCCGCATGTCCTGAGAACATGCGGCTGTTTCCGATGACGGAACGGCTTAGGTCTTCGGCAGCGTCACGCCGTGCTGGCCCTGATACTTGCCGCCGCGATCCTTGTAGGAAGTCTCGCAGATTTCATCGCTTTCAAAGAACAGCACCTGAGCGCAACCTTCACCGGCGTAGATCTTGGCCGGTAGCGGCGTAGTGTTGGAGAACTCCAGCGTAACGTAGCCTTCCCACTCCGGCTCGAAAGGCGTGACGTTGACGATGATGCCGCAGCGCGCGTAAGTCGACTTGCCGAGGCAGATCGTCAGCACGCTGCGCGGGATGCGGAAATACTCCACCGTGCGCGCCAGCGCGAACGAGTTCGGCGGAATGATGCAGACATCGCCCTTGAAATCAACGAAAGATTTTTCATCGAAGTTCTTGGGATCGACAATGGTCGAATTGATGTTGGTAAAAATCTTGAATTCGTTGGCGCAGCGGATATCGTAGCCATACGAAGACGTCCCGTAGGACACGATCTTGTGGCCGTTGGCCTCGCGCACCTGACCGGGCTCGAAGGGCTCGATCATGCCTGTGTTTTCCGCCATGCGGCGTATCCATTTGTCGGATTTGATTGCCATTGTCTTTTTGGAAATAGAGTGCGATAAAAGTGCTGCAATTCTACGCTAAATGCCGCGTAAATCGCGAATTGAGAAAAGGATGCGCACTACTGCCGCATTGAAAACAGACTCGAGCGGCCCTAAACGAAGCATGCCTCCTCTATCGCCGTCATCCCAGCGAACGTTGCGATTCAGCGGCGTGAGGATGGCCGATACGACGCTGGGTCCTGACTTGCGTCAGGACGACGGACGGGGGAGTGTGACGAGGGTATTTTCGCATTCACCGCCTCCCACTGCTCATTACTTGATGCTTGACGATAAACAATAAGAATTTATTCGTTCATATTTTCTACAATTGAGGATAAACGACTGCGAAATATTGTTTTGAGAGTTTTCTCATATATCGCCCGGATGATCGCCACCACAATGGCTGCCCGCAAGCGTCACTGAATCGATCAAGTAGACGACCCGACAAACGGTCCTCATTGCTCTCGAAATACATCGACTCCAGTGATTGATTGCGGAATCGATTCGACCGGCTGCTGCCTGCGACAAAAAGCCGAAGAAGCCGTCATGTCTCCGACGTATGTCACGACCAGGAATTCTTCTCAGTCGAATCTTCTTTTTATCAACGTTTAATTTACTTACCCACACCACTATGCACATCAAACACATTGCCATTGCTGCCACTCTTGCCGTCACCGCCGGCGCTGCCTTTGCCGAAGGCGGCGTCTATCCTCCCGAAACCGCATTCGTTTCGACCACCACACGCGCTGCAGTCATTGAGCAGATTCGTGCAAACGATCCCAACATGGCACGCACCAATGCCTATCCGGTTGCAGTCCAGCCCGCGCCGTCCATGAGCAAGCACGAAAACGCCATGCAACTGCAGGCGGCTGACAAACAACTCTACCAAGGCGCTTAAGCCTTTGTGGCTCCTGTTCAAGCATCATCCTGCTTTGACGGAGCCATTTTCTCCCTCCGCTTTTACCTCGCCAATACCGACAACCATTGCGCACTCGCCGGCTTTCCTGCGATTGATCCGATCTGCTCTAATCGATGCCGCGGACTACCGGATGACGAAATCAGACGCCGGTCAAGGTATCGCTCGCCTGGCCCGTAACACTCAAATCTTCTTGCAGTACATATGCGGCAACGGGGTCGACTGAAGGAAAACGAATCATCGCTTGACAGACTACCTACTAAAAGGTAGCCTGCATGCATGTCCACTTCATCCAATACATCCGACGGCATCTTACGGTGCGCCCAATCGCTGATCGTTTCCGGCGGCTACAATGGCTTCAGCTATGCCGACATAGCGAAGGTCATTGGCATCCGCAACGCCAGTATTCATCATCATTTTCCCAGCAAAGCCATTCTCGTTCGCACACTGGTGACACAGTATCGCGAGGAGATGCAAGCTGGAATTGCAAATCTGGAGCACAGCGTTTCCGATCCGCTTGAACAGCTTCGCGCCTATGCCAAATTTTGGGAAGTTTGCATCGCTGATGCATCCTCCTCATTTTGCGTTTGCGCCTTGCTGGCGAGTGAAATGCCGATTCTTCCTGATGAGATCGCGCTTGAAGTGAGAGCGCATTTTCGGGTGCTTTCGACCTGGCTGACATCTGTTTTCGCACGCGGCGCAGCGCAAGGCAGCTTGCAACTGACCGAGCCGCCCGGGGTGGAAGCTGAAATATTCATGGCGGCAGTCCACGGCGCCATGCTGTCGGCGCGCGCCTACGGGGACGCGCACATGTTCGGCGCCATCATCAATCCGCTTCTGGCACGCCTCGTTCGTCAGGGTTGATGTGTGAAGCAATTGCTTCAACGCTCGGCCGCTTTACCTACCGATTAGTAGGTAGCCTTATTGCAAGAATCGCTGTTCTGAAACAAGATCGCCCTTCTTTGCACCTTGCATTTTTTGATAAAGGATCGCTTCATGTTTGGAATTTCTCATCTCGGCTGGATTCACACACTAGGCAGCTTGCCGGCCATTCCGGCGGCTGTGTATATGTTTGCGCGCTATGGACGAATCACGCCCCGTTCGAGAGCCGGCACTGTCTATCTGATTTCAATGTTGGCGGGGGCCACTACGGTCTTTTTCGTGACGCATCAGCCGGTCAGCTATGCAATCGCTGTCGCCACGCTGTTTTTTCTTCTTGTGGGCTATAGCGCGGGCAGATTTTCGAAGGCAGGAGGTATGGCGATGTATATAGAAACGGTCTTCCTGACAGTGAGCGCATTTCTGCTCATGGTGCCGACCGTCACTGAAACGCTGCGCAGAGTGCCGGACGGCCACCCGTTTGTTACCGATTTGAAATCTCCGCTGTTGCTCGGATCGCAAGCGAGCCTTCTTGTCATGCTGATTGTCGGACTGAGCATCCAGATCATGTATTTGCGCAGGAAAGGCAAAGCCGCGATCGCATGAACAACGTAATGCCGCCAAGCGTTCAGGGAATTCTCAAGGAGAGATAGCATGTCGCGTAATCCGGTAACGCCCGTTCGTCCTGTCGATCCCGTTGGCGCCGTAAGACGGGTCGACAGCGGCTCCACCTATTTTCGCCATCTGGATCTGTGGCGACTCACCTCCGAGGTCCATGCGGCAGAACGCCGGGCAAAAAAACCGGGTACCCGGGATGACGATTTCGCCCGGGTCTTGTCCTGCGCTGCGAATCCTGACACGGAAGTTTAAGAGAGCTAATCGGGCAACTGATTCGCTGGTGCAGGAATAACCAGAATTTCATAAGCGTGAACCAGCGCTCCGGGTCATTGTGGTTCTGGCATGCAAGGATGCGGAGCTCAGGGCAACAAAGGCAGGTCTGTCCAACTGACAGGTCCAGGCTCGATAAGTTTGCTCCGCTATCATGTGCAATGCCTCAATGCGATCACGCAATTCTTTCAGAATTTGCGTCTCGCTTTGAACGGCCGGCCCGTGCGCGCGAAGGAGTTCGCTTCGCCCGGCGGCACACCAATTCCTGATGCTTTCTTCGGTCACTTCCAGATGACCTTGAAATGCCCAATGGCGACCACGGCTGAAACCCTTGTTCAGGCAATGACTGCCATACATCGTGCGGACTGCGCCAACAGGAATTTCAAAAGTATCGTAATGCCAGTTAAACATCGTCGCTTGTCTGGGCAGCGCCATAAGCTGTTGCGCGTGTGGAGTGATCCCTATTTGGCTCCAGCCGATATTCGGACAACTATTGCGGCTGACCTTCGCCCCCATGGCACGCGCAAGCATCTGCGCGCCAAAACAATGCCCGAGAACCGGAACGTCACGCCTTATGGCATCTTGCAGCAATGTCTGCTCGTCCTCGATCCACCGCAAAGTTTCATTAACGCAGTGATCGCTGCCCAACACGACAATGCCGCCAAACTTGCTTGCATCGATGGGCGATTTTCCATCCGATGCAGGAGAAATGAGTCGGTACGGAATCCCGTTTTCATCTAAATGATCGCGCAGTACACCCGGCCCTTGTGTTGATTCGTGTTGAAGAATAGCGATTGGTCTCATAAAGTCACGGCTTGCATCAACAAGCCTGCAGTGATGGAGACCTCAATTTAGAATCTTCAGCATAAAAAACGGATTCTATTTGATGCAATTTACGTAAAAAACGCGTTAAAAATCTCGCTCTCCGCCCCGAAAGAGATGACCATCACAATCGCAAAAGAGATATTGGAATTACGGCCCGACGCCGATTTCGGGCATTAACAAAAGCGAGATGATCTTATATTTTCAAGTCGTTGCCCATCGTTGAAGCAATGAACTGAGAATCTATTGATACCCTGGAAAATTCGTGATCTGTTTCCTCAAATCCGCGGAGACAAAAATGCCCGATCGGCATTGTTCCTGACAACGGATTCTACTGCCATGTATAGCTAATTTCTGAGCGCAGGCCTGTGTGCTGCCGCCCCCGCTAATGAGCCACCGTGGCGTCGAAAAGGGCTTGCCCACTCTGACGCCAGCGCCCTGGAGGCTGCCCGTGATGTCGGCGGAACGCCGTGGCAAAAGCGTATAGAGACGAGTACCCAACCCGCTCTGCCACTTCAATCAACGAAACGTCCTGCGTTCGCAAGAGATCGCGTGCGACAGTCATACGCCAGCCAGTGAGATACCGCATCGGCGTGTCGCCGAGAACCTCCTGGAACACACGCGCAAACGTGGCCCGGGACATATTGCTCATCCTTGCCAGTTCGTCCACGGTCCACGGCTTATTCGTATCCCCATGCATTGCCTGCAACGCTCTCGATAGGCGCCCGTCCGCCGCCCCCCGGACCCATGCTGGTGCATTCACGCTTGATGCCAGTCCGGTCCGAAGCCCAAACACGACTAAAACGTCCAGCAGCCGATCGAGCACCGTCTGGCGACCTGGCTCGGCCTGGGATAGCTCTCTTGACAATAGCGCGACCACCCCATGAATCGGATTGTCCACGCTCGAGGGAACCAGGAACACGGAGGGAAGCGCGTTGACCAGCCCTGCACCGATGTCCCCCGCAAAGCGATATGCTCCACAGAGGAACGCCGCTGCACGCGGATCATGCTCGGCTTCATCGGAAGAGTGCTGATTCCTGAAATCCTCCGGCAAGACGCAATGCGCACCGGGTTCGTGGGCGATAAAGTGGTCAACTCCCCCTCGCACGAGCGCCAGATATCCCGGCCTGAGTTCGATGGGAGCGTCCTCACCATCGAGCCACAACCAGGCTTGCCCCTGAATCATTGCGTGCACGGCAAGTTGAATTGTGCCAGGCAACCGCAGCCCCCAAGGCGCGACAGCGATAGATCGCGCGAACACGCCGCCAGAGGCGCGCGCGCGCACTAGGTGTTCTTGCAATATGTCCATGCATTGAGCGTATCACACAAATTAATGAGCGAATAGATCATTGATACTCTCACTATCTGCGCATAAAGTTATGTCACCGGCCAACCAGGAGCAGCACCATGAACGACATTACCGACAACCCCACCCTTGTACTCGGCGCAACCGGCAAGACCGGGTCCCGCGTCGCCCGAAAGCTCGTCAACAGAGGAATCTTCGTCCGCACAGCAGCTCGCAGCGGCGCCGATGTCCGGTTCGATTGGAACGATCCATCCACCTTTGCAAGCGCCCTGTTTCAGATCTCGGGCGTCTATCTCGTGTCGCCTGTGATGCGCATCGACTTTGCCAACATCGTTGCCCAGTTTCTCGACGAGGCAGAGCGCGCCGGCGTGCGCCATGTCACCTACCTCAGTGCCTACGGCATGGAGCATGCACCTGCTGAAGTCGCGCTGCGCGCGGTCGAGTTGGACCTGGCCTCGCGCACCTCGCTCTCGCATTCCATCCTGCGCCCTGCTTGGTTCATGCAAAACTTCAGCGAGACGTTTCTCAAACCCGTGAACGATGAAATCGTTGTGCCTTGCGGTATCGGGGCCGAAGCATTTGTCAACGCAGAGGACATCGCTTCCGTCGCGGCGGCGACACTGAGCGCCCCTGCGCAGCACGCCAACCGCGCATATTCCCCCACAGGCCCAGAAGCATTGACCTTCGAAGAGGCCGCCACACGCATCTCGAACGCGGTCGGCCGTAAGATTTCGTACCGCGACCTTGATCGCAACGCTTGGATCAATGCCATGATCCAAGCCGGTGTGCCCGCTGAATACGGTGAGGTGCTTCGCATGCTGACAGAGACGATCGCAAGCGGACGAGGCTCTCAACCAAATAACGACGTTCTGACAGCGACTGGTGCGGCCCCCTTCCGATTCGCAGAGTTCGCCACAGAAACTGCTGCCGCATGGCGCCAGTGAAGGTATTACCCCAGGAATCGACCAAGGAGAACAGGAAATGTCGAATCAAAAATATTCAGCCTTCAAACCCGCAAAACCCTACTTCGATCTAGTCCGGGGCGCGCTAGGCAATCTTGTCGACGGGGAGCACTTCTTCGATATCGTCGCCGACGACGTCATCTACGAGGTTCTCTATGACCTGGGCTGGCCTCGCGTTATCCACGGGCGAACCGACCTGATGGCCGCGTTCAAGGGCTACGTCGACAACATCGCGCTTCAATCAGCCGACAAGTTGATTACTCACAAGACAGACGACGGCTGCGTCATCGAATACGAAGTTCATGGAACGATCCTTGTGACAGGCGCGAAATGCGACAATCGGTTCTGCTCAATCATCAAGATCGAAAATCGGAAGATCAGGCATTGGAGAGACTACATGGACTCCCTTGCGGCCTGGAACGCACTGACACCGAGCGCTCGCTGAGCCGATGCTGCCTTGCAGTTATCACACAATAAAATGGTTGCCGATCTGATGCTGATTCTGTACGCCAACGAACACATTGAACAGTCGCTTCCGTGTAGTCATGCCAGGCGATGTATCGACAACCCCAATTTCTTGCCGCAATCGCGCAGTCTGCGTGCTGCTGTTTCCCGGTTTCTGGCCGCTAGTGAGAAGCCACCATTATCGATAGTCAGCATTGAGGTATTTTTCGCCGCTCTTTGAATTGTTTACGACTGCTTCTGGCCAAGGCTGTGCAAAAACGTAAATATCAGAAGAAACGTGGGTAAGGGGAGCCTTCCCGATGTCGAGAAAATTGAATAGCGAACGATCTGAGCAGTCGATTTTTCAATTGATTAAAAATTTCTGCGTTTTTACATAGCCTCGGCCTGAAGCGGACAAGCCTCAATTAGGCATTACGCCTCGTGGCGGCAAGAAAGGCACCCAAGCAGATCATTGTTGCTCCCGAAAAACGCGTTAGCAGGCGCGCACGCGACGTGCGAAGACTCTCAGATACAAGAAGACGTTCGGCCGCCAACACTGCGATGATATCGACTAACGTATTAAGCAGGACACAGATGCCACCCAAGACGGCCACTTGGCCCGTCATAGCAGAAACAGGGGCGATGAACTGCGGCAGAAACGCCAGAAAGAACAGTGCCGTCTTGACATTCAGGGTTTCGACGACTATTCCCTCGGTCAACGCTCGTTTGCTGCCTTGCGCCACTATCCTGACAACTGTGACTGCCGAACGGGGTGGCATCCTCTTTCCTCAGATCACCGACGTATTCCCGTGCCAGGAGGTGATCGACCGCACGTTCATCAACACTTGGCAGGACCCGAAGGTGGTGGATGCCGTCAAAGCGACGGGGCGCAAACAGTTGATCATCGCCGGCCTCTGGACCGAAGTATGCGTCGCGATGCCGACAATCCGGGCTCTCGGCGAAGGCTGGGATGTGACGGTAGTCACCGATGCCTCAGGCGGCGTCTCCGTTGAGGCTCACAAGATCGCTATCCGGCGAATGATCATGGCCGGCGCGAACATGATAGTGCTTTGGATTTGAAGCCAGATCCTGGCCGGTGGCAGTCATTCGCTTTTACTGGCGTACAAAGCTGCACGCTGATTCCGCGGCAGAGGAAGCCCGTTTCTGGCCGGTTGCGGGCCACAAACATTTTATCTCTGACCTATTCCAGCGGCTTAGCCATCTCGGAGGTTGAAGACCAGCCGATATTTTCGTACAGAGGGCGTCCCATTCCAGTTGAATGAAGAATCGCGTAGGTCAGCCCTCGTTTCTTGAATTCAGCCTCGCCCATTTCCATCAGCAAGCCTGCGATACCTCGCCTACGATGTTCTGGTTCCACATACACGTTGAGAATATATCCGCGTTTGTTCTGAATCGGATGAGATGGATGAGGCGGCCAGTCAATTTCCATCAACCCGATGCCGGCTACAGCGGAGTCCTTGAGAACAGCAATAAATCCAAAATAGCTTCCATCCAAAAGCTTGGATTCCAGCCAATCGCGAAAATTTGGCCTCATGGCAGTGAGAATGTCTTCATCGCGACCAGCCTCTCGAAACATCAATTCCCGGTGTCGGCATATCAGATTCAAGTCGCCGGGCTGAATGTTACGAATCTCCATATGGGCCTCCAATGTTTAGGTTCCATTTCCTGTATCAGGTTCTGGCCTATTCCGGCTATCGATCTCACCTATCGTCTTCTCCTGGCAATTGCGAACGTCACTTCTTACGGCTAAGGAGATACTGGCAATTGCGCATTCATATCGAATTCATAACTTACTTGGCGGTCTTCGTCTTTACAAACACCGCTCCTGCGGCAGAATCGTAAAATTTAACGAGATCGGCCTTAAATACATGCAGGGATGGGTCATCCAGATAAATCATGTGGCCCGCCGGATAAAAGGTTGTCGTTATATTGTTACGCAGGCCTCGCTCCAAGCCCATATGCGACAGATCGTATTGTGTAGCCGAAAACGGCGTGGCCAGATCGAAATAGCCGTTTGCCGACAACACCATCAGACGCGGATTGCGACGCATGGCCTCGGCCAGATCGCCGGCCGCATACGCTTGCGTCAACTCATCGCCCCACCATGCGCGATGCTTCCAATTCCACTGCTTGATGGCATCGTTGTTAAACGTTCTGTAGTTACCTTGAGGGACATAGCGCAAATCCCGCGCAAGATGCTCCTCCAATGCGGCCTTGAATGCCGCCGCAATCGCGCTTACGGAGGCATCATCATTTGGCCTCTCGCCGACATCGTCATAGTCGATACCCTGGAATCGGGCGTCGTATCTACCGACGTTACGGGATTCGCCGCGTAGTAATTCTTTACGGAAGCGCGACGGCCAAATACGCAAGCGGCTAGCCTTGACGTACTCCACATCGAGCCCCGTGTACTGCGCAATACGTGCAGCGATTGTGTCACGTTCCGCGTCAGGCAGCTCATCGCCGCGAGCAAGCGCGGTCGCGTAGGGACCATAAGCGAAAGCCCGCACCTCTTCCAGAAAGCCACTCAACGAAGATGGCTTGGGTTGGATTTTGTTGTGATACCACGCGATGGCAGCGTAGCTCGGCAAATAGTGGACCGAGGCAATATCGTAACCCGGCGCGTCCCGCGCCAGATTCAATACGGACGACAACAACACGACGCCGTTCAACGCAATGCCGTTTTCTGCAAGACGGTACGCCAGCATCGCCGCCCGCGCAGTGCCATAGGATTCTCCAAACAAGAATTTAGGCGAGTTCCAGCGCTGATTCAACGTCAGATAGCGATCGATAAAACGGATATATGCATTGAGATCTTCGTCGACACCATAAAACCGCTTACTGGTTCCGCTCCCGACGATGCGTGACAGGCCTGTCCCGACGGCATCCACAAAGACGAGATCGCTCTTGTCGAGCAAGCTGTCCGGATTGTCCCTCAACAAATATGGCGCCGGTGGTGTCGCGAGCGGACTAGTCGTCTGTACACGCTTGACACCAACCGAACCGATCATCAAAAACGAACTGCCTGCGCCAGGCCCCCCATTAAACAAGAAGGTCAACGGACGAGAGGCAGATGGTTCGCGCGAATTCTCGGCCGTATAGGCTATGTAGAACATGCTTGCTTCAACCTGCTCCTTGCTGTTGCGCAGAACCAGATTTCCCGCCGTCGCAGCGTAGTTGATCGTGCGGTGGTTCACCTCGATGGTGTGATGCGTCACGACTGCGCTTTCGGGTACCGCAGGACCGTAGGCTTCGGCTTCTTTCTGCGGCTCCGATTCGATGGATTTTGATGATGAAAGGGCCTTACGGGAATCGTCAACGACTGGCTGATCGGTCTTTTGTGTAGACATCCCGGACGCTGGCCGCGATGCAGGAGCAGGTGTCACTGCTACGTCCGCCGAATACGCCGTGTCCGGGAGCATGAAAAACGCCACGGAATAAAGAAGCGAACTGCCCGATATCAACACCTTGAAAGTATTTTTTACTCGCAACCTTCTTGAGAACATAGGTAAAAATTGGTGCGTACTTCTCACCGTCTCATCGACATTTTCATCTGGCATTTTTTGACCTTCTTCGATGATGTTTCGCATCTTCAAATGCTCCCTTGAATTTTAAGATCATTGCATGCAGCACTGACAAATGACTGACATTAAAATGTCCGGTCTTGGCGATTGCGGCCATAGTTTCCTCGAAAATAGAGCCGAACGCATTCATCGTGATTTCGATTCGGATAAAGGTGCTGAAACTCAGATCGCAATTCGACATAGCGCGGAATGTAGACATCGTCGTCGCCATGCCAAGAGGTTCTTTCGACGGGAAAAGACCCGTTGCGCAACTCTGGACGGATGCGTAATCAACACTGTTCCCACTTATGCCCTGACACTACCGTTACTTCGAGCTTACGCTCGAATATTCCAGACGCATTGGACCGCCTTCGCACATAATCACCAAGTTCGGCCTCGATTGTTGCTCGAAGGACTACTGGCACTTCCTCCCACAAGCGCATGGAGCGCGCGTGCGCAATGGCTTGCTCAGCAGATAGTTGCTCTACCGTGGGAAGCACGGTGCTTTCGATTGCTTGAAAACCATTGGAACCCAGAATCTCTGCTGGTTGATACCTTACTTTGGGGTGTGCTTGGCGTAGAGCTACGTGACGCCCAACGATCTTGACGATAGCATCCCGAAAATCTCCAGCATCATTCTTGTTGACCACGACGAAGGCAGCTCCCGGCCGGAGCACTCGCAGAATTGTTTGCACTGACGCCTCATCAGAAAACCAATGGAATGCCCCAAAAGCAGTGGCCCCGCCGAAACTCGCTTCCTTGAAATCGAGGCCGTCGGCTGGCATCACATGGTACATCCTCGCTTTCCCCCGCAAGCGAGCCTCTTCAATCATATCCGAGTCAATGTCAGTTCCAACAGTGTCCAAACCACGCTCGGCCAACTGCCTGGTTGCGATGCCCGTCCCACACCCAACGTCAAGGACTGGGTGCTCTGAGCTCGCGCCAAGAATAGTAACGACCCTGTCGATGACTTCCGATGGATACGCTTGCCGGGTTAGATTGTAAAGCGCCGCTGACTCGCCGAATGACATAACTAATACTCCATAGGTTGGATGGTCCTGGCCGTCCCCGACAATACGGACACATCCGTTAGACGCTTAAAAGATTTTCAAATTGTACTGGGCTAAGGTAGCCGATAGTTGAATGCCTGCGTTTTGGGTTGTAGAACCTTTCAATGTAATCAAAGACGTCGGCACGAAAATCGTCGCAAGTGCGGTATCTGCGGCGGCTTACGTGCATCGGCTTTGTCGGTCATATGCGCGGGATAGTTATCGGCAATCGGCATTTGAAGTTACCACTATTTCTTATTGCCTTATTGCCCCCCATTCGCATCGAAGGTTCATTTAACTGCGCATTGGCATCCAATACTCCCATCGACAAAATCCTTTCCGAACTCCATGACGCTTTTTAAGGGTTATAAGACCTTTGCGTCATTTCTCCTACGTTCCATAATTGCTACGAAAAATCAAACCGAGATCAACGCGCAAAGGCGATTGCGCTTTGAATCTTTGGCCTAATCAATCGTGCAATGAGAAAGGGAACATGACATGAGACTCAAGAATAAATCCGTTTTGATTACGGGTGGCACCAGCGGCATCGGCCTGGCGACCGCCAAACTTTTTATTGCGGAAGGCGCTCGGGTAGCTGTGACCGGTCGCGATGAATCGGTATTCGAACGCGTGAGGGTCGAGCTTGGTGAGGACGCGCTCGTCCTCAGGGGCGACGTCCGTTCAATTGGGGACATGCGAGCGGTGGCCGCAAAGGTGAAAGAGAAATTCGGAGGCCTGGATGTCGTGTTCGCCAACGCTGGTCGAGCGTTTCCCTCCCCGCTCAATGACATCGATGAAGAACTCTATGACGACATCATGGACATCAACGTCAAGGGCGTTGTATTCACGCTTCAGGCGGTACTTCCGGACTTGCGGAAGGGGGCCTCGGTCATCCTCAATACATCGTTCGTCGCACAAACGGGTAAGCATGGCATTTCGCTGACCGCAGCAGCGAAGGCCGCCGTGCGATCACTTGCTCGCAGTTGGTCCTACGAATTTCTCGATCGTCAAATCCGCTTCAACGCGATCGCGCCCGGCGCGATGGACACGCCTCTGCTCAGCAAATGGGGCATGTCCGACGAGGACCTTCGCAATATCAAGCTTGAACTCGCCAAGACTATTCCCGCAGGCCACATGGGCAAGGCCGAGGACATTGCCTACGCCGCGCTCTATCTCGCCAGCGACGAGTCCTCTTATGTCGTCGGCACGGAACTTGTCGTTGATGGCGGCGCCTCGCAACTTTGAGGCTTCGGCTCCCTGTCCGGGAGCGTTTCACTCAACCAGATCTCCCCCACATTCCAATCACGCACCCGCCACGCTTTCGTCGTGGCGG
>NZ_CBXX010000002.1 GCF_000577615.1 Herbaspirillum sp. RV1423
GTCGCGCATCACATAGAGCTGGAACCAGAACGGCTTGGTGGTGACGCTGGCGACGTCTTCGATGGAGCAGATGCTCATGGTCGACAGCGTGAACGGGATGCCGAACTTTTCGGCGGCGATGGCGCCGAGCATTTCGCCGTTGGCCCATTGCATGCCGGTCAGTCCGGTCGGAGCGATGGCCACCGGCATGGCGACATCGTGGCCGATCATGGTGGTGCGGGTGGAACGCTGGTCGACGTTGATGGCCACGCGCTGGCGCAGCTTCAGTGCGGCCAGGTCGTCGCTGTTGGCGCGGTAGGTGCTCTCGGTGTAGGAGCCGCTGTCGGCGTAGTCGTAAAAGGCCTTGGGTACCCGTTTCTTTGCCAGGATGCGCAAATCTTCGACACAGGTGATGACGGGCATATTTATTCTCCGAAATAGGTTGAGTCTATAAAATTTGACCGTATCGTAGATCAAACTGGCCCATCATGGGGTGAATCCGGTTGAGAGAAAGATGAAAAGTTTCGCTGAAAAAAATCGAACAATCTTGCCGCTGCCTATAAATATAGGCTGGCAGCCTTGATGCCGCTTTGTACGGCAGCTTCCAGCGTGGCCGGATAGTCGCCGGCGACATAATCGCCGGCCAGCGCCAGGCCGGGCGGCATGTTCGTATTGTCGGGGCGCGACAAGGCCGGCGTGCAGGAAAAGGTGGCGCGCTTTTCGGAGATGGTTTTGCTCCACAAAGGCGTTTTCAGGAGAGGATTCTGAAGTTGCCGGGCCAGTTGGGCTGCGATGCCGTCGGCCAGCGCGGCATGGCCTTGGGCGATGGCATCGCCGGCCGCGCTGACGACTACCGCCAGCAAGCCGGCGTCGGTTTCGGCGTGACTGAGCTGACCGCGATCGAACACGAATTGTCCCCATGCCGTCGTGTCCGGATTGTCGGTCAGCGCATACAACGGCTGCTTCAGGCGCAGTTGCACCGGATACTGCAAATAGCAGGTCGTGATCGGTTCATAGGTGAAAGCGCGCAGAGGCGTCGTGTCGAAGGCGCCGTCGATGCCCTCCAGCAGATCGGCGGCGGTTTCCGGCGCAGTGGCGATGACCACGCCATCGAACAATGCGGTTTCGTCGCTTTGCCTGAGCCCGATGTCCCAGCGGCCTGATGTGGCGGCGGACGCGGCAATCGACGACACCGCCTGTCCGCAACCGACACTGCCGCCGTGCCGTTCAATGAAAGCTGCGGCTTGTTGCGGGAACAGGGCGGTCAGATCAGTGCGCGGGATCAGCATGTCCGACGCTGCACGGCGCGCGCCCAGACTGTCGCGCAGCACGTTCAGGAAAACCTGCGCCGAGGCGCGTTGCGGCGGTGTGTTGAGCGCGGCGATGCACAGCGGCGTCCACATCAGACGCGTGAGTCGTTCGGTCTGGTCGAAGCGTTCCAGCAATTCGGCAACGGAACAATCCTCATGCAATTGCCAACCCATCCAGCGCGCCGTGGTCGTGAAGCGCGCCAGCGCCATCTTGTCGTCGCGTGCGAGTCCGGTGGCGCGGATCAGTGCCGTCAGCATATGCCACGGCGCGGGCAATCGCGGCGCGATAAAGTCCATGCCGTCGGTCCCGGCCGGATAGCGCATCTGCAAGGGCAGGCGCAGCATGGCCTGGCCGGCGTCAATGCCGACTGTCTTCATGATGTCCAGGGTGGCGCGATAGGCGCCGAGCAGAATATGCTGGCCGTTGTCGAGCGTGCGTCCGTCGATTTCTACGCGGCGTGCGCGGCCGCCCAAGGTGCGGCCGGCTTCGAATAGACTGACGCGCTTGCCTGCCTGCGAGAGTTTGACGGCGGCGGCGCATCCGGCCCAGCCGCCGCCGATGACGGCGATGCGATCACTGCTTTTGTTATCAGGGAAGGTTCCCATTCTTGATCCGGTTCGGTAATTCCTGCTGCTGCACTTCTTCCCACGCCGTGACCTTGTTCGCCGATGACACATACAGTCGCAGATAAGTGTCGAGCGACAATTGCTTGTCCGCCGTGAATGTCAGCGTCTTTTGCTCACCGCTTTCATCCATGGCCGGCAGCCGATATTCGTATATCTCTTTCACAACGGCGCCAGGCAAAATTCTTTTTCCTGCGTCGATCACGTAGACATAAAACTGGTCCTTGCCGAAACGGTTCAGCAAGCTGTTGAACGCCGGGCTCAACAAAACGCTGGCGGCAAAGGCGACGCCAGCGAGCAAGGATAGTACATAAATGCGTTTCATCTTCCTGTCCGCCAATTCCGGAAAGTGAATTGACGTTTCGACGGCGCTAAAGTTCAGTCGCTTTACCGTGCGATTTTCGCGCAATCGTCAGCCCCGGATATACGTCTTCCACGCCAGCCAGAGCTTGCGTATCGGGGTCAGCGAAATGCGCTGGTTCAATACATGGAAGCCGTCGTGCTCGATTTCTTCGAGCAGGGTGCGATAGATCGCCGCCATCATCAGGCCGGGGCGCTGGGCGCGGCGGTCCTGTTTCGGCAACAAAGCGAATGCTTCATCGTAAACACGCTGGGCGCGTTCAACCTGGAATCGCATCAGCTTCTCGAAATTTTCGCTGTGGCGTGCATTAAGAATGTCGGCGGCGGTGACGTTGAATTGCTGTAATTCGCTGACCGGAAGATAGATGCGGCCCTTGCGTCCGTCTTCGCCGACGTCGCGGATGATGTTGGTCAGTTGGAACGCCAGCCCGAGTTTTTCCGCAAAGAGCAAGGTGCCGCCCTGTGTCACGCCGAAGATGCTCGCCGACAGGATGCCGACCACGCTGGCAACGTGCCAGCAGTAACGCTGCAGGCCGGCGAAATCGAGATAGCGGGTCTGGTCCAGATCCATTTCCATGCCGTCGATGACGGCTTGCAGATGCTCGGCCTTGAGGCCGTACGTCGCCACATGCGGCTGCAGAGCCAGGGTGACCGGATGGCTTGGGTTCCCGTTGAGCATTGCAGCAATTTCCTTGCGCCACCAGAGCAGCTTGGTGCGCGCCACGCCGGCATCCTCGATTTCATCGACGGTATCGTCCACTTCGCGGCAGAATGCATATAAAGCAGTGATGGCGCGGCGGCGCTCCGGCGGCAGGAACAAAAAGCTGTAATAGAAACTGGACCCGCTTTGGGCGGCTTTTTGCTGGCAATATTCGTCAGGAGACATGAACTGGGATGGCGATAAAGGCGGGCGCAATGCGCGAAGCCGCTATGCTAGCCGACTAGGGGAGGAAGGGCAATCGGCTTTATATTCGCAGGTATGTCCATCGTGCCGGGAATTCCTTTGGAAACGATCGAGATATCTGGTTGCAGCAGCAGACGTTGTACATTAAGCTGAGGGCAGCGAGGCATTGACTGCCGGCAAGCGCTGCGGAGACGGCGGCGATGATCTGGATGCGGATACTGTTGATAAAAATACAAAACAGACGCAACAGAGGTGAGTAAAGCAACATCAAGGCGAGGAGACTAATTCTTCATGAACAGACTGGAAGCTTTCAGAAGCATTGCAGTGCAGGCCGGCCGCGGCGAGCTGGTGTTTCCGACCAATGTCAATGCATCGATCAAATTGCAGCAGGCGCTCAACGATCCGAATTGCCATCTCGAGGCCGCCGCCAAGCTGGTCATGGCCGAGCCGCTGTTGTCGGCGCGCACCGTGGCGATCGCCAATTCAGCCGCCTACAACCGCTCCGGCGGCGAAATCAACAATGTCCGCACGGCCGTCATGCGGCTAGGTTTCAAGACCTTGAATGCGATTACGACCGCCGTCATCGTGCGTCAGTTGGGACGTAATATTTCCGACCCCGAAATGCGCGTCAAAGCGGCGCAGTTATGGGAGCATACCGCCAACGTGGCCGCGCTGGCGCAGGTGATCGCGTTGAAAATGACGCGTCTCGATCCGGAAACCGCGATGTTCGCCGGCATCGTTCATGAAGTCGGCGGCTTTTACCTGTTGTCGCGCACCGACGAGTTTCCCGGTCTGCTCGACGGTAATGCTGAAGATTGGGCTGAATATGGCGAAAAGATGATCGGTCGCGCCGTGCTGAAAAAGCTCGGCATTCCGGAAGCAGTGCTTGCTGCGGTCGAATCGCTGTGGCACGGTATCCGCGTGTTGCCGCCTGAGACCTTGGGCGATGTATTGCTGCTGGCCAAGGAATTGTCGCCGGTGCCTTCGCCGTTCCATAAGAGCCTGCTGGAAAGCGGGCGCCAAGCCGACACTATCGTGGACGACTTCATCGGCGATGACTCTTTGCATGATGTGTTGGAAGACTCTGCGGATGAAATCCGTTCGCTGACGTCGGCACTGCTGATCTGACGAGCCTCGGCGTCCGGAAAAAGCAGCCTGTTCTCGCGGCTGCTTTTTTTTTGCGGCTGCGCGTCTTGACAGGTCAGGCCGCGCGCATCAGCCGCATCTTGAAATTTCTGCCTTTGATGTTGCCGTCGCTCAGGCGTGCATAAGCCTTTTCGGCAATGCGATAGTCCAGCGCAACATAGGTTGAGAACTCAAACACGTTGATCTTGCCGACCTGCTCCTTGGTCAGGCCGACGTCGCCGGTCAGAGCGCCCAATAGATCGCCGGGACGCAGTTTGTCTTTCTTGCCGCCCTGGATGCATAAGGTGCGCATCGGCGCACGCAAGACCTTGTCTTCATTGGCATCGAGCGTATCGAGGTCGAACCATTGCACCGGCGCTTTCTGGTATTCCTCAATCAGTTTGACCCAGCGCTTTTCGTTGGGCGTACAGAGGTTGAGCGCCAGTCCGCGTTCTTGCCCGCGGCCGGTGCGGCCGATGCGGTGGATGTGGACTTCGGTGTCGCGGGTGACGTCGACGTTGATGACGGCGCTGAGGTTGGCGATATCGAGGCCGCGCGCGGCGACGTCGGTCGCGACCAGCACCGAACAGCTCTGGTTGGCGAACTGGACCAGGATTTCATCGCGCTCGCGCTGTTCCAGGTCGCCGTACAGGGCGAGGGCACTGAAGCCCTGGGCGCGCAATTCGTCGGCCAGTTCGCGGCAATGGATTTTGGTATTGCAGAACGCCAGCGTCGACACCGGCTGGTAATGCTGCAGCAGGCGGGCCACGGCAAAGTTACGCTGTTCTGCCGATACTTCGAAAAAGCGTTGCTCGATCTTTTCGTCGTCGTGCTGAGCCTCGACCTTGATTTCCACCGGATCGCGCAGGAAGCGGGCGCTGGCCTTGCGGATATCGTCGGGATAGGTCGCCGAGAACAGCAAGGTCTGGCGCCGTGCCGGGCAGGCGCTGACGATGCCTTCGATGTCTTCATAAAAGCCCATGTCGACCATGCGGTCGGCTTCGTCCAGCACCAGCGTCTGCACAGTGGCGAGATTGATGCTGCCACGGCCGATGTGATCGCGAATGCGGCCCGGCGTGCCGACGACGATGTGGGTGCCATGTTCCAGCGACGCCATTTGCGGGCGCATTGCCGTGCCGCCGCACAATGTCAGGATTTTGATGTTGTCGGTAAAGCGCGCCAGGCGGCGCAGTTCGTTCGATACCTGGTCCGCCAGTTCGCGCGTCGGACACAGCACCAGGCCCTGGATCGCGAAATAGCTGGGATTGAGTTTGTGCAGCATGCCGATGCCGAACGCCGCGGTTTTGCCGCTGCCGGTCTTAGCCTGGGCAATCAGGTCGCGTCCCTCCAGCGCAGCAGGTAAGCTCGCGGCCTGGATCGCCGTCATTTCGCGATAACCGAGCAATTCGAGATTGGCGATCATCGCCGGCGTCAGCGCCAGATTGGAAAAAGAAGAGGATGTGGACGCAGTGTTCACCATGATTGAGCCTGAGCGCGACGAAATGAGGAAAGTCTAACAGAGCCGCTGTGGGGCTTCGCGCATGCCGCGGGAGCGGCATAAAACGAAAGGGCCTGCACCGATGTCGCCATGTGCAAGCCCTTGCGGTACGTATATTTGGTTGCGGGGGCAGGATTTGAACCTACGACCTTCGGGTTATGAGCCCGACGAGCTGCCAGACTGCTCCACCCCGCGTCTGAGGGAGCGAATTCTACAGAGCATCGATTTGAATAGCAAGCGGTCATTTGCCTGTTCATGCAAATTCATGGTGCGGATGGACGTGGATGCGCATCGGCGCCTACACTGCGCGTTTTATGAACGATAAGGCGATGAAGGCAAGGAGCATCGAATGAGCAAAATGACTTATGAAGAATACCTGGACGAAGTGACGACACTGATCACTGAGCTGTACGACGTCAGCGACGCCGATGCGATCAAGCTGGTGGTGCAGGCGCAAGCCAATGAGTTCTTCGTCGCGCACGATGACGATGAGAACTTGCGCACGCAGGAGCGGGCGCTGCAGGATGCGCGGACGATCTACAAGCAAGGGCGGAAAAAACGCTGAAGCAAGAACATCTGCACGCGATTGCAAATGAGGTTGAACCATTCTGCATTTCTGCCTTCTACTAAAGCATGCCCGTCGCAAAGCCAGACTGGATAAGGTGTCCGGCGATGTCTGACAGACATTCAGGATATTCGCTTCCGTGCGACGGATTCGTCGAAATCAAAGTACAAGGAGATTTGCATATGAAAACCCGTCAGCTCATCCTTACCGCCGCAATGCTGGCCGTCACCGGCGGCGCAATGGCGCAACAACAAAGCACGATGGATGTTCCCGCTTCGCCCGGCATGACCGTTCCGGCTTCGCCAGCCAATGGCGTATCCAACGATCCGTATGTCCAGAAGCGTCAATCCGATGCCGGCGCGAAGGCAGAGTACAAGAAGCAGAAGAAGGCGATCAAGCAACAAGGCAAGGCTGACAGGAAGGCTGCCAAGCAGGAGTTGAAGGCGGAAAAGAAGGAGTCCGCTGCCGAACGAGATGCCCGGCTCGCCCAGCCGCAGCCGCAGAGCGATCTGAACAAGGGGCAATAGGCAGTCTTGTTGGGATGAGGACGGTTTCCCCCGGTAGTGAAAAAGTATCTTCACAATGAAGATGCTTTTTCGTATGCAGAAACAGGCAGTTTTCAGCCCTGCATCGCCATCGCGCGCCACACCACCAGCAACCAATCGCGTTTTCCCAGTTGCGGTCGCAGTCTGAAAACGTCGCCGTTCGCTTGTTCAATGCGTTCCAGAATGCACAAACCGCCTTGTACCACCATGCGCAGTTCCCAGCCTATGCGTCCCGGCAGCCTGCACGCCAGCGGCGCTCCCGACAGCATCATCGCGCGCGCGCGGTTGATCTCGAACTGCATCAACGCCCGCCACGCGGCGTTGCAATCGGCCGCGGCAATGTGTTGTTCCGTAATGCCGAAGCGCTGCATATCCTCCAGAGGCAGGTAGATGCGCTGCTTTTTCCAGTCGATGGCGACGTCCTGCAAGAAATTGATCAGTTGCAGCGCGGAGCAGACGGCGTCGGCGTCGCGCAGGTTGTCCGATGTCGCCGCGTGATACAGATGCAGCATCAGGGTGCCGACCGGGTTGGCGGAGCGGCGGCAATAGTCGAGCAGATCGTCGAAGTTCCGGTAACGTGTGGTGACGACATCCTGCCTGAAGGCCGACAGCAGATCGCGGAACGGCGCCATCGGCAGTTCGTATTCGCGGATGACGCCGGCCAGGGAGGCGAACATCGAATTGCCTCGAGGTTGCCGAGCATCAATGCAGTCCAGTTCCTGCTCATAGGCGGCGAGGGCGGCCAGCCGTGCTGCCGGTTCGGCATCGCCTTCATCTGCAATGTCGTCGGCGCTGCGCGCAAAGGCATAAATGGCCTTGACGGCAGGGCGCAGGCGGGCCGGCAACAGCAGCGACGCGACGGGGAAATTTTCGTAATGGTCAGCGGCCATGCAAATGAAGCGTCCAATAGAAGTCGATAAGAATCTTGAGCGGCGAAAGATATCCGGCCGCAGGATTTTGTGTCCCGAATAGTAAAGGAAAAATACGGCCGTTTCGCTTTTCGTATCAGCCGCGCTGTTCAGAGGGAGGAGGCTCTGGAAAAATTGCACCGTGGCCATATAAAAACGCAGACAGTCGGCCAAGCTTGCAGTAGAATAGCGGGCTGCAATAAAAATGCTACCTCATTGACAGGCTCTGGTTCTCCGGCGTATCCGCTGAAAAATCCAACGTAACCCGGTCGATGATTGCACCTTTCAGCGAGGGTGGCGAAATTGGTAGACGCATCAGGTTTAGGTCCTGACGCCAGCAATGGTGTAGGGGTTCGAGTCCCCTCCCTCGCACCAACAATTCCCTTTGGTTTCCCGTTCGCCCGGCCAAGAAGCGCTGACCCTGTTCGCGTGACGCTCCGGGCGATTTCCATTTGTTGTTCAGTTGAGTTTTTTTGCCGGGGCATGTATGCGCTATCAACATTACAAGGGCGGGATTTACGAATTCCTGCACGAAGCGATACTGGAATCAGATTTGACGCCGATGGTAGTCTATCGCGCCGCCAGCGGTGTGGTATGGATCCGGCCGAAGGATGTGTTTCATGAAATCATCGAGGTCGACGGCAAGCGCGTGCCGCGGTTCGCGTTGCTGGACGCCGCCGATTAGCTCAGTAAAATCCTGCGATTCTTCTCTCAAGAAGATATCAGGAAGATGAGTCGCATCTGTTAATGTCTTGACTTCGTTTCATTGCTTATAGTGCTTATATATAGGGATAAGTTATGCGCAAAGTATGGTGTCTGGCTGCGGCGGTTTTCATTGTGTCGGCGTCTGTCGTATCGTTAGCCAAAGCGCAGGAGCTTGGCGATGTCAGTACGGCGTTCCGCTGGCTCGGCAGGAATGACCGCATTGCCGTCGAAGCTTACGACGACCCGAAAGTCGTGGGCGTGACCTGCTATGTTTCGCGGGCGCGTACCGGTGGCGTCAAAGGCACGGTCGGTCTTGCCGAAGACAAGGCCGAGGCGTCGATCGCCTGCCGTCAGGTGGCAGCTTCAATTACCTTCAAGAGCACCGTTCCCGTGCAAGAGGATGTGTTCTCCGAACGCATGTCGATCCTGTTCAAACGTCTGCATATCGTGCGACTGGTCGATGTCAAACGCAACACCTTGGTATATTTGACCTATTCCGACAAATTGATCGACGGCAGTCCGATGAACGCGATTACCGCAGTTCCGGTTGCCGCGTCCACTCCTATCCCGGTGAAATAAAACATGAAGACAATCAGGGCACTCGCGGCAGAATTGCAGGCAGGACAAACCACCAGCGTCAAACTGGTCGAACAGGCGTTGGAACGCATCGCCGCGTATCGCGGGCAGGGCGGAGCAGCCTATGTCGGCGTCAATGTCGATCGTGCGCTGGCTGCTGCGCACGCCAGCGATGCGGCGCGTGCGGCTGGCAATGTGCCGTCGCTGCTGGCCGGTTTGCCGGTATCGATCAAGGATTTGTTCGACGTGCAGGGCGAAGTCACCGCCGCTGGTTCCCGTGTATTGGCGAATGCACCGGCAGCACAGTCCGATGCGCCTGCGGTGGCGCGTTTGCGGCATGCCGGAGCTGTCCTGCTCGGCCGCACCAACATGAGCGAGTTTGCATTTTCGGGGCTTGGCCTGAATCCGCACTACGGCACGCCACGCAATCCATTGGACGTGCAGCGTGTGAGCGGCGGCTCGACTTCGGGCGGCGCGGTCAGCGTGGCGGCCGGTATGGCTGTGATGGCGCTCGGCACCGATACCGGCGGCTCGATCCGAATTCCGTCTGCGTTCTGCGGCCTGACCGGCTTCAAGCCGACGGCGCGGCGTGTGAGCCTGCAAGGCGCGGTGCCGCTGTCGACCACGCTGGATTCCGCGGGACCGTTGGCGCGCAGCGTCGATTGTTGCGCGATTGCCGACGCCATTTTGTCCGGCGCAACGCTGGAAACGGATGCCGTGCCGTTGGCGGGCCTGCGTTTTGGCGTGACTGAGGATGTCGTGGCTGATGGCATGGACGATACGGTGCGTATGGCGTTCGACGCGGCGTTGTCGCGTTTGCAAAGCGCGGGGGCATTGATCCAGCGGTTTGCGTTTCCTGAACTGAAAGAGTTGCCGGTGATTAATGCCGGTGGCGGTTTCAGCGCGGCGGAGTCGTGGGCCTGGCATCGCCGGTTGCTCGACGCCTCGGCGGATCAATACGACCAGCGTGTGGCGGTGCGCATTCGTCGCGGCGCGCAGCAGACTGCCGCCGACTATATCGATTTGCTGGCAGCGCGCCGGCGCATCATTGCCCAGGCGAAGCGCCGCCTGTCGGTGTTCGATGCCTGGCTGATGCCGACGGTGCCGGTTGTGCCGCCGCTGTTACAACCGTTGCAAGACAGCGACGAGACTTTCTTTGCAATCAACGGGCTGGTGTTGCGCAATCCGAGCGTGATCAATTTTCTCGACGGTTGCGCGCTCAATCTGCCTTGTCCGACCCATAACGGGTTGCCGGTCGGCATTAGCATATGCGGCCTGAACGGCGACGATGCGCGCATTCTGGCGATCAGCCGTGCGGTGGAGGCAATTTTGCCTGCACAGCAAGGCTAAGCGACGCCATCGGCTGATTTTGTTGGCCGAAGATCGCCGTTTTGGCGCAAGGGCATCTTTTCCGTATAAAATAGCGGACTTTAGCGCGGCCGGGCAGGGCAAAAAAGCGACGTTTTTCACGTTCTTGCCATCCGGGCCGCACCACGGAATTCATTAATTTTTGGACGATTCACATGGCAACTGCAGTCGAAACTTTGAGCAAACTTGAGCGCCGCATCACCCTGACATTTCCTCTGGCCGACGTGCAGGCAGAAGTTGAAAAACGCCTGAAAGTGCGCGCCCGCACAGCGAAGGCGCCAGGCTTCCGTCCAGGCAAGGTGCCGATGAAGATGGTGGCCGCCCAGTTCGGCTACCAGGTCGAAACCGAAGTGCTGAACGACAAGGTCGGCCGCGCATTCAACGACGTCGCCGTCGAAAACAACCTGCGCGTTGCCGGTTATCCCAAGATCGAGCCAAAGACCAGCGAAGGCGTGGCTGAAGGTTCGCTGGCGTTCGACGCAACATTTGAAGTCTATCCGGAAGTCGCAATCGGCGATCTGTCCTCGGCTGAAGTCGAGAAGACCACATCGGCCGTTTCCGACGCCGAAATCGACAAGACGCTGGATATCCTGCGCAAGCAACGCGTGCACTACCACGTCAAGGGCGAACAAGGCGCGCACGGCGACGGCGGCGAACCATCCGCACAGAGCGGCGACCGCGCCACTGTCGACTTCGTCGGCAAGATCGACGGCGTCGAATTCCAGGGCGGCAAGGCTGAGGCTTTCCCGTTCGTGCTCGGCGAAGGCCGCATGTTGCCAGAGTTCGAAGCCGCAACGATCGGGCTGAAGGTCGGCGAGTCCAAGACTTTTCCGTTGGCATTTCCTGCCGATTACCATGGCAAGGACGTGGCCGGCAAAACAGCGGAATTCACCATTACGCTGAAAAAGCTGGAATGGGCGCATCTGCCGGAAGTTGACGCGGAATTCGCCAAGTCGCTGGGCATCGAAGACGGCGACCTGACCAAGATGCGCGAAGACATCAAGCGCAACCTGGAACGTGAAGTCAACGCCCGTACCAAGGCCAAGACCAAGGACAGCGTCATGGACGCCCTGATCAAGGTCAGCGAACTGGAGGTGCCGAAGGCATTGGTCGAACAAGACATCGAGCGCCTGGTTGAAATGGCGCATCAGGACATGGCGCAGCGCGGCATGGATCCGAAGGGCATGCAATTGCCGCGCGAACTGTTCGCCGCGCAAGCCGAGCGCCGCGTTCGCCTGGGTCTGATCCTGGCGGAAGTCGTCAAGACCAACAAGCTGGAAGCCACCGAAGAACAAGTCAAGGCGCAAGTCGAAGACTTCGCGCAAAGCTATGAAGACCCGCAACAAGTCCTGAAGTATTACTTCAGCGACCGTCGCCGCCTGGCCGAAGTCGAAGCCCTTGTTTTGGAAGAAAACGTCGTCAACTACGTGCTGGGTAAATCCAAGGTTTCCGAGAAATCGGTCGCGTTTGACGCCTTGATGGGCAACCAGCCGCAAGCGTAATCCGACCTTCTCGGGTAACATGAGAGAAGACTTCGACGCATAAGGAATGCACATGACAGGTTTGATTAGGCAGTCCGCACTGGACACAGAAATGCTCGGCATGGTGCCGATGGTGATCGAGCAAAGCGGTCGCGGCGAGCGTGCGTATGATATTTATTCGCGTTTGCTGAAAGAGCGCATCATTTTCCTGGTCGGCCCGGTCAATGATGCGACCGCCAACCTGGTAGTGGCGCAGTTGCTGTTCCTGGAAAGCGAAAATCCGGACAAGGATATTTCGCTGTACATCAACTCCCCGGGCGGCTCGGTCTCGGCCGGCATGGCGATTTTCGACACGATGCAATTCATCAAGCCGGACGTTTCCACACTGTGCACCGGCCTGGCGGCGTCGATGGGCGCTTTCCTGCTGGCCGCCGGCGCCAAGGGCAAGCGGTTTTCGCTGCCGAACTCGCGCATCATGATTCACCAGCCTCTGGGCGGTGCGCAGGGGCAGGCGTCGGACATCGAAATTCAGGCGCGTGAAATCCTGTATCTGCGTGAGCGCCTGAATGCCATCCTCGCTGAAAAGACCGGTCGCACGATCGATCAGATCAGCAAGGACACCGATCGCGACAACTTCATGTCGGCAGAAGCCGCTGCTGAATACGGCCTGATCGATCAGGTATTACAGAAACGCGCGTGATCCGCGTAATTCTTGGTTGCAGTGTATTTTGCGTGTGAATCGCTGTATCTCCAGCAAATGCCCGGACTTCGGTTCGGGCATTTTCTTTTTGCACTGCGTCAACGCAGGAGCGAGTCAATGCAGTGATCAGGGCCGGATTTCCGCCTTATTGCTTTTTTTGTCTGCGATCCTATATGAGATAGTCTAGGGGCTGGTTTTCACCGGCTTCCAAATATGTCGATTTCGTGACGAATCATGAAATCGCAGGTATGATCAAGCCGTACTCTATTCACATTTGCCCTATATGTCCGAGAAAAAATCTTCCAGCGGCGAAAAGCTGCTTTATTGCTCGTTTTGCGGCAAAAGTCAGCATGAAGTCAAGAAACTGATCGCAGGTCCGTCGGTATTCATCTGCGACGAATGCATCGATTTGTGCAATGACATCATTCGCGATGAAGCTTCCAGCGTTGAGTCGGTCGCAGGCGCCAAGTCCGACCTGCCGACGCCGCAAGAGATTTCCGAACTGCTCGACCAGTACGTGATCGGCCAGTCGACCGCCAAGCGCATCCTGTCGGTTGCCGTGTACAACCACTACAAGCGCCTGAAGCATCTCGGCAAGAAGGACGACGTCGAACTGGCCAAGAGCAACATCCTGCTGGTCGGTCCGACCGGTTCGGGCAAGACCTTGCTGGCCCAGACTCTGGCGCGCATGTTGAACGTGCCGTTCGTGATCGCCGATGCGACGACGCTGACCGAAGCCGGCTATGTCGGCGAAGACGTCGAGAACATCATCCAGAAGCTGCTGCAGAACTGCAACTACGAAGTCGAGAAGGCGCAGAAGGGCATCGTCTATATCGATGAAATCGACAAGATCTCGCGCAAATCCGACAATCCGTCGATCACCCGCGACGTTTCCGGCGAAGGCGTGCAGCAGGCGCTGCTGAAACTGATCGAAGGCACCATGGCGTCGGTGCCTCCACAAGGCGGCCGCAAGCATCCCAACCAGGATTTCGTGCAGATCGACACGACCAACATCATGTTCATTTGCGGCGGCGCCTTCGACGGCCTGGCGAAGATCATTTCCGAGCGTTCCGAAAAGAGCGGCATCGGTTTTGGCGCCAACGTTAAGAGCCCGTCGCAAAAGACCGCCAGCGAAGTGCTGCTGCGCGCCGAGCCGGACGATCTGGTCAAATTCGGCCTGATTCCTGAACTGGTCGGCCGTCTGCCGGTGATTGCAACGCTCAATGAGTTGAATGAAGAAGCGCTGATCCAGATCCTGCTGGAGCCGAAGAACGCGTTGATCAAGCAATATTCCAAGCTGTTGCAAATGGAAGGCGCCGAACTGGAAATCCGTCCCGCCGCGCTGCAGGCGATCGCCAAGAAGGCGCTGGCGCGCAAGACCGGTGCGCGCGGCTTGCGCTCCATCCTTGAACACGCCTTGTTGGACGTGATGTACGAACTGCCGAGCCAGCAAAACGTCGCCAAGGTAGTGATCGACGAAAACACCATTACCAATGGTGCCAAGCCTTTGCTGATCTACCACGAACAGCCCAAGGTTTCGGGCGCTTGAACGGCCGTAGAATACATCCGGCGGCAAAGCACGCCGGATGTATTCATCAAGACTAAAAGCGGTACAATAAACTGCGGACATCACTCCGGCTTCCATCGTAAAGCCACCCGAGGGCGACTTCGTGTGTGGCTTTTTTATTTGCTTTTTGTTAGGTTTTTGCCGCACCCTTGTCTTTTTGTTAACGTGGTTTTAACCTTGTTTCAACGAAAAGTTGTCGTGTTTTATTTCAATCTGGGCTTGTGTTTTAACAGCTCGCGCCAACATCACTAACAGTAACTTTTGATAAGGCTCGCCATGACGACTTCTACTCTCACCGAACAAACGCAATTGCCTCTGCTGCCGTTGCGGGATGTTGTTGTCTTCCCGCATATGGTGATTCCTTTATTCGTTGGCCGCCCCAAGTCCATTAAGGCACTGGAAGCTGCGATGGAGCAGGGCAAGAGCATTATGCTTGCCGCTCAGAAAGCCGCAGCCAAGGATGAACCCTCGGCGGACGACATCTATGAAATCGGCTGCGTCGCCAATATCCTGCAAATGCTGAAGTTGCCCGACGGCACCGTCAAGGTGCTGGTCGAAGGCGCGCAGCGCGCACGCATTCATCACATCAGCGAACTGGACACCCATTTTGTTGCCGATCTGACACCAGTCGAATCCGAACTGGGCGATGAGGCCGAAGTGGAAGCCATGCGCCGCACCATCGTTCAGCAGTTCGACCAGTACGTCAAACTGAACAAGAAGATCCCGCCTGAGATCCTGAGCTCGCTGGCCGGCATCGACGATGCCGGCCGTTTGGCGGACACTATCGCCGCACACTTGCCGCTCAAGCTCGAACAAAAGCAGGTCATCCTGGAAATCTTCAATGTCGCCAAGCGTCACGAGCATTTGCTCGGCCAACTGGAAGGCGAACTGGACATCCTGCAGGTCGAAAAGCGAATCCGTGGTCGCGTCAAGCGCCAAATGGAAAAGTCGCAGCGCGAGTACTACCTGAACGAGCAGGTCAAGGCCATCCAGAAGGAACTGGGCGAAGGCGAAGACGGTGCCGACCTCGAAGAGTTGGAGAAGAAAATCCTCTCCGCCAAGATGCCGAAGGAAGCTCTGGAAAAGGCGCAGTCCGAACTGAAGAAACTCAAACTGATGTCGCCGATGTCGGCTGAAGCCACCGTCGTGCGCAATTACATCGACACACTGGTCAGTTTGCCGTGGAAGAAGAAATCCAAGGTCAACAACGACTTGCCGCATGCGGAGAAAGTCTTGGAAGGCGACCACTACGGCCTCGACAAGGTCAAGGAACGCATCCTCGAATATCTTGCCGTGCAACAGCGTGTGGACAAGCTGAAAGCGCCGATCCTGTGCTTCGTCGGACCTCCGGGCGTGGGCAAGACCTCGCTGGGCCAATCCATCGCGCGCGCCACGAACCGCAAGTTCGTGCGCATGGCGCTGGGCGGCGTACGCGACGAAGCCGAAATCCGCGGCCATCGCCGTACTTACATTGGTTCCATGCCGGGCAAGATTTTGCAAAGCCTGGCCAAGGTTGGTGTGCGCAATCCATTGTTCCTGCTCGACGAAATCGACAAGCTCGGCATGGATTTCCGCGGCGATCCGTCGTCGGCATTGCTGGAAGTGCTGGATCCGGAACAGAACCACACTTTCTCCGACCATTACATCGAAGTCGATTTCGACTTGTCGGATGTGATGTTCGTGGCGACGTCCAACTCCTTCAATATCCCGCCGGCATTGCTGGACCGGATGGAAGTGATTCGCCTGTCTGGTTACACCGAGGATGAAAAGACCAGCATCGCGCAACGTTATCTGCTGCCCAAACAGATCAAGAACAACGGTCTGAAGGACGGTGAAATCAGCGTGGCCGAATCGGCGATCCGCGACATCATTCGCTACTACACCCGCGAAGCCGGCGTACGTTCGCTGGAACGTGAAGTGTCGAAGATATGCCGCAAGGTCGTGAAGCTGCTGCTGCTGAAAAAGCAGGAGAAGAAGGTCACTGTCACATCGCGCAATCTGGACAAGTTCCTCGGCGTGCGCCGCTTCGATTTCGGCATCGCCGAAAAGGAAAACCAGGTCGGCCAGGTCGTCGGTCTGGCATGGACCGAAGTGGGCGGCGATCTGTTGACTATCGAATCGGTCACCATGCCCGGCAAGGGCGGCGTTATTCGCACCGGCACGCTGGGCGACGTGATGAAGGAGTCGATCGAAGCGGCACGCACGGTGGTGCGCAGTCGTGCGCACAAGCTCGGCATCAGGAGCGACATATTCGAGAAGAGCGACATCCACATCCACGTGCCGGAAGGCGCAACGCCGAAAGATGGTCCATCGGCCGGTATTGCGATGACCACGGCCATGGTGTCGGTGTTCACCGGTATTCCGGTGCGTGCGGATGTGGCGATGACCGGCGAAATTACCTTGCGCGGCGAAGTGTTGCCGATCGGCGGCCTGAAGGAAAAACTGCTGGCGGCACATCGCGGCGGCATCAAGACGGTCCTGATTCCGGAACAGAATGTCAAGGACCTGACCGAGATTCCCGACAACGTGAAGAACAAGTTGGAAATCGTGCCGGTGCGCTGGATCGACAAAGTCCTGGAAATTGCGCTGGAACGCCAACCGGTTCCCCTGAGCGATGATGAAGCGGTGGTTGCCGCAGTCGCGCCCAAGGAATCGACAGATCCCAGCGTCGTGAAGCACTGATGTCATTCAGTCCTGTGTTTTTACGATGCAGGATATGAAGTACGAAAAAAGCGCTCTTCGGAGCGCTTTTTTTATCTCTTTTTAGATCGTTATTGAAAAGTAAAACGTTTTACGTTGTTGCAAAGGGTCCTCTTTCCATCGCAGGAGTGTGCGCCGGTAAACCGCTTGACACAAGGATTTGCGGCTTGTTTAATACGTTCTGCAGAATTTTCTGCATCGCGCGTGATGCGTGCCGGGCCTCATCGACCGGGGGCGGCGCCGTCGCGAAATTCAAACTTGTTCCATCTTTGTCTAAAGGGGCGTAAGTGAATAAAACCGAATTGATCGATCACATTGCCGAATCGGCCGATATCTCGAAAGCAGCATCGGCGCGTGCGCTGGAAGCTGTCATCGGCGCAGTGAAAACGACATTGAAGAAAAACGGCTCCGTTACCCTGGTTGGTTTCGGTACATTTTCCGTCGGCAAGCGTGCAGCGCGCACGGGCCGCAATCCGCGCACCGGGGCGGCGATTAAAATCAAGGCAGCGAAAGTGCCCAAATTTAAACCTGGCAAAGCTTTAAAAGATGCGCTAAACTAGCGGTCTTTCGTCGTTGACAGACGACAAATGACTGTTTGGGCTCAAGGTGCGGGTGCTTAGCTCAGTTGGTAGAGCAGCGCCCTTACAAGGCGCGGGTCGGGAGTTCGAGCCTCTCAGCACCCACCAGATCTCGATAGTCAGCAACGATTTAGGAGTGGTAGTTCAGTTGGTTAGAATACCGGCCTGTCACGCCGGGGGTCGCGGGTTCGAGCCCCGTCCGCTCCGCCAATATCATTAAAGCCTTATAGCTCATAGAGTTATAAGGCTTTTCTCATTCTGGGCTGGTAGCAATTTTGGTAGCAAATCCAAAAATGCTCAAACTTCCCATCTATCTCAGAGGTTCTAGTTACTACCTGCATACTAGAATTTTTGGTAAGCAAGTCAAACGCTCACTCCATACAGCAGACCCCACACAAGCTATTATTAGAGCTTCTAAGCTATTAGAAGAGGTTCAGATGGCAATTGATTTGTCTAAGGTCAGAAAATTCGAAATAGACCTTTCTAGGGGGATTGCTAAGGCAGATGGTCCTGAGGATCATGCTCGTATGATGGAAGCCTTATCTTTACTCACAAAAAGTCAAAAACAACATCAACAGCAACCCCACTCTTTAGGAGTTTCTGCCCCAGTGGGGCATGCTGCTACGCAGTCAGGACTGACGTTGATGGAGTTACTGGATAAGTTTAATTTATTAAAAAAACTTCGTCCTGCTACTGTGTTGGCACATCGAAATACCGTTAACGAATTTTCCAACTTTTTCCAGAAAAAATGTTTTATCACTGAAATTTTGGTGAGTGACATTACACGTTATCAAGAATTTTTAGCCACCAAAGGAAATGTTCCCAGAACCATTGATGGGAAAGTTGGTTACATCAAATCATTATTAAACTTTGCGATCAAGCAGGGTTATTTGTCTGGGAAAAATCCAGCAGAAAATATGACACTACTCACAAAAAAACAAAAATTAACCGAAGGTTATGGAATTTTCGAGGAACAGGAAATTCAGCAAATTTTCTCAAGTGAGTATTTCCAAGAACAGAAAACTTCTGACCCTGATTATTATTATGTGCTGCTGCTGGCATTAGTAACTGGTTGCCGAGTAAGTGAAATTACTTCGCTAACTCGTGGTCAATTTCAGGTTAGTAATAAAGATAATTATTTGATCTCGATTAGGAATTCAAAAACAGCGGCAGGAAAAAGAGAAGTGCCAATACCTAAAATTCTGTTTACAGATTTTGGGTTGCTTCCTTTTCTTGATGAGAAAAAAGAAGCAGTTTTCAAGTATGCGCCAAGAGATGGAAAAGGGTCGGGTAATGCCGTTGGAAAAAAATTTAAACGACAGTTGGATGAGTTAAAAATCGATCGTGATAAATTAGTTTTCCATTCAATCAGAAAATTTCTTAATGATTATTTTTTGAAAAATGGAGTTGAGTATGAGCCGAGATGCCAATTTTTTGGACACGAAATTGAGGCAGTGAATGTGGCAACTTACTCGAAAAAATTTAGTCTTGATGAGTTAAGTAAGATCACAAAACCAGCTCAAGAAAAAATTTTGGATATTGCGATGAGTAAGAAAAAAGTGGAGGAGTAACGCATAATTTTCTAAACCGCATAAAAAATAATCCTGCCATCGAGCAGGATTTTTTTTTGTGTGGGACAGGATTTTTAAGGATGTAATCCTTAAAGGTGTGGCTGTTGATTTTTTCTTTAGGGTCAAGGGAGTATCCCTTGCTCACGCAACCCCATAGGGGTTGGTATAGTGAGTGATGCCAACCCGAGGGATGGCATCTTGACTAGCACCAAAAAACTGCTAAATTATTTATATGCACATATAAAAACAATAACAGGAGGTGCTATGAATAATAATATTCTAAGAACAGAAAAAGTCAAATCGAGATCTCAAATCACACAAGCTGCTGAACACAACTTCAGGCTGCGAGATCAAAACAATATCGATTCAAATCGATCCCATCTCAATAAAATTTTTGTGAACACATTAAATGTGGATACAAAGAAATCTAGTGACCTTCAAGAAAAGCTAACTTCGTTTTATCAGTCCCTTGACATTAAAGAAAAAAAAGACAATGTGTTAATGATGGAGTTTGTTGTATCAGCTTCGCCAGAATTTTTTGAGAAAAAATCTGCAAAGCAAATTGATGAATGGGCAGCTCATCAAGTTGAATTTTTTAAAAAAGAATTTGGTGAGCAATTAAAAATTGCGATTCTTCATTTAGATGAAAAAACACCTCATCTACATTTTATGATCGGTACAGAAATTAAATCTGTGAAAAAGTATAGAAATCAGAAGGGTGAATTTTTCAAGGAGACTTGGTCATTAAATGCTAAAAGATATGACCCAGATTTTTTGTCTGCACTGCATACCAGGCACGCTGATTGGAATAAAAAATTTGGACTAAAAAGGGGGGTAAAAGGGAGTATGAGAAAACACAAATCACTAAAAGAATTTTATGCGATGGTGGATAAAGCGTTAAATTCTGACTATGCAAAACAGATAGAGAAATCTATTGAGAGTTTAGAAACCAGCTTTTTTTCTAATAAGGTTTCTATCGAAGAAGTAAGAGAGAAGTTCAAGCCAATACTAAATAATGTTCTGAAACAGAACAAAGCACTTCGTGAGAAATATGCACTTGATATCAAGCAATGGGCTGAAGACTTGAGTAAAAGAGATGCTGAACTCAAGGAAAAAGAAGAGGTGCTTAAGCAGCGAAATGAGGTTTATGCCGATGCTATTAATCGTGCAATTGTGGATGCTCAGTTGATTCAAGAACAACAAAATATTATCAAGAAGTTAAAGGAAGAAAATTCCACGTTGCTGCACAAGCTTGGTGGTGGTGATCTTGCCAAAAAATCAACTTTGAAATCTACTAGTCAAAAAGTGAAACTGTAAACTTTTACAGTTGACAGGCGGCGGCGGGCTGTAGTGGGTGATGTACTATAAAATCAAGCGTGGATTGACATTGCTTTTTCTTAATGGTATAGTTTGTTTGCAGTTTGTGGCGGTAGAAGCGCCCCACGTTAAACACAGAAGACTTCAAACAGAAATATTGTGGCGGTAGGATTAGCCCCACGTTAATAAGTAAAAGTATCCAAACAGAAATAACTGCCAGAAAAAACCCCGAAAGGGGTTTTTTTTGGTCTATTGAAAGTGCTTATGCAACTTGTCAAGCTTGATCCGTCCTTTTATCCAGCTAATACCCATTTGGTGCAGGTTATGGATAAGACTGGAACTATATGGGATCCTACTAAAATTAGGGGTTATGGCATTGTTGTAATAGCAATAAATGAGCTAACTTTTGGAATACCCTTAAGAAGTCATATCAATCATCAAGCAGCATATTTTACTGTTCGAAATCCAGGCTATGTAAAGGGTAAAACCCCCTACGGAAAAGGTTTGGATTTTTCCAAAGCACTTTTGATTTCCCAGCCACATTATCTATCATCACAAGTGTTCAAGATAGACGCCGTTGAACATAAGAAATTGGTTTCAAAGCAATACTATATTGAGCAGCTTTTTAATGACTATGTTGAAAAGTATGTTGCCGCACAGAAAAAAAGTGATCACAACATTCTTAATAGTATGGAATACAGACACACTACTTTGCAAAATTATCATCCAGAACTCGGAATTTTGCCCAAGGTTACTGTAGTAAAGGTTGTTTAATAATTAATTTTATGTGGTATCGATTTAGGTAGCAATTTTTTTAAATATACCGCTGCTATGCCTTTGATTTTATTGGTGAATTTTTTTTTGGGGTGTTTTTTTTGAACAGCCCCGTCCACTCCGCCAGATAAAAAGCGCCCGCGTCAGCGGGCGTTTTTACGTTTACATCCGGATTCGCTTCGCAAATCCCCGATTAAAAGCGGAGTGGAGGGAGCCGCCTGCGCGGCTCCTGGCGGGCGAGAAGGGAATCGTCGCTTGCAAGCGATTCCGCAGCCTGCACATATGCGGGAGAGCCACGTCCGTCCACTCCGCTAAAAATTGAAACGCCCGCTTGGTGAAGCCAAGCGGGCGTTCTTGTTTGTGTTTTTCATTCATATCTCCAGATGCAAAACACCCCCAGGCTTTTACAGCGGTTGCCCGAGCCCGGCCGTCGACGCCGGGAATCGACATTCCAATGAATACGTCATTTTTCTTTGTCTGAATAAAATACAGTTTTGTAGCAATATTAATTTGAGTATATTGTAGAATAAATTCTCATTGCTCCCATGTAGTAAGCCATTTTTAGATATTTCATATAAGTACGTGGAGATAGTCACATTTTACGTATTTATGGTGACTTTTCGCAGCAAGAAAAAATGGCGTCACTCCGAAAAATAGAAGAAACCTAGTATTTTCGATGCTTTTCTTTTAATGCAGGAGATAAGAAATCGAATGTGGCGCCGACGTAAATCATATAAATAATTCGTCGGAATCAATGTGCGTTCGCACCAGCCGCCTTCTGGCACCTCAAGGTTATGTCCGGAAACAAAATGTGTGATGTTTTGCAATGGATTCCAAAAGAGGGGAAATCAAGGCCGGGCGCCCCCGATAAACGCTTCAGGTCTTTAGGGACTCGCCATCACGATGCCAATATCAAGCAAACGAGAGTCGAACAAAAAGTCGTCGCTGGCAAATACCGGTCTTTTCCTCATTCTCGCGACGTTGTTGTTGATCGGTGTCGCCACCGCGGTGTCTTATCGCAGCGTGCGGATCTTCGAGGCGCGGTCGCTACGGGTGCAGCATACACATACCATCTTGCAACGTCTGGAAGAAAGCCAGTGGACGTTGCACGATCTGGTTGCCAGTGCACGCAGCTATGCGCTTTCTGGCAGGCATGAATATCTGTTGAGTTTCGAGGCGGACCGTACCTTGCTATCCAGCCTGTTCAACGGTTTACGGGGCTTGCAGTTCGACAACCAGGAGCAGCTCGACCGGGTGGCGCATCTGAGTCAGACCGTCGCCAAGCGCGTCGAACTGGCGCGCACGCTGATCGAGGCAGATAAGAATGCACGCATCCACAATATTGATGAACATGACCGCGACCTGAGCGAAGACATCCGTCAACAGTTCGCCGTTCTCAAGGAAATCGAGGGCGCATCACTGGTCCAGCGTTCAAGCGAGATGGCCACCGGCATTCGCTGGGTCATCCTGGCTATTGCCGGCGGCAGCATCGTCAGCATCGCGATGCTGATTGCCGTGTGCCTGCGTCTTAAACGCGAGACGCTCAGCCGCGAGGAAGCCCAGACCAAAGCGCAAATCTACGCGGCTGAAGTTGAGGCGCTCTATAATCAGGCGCCGTGCGGCTATCACTCGATTGACGAAGAAAGCGGCCTGATCGTGCAAATCAATGACACTGAACTATCCTGGCTCGGCTATCGGCGCGAACAGGTTGTGGCCAAGATGAGGCAGACCGACCTGATGAGCGAGGCCGGCGCCGAACGCTATCAACAGGAAATCTGGCCGAGATTTCAGCGCGACAGGGGCGTCAACGGCGTCGACATCGATTATCTGCGCGCCGACGGTACGTATTTTCCCGTGTTGATGAGTGCAAGTACTGACGTGCACCCCGAGACCGGTCGCGTCGTCAGCCGCAACGTGATCCACGATATTTCCGCGCGCAGGCAGGTCGAGAAGGAAATCGAAGAACTCAATGCCAGCCTGAGGTGCCAGACTCAACGCCTGAGCAACGTCAACAAGGAACTCGAGAGTTTTTCCTATTCGGTCTCGCACGACTTGCGCGCTCCGCTACGCGCCATCTCAGGCTATGCCATGATGATCGAGGAGGATTACGCAGATGCGCTGGATGCCAAGGGCAGGGAACTGCTGCAGGTTATCCGCAAGAATGTCAGCAAGATGGATGCGCTCATCAGCGACTTGCTCAAGCTGTCGAAGTCGGCTACCGGCGAGCTGACGCTGGGAAATTTCTCCATGCAGAAGCTTGTCGAGCAAGGCGTTGCCAGTCTGCGACGCGAAAATGACAGGGTTGAGTTCATTATCGACCCGTTGGAAGATGTGATAGCCAACCAGGGGTTGATCGGTCAGGTTTGGGAAAACCTGTTGGGAAATGCACTCAAGTTCAGCCAGAAAGCCGAGCACCCGATAGTGCGTGTGTCGTCCACGACAACGCCGGAAGAAGTGATTTACCAGGTGCAGGACAACGGCGTCGGCTTTGACATGCGTTATGTGCACAAGCTGTTTGGTGCTTTCCAGCGCTTGCACCGGCAGGAAGACTTTGCCGGCACCGGGATCGGATTGGCGCTGGTACAACGCATTGTGGTCAGGCACAACGGTCGCGTGTGGGCTGAGAGCAGGCCGGGCGAGGGAGCTACTTTTTATTTTGCCTTGCCGCGCAGGGAGCTATAGTGGCGGCATGATGCCATGACCGGCGCCTGGGCGACGGTCGTAACAAGAATTGGGGCGGGAAGCGAATTTTATGAGTATTCCACTCAGGGTATTGTTTGTCGAAGACATGGAAGAAGACGTGATCCTCATGGTTCGCGAGCTCAAGCGCGGCGGTTTCGAGCCGACCTGGCAGCGTGTCGACACCGGGCCGGACATGGAGGCTGCCTTGCGCGACACATGGGATATCGTGATATCGGATTATTCGATGCCGATGTTCAGCGCGGTCGATGCGCTGGATCTGGTGAAAAAGCAGAACGATCAGATTCCATTCATCATTGTTTCCGGCGCCATCGGCGAGCAGACCGCAGTGGAGATGATGAAAGCGGGAGCGCAGGATTATTTCCTCAAAAGCGCCATAGCGCGCCTGCCGATCGCGGTCGAGCGCGAGCTGCGCGACGCCCTGGTGCGGCGCAAGCAGCGCGCCAGCGCAGTGGCCTTGCGCGAGATGCAGGCGCGTTTCCATGCCTTCATGAACGCGGCGCCGATGCCGGCATGGATCAAGGATGCAGACTTGCGCTATCTCTATGTCAATCCGGCGCAATCGGCCTTTTTCGGCATGACGCCTAGCGACATGATCGGCCTCAGCGATTTCGACCTGATGTCCGGCGGCGCTGCACAAAACGTCCAGGCCAACGACCGCAAGGTGCTGGAAAGCAATCGCGAGATGCACACCCAGGAGACCGTATTCGACGCCAATCACAATCCCAAGACCATGGACATGGTGCGCTTCCCGATTGGCAGCGACGGCAAGATGCTGGCGGCAGGGCTGGCGATGGATGTGACCGAACGCGTCAACTCGCAGAAGGAACTGGAGCAGGCCATGCAGCGCCAGCAAATGCTGGCCAGTCGCGTGATCGAGGTGCAGGAACGCGAACGCCAGCATCTGGCGCGCGGCCTGCACGACGACGTCGGCCAGTCGCTGACTGCGCTCAAGATCAATTTGGAAACCATCAAAAAAACCGGCTCACTGGAAGGTCCGTCGCTGCAGAACGGCATCGACATCGTCGCTGCCGTGCTGTCGCAGGTGCGCAGCCTGTCGCTCGACCTGCGACCACCGCAACTGGACAATCTCGGCCTGATCGCCACCTTGCGTTCCTATGTCGAGAACAAGTCCCGCCTGGCGAACGTGAAAGGCTGGTTTGAAAGTTCGCCGCTGTCCGAGGAACTGCATCACGATATCGAGAACACCTGCTTTCGCATCGTGCAGGAAGCTGTCACCAACATTTTGCGTCACGCCGATGCACAAAATATTTGGGTCAAGGTCAGCCAGCGCCAGGGGCACCTCAACGTCAGCATTCGCGACGACGGCAAGGGCTTCGATCTGGAGAAGGCCCGCAGTAATGCCATTTCGGGCACCAGCTTCGGCTTGCTGAACATGGAAGAGCGTGCCGTTCTGGTGGGGGGCACGATGGACATCAGCTCCGCACCCGGAAACGGGGCGGAAATCGTTTTTCAATTACCTGTGACGCCTGTCATGCGGAGGATGTGAACATGTCGACGAAAATCTTGCTGGCCGATGATCATGCGCTGGTGCGCAGCGGTATACGTTCGCTGTTGATGGCGATGCCGGGCATTGAAGTGGTCGGCGAGGCGGATGACGGCAATGCCGCCATCGAGCTGACTGAAAAGCTCAAGCCCGATGTCGTCGTCATGGACATCGCCATGAAAGGCATGAATGGCCTGGAAGCGGTGCGCCGCTTGCGGGCTGATCATCCGACCACCAAATTCCTGATGCTGTCGATGTATGGCAGCGAGGAATACGTCATGCAGGCCCTGAATGCCGGCGCCAACGGTTATTTGTTCAAGGATTCCGCCGCCTATGAGTTGGAAAAGGCGCTAAACGAGGTCATTCACGGCAGGCAATACCTGGATTCGCACATCTCCCGGGACGCGCTCGACCTGTACATGAAGAAAGTGGCGCAGGACGGCACGGCAGTCGAAATCCTCACTCCGCGCCAGCGCGAGATTCTGCAACTCATTGCGGAAGGCAACAACACCAAGGAGATCGCGTATCGCCTCAACGTCAGCGCCAAGACCATCGAAACGCATCGGGCGCAACTCATGGAACGGCTCGAAATCCGCGACGTTCCGGGCCTTGTGCGCTATGCAATCCGGACCGGGATGACCACTTCGGACAAGTGAAAATGCAGTGACTCAGGTAAATCCTGATATCTTATCTTGTTGGTCATGCCATAATAAATTCATCTGACCTGATGCTGCGAATGTCGTTTGTGCAGAAAATTCAACGTCGATCAAGCCTGTGCCGCCATGAATGGCACGGGCACTGATGAGGTTAAAAAAGAAACAGTTGGCGAGAAAGCGACCTGCACATGGAGCAAATGGATATCATGCTGGTGGACGACAGCCCGGAGGTTGCCGAGCTCACGCGCATCGCTCTGGACACCAAGAAATTGGCGGACAGGATGACGTGGTTTGCCGATGCAGAGGAAGCTTCCGATTACATGTTTGCCGACAAGATATTTGCCGATCGCAAGGATCTTCATCCGCGATTGATCCTGCTGGATTTGCACCTGCCCCTGATGAGCGGCCACGAATTTCTCAAAATCATCAAATCCAACGTCGCCACGGCGCATATTCCCGTGGTGATGTTTTCCTCCTCCGACGACCAGCGCGACATTGTTCAGAGTTACCAGCTCGGCGCCAACGGCTATCTGATGAAATCTGCCGATCCGCGCGAGTTCATCGGCACGGTGGCCGATGCAGGCGTGTTCTGGGTGAATCGGAACAAGGTGGTGCGCTGACTGGACGGTGACGGGAATAAAAATACAGGCCGAGGCCGAGTGCCGTTCTGTTAAATTTGAAAAATGTCCTCATCGTAAATTCTTGGCCGTCGTCCTGACGAACGTCAGGACCCCGTGTCATATTGGCCGTCTTCACGACGCTGGGACGACGGCGGTAGAAAGGCATACGCTTAACTAAACGGCAATAAGACCGAGGCCTGCATTTTTCATGCATGCATCAGGAATGAAATTGCCTCAGGCCATCGAGGTCGAGGATGGTGATGCTGCCGTAATCCACTTTCAGCAGCCCGGCTTTTTCCAGCACTTGCAAAGCCTGGTTGGCGCGCTGGCGCGAGGCACCCGAGAGATTGCCGACTTCCTCCTGCGAAATTTGCAATTCGAGGCCGATGCCGGGATTCAGGTAAGGATTGAACAGCGCGGCCAGGCAACGCGCAACGCGTGCGTCGGGTTCCAGCATGCGGTCGTATTCCACCAGCGAAATGAACAGGCTAAGGCGCTCATTGAGTTGCGTCACGAGAAAGCGATTGAAGGGAATGCTGTTGTCGAGCAGCCAGAGGTAGGTGGCTTTGGGCATGTACAGCAACTCGCTGTCGCGCAGCGCCACCACATCGTATTTGCGCGGTTCATCTTTCAGCAGTGAACCTTCGCCGAGCCAGCCGCCGTTGGCCATGCCGGCGAAGGACACAGTCTTGCCTTCGGGCGAGACGCTGCTCATCTTCAACAAGCCTTCATGCACGCCGATCCAATGCGTGACCGGATCGCCCTTGCGGCACACGAAACCGCCGGCGGAAATCTTGCGGCTGAACACTTCGGATTGCACGCGCGCCAGTTGTTCGGCGGTCAGCGCGCGCGCCCAGATGCTCTTGCCCAGCATGTCCCTAATCGATGTCTCAGTTGTCATTATGATGCGTCGCAATATCAAAAGTTTGGCAATTGTCCGGCAATTGTCTGCGAGATGACAACCCTGCCTCTCAACTCACACTACTATCATCGCACAAAAGCAGCGTACAACCGCCTGACTTGCCGCAGCACAAGAGCAGTAAGTGCGCCGTAAGCATGCCGGTTCAGACTGACTTGACACATATAGAGACCCAAAACGTTTGTGTTGCGTGCCCGTATCCGGCAGCAATCGGGCGTTTATAAATAAAGGTGGGACGATGGTGGAGACAACACAACGTCCAGGAGCGCTGACATTTCCGCAGTTGCTTCTGATGCATGCACAGACGCGCCCGGAGCGCCCGGCATTCCGGGAAAAGGATCTGGGCATCTGGCAAACCACGACGTGGGCGCAGGTTGCCGACGAAGTCAGGGCGTTTGCCTGCGGCCTTGCGGCGCTCGGTTTCAAGCGCGGCATGAGCCTGGCGATCATCGGCAACAATTGCCCGCGCCTGTATTGGGCGATGTCGGCGACGCAATGCCTGGGCGGTATGCCGGTGCCCTTGTATCAGGACGCGCCGGCAGCCGACATGGCTTACGTGCTCAACGATGCCGAAATCGATTTCGTCGTCGCCGAAGATCAGGAACAGGTCGACAAGGTCTTTGAAATCAAGCAGAGTTTTTCGGACGGCGCTGCGCGTCCGACGCACATCATCTATGACGATGTGCGGGGCATGCGCAATTATCGCCAGACCGAATTGTCGTCTTTCGCCAGCGTGCAGGACATCGGCCGCGCCTATGACAAAGCCAATCCTTCGTTCTTCATGGACCAGGTCAATGCGCTGACGGCCGACGATATCTCCATCATCCTGTACACCTCCGGCACCACCGGCAAGCCCAAGGGCGTCTGCCATTCGCATGCGGCGATGATCGCGACGGCGCAGACGCTGGTCGAGTTCGACCAGTTGAACGATCGCGACGACGTGCTCTGCTATCTGCCGCTGGCATGGGTGGGCGACTTTTTATATTCATTCGCGCAGACCCATGTGGCGGGCTTCTGCCTCAATTGCCCGGAGTCGCCGAGCACGGTGATGAGCGATTTGCGCGAGATCGGACCGACGTACTATTTCGCTCCGCCGCGCATCTATGAAAACATTCTCACGCAGGTGATGATCCGTATCGAGGATGCCGGCTGGATCAAGCGCAAGCTGTTCCATGGCTTCATGAAGATTGCGCGCCGCGTCGGCATGCGCATCCTCGACAAGAAGCCGAATGTTTCGCTGGGCGATCGCTTGCTGTATGCGATCGGCGACCTGATCATCTACGGTCCGCTCAAGAACGTGCTGGGCATGTCGCGCATCCGCGTGGCGTATACCGGCGGCGAAGCGATCGGCCCCGATCTGTTCGACTTCTATCGTTCGCTCGGCATCAACCTCAAGCAGTTGTACGGCATGACGGAAACCTGCGTGACGGTGTGCATGCAGCCGTCCGGCGACGTCAGGCTCGACACGGTGGGACGGCCGATGAAAGGCGTCGAGGTCCGCATCGACGCCAGCGGCGAAGTGCTGGTGCGTTCGCCGGGCCTGATGAAATCGTATTTCAAACGCCCCGACGCCACTGCCGAGGCCATCGACGAAAACGGTTACTTCCACACCGGCGACGCCGGTTTCTTCGACAGCGATGGCCACCTGAAAATCATCGACCGCGCCAAGGATGTCGGCAAGATGGCCGGCGGTGCGATGTTTGCTCCCAAGTACATCGAGAACAAGCTGAAGTTTTTCCCGTTCATCAAGGAAGCCGTCACCTTCGGCAACCAGCGGGAGCAATGCACGGCTTTCATCAACATCGACATGGATGCAGTCGGCAACTGGGCCGAGCGCCGCAACCTGGCCTATAGCGGCTATACCGACCTGGCGGCGCATCCGAGCGTGTACGAACTGGTGGCGGAGTGCGTCGAGAAAGTCAACGCCGACCTCGTGCAGGATCCCTTGCTGGCGGACTCGCAGATCCATCGCTTCCTGATCCTGCACAAGGAGCTCGACCCCGACGACGATGAACTGACGCGCACCCGCAAAGTGCGGCGCGGTTTTATTGCCGAGAAGTACGCCGTGCTGATCGACGCGCTGTATGCCGGCAAACGGTCGCAGTACATCGAGACGCAGGTGAAATTCGAAGACGGCCGCCAGGGCATGATCGCGGCCGACCTGAAGATCGCCGACGTCAAGACTTTCGCCAATCTCAACCAAGCGGCATAGGCCTGCATGACCATCATGAAAAGACACGTCACGGAAGAAGTGCAGCCGATGGAACCCGCGCCGCTGCAGCAGGAACGACACGATGCGATGGCGGAGACGGACGGTGGCCGCAGGATCGGCGAGGTGATCCTCGACCTGCAAAACATTTCGCTGTCGTTCGGCGGCGTCAGGGCGCTGACCGATATTTCGTTCAACGTGCGCGAGCACGAGATCCGCGCCATCATCGGTCCCAACGGCGCCGGCAAGAGCTCGATGATCAACGTCATCAACGGCGTGTACCATCCGCAGAAAGGCAACATTGTCTTTCGCGGCGAGCAGCGCCACAGCATGCATCCGAGCAAGGTGGCGCGGCAAGGCATCGCGCGCACTTTCCAGAACATCGCCTTGTTCAAAGGCATGACCGTGCTCGACAACATCATGACCGGGCGCAACACCAAGATGCATTCGAGCTTTCTTTCCAATGCCATCTGGTGGGGCAGCGCGCGCAATGAAGAAATCCTGCATCGCCGCAAGGTCGAGGAAGTGATCGATTTTCTCGAGATCCAGCACATCCGCAAGACGCCGGTGGGGCGCCTGCCCTACGGCTTGCAAAAACGCGTCGAGCTGGCGCGCGCACTGGCGGCCGAGCCGGGCATGCTGTTGTTGGATGAACCGATGGCCGGCATGAACGTGGAAGAGAAGCAGGACATGTGTCGTTTCATCCTCGACGTCAATGAGCAGTTCGGGACCACCATCGTGCTGATCGAACATGACATGGGCGTGGTGATGGATATCTCGGACCGCGTGGTCGTACTCGATTACGGCAAGAAGATCGGCGACGGCACGCCCGACGAAGTGATGGCCAACCCGGAAGTGATCAAGGCCTATCTAGGCACTTCTCACTGAGTCGACTGAAACAGGAATAGCGGAGAACGCAGATGCAATTTTTCTTTGAAGTGACGCTGAGCGGCTTGCTGTCCGGCCTGATGTATTCGCTGGTGGCGCTCGGTTTCGTGCTGATTTACAAAGCCTCGGGCGTGTTCAATTTCGCCCAGGGCGCAATGGTGTATTTCGCCGCGCTGGCGGTGGTCGGACTGATGGAGAAGGGCATGCCGATGTGGGCAGCCATCATCGGCGCGTTCGTGGTGATGATTCTGGTCGGCCTCGCCACGGAGCGCTTCGTCTTGCGCAAGCTGGTCAATCAGCCGCCGATCACCTTGTTCATGGCGACCATCGGCCTGGCTTTTTTCCTCGAAGGGCTGGGACCGTTGCTGTTCGGCAGCGAAGTGCGGCCGATCGAACTGGGCATCGTCGACGAACCGATCATGTCGATCATGGACAGCATTGGTATCGGCATTTCCAAGTTCGATCTGTTTGCATCAGGCATGGTGATCCTGCTGGTGGCGCTGCTGGCGCTGTTTTTCCAGAAGACCAAAGTCGGCCGCGCGTTGCGCGCAGTCGCCGACGACCATCAGGCCGCGCTTTCGTTGGGCATCCCGCTCCAGCACATCTGGGCGGTGGTATGGGGCGTGGCCGGTTTCGTCGCGCTGGTGGCGGGCCTGCTGTGGGGTTCGCGCAATGGCGTGCAGTTCGCATTGACGATGACGGCGCTGAAGGCCTTGCCGGTGTTGATCCTGGGCGGCTTCACCTCGATCCCGGGCGCGATTGTCGGCGGTCTTATCATCGGCGCATCGGAGAAGCTTGCGGAAATTTATATTCCGCCGGTGCTGCAGGATCTGTTCGGCGGAAACTTCGGCGGCATCGAAGGTTGGTTTCCGTATGTGTTTGCCTTGCTGTTCCTGCTGGTGCGGCCGGAGGGATTGTTTGGCGAGAGGTATATCGACCGCGTCTGACGAAGACGCACAGAGTGCAATAAACGCCGTCATTCCCGCGAAAGCAGGAATCCAGCGTCGTCCGATGATTGAAGCCATCGGACAAAACAACACTGGGTCCCGGCGTGCGCCGGGACGACGGAGATGAAAATAAGTGGTGGAAGCGCGTAGCTGACGGCGAGCGTCGCACCGGACGGAGACACAGGAGAAACACTATGCTTTATCGCGAGGCCGGACAGTTCAAGACGTCGTACATTGCCGACAGCCAGATATTTCCCATCCGCCAGGATCGCATCGGCATGGCGATCCTGCTGGCGGTGGCGTTCGTCGGCATTCCGCTGGTCGGCAGCGAGTATTGGTTTTCGGCGATCCTGATTCCTTTCCTGGTGTTTGCGCTGGCGGCGCTCGGGTTGAATATCCTCACCGGTTACGCCGGCCAGTTGTCGCTCGGGTCGGCGGCCTTCATGGCGGTGGGCGCGTATGCAGCCTATAACTTCCAGTTGCGCATCGAAGGCGTTCCCATCCTGCTGTCCTTCATCCTGGCCGGCGGCTGCGCCGCGCTGGTGGGCATCGTGTTCGGCTTGCCGTCGTTGCGCATCAAGGGCTTTTATCTTGCCGTGGCGACGCTGGCGGCGCAGTTTTTCGTGGTCTGGGCGCTGACCAAGTTTTCCTGGTTCTCCAACGATAGTTCGTCGGGCGTGATCAGCACGCAGAAGATCGATTTTTTCGGCATCGACATCAACTCGCCGGTCAAAAAATACCTGTTCGTGCTCGGCATCGTCTGCGTGATGGCGCTGCTGGCCAAGAACCTGGTGCGTTCCTCGACCGGTCGCGCCTGGATGGCGGTGCGCGACATGGACGTGGCGGCGGAAGTGATCGGCATCCAGTTGATGCGCACCAAGCTGCTGGCGTTCGCCGTAAGCTCTTTTTTCTGCGGCGTGGCCGGTGCGCTGTATGCGTTCTGCTACCTCGGCTCGGTGGAGCCGGACGGCTTCTCGCTGGACCTGTCGTTCCGCATCCTGTTCATGATCATCATCGGCGGCGTGGGCAGCATCCTCGGCGCTTTCCTCGGTTCGGCATTCATTTTGCTGCTGCCGATCTTCCTCGACAATGTGCTGCCGCCGCTGGCCTCTTTCCTGCACCTGCCGTTCACCAACGCCACGGTGTCGCACATCCAGTTGATGCTGTTCGGCGGACTGATCATTTTCTTCCTGATTGTCGAGCCGCACGGGCTGGCGCGCCTGTGGCAGATCGCCAAGGAAAAGCTGCGTTTGTGGCCGTTCCCGCATTAATGCATTTTCAGAAGTAAAACGATGCGTGCCCAGAAGTAAAATGAGGTACGCACATGGGTAATAAAACTCAAGGAGACAGGAATGAAAAGCATCAAACAGCTTGTGCTTGCCGCGACCGTCGCTGCAAGCCTGTTGGTTCCGGCGCTGCCGGCAATGGCGCAGGCCAGCGATCAGTTCATCGCGATTCCCAGTTATCGTGTCGGTCCTTACGGCACCAACGGCCAGTCGTATTACGGCGGCTATGTCGATTACTTCAACTACGTCAATCTGAAGGACGGCGGCGTCAACGGCGTCAAGCTGTCCTGGGAAGAGTGCGAGACCGAGTACAACAACGCCAAGGGCGTCGAGTGCTATGAGCGCATGAAGAACAAGAATCCGGTGACCAAAGGGACCGCGATCAATTCCATGGCGACCGGTATTTCTTATGCGCTGATCGACAAGAGCGTGGAAGACAAGGTGCCGCTGCTGATGATGGGTTACGGCCGCACCGACGCGGTGGACGGTTCGGTGTTCCCGTATGCTTTTCCGCTGGTGACGACGTACCAGATGCAGGTATCGGCGATCGTCAAGTTCCTCACCACGAAGAACGGCGGTTCGCTGGCCGGTAAGAAGATCGTGTTCCTCTATCACGATTCGGCTTACGGCAAGGAACCTATCGTCGCGCTGGAAGCGGAAGCCACGCTGGGCAAGTTCAAGGTCGTACAGATCCCCGTTGCGCATCCCGGTAACGAACAGGGCGCGCAATGGCTGAAGATCCGCCAGGAAAATCCCGACTACGTGATTTTCTGGGGCTGGGGCGTGATGAACCAGACCGCGCTGAAGGCGGCGCAAAAGGTCGGTTATGCGCGCGACAAGATCATCGGTTCATGGTGGGCCGGCTCTGAAGAAGACACGATTCCCGCCGGCGAAGCCGCCAAGGGTTACATGAGTGCGACCTGGAAAGTGGCGGGCAAGGGCGTGCCGCTGATCGCCGATATCGAGAAGGTGGTCTACGGCGCCGGCAAGGGTAACCTGCAGGACAAGGCCAAGATCGGTTCCATCCTGTATAACCGCGGCGTGTCGGCGGCAATCGCTACGGTGGAAGCCGTACGCACGGCCCAGGGCAAGTTCGGCAAGGGCAAGGTCATGAGCGGCGAGGACGTGCGCTGGGGCCTGGAAAACCTCAACATCACCAATGCCCGCTTGCAGCAACTGGGGGCCACCGGCCTGCTGCCGGAGATCAAGACTTCCTGCGACAACCATGAAGGTTCCGGCAAGGTCAAGATCCAGCAATGGGACGGCAGCAAGTGGGTGCTGGTGTCGGACTGGATTGAAGGCAACAAGAACCTGATCCACCCACTGTTCAAAGCATCCGCCGCCAAGTACGCAAAGGAAAAGGGAATCACCCCTGCCTGCATGAAGTAGGCGTCGGCGCCGGCGTGTTGGAATGTATCGGCGCGCCGGCGCTTTCTTGAAAGATGGTCCGAAAACAGGCAGGCAAAGCTGGAGCGAGCATGGGTACAGCACTCAACATCAACAACATCGAAGTCATTTACGACCATGTGATCCTGGTCCTCAAGGGAGTGTCGCTGGCGGTGCCGGAAGGCAAGATCGTCGCACTCCTGGGCGCCAACGGAGCGGGCAAGAGCACAACGCTGAAGGCGATTTCCAACCTGCTGAGCGCCGAACGCGGCGACGTTACCAAGGGCAGTATCGAATTCAGGGGCGAGCGCGTCGATCAGTTGACGCCCAACGACCTGGTCAGGCGCGGCGTGATTCAGGTGATGGAAGGCCGGCATTGTTTCGGCCACCTTACCGTGGAAGAAAACCTGCTGACCGGCGCCTATACGCGCAATATCGGCAACGCCGAAGTGAAGCGGGAACTGGAAAAGATCTACGACTATTTTCCACGCCTGAAGGTGCGCCGCAAGTCGCAATCCGGCTATACCTCCGGCGGCGAACAGCAAATGACCGCGATCGGCCGGGCGATGATGGCCAAGCCGTCGATGATTTTGCTCGACGAGCCGTCGATGGGGCTGGCGCCGCAGATCGTCGAAGAAATCTTCGAGATCGTCAAAGACCTCAACACCAAGGAAAACGTGTCTTTCCTGCTGGCGGAACAGAACACGATGGTGGCGCTGCGTTATGCCGATTTCGGCTACATCCTCGAAAACGGCCGCGTGGTGATGGAAGGTGCGGCCAACGACCTTGCCAGCAACGAAGACGTCAAGGAGTTCTACCTCGGCGTGTCGGCGGCGGGGCGCAAGAATTTCCGCGACATGAAGTTCTATCGGCGGCGCAAGCGCTGGCTGGCTTAGCGCCGGCGGCGTTGCTTTTTCTTGCCGTACCTTCGTACTAGCGGCTTCTAATATAGGTGCGGCGTGTGCCGCAACAGTTCTTCCTCAGTCCACGCATACGGTAAATCCATGTCCGACATTCTCGACCCTTCAGAACAACGCGATCCGCAGCAGCGCGAAGCCGCGCTCATGTCTGCCTTGCCCGGCCTGGTGGCGCGCGCGCAGGGTGCAGAAGGCTGGCGTCGCATTCTCGACAGCGTCAGTGCCGGTGACATCCGCGACCGCGCCGCACTGGCGCAATTGCCGGTCACGCGCAAGTCGGACCTGAAAGATCTGCAGGCTGCGACGCCGCCGTTCGGCGGGCTCAACACCACGCCGCATCGTCAGTTGCGGCGCCTGTTCGTATCGCCCGGACCGATCTTCGATCCGGAGGGGCATAACCAGGACTGGTGGCGTTTCGAGCGGCCGATGCGCGCGCTCGGGCTGCGCGCCGGGCACATCATCCAGAACTGTTTTTCCTACCATTTCACGCCGGCCGCGTTCATGGCCGAAGGCGCGGCGGCCAAACTCGGCTGCGCGGTAATCCCGTCGGGCATCGGCCAGACCGAATTGCAGGTGCAGACCATGGCGTCGCTGAAGCCGGATGCCTATGTCGGCACGCCGTCCTTCCTCAAGATCATCATCGAGAAAGCGCAGGAGATGGGGGTCGCGCTCGACAGCCTGCAACGCGCGCTGGTCAGCGCCGAAGCCTTGCCGCCGTCGCTGCGCAACTGGTTTCACGCCAATGGCGTACCCAATGTGTTGCAACTGTACGCGTCGGCGGATATCGGCAATATCGCCTACGAGTCGATCAGCGAGGGCAAGGTCAATCCCGGAATGATCCTCGACGAAGACCTGATCCTTGAAATCGTCCGGCCCGGCACCGGCGATCCGGTCGGGCCGGGCGAGGTCGGCGAAGTGGTGGTGACCTCGTTCAATCCCGATTATCCGTTGATCCGTTTCGGCACCGGGGACTTGTCGGCCGTACTGGACGGCGTCTCGCCGTGCGGACGCACCAACACGCGCATCGAGGGCTGGATGGGACGCGCCGACCAGACCACCAAGGTGCGCGGCATGTTCGTGCATCCGTCGCAGGTGGCGGAAATCGCGCGCCGCCACGGATTGATCCTCAAGGCGCGGCTGGTGGTCAGCGGCGAGATGGCCAGCGACAGCATGACCCTGCATTGCGAAACCATGGACATGGAAAGTGCGGCGGCGCAGGCGGCGGCGATTGCCGACAGCGTGCGCGACATTACCAAGCTGAGGGGGGAGGTGCTGTTTGCTGCCCCTGGAAGCTTGCCGAACGACGGCAAGGTGATCGAGGACGCGCGCAAGTACGAATGAACGAAAGAGCGTTCAGTCCGGATCGGTCTTGACGACGGTCAGGCGGGCGATCAGGAATTCGCCGTCCGCGACTTTGCGAAACGGCACGCCCGCTGCTTCAAAGCCCGGTCCGCCGTGGTCGATCCAGGTCTGCGCGACCGTATCGAAGGTGGACAAATCCATGCCCAGCATCTGAAACGAGAGCACGAATCGCGCGCCTTGCTTTTGCCGTTTGACGATATCTTCCAGCTTTGCCATTTCCGTTCCTGTGGAGCATGAAGAGGTTTACCGGCCGCATGATAGCGCGAACCGGGATTGTCCGCGTATTTCCCGACGGCGGCATCGGTGACTTGGCGTGACGGGCTGTGTATAATGACGCGCGGGTGTTGCCATGGCGGCATCCCCAGAGCGGACCAGTCTGCTCCGCGCCGGTATTTGCTACAGGGCGAACGAGAGTTCGCCTTTTTTGTTATGTGTCCCTGTGCGTGTCCTGGCTGACCTTTGCGTACGCGAGGAGCGCGGTAACTGATGTCATTGTTTGTGATCGGCTGACCAATGTTTGATTTTATTCGTAACCATCAGCGCTTGATGCAATTCCTGCTGCTGCTGTTTATTTTCCCGTCTTTCGCATTCTTCGGCCTGGAAGGCTACAGTCGTTTTTCCGATGGCGACAACGCCGTGGCCAAGGTGGCCGGCCAGACCATCACCAAGGAAGAATGGGACGCAGCCCAGCGCCAGCAACTGGAGCGCCTGCGCCAGATGTCCGGCGGCCAGATCGACGCCAAGTTGTTCGACACGCCTGAAGCCAAGCGCGCCGTGCTGGAAAACCTGATCGCCCAGCGCGCGCTGGCGGCTGAAGTTGTCAGCGACAAGCTGGCGGTATCGGACCAGACATTGCAGCAAAGCATCATGCAAATCCCGGGTCTGCTGAAGGCCGACGGCAGCTTCGACAGCGACCAGTATCGCGTCCTGCTGGCAGCCCAGGGCCTGACCCCGAAGAGCTATGAAGCCAGCCTGCGCCGCGACATGGCCTTGCAACAGATCAACGCCGCCGTGCAAGGCACCGCGTTTGCGCCGAAGACCGTGGCTGCGCGCCTGTCCGACCTGAACGACCAGGAACGCACGGTGCAGGAATTGCAGTTCAAGGCAAGCGCCTATGCCGGCCAGGTCAAGGTGACCGACGACATGCTCAAGGCGTATTACGACAAGAACGGCAGCAGGTTCGAAGTCCCCGAACAGGCGAAGATCGAATACGTGGTCCTCGACAGCGCCGCCGTGGCTGCACAGGTCAGCGTGTCCGACGCCGACATCAAGTCCTATTACGACCAGAACATCAAGCAATATTCGACCGAAGAACAGCGCCGCGCCAGCCACATCCTGCTGGAAGTCAAGAAAGGCGCTTCCGCCGCCGACAAGGCTGCGGTCAAGGCCAAGGCCGACGCGCTGGCAGCGCAACTGCGCAAGAGTCCCGGCGATTTCGCCAAGCTGGCCAAGGCCAATTCCCAGGATCCGGGTTCCAAGGACCAGGGCGGCGATCTCGGCTTCTTCGGCAAGGGCGCCATGCTCAAGTCGTTCGAAGATGCGGCTTACAAGCTCAAGCAGGGTGAAATCAGCGATCCGGTCGAGTCCGATTACGGTTATCACATCATCCAGTTGACCGGCATCAAACCGGGCGCCGTCAAGCCGCTGGATGAAGTCAAGGGCGAAATCGCCGCTGAAATCAAGAAGCAACTGGCCGCCAAGAAATACGCCGAACTGGCAGATACCTTCAACAACACCGTCTACGAACAGGGCGACAGCCTCAAGCCGGTGGCCGACAAGCTGAAACTGAAGATCGAAACCGCCTCCGGCGTGACGCGCCAGCCGAATCCATCGCTGGCGCCGAACACGCCGTATAACAATCCTAAGTTCCTGACGGCGTTGTTCACCGATGACACCATCAAGGGCAAGCACAATTCGGAAGCGGTCCAGATCGCACCGGCCACGCTGATCGCCGGCCATATCGTGGAATACAAGCCGGTGAGCAAGCGTTCGTTCGACGAGGTGAAGAACGACGTGCGCGAACTGGTTACGCAGACCGAAGAAATGGCGCTGGCGAAGAAGGCCGGCGAAGCCAGGCTGGCCGAGCTCAAAGCCAAGGACGACGCCAACGGTTTCGGCGACGCCAAGGTCGCTTCGCGCGTGAAGACCCAGGGTTGGAACCAGGATGCCTTCCTGGCCGTGATGAAGGCCGATACCGCCAAGCTCCCGGCTTATACCGGCGTGGAAGTGCCGGGTCAGGGTTACAGTGTGTTCCGCATCACCAAGGTGGCGCAGCCGGCGACGCCTGATACGGCCCGCCGCAAGACCGAGCAGGAACAGATTGCCAATACGCTGGCTCAGCAGGAAATGCTGTCTTACGTCAATTTCCTGAAGGAAAAGGCCAAGACCAAGATCCTCAAGGGCGGCGAGGCGGTCATGACCTCTTCCGGCGGCAAGCAGGCCGACGCCGGCAAGTAGGTCGAGCGGCGTAAATAATATGCATTGGACAAAAAGGGCTGCATAAGCGGTAATGCCGTTGAGTTAAGTTTGAAAAGGGCCTTCTGCATTGTCTCAGTCCATCACTACCGTCGTCCTGACGAAAGTCAGGACCCAGCGTCGTGTTGGACGTCGTCACGACACTGGGTCCCAGCGTGCGCTGGGACGACGGACGGGAAAATAGGCTTGGCTGAACGGCATTGCCGTTTATGCGGCCTTTTTTCATGTACCGTCGCAGGCTGCTGAACGTACAATACAAGTTCACACCAGTTCCTCACGCGCGCCAATGCCAGCCCGAACCTCATCTTCATCTTCATCTTCATCTTCATCTTCATCTTCATCTTCATCTTCATCTTCATCTTCATCTTCCGTCCCCGTTCTCATTATCCATACGGGCGATCCCAACGACGAATTGAAGCAGTCTTACGGCAGTTATGCCGTCCAGTTGCAGAAAGCGGCCGGACTGGCCGACGATGGGACTGAAATCGTCTCGGTGTTTCAGGGGCAGTTCCTGCGCGAGCCTGACCGATACCGCGCGGTGCTGATCACCGGTTCGCCGACCATGGTGACGGATCTGGTCGAATGGAGCGAGCGCACCGCCGCCTGGCTGCGCAGGGCGGCAGAGCACAAGTTGCCGATGTTCGGCGTCTGTTATGGCCATCAACTGTTGTCGCATGCCTTCGGCGGCAAGGTCGGCTACAACCCGGCCGGACGCGTGGCGGGCACCATGACGGTGAAAAAGCATGCCGTCGCCGTCGATGAACATTTACTGCATGAGATGCCCGAGAGCTTCGCGGCGCACATGCTGCATTCGCAAGTGGTGCTGGAACCGCCGCCGGGCGCGACTGTCCTGGCAAGCTCGCCGATGGATCCGCACCATATGTTGCGGCTGGCGCCCAACATCTTTTCGGCGCAGTTCCATCCCGAGTTCACCAGCGATTTCGTCAAGGCGCACCTGGTGTATTACACCGACGTGTACAGCAAGTGCGGCATCGATACCGCAGCCATGTGCGAGCAGGTCAGCGAGACGCCGCAATCAGCCGCGCTGCTGCGCCGCTTCCTCCATCTGCACGCCTGATTCGCTGCAATCTACTTGAGCAGCGGTTTCAGCGCCGGCCAGACATTGTCGAGCAAGGTCGACTGCGCCTGTTCGTTGGGGTGCATGCGGTCGGCCTGGAACAGCGCCGGCTTGTCGGCCACATCCTTCAGAAAAAACGGCACCAGCGCCGTCTTGTTCTGCCTGGCTGCAGCGGGAAACAATTGCATGAATTTATTCGTATAGTCGGCGCCGTAATTCGGCGGGATCTGCATGCCGACCAGCAGCACCTTGGCCTTGGCGGCGCGCGACATGTCGATCAGCGCCTGCAGGTTGGCTTGCGTGGCTTCCAGTTGCAGGCCGCGCAGGGCGTCATTGGCGCCCAGCTCGATGATCACCACGTCCGGTGCATGTTTGCTCAGCAAGGCCGGCAGGCGCGTCTTGCCGCCGATGGTGGTTTCGCCGCTGATGCTGGCGTTGACGATGCTGGTATTGAGTTTTTCCTGTTGCAATCGTTTGTCGAGCAGCGCGACCCAGCCGCTGCCGCGCGCCAGGCCGTATTCGGCCGAAAGGCTGTCGCCGAGCACGAGCAGAGTTTTTGGTGCAGAATAGGCGCTCGCCGCCAGCATCAGCAGGGGCATCGCCAGCAGCGCTGCGAACAGGCGGCGCCATTGCCTTTGCCCGGCGTGTTTCATCCGTTGCCGCATCGCTGTCTTCCATCTTCCGATTACTCTGACGCCATTGCATTGGCCATTTGATTGCATGCCTGATTCCTCTGTTTCTTCTGCCGCCGTTGCAGCCATCGAAGTGGTCCATTTGTCCAAACGCGTCGCCGATGCCGCCGCTGCGGCCACTGCAGTGAGCAAGGCCGGCGAGCTGGCGATTTTGCGCGACGTCAATTTTAACGTGCGGGCCGGAACCACGCTGGCGATTGTCGGCGCTTCCGGTTCCGGCAAGTCGACCTTGCTGGGCTTGCTGGCGGGTCTGGACACGCCGTCGGAGGGCACCGTCAGGATCGACGGCGTCGATATCTTCGCCCTCGACGAGGACGGCCGTGCGGCGTTGCGCAAGCACAAGCTCGGCTTCGTGTTCCAGTCCTTCCAGTTGCTGGGCCATCTGAACGCTGTGGAAAACGTCATGCTGCCGCTGGAACTTCGCGGCGACGCCGATGCCCGCGGCAAGGCGGAGCGCATGCTGGCGCGCGTCGGATTGTCCAGTCGCCTCAAGCATTATCCGAAATACCTGTCCGGCGGCGAACAGCAGCGCGTGGCGCTGGCGCGCGCCTTTGTCACGGAACCGCCTTTGCTGCTGGCCGACGAGCCGACCGGCAGCCTCGACGCCGCCACCGGCGAAGCGGTGATCCAGTTGATGTTCGAACTGAACAAGGAGCGCGGCTCGACGCTGGTGCTGGTTACGCACGACCCGTCGATTGCCGCGCGCTGTGCCGAAACCGTCACGATCGCTGCGGGACGGTTGGTCTAGGCAATCAATTTGCGGGATGCGTTTTCGCTTGCACCGGCAGCGGATGCGCGCGCCGGTGTTCGACAAAGGCGATCCCCATGCCGCTGGCGCAAATGATGGCAATGCCGAGGATCGTGATCGCATCGGGAAATTGCTCGAACACCAGCCAGCCCATGAGCGTCGCCGAAATGATCTGGCTGTAGGAGAACGGCGTCAGCACTGACGCCTCGGTATGCCGGTAGGCGCTGTTGAGCAGGAAGTGGCCGATGGTGCTGGTGATGCCGGTGGACGCCAGAATCATCCACTCGACGGCATCCGGCGTGTGCGGCGACCAGAAGAAGGGCACCAGCAGGCTGCTCACGATCATTCCCACCAGGCCGCCATAGAACAAGGTCACCATGGGGTCATCGGCCTGGTTGGCTTTGCGGTTGAGAATGGAGACGAACGCATACACCGCCGCCGACAGCAGCCCCAGCGCCACGCCGTGTGCCGGAATGTCGCCGCCGGGGCGGATCACGATCAGCATGCCGGTAAATCCCACTGCCACCGCAATCCAGCGTGAAACATAGGTGGTTTCTCCCAGCAGCCAGGGCGACACCGCCAGCACGATCAACGGCGCGCAGAAATTCATCGCCGTGCCTTCGGCCAGCGGCACGATCTTGAGCACCGAAAAAAACAGCAGCGTCGACAGCAGCAGCATCAGCGCACGCGCCGCCTGCAGGCGCGGCCGCGTCGAATGCAGGATGCTCCTGCCGTTGCGCCGCTTGTACAGCGGCATCAACGTGGCCGCCATGAAGACGGTGTTGATGCTGTAGCGCATCCAGGCGATCATCACCACATGGTAGCCGGTCATGCCCAGCAATTTTCCCGCCGTGTCCAGCAAGGATAATGTCCACAAGCCCGAAATCAGGAAGAAGATGCCCAGCCAGAGTTTGGGATGGGCGGCTATGTTAGTGGACATGGTTAGTGGACATGATCAGCGGGCATGGTCTCTGATGATTTGATTCAAGAGGGCGCGCACGGCGGGAATCACTTCGCTGGCGGTCAGCCCGACCGGTCCGACGCCGAGGTCGACCAGTTGATCGGCCGCCTTGCCGTGCAGCCAGACCGCCGCCAGCGCCGCCTGCGTGGCCGGCCAGCCTTGCGTCAGCAAAGCGCCGCACAGGCCGGACAGGACGTCGCCGGTGCCGGCGGTGGACAGCGCCGGGTTGCCGGTGGTGTTGATGACGATGTCTCCATCGGGGAAGGCGATCACGGTGCCGGCGCCTTTGAGGATGGCGATGCTCTTGAAATGCCGCGCCAGCAGGCGCGCGGCTTGTGGGCGGTCATGCTGGATTTCGACGGTGGTGGTGTCGAGCAGGCGCGCCGCTTCGAGAGGATGCGGCGTGATGATGCTGGTGTGGTGGGCGCGGTTTTGCAGCCTGTGCTGCAAGCCGGGTTCGGCTGCGATCATGTTCAGCGCGTCGGCATCGACCACGATGCGGCCATGCGCATCCAGTGCCCGCGACAGCACGTCGTGGGCGTGGCGCGAGGTGCCCAGGCCGGGACCGACCACCACCGAGGCGGCGCCGAATTCGACCCGGTCGGCCTGGCGCATCATCAGTTCCGGATGCACGCTGTCATAGGCAGGGGCATCGTCGACGAAGGCGATGAAGACGCGGCCGCTGCCGGCATGCGCGGCCATGCGCGCGGCCAGCACCGGCGCGCCGCCCATGCCGTGGGCGCCGCCGACGACGATGACGTCGCCGTAGCTGCCTTTGTGCGTATTGCCTGCGCGCGGCTTCAGGGCTGAGCTGAATAAGGGCGGCTCATTGAGCCGCGCATGCGGCGCCGGCAAGTGTTTTTCGGGGATATCCAGATTGTCGATGGCGATGCTGCCGCTGAAATCCTGACCATCGCAGGTATGCATGCCGGGTTTGTCGCCGATGAAACTCAGCGTATGCGTGGCGCGCACCGCAACGCAGCCGGCGCCGCCTACGATGCTGCCGGTATCGGCGTTGAGTCCGCTGGCGATGTCGATGGCCAGCACCGGACAGGCCAGCGTGTTGACGTATTCGACGCAGGCGTGCAGTTTGCCGACGAGCGGACGGGTCTGGCCGATGCCGAACAGGCCGTCCACTACCAGCGACCAGCGGTGCGATGCCAGATGGCCGGGGTCGGCGATGTCGAGGAAGTCGACTTCCGAGGCGCGCGCGCGTTGCAGTGCTTTGCGGGCGTCGTCGGGTTGTTTGTGTTCATCGGCATGCAGGGCGACTGCGACATGCAGGTCGAATTGCGACAGGTAATGTGCGGCTTCCAGCGCATCGCCGCCATTGTTGCCGGGGCCGGCCAGGATCAAGATATGGGCTTCGTCTTCACCCGCCACCAGGCTCAGCGCATGCCGGGCGCAAGCTTCGCCGGCGCGTTGCATCAGGGTGTAGGGGGGCAGCTCTGCCTGGGCGGCATGTTCGATCTGGCGAATTTCAGCAATCGAATAAAGCGCACTCATAGATAATGCGGCCCGGTAAGGTCAAAAATGGCGATGCAGAGGGAACGAAAGAATGGTGCTGGCGGCACCATTCTATGTCAATTGAAAAAAATCCGCAGATATGAAAAGAGCGGACCTCCAGCGACGCCGCTCCGATGTTTCATTATGCGGCAGAGGGCGACAGCAACAAACCGTCGCTGTCGATTTCGGTCTCGCGACCCGCCATGGCGTCGGCCAGCAGTTTGGCCGAACCGACGGCGGCAGACCAGCCGTGGACGCCATGCCCGGTATTGATGAAGATGTTGCCGTGCGCGGTGCCGCCGACCAGCGGCATGCCGTTCGGCTGCAACGCGAACGTGCTGCTCCAGAAATTGGCGGTGTTGAAGTTGGCCGCGTTGGGATAATAGTCGTTGGCCACCTTCAGCAAGCTGGCGATGGCCTTGGTGTGCGGCAGGTCGGTCCGGGGCAGGAAACCGAGCAGGCCGGATACGCGGATACGGTTGCCGACGCGGGCGATGGCAACCTTGTAGGTTTCGTCGAACAAGGCGGTGCGAGGCGTTTCGTCGAGGTTCTTGATTGCCGCCATGGCGTTGTAGCTTTGCAGCGGGCATAGCGGCAGCGACACGCCCAGCGGCCTGAGCAAATGCATGTTCTGTATGCCCGCCGCCAGCACGACGCCGTCGACCGTCAGCGTCGAGTCGCCGGAAGCATCATCGACGCCGCGCACATCAATGGACACCCGGCCGCCGAACTCGGGACGGATTGACCTGACCGATTGGGAGAAATGGAACTGGACGCCGATCGACTGGGCGATTGCGCGCAGTTGCTTGACGAACAGCACGCAATTGCCGGCAGCGTCTTGCGGGTAGTACATGGCGCCGGCAATCGGCACAGCCGACTGGAAAGCCGGTTCGACCTGCTGGATGGCCTCCAGGCCTTTGAGATTGCGGCGCGGCAGTTCGAATTGCTGCAGGCTGTCTTCAATACCGGCGCAACGATCCGCATCGGCTTGCTGGCGGAACAGGTGGAGCAGGCCCTGGCTGTTTTCCTGCTCCAGCGCGTATTGCTCCTGCAGATGCAAGGCCAGCATCTGGCCATAGGCCGACAGCCGCGTCAGGCGCTGCTTGTGCAGGGAAAAATAATCCCGTTGTTCGCGGCGCGACTTGCGCACCCAGCGCCAGCGCGACGGATTGAAGCCCGACTTCACCAGGATGGGGGGATCATTCTTGAACAGGTTGGAAAACGCGGTCTTGATAATGCCAGGCAAGACCAGCGGTTGTACCGCGCAAGGGGCCAGCAGGCCGGAATTGCCGAATGTGGCTTCTTCGGCGACATTGGCCCGGCGTTCCAGCACGGCAACCTCGAAACCGGCGCGCGCCAGGAAATAGGCGGTGGTTACCCCCGACAGGCCGCCGCCGACAATGGCAATCTGCTTCAGTGTTTTGTTATGCGTCACTATTATCGTCACTAATTCAAGCGAGGCCGATGCTTCACCCCAGTAATTCGCCTCGTAATGCGGCCTGAATGATACCAAATCGACGCGGATGCCGAGCACACTGATGAATTCGTCCCCGGATTGGAAATTGAAGACAGGCGTTTCGTCATTTTTGGATTGTTGCGCTGTCATGAAGAACGGCAGGAACTCGGGCGGAAGTTTTTTCTCTGATGGGGGCTTGTTATTTCGGCCGTTGGCTGGTTAGATTGGCGCCAGCCGCGTCAACGCGGTTTGCCGGTGCGCCGGAACGAGCGTTTTGCTTCAATTTTTAAAAGGTGAACACCATGACAATGACCAAACGTTTTTCCGCATTTTTCTTTGCCCTGTTCGTGCTGGCCCTGGCCGGTTGTGGTTCGACTCCCCAGCAGACCAGCACGGGACAATTTATCGACGACTCCGTGATCACCACCAAGGTGAAAGCGGCGATCTTCGAAGAGCCGACCTTGAAGACGCTGCAAATCGGCGTTGAAACCTTCAAGGGCATCGTGCAGTTGAGCGGCTTCGTGAATTCCAGCGCAGCTTCCCTCAAAGCCGCCGAAGTCACGCGCAAGGTGGAGGGCGTCAAAGGCGTGAAGAACAGCCTGATCGTGAAGTAGGAGGAAATAGAAACCGGCAGGTTTCATCGGTATCGGCCCGGATCGGCGGCAACGCGATCCGGGCCGGTTTCATTTTGCGACGGCCGGCGCTTCATACCCGGCGGCCAGCGCATCGAAGCGCTCGCGCAGGAAGGCCAGCAAGGCCCGCACCGTCGGCGAGGCGCTGTTGCGATGCGGGTAGACCGCATTGAGCGGAATCTCTTCCTGGCAATAATCGTCCAGCAAGGTCGTCAGCCGTCCCGCGCGCACGTCGCTGCGCACGTCTATCCACGATTTGTAGGCAATGCCGACACCGGCCACGGCCCATTCGCGCGCGATGGCCGCATCGTCGGTCATGCGATCGCCTTGTACCTTGATGTCGATATGTTGCTTGCCATGCTGGAAGCGCCACTGGTTGAACAAGCCCTGCTTGAGATAGAACAGCAGGCAGTTATGGCGTAGCAGGTCGTCCGGCGTCTGCGGCACGCCGTGCCGCCCGAGATAGTCCGGCGAGGCCACCAACACGCGCCTGCCGTTGGTCAATTGCTGCGACACCAGCGACGAATCGCCGAGCTTGCCGGAACGGATGGCGACGTCGACCGCATCGCGGAACAGATCGGCCACGCGATCCGAAAACTGCATCGTGAATTTGACGTCGGGATGCCGCGCCTGAAACTCGTTGAGCCAGGGGAACAGCACGTTGCGTCCGATGTCGGACGGCATGGATAGCCGTATGTGTCCCTGGATCGCGTCCTTGCCGCTGCTGAGCAGGGTTTCGCCTTCCTGCAGCAAGGCCAGCGCGTCGCGGCAGTACTCCAGGAAAATCTCTCCTTCCGGCGTGAGCCGCATGCTGCGAGTCGAACGTGCAAACAGGCGCGTGTTGAGGCGCTGCTCCACGCGCTTCAGGCTGGCGCTGGCGGTAGCCGGGAGGATGCCGAGAATGCGTGCCGCCTGCGACAGGCTGCCGGTGTCGGCCGTGTGGATCAGCAATTGCAGGTCGGTGATGGCATACATGGCTTATTTTCAAATTTTATTTGTAAGTCATTCAATTTTAAGTCCATTTATCTGTTTTTGCGATGCGGTGATAATGCCTCATCTCCCGGACATTCCCGGGTGCTTGATAAAGGAGAAAGACCATGAAAGCAGTTGCCCTGAAGCGTTACCTGCCCATCGACAATCCCGAGTCCCTGATCGACGTCGAATTGCCGCGTCCGGTGCCGCAGGGCCGCGACCTGCTGGTGGCCGTCAAGGCGATTGCCGTCAACCCGGTCGACACCAAGGTGCGCGCGCCCAAGGACAAGATCGAAGACGCGCCGCGCGTGCTCGGCTGGGACGCCGCCGGCGTGGTGGAAGCGGTAGGGCCGGAGGTGACCGGTTTCAAGCCCGGCGACAAGGTGTTCTACGCCGGCGACATCACACGCCCCGGCAGCAACAGCGAATTCCAACTGGTCGACGAGCGCATCGTCGGCCATGCGCCGGCCTCGTTGTCGGTGGAAGAGGCCGCCGCTTTGCCGCTGACTGCCATTACCGCCTGGGAAGCCTTGTTCGAGCGCCTGCGCGTGCCGCGCAAAAGCCCTGTGGGCAAGCCCGCCAGCATCCTGATCATCGGCGGCGCCGGCGGCGTGGGCTCAATCGCGATCCAGTTGGCAACCAAGGTCGTCGGCCTGAACGTCATCGCCACCGCGTCGCGTCCGGAATCGGAAAAATGGGTGCGCGAACTGGGCGCGCAACAGGTGATCAACCATTTCGGCGACATTCCGGCGCAATTGAAGGCAATCGGTTTCGAGAATGTCGATCATGTCCTGATCCTCAACGACACCGACAAGCATTTCCCGGCCGCGGCCCAGGTCATTGCGCCGCAAGGCACGATCGCCACGATCGTCGAGAACAGCGGTCCGCTCGATGTTTCCCTGCTGAAAGCCAAGAGCGCCGGGTTCGTCTGGGAATTCATGTTCACGCGTTCGATGTTCCAGACGCCCGACATGGCGGAGCAGGGCAAGCTGCTCGATGACATCGCCCACCTGATCGACCAGGGCGTCATCAAGACCACGCTCAACAAGGTGTTGTCGCCGATCAACGCCGCCAATCTGCGTCAGGCCCATGCCGACCTGGAAGGCGGTCGCGTGATCGGCAAGATCGTGTTGAAAGACTTTTAACGCCGCATGCCGCCATTCCGGACCGCTTTACGGCCGGAATGGCGGTTTTCATGGGCTGGAACAGGGCGGGCAAGGTATAATCCGGGTTTTCGTATTTCCGGCGCACCCGCTGCGCGACGGATCACAATACGGCTCGATTCCACCGCCAAATCCTGACTTTCTGCCATGCTGATTCTGCCGGGCTCCAATGCCCTTTCCGCCTTCCGCACCCAACGTCTCTTGTCCCAACTGCAGTCCGTCGACGCCGCGATCACCGGCGTGACCGGACGCTATATCCACTTCATCGACGCCGTCGGCGACGTGTCGCAGGAAGACCAGGCGCGCCTCGACGGTTTGCTGACCTACGGTGAGCCGTTCAGCGGCGCGGCAGAGGGCGATGAATTCGTGGTGATTCCGCGTTTTGGCACCATTTCGCCTTGGGCCAGCAAGGCCACCGACATCGCCCGTAACTGCGGCATGGCGCACATTCATCGCATCGAGCGCGGCGTGGCTTATCACGTGCAAGTCAAAACCGGCCTGCTCGGCGGCGCCAAGAAACTGAGCGACGCCAGCCTGGGCGCAGTCGCTGCGCTGCTGTACGACCGCATGACCGAAATGGTCCTGCGCACGCCGCAGGAAGCGGCCGGCCTGTTCAGCGAGTTGCAAGCGCGGCCGCTGGAATTCATCGATCTACTGGCCGGCGGCAAGGCCGCGCTGGAAAACGCCAATGCCGAACTCGGCCTGGCGCTGTCGGAAGATGAAATCGACTACCTGCTCGACGCCTTCACGCGCGCCCGACGCAACCCGACCGACGTCGAACTGATGATGTTCGCGCAGGCCAACAGCGAACACTGCCGCCACAAGATTTTCAATGCCGACTGGACCATCGACGGCGAGAAGCAAGGCAAGTCGCTGTTCGGCATGATCCGCAACACGCATGAATTGCATCCGCAAGGCACAGTGGTCGCCTACAGCGACAACTCCTCGGTGATCGAAGGCGCCAACATTTCGCGCTTTTACCAGCGCGGCGCGGCCAAAGGCAACGTCTATGAGGCGTCCGAGGAGTTGACCCACATCCTGATGAAGGTCGAGACGCATAACCATCCGACCGCGATTTCACCTTTCCCGGGCGCGTCGACAGGTGCTGGCGGCGAGATCCGCGACGAAGGCGCGACCGGCCGCGGCGCCAAGCCGAAGGCGGGGTTGACCGGTTTCACCGTATCCAACCTGATGGTCACGCACGCCGTGCAGCCGTGGGAAAACGCCCGCGATGTCGCGCAGGCGCCGACGCAGCGCGATGCCCTGGCGCAGGCCGGCATCTATGGCAAGCCCGACCGCATCGCGTCGCCGCTGCAAATCATGATCGACGGTCCGCTCGGCGGCGCCGCGTTCAACAATGAATTCGGCCGTCCCAACCTAGGCGGCTATTTCCGCACCTACGAACAAAATGTCGGCGGCAACGTGCAGGGCTACCACAAGCCTATCATGATCGCCGGCGGCATCGGCAACATCAGCGCCAAGCACACCAGGAAGAACGACCTGCCGGTCGGCAGCCTGCTGATCCAGTTGGGCGGCCCGGGCATGCGCATCGGCATGGGCGGCAGCGCGGCGTCGTCGATGGCCACCGGCGCCAATACCGCCGATCTGGACTTCGACTCGGTGCAGCGCGGCAATCCGGAAATGGAGCGGCGCGCGCAGGAAGTCATCAATGCCTGCTGGACCATGGGCGATGACAATCCCATCCTGTCGATCCATGACGTTGGCGCCGGCGGCTTGTCGAATGCTTTCCCGGAAATCACCAACGACGCCAAGCGCGGCGCGATTTTCGACCTGCGCAAGATTCCGCTGGAAGAGAGCGGCCTGGCGCCCAAGGAAATCTGGAGCAACGAATCGCAGGAACGTTACGTGCTGGCCATCGCACCGGACCAGTTGCCGCTGTTCCGCTACCTGTGCGAGCGCGAGCGCTGCCTGTTCGCCGTGGTCGGCACCGCGACGGAAGAACGTCAACTGAAACTAGTCGATTCCGAGCACAGCAACAATCCGGTCGACATGCCGATGGACGTGCTGCTTGGCAAGCCGCCCAAGATGCACCGTGACGTCAAACACGTCGCCGTCGAGTTGCCGCCGGTCGACCTGACCGGCATGGATCTGGTCGAGGTGTCGCACCGCGTGCTGCGTTTGCCGACTGTGGCCGACAAATCCTTCCTGATCACCATCGGCGACCGCAGTGTCGGCGCCATGACCGTACGCGACCAGATGGTCGGCCCGTGGCAGGTGCCGGTGGCCGACTGCGCCGTCACCGCCATGAGCCTGGAAGGCTATCTGGGCGAAGCGATGGCGATGGGCGAGCGCACGCCGCTGGCTGTGATCGACGCCGCTGCCTCGGGCCGCATGGCTGTGGGCGAAGCGATCACCAACATTGCCGCCGCCGCGATCGACAAGATTTCCGACATCAAGCTGTCGGCCAACTGGATGGCGGCCTGCGGCCAGCCGGGCCAGGATGCCGCGCTGTTCGACACCGTCAAGGCCATCGGCATGGAATTGTGCCCGGCATTGGGCGTCTCCATCCCGGTCGGCAAGGATTCGCTGTCGATGCGTACAACCTGGAAGGATGACGATGGCGCCAAGGCGGTGACTTCGCCGGTATCGCTGATCGTCTCGTCGTTCGCGCCGGTGCAGGACGTGCGCCGCACGCTGACGCCGCAAATCCGCAAGGACCTGGGCGATACCGTGCTGATCGTCATCGACCTCGGCCGCGGCAAGAACCGCATGGGCGCCTCGGCGCTGACGCAGGTCATGCAGCAGATCGGCAACGAGACGCCGGACGTCGACAGCGCCGACGACCTGAAGGGCTTCTTCGCCGCGATCCAGCAATTGAACAAGGAAGGCCGACTGCTCGCTTACCATGATCGTTCCGATGGCGGCCTGTTCGCGACGCTGGCCGAAATGGCTTTCGCCGGTCGCAGCGGCCTGTCGATCAACCTCGATATCCTGACCATGGAAGGCGAGCATGCTTCCGATTGGGGCGATTCCAAGAACTGGGCGTCGCAAGTCGGCGAGCGCCGCAATGAAATGACGCTGCGCGCGCTGTTCAATGAAGAGTTGGGTGCGGTGATCCAGGTGCGCGCCGATCAGAAGTCGGAAGTCATGAACGTGCTGCGTTCGTACAACCTGGGCGCCTGCAGCCACATCATCGGCAAGCCGAACGACCGCGACGTGATCGAGTTCATGCGCGACGCCAAGAACATTTACAGCCAGCCGCGCAGCGCGTTGCATCGCCTGTGGAGCGAAACCAGTTGGCGCATCGCGCGCCTGCGCGACAATCCGGCCTGTGCCGACGCCGAATACGAACGTCTGCTCGATGCCGCCGATCCCGGCATCACGCCGAAGCTGAGCTTCGATCCGGATGAAGACGTCGCGGCGCCGTTCATCAGCATCGGAGCGCGTCCTCGCGTTGCCATCCTGCGCGAGCAGGGCGTCAATTCGCACGTGGAAACTGCGTATGTCATGCACAAGTCCGGCTTCGAGTCGGTCGACGTTCACATGAGCGACCTGATCGCCGGCCGCGCCAAACTGGATGATTTCAAGGGCCTGATCGCAGTGGGCGGCTTCTCTTACGGCGACGTGCTCGGCGCCGGTGAAGGCTGGGCCAAGACGATTCTGTTCAACGCCCAACTGGCAGAACAATTCTCGCGGTTCTTCCAGCGCCAGGACACGTTTTCGTTGGGCATCTGTAACGGCTGCCAGATGATGAGCAACCTCAAGTCCATCATCCCGGGCGCCGAAGCCTGGCCGAAATTCACGCGCAACAAGTCGGAGCAATTCGAAGCGCGCTTCTCGATGGTGGAAGTGCAGGAATCGCCGTCGATCTTCCTGCAAGGCATGGCGGGCACGCAGACGCCGATCGCCATTGCGCATGGCGAGGGCTTTGCCGATTTTTCGCTGACCGGCGATATCAGCAAGGTGCAGGTAGCGATGCGTTTTGTCGACAACAAGGGCGCGGTGACCGAAACCTATCCCTACAACCCGAACGGTTCGCCGCAAGGAATCACCTCGGTGACCACGCCGGACGGTCGTTTCAACGTGCTGATGCCGCACGCCGAGCGTGTGTTCCGCAGCGTGACGCAATCGTGGCATCCGGATGCCTGGGGCGAGGATTCGCCGTGGATGCGCATGTTCCGTAATGCGCGCAAGTGGGTGGGCTGATAGGCCTGACTGCGAAAGTCGAAGGCAATAAAAAAGCGCAGTTCCGGAAGGAGCTGCGCTTTTTGTTTTCCGGCGCTGTCTGACCTGAGCCGCAAGCTGTTGAGGCCGGCGGCGCGATTCAGGCCGGATCAGAAAATGTGACGGATACCGACGCCGACGGTGGTCACGTTGTTCTTGCCCGATGCCGAGTTGGTCAGCTCGTACACAGCCGCATCCCTGGCCTTGTTGTAGTCGATCGTGGTGTACAGTTGGGTACGCTTGGAGAGCGCATAGTCGGCCCAGCCAACCACGGCATAACGCTTGCCGTCGCCGACATTGCCCAGTGTGGTGTAAGACACATTCTTGCTCTTGTCATAGTAGAACGCGCCGGTCAGGGTCAGGGCACTGGTGGCCTTGTAGCTGCTGCCCAGGAAGAAGCCATTGTCCTTGCGTTGGTTGCCGGGAGTCGCTGCGACGGTCGACGCGGTGGTCCAGCCATTGCTGACATCGCTATCGGCAGCCATGTAAGCGCCGGTCAAGCCAGTCCTGTCCTTGATGTTGAACCAGCCGCCGAACACCTTGGCAGGACCGAAGTCATAGGAAGCCGACAGGTTCCAGACGGTGTCCTTGTAGCTGGAGTTGGCGGCGCTCACAGTTTGCTGGAAGCCGCCGCCGATCGCGAAGGCGCCGGCGGTATAGCGCAGGGCGCTGCTGAACTGGCTGCCCGTGCGCAGCGAACCGGCCTGCTCGCCAAAAGCCCAACTAATCGACGCCGACACCGGGCCGAAGTCATTGTCATAGCGCAGCATGTTGGGAGTGCGAATCAGAGTGCCGGCGGCCGGCAGCCAGGAGTTGCTTGCATAGTTGCCGACGGTCAGCGGGTCGAAGTGATCGGCCAGCAGATCGAACAGCGGGGTGTTCTGCCGACCCATACGAATCTTGCCCAAACTGCCTTGCAGGCCAACCCAGGATTGGCGGCCGAACAGTGAGCCGCCTTGCAGCATTGCACCGTTGTCGCTGCTGAAACCGTTTTCCAGTTGGAACATGGCTTTCAGGCCGCCGCCCAGATCTTCAGTGCCCTTGAAGCCGATACGGCTGTTGGCAATGGCGCCGTTATCCACGCGGACGTTGCTGTTGCCTTGGGCATTGGCGTTGCTGAGGTAGTGGATGCTGGTGTCGACGATGCCGTAGACGGTGACGTTGGACTGAGCAAAAGCACTGGTGCCGGTCAGACCTGCGATAGCCAGGGCCAAGTAAGTTTTTTTCATGTGTCTCTCCTGAAACTTGCTATTTGTTATGGATCGCTGGAGGCACGAACGGTATCGTGTAACGCCGGGTCTCCTGCTTCGTCGCCGCGCTTGCTCTTGAATGTTGGTGCGCGGCGTCGCTCCGATAGGAACAAGGCGCAAGGATATCAGGAGAGATTTCGAGTGAGAAATGAATTAACGGACGACTGTGCTCTTTGTCGTTTTTCGGTAAATGCGTAAATTATTTTCGTCAGACTTATTGACTGGTATGCGTGTTTCGCGCAGGGAAGTGAATTTTTTTGGTATTTTTACGCATGAACAACTGATTTTTGCACAAATAAAAAAATAAGCCGTCAAAATTAAAAAAACGCCTAAACCGTTCCCGGTAGTAGGCGTTTTTTCAACCTGCGGGGACCGCAAATGCGGTTCCCGCAGCGATCCGGATTACTGGACCTTGGCTTTCTTGCGCAGTTCTTCCTGATAAGCCTGCAGTTTCTTCTGTTGCAGGGCTTCGGCGATTTGCGGCTTTACTTCTTCCAGGGTAGGGACCTTGGCCGGACGCGTGTCTTCCAGCTTGATCACGTGGTAGCCGAACTGGGTCTTGACCGGCGTTTCGGTGATTTCGCCTTTTTTCAGGGCGACCATGGCGTCGGAGAACGGTTTCACGAACGAAGCAGGCGTCGCCCAGTCCAGGTCGCCGCCATTGGCAGCCGAGCCGGTGTCCTTGGATTGCTTGGCCAAGTCTTCAAACTTGGTGCCGGCCTTCAGCTTGGCGATGATGGCTTTGGCGTCTTCTTCCTTGTCGACCAGGATATGGCGGGCATGGTATTCCTTGTCGCCGGCCTGGGCCTTGAACTTGTCGTATTCAGCCTGGATATCTGCATCGGCAACCGGATGCTTCTTCAGGTAGTCGCCGATCAGGGCGCGGATGACGATGGACTGGCGCGCCAGTTCCAGTTGGTTCTTGACGTCGGCGTTGTTGCTCAGGCCTTGCTTGTCGGCTTCCTGCATCAGGATTTCGCGATTGATCAGTTCTTCCTTGACGGCGCCGCGCAGTTGCGGGCTGTCCGGCTGGCCTTGTGCCGTCATTTGCTTGACCATGACGTCGGCGCGCGACGATGGAATAGCTTTGCCGTTTACGACGGCCAGATTTTGCGCCATGACTGGCAAAGCAGCGGTTGCAAACAGCAGCACCAGCAAACGAGCGGGTTTGAATGTCATTATTGAATCCTAAAAAATGGAGGTAATAAGTCGAGAAATGAGAATTGTAGAGGAGGAATAGTCTTGTTAGTTCGCTATTTCAGATGGTGCGATGGCGATGATGGCCAGTGCGTGTATATCCTTGTGCATCATATCAGCCAGGCAATCATACACCAGCCGATGGCGAATTAAACGGTTTTTCCCCTCAAAAACGGCGGAAACCAGGCGAATCCGATAGTGCCCGCCGCCCGACGCCGCGCCCGCGTGACCGGCATGCAAGGCCGACTCATCCTCGACTTGACACTCGTCGGGCGAGAAAGTTGCAAGCAGGCGTTCGCGGATGACGTCGGGACGCACGCTCATTCGGCGTCTTTCATGTATTTCGACAGGAACAGGCTCTGGGCGATGATGAAAGCGAACATCAGTCCCATGGTGCCGAACAGTTTGAAGTTGACCCAGATGTCGATGGCGTAATTGAACGCCACATACAGGTTAAGCAGACCCATCAGCACAAAGAAAATGGTCCATGCCAGGTTGAGCCTGCCCCATACCGGTTCCGGCAAGGAAACTTGCTTTTCCATCATCACCCGGATCAGGTTTTTCTTCATGAACAATTGACTGATCACCAATGCCGCGCCGAAGCACCAGTAAAGGATGGTCGGCTTCCACTTGATGAAGGTGTCGTCGCGGAAATAAATGGTCGCGCCGCCAAATACGACAATGATGGCCAGCGACACCCACAGCATGCCGTCGACCTTCTTGCGGCGCGCCAGCAGGTAGCCGATCTGCGCCACCGAAGCGACGATGGCGACCGCCGTGGCCAGCAGTATGGGCGCCTGTGAGGCCGCGACGGCGCTGCCGGACATGAAGCCCGACAAGTATTGCGCCACCAGGCCCTGCGCGGCGTCGGCATGACCTTCACCCCATTTGAAAACGCCGAAAAAGAGGATGACGGGAAAGAGGTCAAACAAAAACTTCATCTGTTAAGTCTTTTCAATGAGATTGCACAGGCAATCAGGTTGTCGGATCAAATCGCAGCGATGCCGAATTGATGCAATAGCGCAAGCCGGTCGGCGGCGGGCCGTCGGGGAAGACATGGCCCAGGTGCGCGTCGCAGACGTTGCAGATAATTTCGGTACGAATCATGCCATAACTCTTGTCGACTTTCTCGCATACGTTATCGGGATTGAGCGCCGTAAAATAGCTGGGCCAGCCGCAGCCGGAGTCGAATTTGGCGTCGGAGGCAAACAATGGCGTGTTGCAGCAGACGCAGGTATAGATGCCGGCTTCATGATGATCCCAGAATTTCCCCGTGAAAGCGCGCTCGGTGGCGGCGTGGCGGGTTACCTGATATTCCGTCGGGTCCAGTTGGGCACGCCATTCGGCGTCGGTTTTTTGGACTTTTGCAGTCATGCTAGCGCTCCGTGGTTGATGTCAAAAATGGTGTCTGGATGACGCCTGGTCGTTCCGCAGAACAGGAACAACGGGAATCTTACGCCTATGAAGAGCAACTGACTTCAAGATGGCCGGCCCAGTCGGGCGGCAGGTCGGCGTATTTGTCGTGCTCCGGTTGTTCGTCGAAAGGGCGGCGCAGGATGTGCTGCAACTTGGCGATTTCGGAGAAATCCTTTTGCTGCGCCTTGTCGATGGCGACTTGCGCCAGGTAATTTCGTAGCACGTATTTGGGGTTGGTCGCGTCCATTGCAAGTTTCCTGGCGGCATCCGCGCTATTTTCATGGCGCAGGCGGGCTCGATACTGCTGCGCCCAGGCGTCGAACGCCGCACGTTCGATGAACAGGTCGCGCAACGGCTCGTCGCCGGCGTTGCTTTCCACCCGAAGATCGCCGAGGCGGCGGAAGAACAGCGTGAAGTCGACATGGCCGGCCTGCAGGATGGCGAACATTGCCTCGAACAGCTTGTCGTCGTCCGGCTGGCGCGTCGTCAGGCCGAGCTTGGCGTGCAGCAAGGCATCGTTTTTCGCGGCGAAGTCGGCGTCGTAAGACGCCAGCGCCGCTTCGGTGTCTTCCACGCTGCCGATCAGCGGCAGCAACGCCTGGCCGAGCGCGAAGCAGTTCCATTGGCCGATGCGCGGCTGCATCTGGTAGGAATAGCGGCCTTGCTGGTCGGTGTGGTTGCAGATGTGGCGGGCGTCGAAGGCTTCCATGAAACCGAACGGACCGTAATCCAGCGTCAGCCCGAGGATGGACATGTTGTCGGTGTTCATCACGCCGTGCATGAAGCCGACCGCCTGCCATTGCGCCATCAGGTGCGCGGTGCGTCGGGTGACTTCGGCCAGCAGCGAGCGATAGGGGTTGTCTTCGCCGAGCAGTTCCGGGTAGAAATTGGCGATCACATTGTCGGCCAGCAGCTTCAATTCATCGTGACGCTTGTTGTAATACCAGTGCTCGAACGAGCCGAAGCGGATGAAGCTGGGCGACATGCGCGTCGCCACCGCCGCGGTCTCCACGGTTTCGCGCCGGACCTGCGCGTCGGAGCCGGTCACGCACAGTGCGCGCGTGGTGGGAATGCCCAATGCCGCCATCGCCTCCGAACACAGGAATTCGCGGATCGAAGAGCGCAGCACCGCGCGGCCGTCGCCCATGCGCGAATAGGGCGTCAGTCCGGCGCCCTTGAGTTGCAGTTCCAAGCGGCTGCCGTCGCGCGCAGGCAGGTCGCCCAGCAGGATGGCACGGCCGTCGCCGAGCTGGCCGGCCCAGACGCCGAATTGATGGCCGGAATACACTGCCGCCAGCGGTTTCGATTGTTGCGCAATGGCGTTGCCGGTAAAGATGTCGATGAACGCGTCGCTGTCCGCCACCGCCGGATCGAGCCCGATCAGCGCCGCGGCATCGGCGCTGACGCCCACCAGATACGGATGCGGCAACGGCGTCGGTTGCAGACGGGTGAAGAACGCCGGCGGCAATGTCGCGAAGGCGTTGGCAAACGGCAAAGAGGCAGCATCGGTATGGTCGCCGGAACCGCTGAAGGGGGCTGGTGCATTCATGGGCTGTACGCGCGTCGCGCGGAAGATAGGCAACTAAGGCAACTGCAAAACGCCATTTTGACAGAGATGCGGGGATTCCACCTGAGCAAGCTGCGTTTCCCGACAAGATATGAGACCATCCGGCAAAACATCGACAAGCTCAATCATGAAAAACATCCATCGCCTCAGACATTGCGTGCTGCTCCTGACAGCGTTTCTTTGCATCGCCGTTGGCGCCGCAGCGGCCGGCACGCCGCCGTATGCGCCGGTGAAGGAACGCGTCTGCACCGACTGCAAGATCACCGCGCCGGCCGAGATGATCCCGTCGCGCGGCGTGGTGCTTTCCAACGGCAGTTTCAGCACGCCGCTCGGTTATTGGGAAGCGGTCGACATCGACAGTCGCAGGATGACGCGCTTCATCACGCAGATCAATCCATCCACGCACAAGCTCGCCATCGCGCAAAGCCGTTCGGTCGATTTGAGCGAGGAAGATGTGGCGGCGATCGTCGCGCTGGCCAATGCGGTCTGGCGTTTTCCGCAGAAACTGCCCGCCGCGGCGGCAACGGACGTGGTGTGGGGCGTCGACCTGTTCGACGGCGGCGCGACCAGGAAAGAGTCCGGCATGGGCGTGTTGCAAGGGGAAGGCGCCGATCTGAAGAACGGACTTGAGCAAATCTGGAAGCGTCTGGCGCGTTGACCCTGGCCTGTAACCCGGCGTTCGGCGTCATCTCCCGGTAACAATGCAGGACTAAGTTGGCATGGCGGGTTTGCCGCCCGGCCGGCGGATGGCGGCACATCTTGCGGTGATTCCTTCATGCCGGACCGAGGAGATGCAGATGCAGAATGCGGTGGCGTTTGCCGACAACGACGTGGTTGTGATTGCCTGGAGTTACGGCCGCAAGCTGGCCGGTTGCATGGGATTCGCGGTGTATCGCATCGACGCCGCCGGCAAGGAAACGCCGCTGCCGTCGATGGCGGTGTTTCCGAAGATGAAGCGTTTTCCGGCGCAGACCACAGAACAATTCCCGGTCCAGAAGTTCTACTGGAAAGATCCTTATGCCCGCCTGATCGCCGATGGCGGCAAGGATGGCGTCGACAACCGTACGTTCCGCTACAAGATCGTGCCGCTGGAAGGCGCGCCGGGAAAACTGCGGCCGATGCGTGTCGGTTTCGCCATTTCCAACGCAGTGACGCTGACGCCGCAAGTCGCGCCGGATCTGCGCGCCTATTTCAATCGCGGGCTGATCTCGACGCAGCGCGTGTCGCGCGCGATGGACGGTCGTCCCGACAAAGACAGTTTGCTGGCCATGGTCGCGCAGGCCGGCAGCGCTGTGCGCAAGAGTCTGGCCGGCGACATGCTGGATGCGCTGCTGGATTTCGTCGGCCGCGTCAGCCAAGGAGGCGCCCTGTACGCCGCCTTGTATGAGCTCGGGGACGACGAGCTGATTTCCGCCCTGGAAGGCGCCGGCAAGAAATTGCACCTGATCCTTTCCAACCCCAAGGCCGGCGACAAGCAGAGCGCCAGCGGCGTCACCGACGGCAATCAGGCCTCGCGCCAACGCCTGCGCAAGACGGCCGGCACGCTGATCGATCGCATGGCGCCGGACAACCATATCGCACACAACAAATTCCTCGTCTACGTCGACGCCAAGGGCAAACCGCGCGCGGTGCTGTTCGGTTCGACCAACTGGACGTCGACCGGTTTATGCACGCAGACCAACAACAGCATCGTCTCCGACGATGCGGCGCTGGCCGGACGTTATCTCGATTACTGGAAGCAATTGGCGAAGGACACCGAAGCCGCCGGCGGCAAGGCGAAATCCTTGCAGGGAGCGCAATTGCGGGCCTGGGATACCAAACCGAAGTCGTTCAAGCAGGATGGCGGTGCGACGGTTGCAAGCTGGTTTTCTCCCAATACGGCCAAGCCGCGCGGACGCTCGCGCGCCGATGAGCCGCGTCCGCCCGACATGGAAGCGCTGGCGGCATTGATCGCCGGCGCGCAGCACGCGGTACTGTTCCTGGCGTTTTATCCGGGCACGCCGAGCATCGTGAACTGGGTGGCGCAAGCGCAGAAAGCCAACAAGGCCCTGTTCGTGCGCGGCTGTGTGACCAATCCATCGACGGCGGCGGGTTTCCTGTACGAGTTGCAAGGCGTCGAGCCGCCCAAGCGCAAGAAGGGCGATCCGCCGGGCAAGCAGGATCCGCGAGTGATCTCGGCCAAGGCGCTGACCTCGGTGATTCCGTCCGGCTGGCAAAAGGAAATCCTGTCCGCCGGCTTTGCCGTCACGCACGACAAGATCGTCGTCATCGATCCGTTCTCGGAAAACTGCACGGTGGTCACCGGCAGCCACAATCTCGGCTACAAGGCGTCTTACGACAATGACGACAACCTCGCGATCTTCACCGGCCAGCGGGCGTTGGCGCAGGCTTACGTAACCCATGTGCTGGATATCTACGACCATTTCTCGTGGCGCTGGATGGTGCAGGAAAAAGGCGCAAAGGCCGCCGACACCATGCTGAGCCTGACGCCGGACGAATGGCAAAGCAAGTACTTCGACGACAACGGCGAAATCCGTTCGGCGCAGTTGAAGTTCTGGCTGGGGGCGGTGCCGGACTGATGTCCGGCACGGGAGAGCTTGCGCCCGGCAGGCGATGCCGGGCGCGGCAAGGCGGATTACTTGTTGACCAGCTTGGCTGGCACCGCCAGCGTCAATATGCCGCCCAAGAACAGCGACGCCGCCAGCACATACATCCCGCTATTGGTGCTTTGGGTAACGTCCTTGAGCCAGCCGACCACGTAAGGGCTGACAAAACCCGCCAGGTTGCCCAGCGAATTGATCAGCGCAATGCCTGCGGCCGCAGCCGTGCCGCTCAGGAAGGCGGTCGGCAGGCTCCAGAACAGCGGCAGCGTGGTCAGGATGCCGACCGCAGCCAGCGTCAGCGAAGCCATCGCCAGCAAGGTGTTGTGGTCGTACACGGTGCTGAACAGCAGGCCGACGCAGCCGAGGAAGGCCGGAATCGCCACGTGCCAGCGCCGTTCGCGTTGCTGGTCGGCGCTGCGGCCGATCATGATCATGGCGACCGCGGCAACGGCATACGGAATCGCGGTCAGCAAGCCGATGTTGAGCGGATCGGTGACCCCGGTGGTCTTGATGATGGTGGGCAGCCAGAAGCTCACGCCATATAGGCCCATCACGAAGCAGAAGTAGATCAGCGCGCTCAGCCACACCTTGCCGTCGGCGAACATCTGGCCGATGGAAATGGGTTCCTTGCCGGTTTCCTCTTCCTTGATCTGGCTTTCCAGAAGGCGCTTTTCATCCTCGTTGAGCCAGCCGGCATCGCGGATGCGATCCTTGAGGTAAAAGATCACGACCACGCCGAGGACTATCGACGGAATCGCTTCCAGGATGAACATCCACTGCCAGCCGGCCAGGCCGTGGACGCCCGGGAATGCATGCATGATCCAGCCCGACAGCGGGCCGCCGATCACGCCCGAGATGGCGATGCCGGTCATGAACAGCGCGGTGATCTTGCCGCGCCGATGCGACGGGTACCAGTACGTCAGGTACAGGATCACGCCGGGGAAGAAGCCGGCTTCGGCCACGCCCAGCAGGAAGCGCATGACGTAGAACATCTCCGGCGTGGTCACGTAGATCATGGCGCCGGAGATGATGCCCCAGGTGATCATGATGCGGGCGATCCACAGGCGCGCGCCCACCTTGTGCAGGATGACGTTGCTGGGCACTTCGAAGATGAAGTAACCGATGAAGAAAATGCCGGCGCCGAGACCGTAGATGGTTTCGCTGAACTTCAGGTCCTGCAGCATCTGCAGCTTGGCGAAACCGACATTGACGCGGTCGAGGTAAGAGGCGACATAACAGAGGAACAGAAGCGGAAGCAGGCGCCAGGTGACCTTGGCGAAGGTGGCTTCTTCAAACGACAGATTGCTGCCGGGCGACGCGGCAATGCCTTGTGCTGGGGTATACGACATGTCTCACTCCATACGTATTGAACAATTTGATCAGTCTTGTTGTTATAAAAAACCAGTCGCAAGGACTGGCGTATTAAGTACTGATGGATTTTCTTTTTATTGCAGCGTGATTATAGACACAAAAAATGCCGATTCCGCGCAAAGTCCCGCATCGCTGACAAAATCCTGACGCAGTTGTCATGCGCATGCTATACGCAGCGTCCGCCGTCCACTTCCAGGCAGGTGCCGGTGATGAACGAGGCTTCGTCCGAACCCAGGTAGAGGCAGGCGTTGGCGACATCGTCCGGCGTCGAGAAGCGGCCCAGCGGAATCGTCGCGGTGAATTTCTTGCGGTTTTCCGGGGTGTCGGGCAAGCCCATGAATTCGGTCAGCAGGCCGGTGGCCGACATCACCGGATTGACGCAGTTGACGCGGATATTGTCCGGGCCGAGTTCCGCCGCCATCGACTTGCTGGTCGTGATGACCGCGCCCTTGCTGCCGTTGTACCAGGTCAGGCCCGGGCGCGGGCGGATGCCGGCGGTCGAGGCGATATTGATGAAGGCGCCGCCGCCGGCCTTGCGGAAATAGGGCACGAAGGTCTTTGCGCTCAGGAAGATGCTCTTGACGTTGATGGCGTACAGGCGGTCGAATTCGTCTTCCTCGACTTCCAGCATGGGGCGGTTGCGGTGCGTGGTGCCGGCGTTGTTGACGACAATGTGCAGGCCGCCGAAAGCGTCCAGCGCGGCCGCCAGCATGGCCGCCGTGTCGGCGCTCCTGGATACGTCGGATCTGATGAAGCGCGCCTGGCCGCCGGCCGCGACGATCTCGTCGACGACGCGCTTGCCGCCGGCTTCGTTGATGTCCGCCACCAGCACGCGCGCGCCTTCGCGCGCATAGGTCTTGGCGATGCCTTCGCCGAATCCCGAACCGGCGCCGGTCACGATGGCTACTTTGTCTTTGAGTCGCATGTCTTCTCCTTGTGGTGTGATGAGTTGTTTTTGATCGTGTCGTGCTTAGTCGTGTTTGATGGCGATGGTTTTCAACACGGTGAAGCCGTACAGCGCTTCGAAGCCTTTTTCGCGTCCGTGGCCGCTGGCCTTGACGCCGCCGAACGGCAATTCCACGCCGCCGCCGGCGCCATAATTGTTGATGAAAATCTGGCCGCTGCGAATCGCGCGCGCCAGGCGCATCTGGCGTCCGCCGTCGCGCGTCCACACGCTGGCGACCAGGCCGAAATCGGTGGCGTTGGCCAGCCGGATTGCATCGGCCTCATCCTCGAACGGCATCGCCGCAAGCACCGGGCCGAACACTTCTTCCTGCGCCAGACGATGTCGATACGGCACATCGCGCAACAGGACCGGCGCCTGATAAAAACCGGAAGCCGGCACGCCGTCGGCGATGCGGCCTTGCGCCACGACGGGGATCCTGCTGTCGGCGGCTTCGCGCAGGAAACCGGCGACGCGTTCCTGCTGCGTCTTGCGGATCAGCGGACCGCAGTCCAGGTCCATCGTCGGCGTGCCGACGCGCAGCTTGCCGAAGGCCTGGCCGACACGTTCCAGCACCTGTTCGTAGGCGCTACGCTGCACCAGCAGGCGGCTGCCGGCGGAGCAGGTTTGGCCGGCGTTCTGCACGATGGCGTTGACGACCACCGGCAGCATGGCGTCGAAGTCGGCATCGGCAAACACCACCTGGGGCGACTTGCCGCCCAGCTCCAGTGTGACCGGCGTGTGGTGCTCGGCGGCGGCGCGCACCACGATCTTGCCGACGTTGGGCGAACCGGTGAACGACACATGATCGACCTCGGGGTGCTTGACCAGCAGGTCGCCGGCCTCATGTCCGTAGCCGGTCACGATGTTGAGCACGCCTTCCGGAAAACCGGTTTCGGCCGCCAGTTCGGCCACGCGCAGCAGCGACAGGCAGGCGTCTTCGGCGGGCTTGACGACGCAGGTGTTGCCGGCGGCGAGCGCGCCGCCGACACAGCGGCCGAAGATCTGCATCGGATAATTCCACGGCACGATGTGCGCGGTTACGCCATGCGGTTCGCGCAGCGTCAGCACGGTGTAGCCGGTCTGGTAGGGAATGGTCTCGCCGTGCAGCTTGTCGGCCGCTCCCGCATAAAACTCGAAATAGCGCGCGATCGCCGAGGCATCGGCGCGCGCCTGCTTGAGCGGCTTGCCGCAATCGCGCGCTTCCAGTTGCGCCAGTTCTTCGTGATGCTCTTGCAATTTCAGCGCCAGTTTCATCATCAGGCGGCCGCGTTCGGCGGCGCTGGTGCGGCTCCAGACGTGGTCGTAGGCCTTGCGCGCCGCTTGCACGGCGGCATCGACGTCGGCCGCATTGCCGCGCGCCAGCGATGCGAACACCTGGCCGTCGGAAGGATCGACGACGGGGATGCTCTCGCCCGAAGAGGGCGCGGTCCAGAGGTTGTTGATGAAGTGCTGTTTCATGGCGCTGAAAGTCCTTTCATGACGTGATTACATGGCAATCGACATGCCGCCGTCCACATACAGAACGTGACCGTTGACGTAGGAAGCGGCGCTGGAAGCGAGGAAAACCGCGGCGCCGGCGATCTCTGCCGGCTGCGCCCAGCGTCCCAGCGGCGTGCGCGTGGCGAAGTGGGCATTGATCTTGGGATCGGCGATCGCGGCGGCATTGGCCTCGGTGGCCACGCCGCCCGGCGCGATCGCGTTGCTGGTGATGCCGAGCGGACCGTATTCGGCGGCGAGCGCGCGCATCATCCCGGTCAGGCCGGCTTTGGCGCCGGTATAGACGGCGTCGCCGGAGCGTGCGATCTTGCCCGCGATCGACGTCACCGTGATCAGCCTGCCGCTCTTGTTGGGCACCATCAGGCGCGCCGCTTCGCGCGACAGCGTGTAGCCGGCCACCAGGTTGGTTTCCAGCATGGCATGGATATCGTCGTCGCTGAATTGCAGCAGGGGTTTGCGGTTGCGCATGCCGGCGTTGTTGACGAGGATGTCGAGGCGGCCATGTTGCTGCGTGATCTGCGCGAAAGCTTCCCTGACCGCCGCCTTGTCGGTCACGTCGAAGGCGAGGGCGCCGGCGGACAAGCCTTGTTCCGTCAGGCTTTGCACCGCGCTCGCCAGGGTGTCGGGATCGCGGCCGTTGAGAATCACATGCGCGCCGCTGCCGGCCAGCGCGCGGGCGATTTCCAGGCCGATATCGCGGGCCGCGCCGGTGACGAGGGCGATTTTCCCGGCCAGTGAAAACTGTTGCAGGTATGGTTGAAGATTCTGCTGCTGATTTGCTTGGATCATGATGGCTTCGATAAACAATGGACGGCAAAAGATACCACCGCCGCAGAGATCGGGCCGGGCCGTTTTGTCTCCTGTCGTTTTGTTTTATGGGTAGCGAATCGGAAGTTTCCGTCGCTGCCTCGGTTGCTTTCAATGTATGTTGGCAAACCAAAGATGTCAACTTATATTACTACTTTGGCCGCCAGGACCGCCTGGGCCATAACGCAGCCTTATGGCATCCTCGCGAATCGGGTAACATGGTCGACAAAACAAGCACTGCAGCATTGCCTGCCGGAGACACGCCATGACGAAATCGCAAGCCGATAAACTCGACGCCAACATTGTCAGCATCAAGCCACCGTTGCGGGCGACGCAATTGTCCGTCGAAGCTCTGGCGCTGGCCGCCGCCGGTCTCGGCCCGGTGCGCCAGGAGCGTTTTGCCGAGCGCGTCTATGAAAACCTGTTCCACGCCATCGTCGAAGGCAAGATCGCGGTCGGCAGCCGCCTGCCTTCCGAGAACGACCTGGCGACGTTGTTCGACGTTTCGCGCCCCATCGTGCGCCAGGCGCTGGACCGGCTGCGCGAAGATCAACTGGTCGAATCGCGGCGCGGTTCCGGCACCTATGTGACGGATAAGCCCGACCTTGCCGTCAAGCCCGCTGGCGCCGAGCCGTCCGAGCGCATCGGCCACATTATGAACGGTCTTGAACTGCGCATGGTGATCGAGCCCGAATGCGCCTACATGGCGGCCCTGCGCCGCAGCACCGCAGACCTGGCGAAAATGGACGAACTGCTGACCGGCTTCGAAGAAGCCAACGCCGTCGGCGGCATTGCCCATCACTTCGATTTCGCCTTCCATGAAGCGATTGCGACGGCGACCGCCAACATGCGTTTCGTACAAGTGCTCAAGACCCTGGAATACGACGTCAGCCATGCCGTCAACATGCTGCGCCACCTGATGCACATCCAGCCCTGGAAGCGCACCCAGGACGCCATGGACGAGCATCGCAACATCTTCGAACTGATCAGGAAACAGGACGCCGAAGGCGCGCGGCACGCCATGCGCGGCCATATTGAAAATGCACGCAGCCGGATGTTCAATAGCCGTCCCGGCTTGTAAGTGAAAATAACAACTTAAATCACGGATATATCCGCATGGAATTGCGTCAACTCAGATACTTCGTCGCCATCGTCGATCACGGTTCACTCTCGCGCGCGGCACGCGTGCTGCACATCGCCCAGCCGGCGCTGACCCAGCAGATCCGCCAACTGGAGGAAGAACTGGAAGCACAATTGCTGCACCGCTCAGCCCAGGGCGTGATTGCCACCGACGCCGGCAAGACGTTTTACGAACACGCGCAGGCCATTCTCAAGCAGGTCGCCGACGCCAAGTCGGCGGTGGCGCAATCCAACGACAAGCCGTCCGGCACCGTGGCGTTGGGCATTCCGCAAAGCGTCTCCGGCGCGCTGGCCTTGCCGCTGCTGACCGCCATCCGCGCCACCTATCCGGAAATCACCTTGCTGCTGACCGAGGAATTGACCGGCAACCTGATCGTGCAACTGCGTTCGGGGCGGATCAACCTGGCGGTGCTGTTCGACGACGGCCAGTTGTCGGCCTTTGCCAGCACGCCGATGGTGGAAGAGGAAATGATGTACATCACGCGCGCGGACTCGCAATACGGTGTCGCAGGCGGCAAAGGGCGGAACAAATCGGTCACGCTGGCCAAGGCCATCAAGGCGCCGCTGATCCTGCCGGGCTTGCAGCACGGCGTGCGGCCGCGCATCGAAGACATCGTCCGTTCGCACGGCATGTCGCTCGACAATGTGATTGAGATCAACTCGGTGGCGATCCTGAAATCAGCGATCCTGGCCGACATCGGCGCGACTATTTTGCCGGTCGCTCCCTTGCTGACGGAAATCGAACGCGGCGACATGGTCGCGCATCCGATCAGCGGCGAACGCATGGTGCGCACGCTGGTCTTGTGCGCCTCAAAGAATATTCCGTTGACCAATGCTGCGGCGGCGGTGGAGCGGCTGGTGCTGGATGTGACCGACGACTTGTGCCGCAAGGGCAAGTGGTTGCATACGGAGGCGCTGGCGCGGGAGTAATCCGTCCCTCCATCGCCGTCGTCCTGACGAAAGTCAGGACCCAGCGTCGTAGCTACCGTCTTCACGACACTGGGTCCCAGCGTTCGCCGGGACGACTGCGGCTTGTAGAGTTGCTCTTTTTCAGTGCTTGTCGACAGCCGGATCTGGTAATGCCTCGCCATCAAGCTAATCCAATGCCGTCGTCCTGACTTTCGCCGGGACGACTGCGGCTTGTAGAGTTGCTCTTTTCAGTGCTTGTCGACAGCCGGATCCGGCAATGCTGCGCCATCAAGCTAATCCAATGCCGTCGTCCTGACGAAAGTCAGGACCCAGCGTCGTAGCTACCGTCTTCACGATACAGGGTCCCAGCGTTCGCCGGGACGGCTGCGGCTTGTAGAGTTGCTCTTTTCAGTTCTTGTCGACAGCCGGATCCGGCAACGCCGCGCCATCCAGCAAGGCGCCCATCACGCGCTCGCCCAGCGCCAGTCCCACGCTCATGCCGATGCCGGTGTGCATCAGCACCACGGTCGTCCTGGCGTCGACGGGCGTCGCCGAGAACGGTCCCGGTCCTTTGCTGCCGTACACGCCTTGCCAGCGTTCCAGCACATTCAGGCGCACGCCCAGCGTGTGTTCCGTCAGACCGATCATCAACCGGTCGATTTCCTCATTATTGAACGGCGGCGCGTCGACGCCGTAGTAGTGGGAGTCGCCGATGATCAACTCTTGGTAAGGCGTCGGGCTGACCAGCAAATGGATGCCGTGGCGGTTCAGCGCCGGTGTTTTTTCTTCGATTTCGGCATGTACGCCGGCGGCACTGGACAAGTCAGAGAAGGCGCCGTAATGCGTGCAGGACAAGCCGGTCAGCACCGCATGCGTCAAGGGAAAATGCTCCTGCGGCACGGCGCGCAGCATTTGCAGGCGGCACACTTTCAGGTTCATCCCGGCAAGCTTGTCGGCAAACAGCGTCTGGTAGTCGTGACCGGAACAAACGATCACGCGCTCGGCGCGGAATTCGCCTGCGGTGCCGGAGAGGCGGCCGTCGGCGGCTTCCTTGACCAGCGAGTTGAAATGAAACTGCACGCCCTGGGATTGCAGGTAGCACACCAGCGCGGGCACCGCTTCGCGCGAATACAGTTGCAGATCCTGGGTACCGTGCAGGGCCGAGCGATGATGGCGGAAGCGGCCGCCGTACAGCGCTTCCAGTTGCGGTCCTTCCAGCAGCGAGGCGTCGTAGCCGTGCTGGCGCGCGCGCACGATCATGAATTCTTCAAGCACGGCATGTTCGGCTGCGCTGCGTGCAAACAGCAGGGTGCCGGCTTCGCGTGCGCTGAAGTTGGCGCGCTGCGCCAGGTGCAGCCAGATCTCGCGGCTTTGCTTGGCAAGGCCGAGCATGACGCCGGGCGGCTGGCCGGTGACCAGGCCCATGCCGAAATTGCGGATCGATGCGCCGAGCGGCGTCGAAGTGCGTTCGAATACCGCCACGCGCAGGCCGCGCCTGACGGCGGCGTAGGCGTGCGCCAGTCCGAGGATGCCGGCGCCGACGACGGCGACGTCAATGTGTTCCATGTTGCTGTTGCTCATTCGATGTCCTTGATGCGTGTGCCTGGTTTTTCGTTTCCTGAATCCCTTGCATGAGCCATCTCGCCGACGGAATGACTCATGCAAGGAATCGGCACGGGCCGGAGCAAAATCGCTTGCTCCGGCCCGTGCGTTCATGCGCGGCCGGTTATTTCTTTTCGGCCTTGCTTTCGTAACGCTTGCTCCATTCGGTCAGGATGCGGTCGCGGTTGGTGCTGGTCCAGACGAAGTCGTTCTTGGTCAGGCGCTTTTCGTAATCCGCGGGCAGCAGCGGGTCGGGCTTGGCGATGCCGGGCACGGCGAGCACGGCGAAGTTCTTTTCATACTGCAGCATGGCGTCCTTGCTGGCGGAGAAATCGGCCAGGCGCTTGGCGGCTTCCAGATTCTTGGTGCCCTTGACGATGGCGGTTGCTTCCAGATCCCAGCCCAGGCCTTCCGACGGCAGGATGATGTCGATCGGCGCGCCTTCCTTCTTGGTCTTCACGGCGCGGTATTCAAACGCGATGCCGATCGGGAATTCGCCGGTGGCGGCCTGTTTGCATGGCTTGGAGCCGGAGTGGGTGTACTGGCCGATATTCTTGTGCAGCGCGTCCATGTAGGCCCACGCCTTCTCTTCGCCCATCATCTGGATCCATGCGGTGACGTCGAGGTAGCCGGTGCCGGAAGAGGCCGGATGCGGCATCACGATCTTGCCGGCGTAGACCGGCTTGGTCAGGTCGGCCCACGAAGTCGGCTTCGGCAGACCTTGCTTTTGCGCTTCGACGGTATTGAAGCAGATCGCCGAACCCCACACGTCCATGCCGACCCATGCCGGCGGATTGGCGGGGCTGCGGTATTTGGCTTCGATGTTCGACAGATTCTTGGGAGCGTAAGGCGTCAGCATGCCTTCCTTGTCCAGGATCGCCAGGCTGGAAGCGGCCAGACCCCAGATCACGTCAGCCTTGGGATTGGCTTTTTCGGCCAGCAGCTTGGCGGTGACGATGCCGGTGGAGTCGCGCACCCATTTGATTTCGATGTCGGGATTGGTCTTTTCGAACTCGGTCTGGTAGGCCTTGATCTGATCGGCTTCCAGCGCGGTGTAGACGGTCAGCGTGGTCGCCGCATGCGCGGACAGCAGGGCGCCTGCACCCAGTACGGAAGCAAGCAGTTTAAGAATGTTTGTAGGTTTCATGGTTGCTTTCTTGTGGTGGAAAAGTTGGTACGACGAACGACAACATCAACAGGTCTTCAATGCGTTTCAATGTTTCTTGCCGGCGCTGCGCCATGCCTGCGCCTTGCGCACCCAGTAGCCCAGCCCCCAATGCATCAGCAGCGACACCGCAATCGAGGTCAGCAGAATCAAGGTCGACATGGCAGCCGCCGGCCCGACATCGCCGGCGTCGTCCATGTTCAGTACGGCGATCGCGGCCAGCACGGTGTTGGGGCTGTACAGGAAGATCACCGCCGACACCGTCGTCATCGACGACACGAACAGGTAGCGGAAGATTTCCAGCACCGCCGGCAGGCACAGCGGCACGGTGATGCGCAGGTAGGTGCGCAGCAAGGGCACCTTGAGCGAGGCCGAGGCGGCTTCGAATTCGGGATCGATCTGCTTCAATGCCGTGACGGCGGTCAGATGCGCCGTGGTGTAGAAGTGGATCACCGAGCACAGGATCAGGATCGCCATGCTGCCGTACAGGAAGTTCAGCGGATTGGCCGGATGGTTGAAAAAGAACACGAAGCCCAGCCCCAGCACCAGCCCCGGCACCGCCATCGGCAAAAAGGTCAGGAAGCGCAGCGAGGTGTCGAGCCAGCGGTGGCCGCGCGTCTTTTCCATGAGCCAGGCGCCGGTGAAAATGATCGCCGTGCCGACGATGCTGGTGCCGATCGCCAGGCGCAGGCTGTTCCAGTAGGCCAGCCAGCCGCCGCCGTCCATGTTGTCGAAGTCGTAGTGCATCAACGTCAGGTTCAGGTTGTACGGCCACAGTTTGACCAGCGACGCGCCGACCGCCACCGCGATCATCAGCAGCAAGGCGGCGCTGATGGCCATCAGGACCAGCGTGTAGACGCCGTCCCGGCGCCAGTGTCGGCGCGGCGTCAGCACTTCGGCGCGGCTGCTCATTTGCGCGCGCTGGCGCTTTTGCAGCCAGCCGTCGACGCAGAAAGTGAGCAGCGCGGGGATCAGCAGCAGCAAACCGATCAGCGCGCCCCGATCGAATTGCTGCTGGCCGACCACCGCCTTGTAGGCTTCCACCGCCAGCACGCTGAACGCGCCGCCGACGATCTTGGGCACGCCGAAATCGGTGATCGCCAGCGTGAACACCAGGCAGAACGCGCCGAAGATGCCGTAGCGCGAGGCCGGCAAGGTCACGGTGCGAAAGGTTTTCCAGCTATTGGCCCCCATTGCCGAGGCGGCGTCGTACAGCCGCGCGTCGGCCAGCGACAGCGCCGACAGCAGAATCATCAGCGCATGCGGAAAGGTGTAGAACGCCTCGCCCAGCAGGATGCCCCAGAAGCCGTAGATGCTGCCGTTCATCCATTCCTTGAACAGTCCCTGGTTGCCGAACAGGTAGATCAGCGCGATGCCGGGCAGCAGCGACGGCGCCAACAGCGGCAGCAGGGCGATGGCGCGCCACAGTCCCTTGAACGGCGCCAGCGTGCGCTGCAAGCCGTAGGCGAACAGATAAGCCAGCGGCACCACCAGCAGCGCCGTGGCGGCGGCCACGCCGATGCTGCGCGCGATCATCGGCACGAAGTTGGGATTGGCGACCAGCCGGCTCCACGGCGCCATGCCGGCCCAGAGGCCGCCGCGATCGAACAGCGCCTGTCCCAGCACCGCCGCCAGCGGCAATGCCAGCGCCAGCAGCAGGAGCAGCAGCAAGCCGTATTTCAGGCCGAGCGAGAGCAGCGCATCTTTATTGACGGAGGACAGCCGCCGCGCCGACGCTGCTGACGGTACTGGCGCCATTGGCGACATCGCCGGCAGTGCCTGCGCATGCGTCGAGGCATCCATGGGCGTGTTGGCGGAAGTATTCATACTTCAGGCAAACAGATGCAGGGAATGCTGGGGCAAGGCGATCCACATGCGCTGCGCGGACACGTCGGGCAATTGCGCGCGGACGTCGTTGCTCACGTCGGCCATCAGGCGCCGGCCCGGCAATTCGTCCAGTTCCAGCATCATCCGGTAGCGATTGCCGAGGTAGATCTGATCGACCACGCGCGCCGAAAAACGGTTGGCGGCATCGACCGCCGGCAGCACGTCGACCGCTTCCGGCCGGCAGAACAGGCGGCCGCTGTCGACTTTTTGCTTTTCCTGTTCTACGCTGAGCATCAGCGGGCCCACGCTGACCTGCCGCTCCGACACGCGCTGGAACGGCAGCCAGTTGGCCTGGCCGACGAAGTCGGCGACGAAGGGCGTGGCCGGATGGCGATAAATGCGGTCCGGTGTATCGAACTGCTCGATGCGGCCGTGGTGCATGATGGCGATGCGGTCGGACATCACCATCGCTTCTTCCTGGTCATGCGTCACCATCAGCGTGGTGATGTTGAATTCTTTTTGCAGACGGCGGATTTCCAGTTGCAGATGCTCGCGCACCTGCGCATCGAGCGCGGACAGCGGTTCGTCGAGCAGCAGCAGCGACGGCGAGGGCGCCAACGCGCGCGCCAGCGCCACGCGTTGCTGCTGGCCGCCGGACAACTGTCCCGGATATTTTTTTTCGCTGCCGGCCAGGCCGATCATGGCCAGCATGTCGGTCACGCGCTGCTGCATCTGCGCGCGCGTCATGCGGCGCGCATTGAGGCCATAGGCGACGTTCTGCGCCACGGTCAGGTTGGGGAAGAGCGCATAGGACTGGAACAGGATGCCGTAGTCGCGCGACTGCGGCGGCAGATGCGAGATGTCCCGGCCGTGCGCATGGATGCTGCCGTCGTCCTGCTTTTCGAGGCCGGCGATGGTGCGCAACAGCGTGGTCTTGCCGCAGCCGGAAGGGCCGAGCAGGCACACCATTTCGCCTTTCCCGACCTCAAGTGAAACATGATCGAGCGCCGTGAATGCGCCGAAGCGCTTCCGGATATTGCGAATCGATAAAAACGCGTCGGAAGAACTGGCGGCGACGTTGGCGGGAGTTGATAACGGAGTAGGCATCGCGCTCTTTCTATCAAGACTATGCCGGGTTCGGCCAGAAAGTGAGCGGATATTACGTAGCTAATATGACATCTGGATGACACCTGCCGTGATATATATGAACTGGATTCCATCCATAGATCAGGGTTATGGATGGAGTCTTTCCGGCAACTTTACGGCATGGCGCGCACGGGTTTTCGGCCGGGAGTGATCGTGAGCGGCAGGAAGATGCAGGGAGGGATGGAAGATATGGTCTAATAGGCTTCATCTTTCTGTATGGGTGACCCTTTGAACAAGTCCGGAATCAAAACGATGGTCGTGCTGAGCGCAGGCCTGCTGGCCGCTTGTTCCGTCCCGAAGCCGGACACGCAGGCCAATCGCGATGCCACCGCGAGGGAAATTGCCGAGCAGGTCAAAACCACGCCCGACGGCACTTCCACCGCCGATTCCCTGGACGGCTACAAGGAAGATCTGGCGCGCCGCATTTCGCAGGTCAATTCGACCAGGGTACATGTGGAACGTCCGCAGGCGCTGTTGCGTTCGGTCATCGTCATCAAGTATGTGGTCGACAAGGACGGCAACCTGACGCGCAGCGAAGTGGTGCGCGGCAACAAGGACAAGGTCACCGAAGCGACCGCGCTGGCGGCGTTGCGCAACACGGCGCCATTTCCCAAGCCGCCGGCAATGCTGCTGCGCGGCGGCCGGGTCGAGATATCGGAGACCTGGCTGTTCAATAATGACGGACGCTTCCAGTTGCGAACGATCGCCCAGCCGCAGAAAAATGAATAAGGGCGACGCCGATTGCCTGCTTACCGTCAGGGAATCGGTGTCGTCGCTTGCCCTCAGAACTTTTTCACCATGGAGATCGACTTGATTGACTTTGACCATTTCACTCCCGGCCTGTCGTTGGCCGGTGGTTTGATGATTGGCGGCGCGGCGGCCGGATTGATCCTGTTCAACGGCCGGATCGCCGGCATCAGCGGCATCCTCGGCGGTTTGCTGAAAATGCCGCGGAAGGATACGGCGTGGCGGGCAGCCTTCCTGATCGGATTGCTCGCGGCGCCGTTGATCGCAGCCTGGTCCGGCGTCGCCGTTGTACTTGATGTCAAGGCCGGCTGGGGGGAAATCCTGGCGGCGGGATTCATCGTCGGTCTCGGCACCCGTTATGCCGGAGGCTGTACCAGCGGTCACGGCGTCTGCGGTCTGGCGCGCGGATCGTTGCGCTCGCTGGTCGCGACCTTGACATTCATGGTGACGGGCTTTCTGACTGTGTTCGTCAGACTGCATGTGATCGGAGCATGAAGATGAATATCTTGACCGCGTTATTGGCAGGCCTGCTGTTCGGTTTCGGTTTACTGGTGTCGGGCATGGCGAATCCCGCCAAGGTCCTCGGCTTTCTCGATCTGGCTGGCATATGGGACCCGTCGCTGGCCTTCGTCATGGTCGGTGCCATCCTTGTCGGCGTGCCGGCTTTCTGGATGGCAAAGCGTCGCAGCCTGTCCTTGCTGGGCTTGCCCATGCAATTGCCGGCCCAGGCAGCGGTGACGTTGCGGCTGGTGCTCGGCAGCGCCGCTTTCGGCGTAGGCTGGGGACTGGCGGGTTTTTGTCCGGGACCTGCCTTGGTCGCCATCGGCGCCGGCTATGCGAAAGCCTTCGGTTTTGGCGCGGCCATGATTGCCGGCATGCTGGTTTTCGATTTATTCGAGCGGATCAAAAAGCACTGAGTGTTTTTACGGGCGCACGCGACGTGCCGCCCGGCTGCAAGGATGCTCAGTCCTCGGCAACGATGCAATTGCGCCCACGCTGCTTGGCCATGTAGAGACGCTTGTCGACCAGTTCCATGAAGTCGATGCGATGGTCTTGCGTGGAGGGGATGATGGTCGCCATGCCCAGGCTGATCGTGACGACGCTTTCCACCTGCGATTTTTCGTGCGGGATTTTTTCCTTCAGCACCATCTTGCGGCAACGCTGCGCCACTTTGAGGCCTGAGGCGCGGTCGGTTTCCGGCAGGATCAGCACGAACTCTTCGCCGCCGTAGCGTGCAAAGAAATCGCGCGTGCGCGTGGCGGCCTGGTTCAGCACGCCGGCGATCTGCTTGAGGCAGGCGTCGCCGCGGATGTGGCCGTAATGATCGTTGTATTGCTTGAAGTAGTCGATGTCGAGCATGATGATCGACAAAGGCGTGCGGTTCTTGACAGCGTTGGCCCATTCGACTTCCAGCGCGGAGTCGAACATGCGGCGATTGGCGACCTCGGTGAGGCTGTCGCGGTAGGACAGCGCCTCCAGCTCTTTCTGCAATTCTGCCAGGCGCGCTTCGGTCTTCTTCCGTTCCGTGATGTCGAACATGAAGCCGATCAGCGCATCGACCTCGCCGTCGGGCTTGCGCACCACATGCACGACGTCGCGGATCCAGACATGCTCACCATCGCGCGTGATGGCGCGGTAATCGGCCTCGTGGTCGACGCCGGACTTCGACTGCGATACGCAAAAATTCACCACGCCTTCGCGGTCTTCCGCATGGATGCGCATGGCCCAGTCTTCCACGGTGACCCAGCTTTCCGGCGTCCAGCCCAATAGCGCCTCGATCTGCGGGCCGATGTAGGCGAACTTCATGGTGCTCCAGTCGATTTTCCAGGGGATCGCTTTGGTCGATTCAAGCAGCGTCTTGTAGACGGCGCTATCCGGTTCCATTTGTTTTTGTACTCGTTTGTTCATGAAATATGGATGAAATTAAAACGATGAGGCAGCTTCGCCGACGATGACCGTATTGTCGTAAGGATAACCTGCGGCAATCCCTGGCGGCTGTCATAGCGACGGGAAACCTCAAAAATATCAAGCGTGTGGGTAATGCTGTTCAGTTAAGTTCAAAAGCTCTTTACCGCATAGTCAGCCCATCACAACCGTCGTCCTGACGAAAGTCAGGACCCAGCGTCGTATCGGATGTTTTCACGACACCAGGTCCTGGCATACGCCGAGACGACGGCTGAAGAAAACAGGCTTGACTGAACGGCATTGCAAGCGCGAGAGCGTATTTTTTGTTCGATAGGTAGAGTTAATTAAATGAACACATTTAATCAATTGTGCAAAAGATGCGCGTCTGATTTATCGTTTAGGGCATTGAAGAAAGATTTGACGCTGCCCGAGCAGCGCGCCCGTCCTCAACTTATCTACTGACAGGAACGCAGCACATGTCTTCGAATGCCTCCACATTCACTTCGCAAAACGAACTTCCCCAAGACTCGGCAATTTATCGCAGCATGGCCGACATGCTCGGCCAGGCTGGCATCCGCATCAACGGCGGCAACCCATGGGACATGCAATTGCATCGCGCCGGCGTTCCCGAGCGTGCGTTCGCACAGGCCAACCTGGGATTGGGCGAGGCCTACATGGATGGCGACTGGGACGCCGAACAGCTCGATGAATTTTTCTCCCGACTGTTGCGCACCCGGCTGGCCGACACCGTCAAGCCGTTGCGGTTGATCGGCCATGTGCTCGCCGCGAAATTCATGAACCGACAGAACCTCAAGCGCGCGCGCACGGTCGGCGAAGTGCATTACGACCTTGGCAACGATTTTTATTCGGCGATGCTCGACTCGCGCATGACCTACACCTGCGGTTACTGGAACAGCGCCGCCACGCTGGAAGAAGCGCAGGAAGCCAAGCTCGACCTGATCTGTCGCAAGCTGCAACTCAAGCCGGGAATGCGCGTGCTCGACATCGGCTGCGGCTGGGGCAGTTTCATGGCCTTTGCCGCCGAGCGTTACGGCGTGCATGCCGTCGGCGTCAGCATTTCGAAAGAGCAGATTGCATTGGCGAAGGAGCGTTACCCGCATCTGCCGCTGGAGTTCCGCCTGCAAGACTATCGCGAACTCAACGAGCATTTCGACGCCATCGTCAGCATCGGCATGTTCGAACACGTGGGCCGCAAGAACTACCGCACCTACATGGACGTTGCCCATCGCTGCCTCGACAACGACGGTCTGTTCCTGTTGCACACGATCGGCAAGAACCAGCGTAAATCGTCGCCCGATCCGTGGATCGACAAGTACATCTTCCCGAACGGCGACCTGCCGTCGATCGGCCAGATCGGCGATGCGCTGGATCATCTGTTCGTGGTGGAAGACTTGCACAACTTCGGCGCCGATTACGACAAGACCCTGATGGCGTGGCACAGCAACTTCGAAGCCGCCTGGCCGCGTTTCGAAGCGCAACTGGGGGGACGCTTCCGCCGCATGTGGCGCTACTACCTGCTGTCTTGCGCCGGCGCTTTCCGCGCGCGCGATATCCAGCTATGGCAATGGGTGTTGTCCAAGAAAGGCGTGATGGGCGGCTATCGGCGCGAGAACGTCTGAAGCGCGTTTTCATGCGGCATGCGGATCGTCTGGTTCAGTCGCTGTGCAGGCGATCCGCAAGCAAAGGCAGCAATGATTCAGCCGGCGTCTCGCATTTCAGCACCAGCAAATGATCCGCCCGCGTGACGCCGCGATTGATCGCGGCAATCGGTTTGCCGGCTTCCGCGGCCATGCGGCAAAAGCGGTAGCCTGAAAACACCACCAGCGACGACCCGACCACCAATACCGCATCCGCCGCAGCCACTGCGCGTTCGGCAGCCTCCGAGCGATCCCGCGGCACGCCGTCGCCGAAGAACACGACATCGGGCTGAAGCATGCCGCCGCATGCCGGGCAGGGCGGAACCTGAAAGCCGGCCAGCGCGTCCGTAGCCAGTTCCGCATCGCCATCCGGCAAGGCGGCGGCGTCGTTGCCGACCAGACCGGGATTGGCTCGCTCGAGCAGCGTTTGCACTGCGCGGCGCGTCTGCATCGTGCCGCAAGCCAGACACACAACGCGATGGATGTTGCCGTGCAGTTCGATCACGGCACGGCTCCCCGCCTGCTGATGCAAGCCGTCGACGTTTTGCGTCAGGAGCGCGGCTATCCTGCCGGCTGCCTCAAGCGCGGCCAGCGCGCGATGGCCGGCATTCGGCGCGGTCTGCGCGAGCTTGGGCCAGCCGATCATGCTGCGCGCCCAGTAACGCCGCCGCATCGTTTCCGAAGCGCGGAAGGCCGGACCTTCCATCGGCGCCTTGCCGCGCCGCACGCCATTGGCGTCGCGATAATCCGGGATGCCCGATGCGGTGCTGATGCCGGCGCCGGTAAGGACCAGCACATTGCGGTGAGGCGCCACGAACGCCGAGACGGCGCTCGCATCCGCGTCGAGCCGGTTGATGTGGATGACGTCGTTTTCCAAGGATGCCGGGTTTCTTCAATGATCCTGCTTCACACTCTGTCCATGCCCGCCGACACCACAAACGACACCACCGCCGCCGTGATCGACCAGACGGCCAGGCGGTATTGCGGAATGAATTTGGTGATGAAAGGCAGCAGGAAATACAGGACGACGCCGATGAGGATGCTGGTAATGACTCGTTTCATGACTTGACGTTGTTAATGTGGATGAATGCGCCGGCCGGTTCAGCCGTGCCGGGGACGATTGCGATCCTATCATTGATTGGCGTCGGAAGACGATAGGGCGCCTGAACGTTTCTTCTCATCTGTCCTTATCGTTCACGTCCCGCCTCCTGAACGGCTTTTTGCACCGGGGACAATAGATATTCGAGCACCGTGCGCTTTCCTTGCTGTATTTCCGCGACAACCTGCATGCCTGGCGTTAGCGGCAGAAGCGCACCTTGCGGATCTCGTAGCGTTTGCCGATCCAGTCTGATTCTCGCTTTATAGGTCCATGCCGCAACGTTGGCCGATTCATTGCCGTTTTTGGTCGGATCGATCTGGCTTTGCCGGTTATTCTCGCTGGCGTCGGCGCCGATATGCGTGACAACGCCGCTGAGCATGCCGTATTTCTGGAATGGATACGTCGCCAGCTTGATTTGCGCTTTTTGGCCGATCAATACGAAACCGACGTCTTCGTTCTTGATATTGACATCGGCAAACAACAGTTCATCGCGGGGAACCAGCGACATGACGACGCTGCCCGGCTGCACCACAGCCCCCAGAGTCGTGGTCGCCAGATCCTTGATGGTGCCGTCCTGAGGCGCTTTCAATTCCATCAAGCCTTCGCGATACGCGGTCTTCTCAAGGCCGGGCTGCAACTGCGCGATCCTGGCCCGGATTTCGGCACGTTCCTTTTCCAGCTCGCTGCGGTAGGCGCTTTGTATCTGGCTGATGCGTTTTCCTTGGGCCTCGATGGTCGCATCGATGGCTGATACGGCGGAATGCTGCGCATCCAGATCGCGTGCCTTCTCGGTAGCTTCGCGACGTTTCTCCGCAGTCGCCAGCGGGCTGAAGAAACCTTCCTGTTCCAGTTTCGTGTATGCCTCGGCGGAACGCTCATAGGAAGGCAATGTCTGTTCGAGCTTGGCCAGGATCTGCAACGCGCTGCGACGCTCATGTTCTGCTTTGCTCAGCAGGGCGCGCTCCTGTTCCAGGCTGTCGAGGTAAGCCTGGCGATGGGCTCGGTATTGTCCCAGTACCTGCGCGAACAATACGGGATTGTCTCCGGCAACAGGCAGCATCGGTTGGCCCGAAAGTTCGGCTTCAATGCGCCGCTCCTGCATTGTCTGGTGAGCGAGGTCGTTGGCGATGCCGGCGCTGTCGGCCCGGGCAAGCGTGGTGTCCAGTCGCGCAAGGACTTGACCGGCCTTGACGCTGTCGCCTTCGTTGACAAGGAGCTGCTGGACAACGCCGGATTCGGCCGGCTGCACAATCTTGAGCAAGGTTTGCGGCGTCAGCTTGCCTTCCGCGCTGGCGATGATGTCAAGCTTCCCGAAGCTCGCCCAGAGAATCATCAGAAATATCAATATGCAGACTGTCCACAACACCAGTCGGCCAGTCTCGCCGGGAGCCGCGTCCTCGATCAGGCGCAAAGGATCGTCCCAGCGGTGACCGGGGCGCAGGGGAATGATTTTCGCGCCGGCCTGTCGCGGGCCGGATTGCGAGGATACCGCATCGATGCGGTTCTCCGAGGTGTTGCTGTCCGGTTGACCTTGGTTCTTCCCTGAAGATGTCGGCATGCTCATTCTCCTTGCCCATTGACGCGGTGAGCGAGAGCGGCGGAGTCGGGTGCAGCGGAAGGGACGGCCATTGCTTGCGCGCCGCCGACGCCGATTCTGTAGATGGCATCGACCTTGAGGCTGCGGGGCAGGCCGTGCGTGATGAACAGCATGGTGACCTTGCCTTTCAAGCCATTGATGGTCTTGGCGAAGAGTTCTGCGGTAACGGCGTCGAGCGCACTGGTCGCCTCATCGAAGATCAGGATGTCGGGGCGTTTCAGCAACGCCCGGGCAATGGCGATGCGCTGCTTCTGCCCACCGGAAAGACCGGCGCCGCGTTCGCCGATTTCGGTCTGGTAGCCTTGCGGCAATTCCTCTATCGCCTGATGAATTTCGGCCATCTTGCAAGCCGTGCTGACTTGCTCGAAACTGGCGCGAGGATTGGCCATCAACAGATTGTCGTAAATGGTGCCGGAAAATAACGTCGTCTCTTGCGGCACCACGCCGAAATGCTGGCGCAATTCATTGGCGGACAGGTAGCGGATGTCGACGCCATCCACGCGTATGCAACCGCTTTCGGGTTGATAAAACCCTTGCAGCAATTTGGCCAGCGTGCTCTTGCCGCAGCCAGACGGGCCCATGATGGCGACGGCCTGTCCCGGCTGAACATGCAAGGAGAGATTTTCGTAGAGCAACGCCTGCTGCTCGTGATAGCGGAAGGAAATCTGTTCGATCCGGATGCTGCCGCGAGCGTGATGGCTGCGCGCAGGCGTGACGGAGTATGGCTCCGCAGGCGCATTCATCAGGTCGCCGAGCCGGGCTACGGACAGGCTGGCCTGCTGGAATTGTTGCCACAGGCCGACCAGGCGCAGCATCGGTTGCGATATCTTTCCTGCAAACATCTGGAAAGCCACCAGCATGCCGATCGTGAATTCCACCGAATGCATTACCGTATAAGCGCCGATGCCGAGTATCAGCAGGCTCATGCATTGTTCGAGAAGGCTGGCAATCGTGTTGTAGGAGTTGCCAAGTTGTTTGGTGATGAAGCCCGCCTGCAGATAATCCGCCAGATAGTTGCGATAGCGGCTGCCCAATTGCGGCTCAAGCTGCAGCGATTTCACGGTCTCCATGCCGGCAATGTATTCCGTCACAAAAGCCTGATTGCGCGCACCCAACTGGAACTGCTCCTGCAAGCGCACCTGGAACAAAGGCGCCGCCACGATGCTCAAGACGACGATCAATCCCAGAATCGACAGCACGATCAGCGTCAACATGACACTGTAATAAAACATGATGCCGATGAAGATCAGTAAGAAAGGCAAGTCGAGAACCAAAGCCACCGCGGCGCTCGCGATGAATTCGCGTATCGTCTCCACGCCGTGCAGGCGGGCCGCGATGACGCCGGTAGGGCGATGCTGAAAATATAAAGGCGGCAACTTCAGCAAATGTTCAAAGACCGATGACCCCAATACCGCATCGACCCGGTTCCCGGTATGCAGGATCAAATACTGCCTCAACCATGACAGCGCAGCGGAAAACAGCGTGAATATCGCCATGCCGACGGCAATCACAATCAGGGTGCTTTGCGTGCGATGAACCACCACCTTGTCGATGATGGTTTGGGTGAAGAGGGGCGTCGCCAGCGCAATCAATTGAATGGCCAGCGATGCCAGCAAAACTTCCTGCCACAACTTGCGATGCTTCAGCAGTTCAGGGATGAACCAGCGGAATCCGAAGAGTCGTTGCGACCGGCCGGCCTCGTTCCGGTCTGCATCTTTGACCTCTTCAGGGGGAAGCGAGAGGCGGATCGCCCGGCCAAGATAACGCGCGGAGAAATCGGCGAATGTCAGCGAACATGGAGAAGACTCGCCCGATAAAACCAGCGACACATGAGTATCGCCGACCTGCAGGATCAGGGCCGGAAGCAAACCGGTTTCCTCAATGGATGGTGTCGCGTCGCTGCGTAGCCATACCAGCAAGGGCAATGGTTCGCTGTGCAGCTTGCGCACCGCGCACGAAGCAGGAGAAGCGTCGCAGCCATACGCCGCGATGGCCGCCAACAATGTCTCCTGCGTATACGGCGAAGCAAATTGTTGTGTGGCCAGCGTCAGCGAGAACGGTTTTCGGAACAGCGTACAAACGCTTTCCAGAATCCAGAAAAAATCCTTTTGCGCAAGCTCTGCTTGCTTCATGAACAACCCCCGAACAGGTTTTCGATATTTTTGTTTGCTTGCAACTCCGATATGCATTGAGTTGCGATAGACGGAAAACGCCGGAAATCATGTCATGAAAATCGCCGCATTCATCCTTCTTGTCGGTGCGAAATGACGGAAAAAATGAAGAACATTGGAAATGTCGCGACAAGTCGAGTCCTTGTTGATCGAAAATTGAAAAACAATTTCGCAATTATTCGTGGTGAGGGGAGACGGTTTCAATTTGGCAAGACTATTTGCGATGTTGCGACGGCTTGTAAAGAAGGATGTTCACCGCATAGGAAGCGGACAGCGATAGGGGCGATATTTCGTAAAAATGCGATGTTCCAAATGTGCGCAGGGAATTACCATGCCGAGATTGAAAGCAAAAGAGCGACCTCGCATTGCGTAACGCGGGAGTTGCTGAACGCATTCAGCAGCGCGTAATTTCAACATCAACTACATATGGCAGATATTCCATTGAAAACGACAGCATCGACCAGAAGGTACATTTTTACGCCCCTATTCATCGTGATGGCGGCTCTTTTTTATCGGCTTGTGCTCCATCCACGCACATCGTACGTAAGCCAACGAGCGTGCCCATTCTGGTTGAAGGCATCAACGTTCTTTTTGTGAATTCACCAATGGTGGGCCAAGGGAAGCCGACAAACAAAGTCACCGATCAGGAGTTGTCATCGCCTTTTGCGACAAACGATAAATTGCGCGACGCCGTGGTCGAAAAGCTCCCGCGGCTACTTGCAGAAAAAGGCATCGAGGCGCTTGCGGCATCAACCAATCCAGTCCCTGGTGTGCCATCGTCTCCGATCAATGATTTGTTCCCCAAAACATTTCGTACTAACCATCTGGTGGTGATATTGCCTATGTCCTCCAGCACCTCATGTTATTACAGCATTTGCACTACTCTTTATAGGGTATCGGTGAGCCTTCGAACTCCTGTTGAAAATAAAGAGCTTGCTTTAACGTATCTGGTCCAAGAGCCGTTTAATCGGGTTAAGGATTTCGATGAGTTTATCGGTGCGATGGCGGCCAATATATTCTCGATGATCTCTCCAAAAAATAACTCGGAGAAGGAAGATAGATAGGTGGTAACCAGTCTTGAGCTTCTTTAAGTCGAGACTATTTCAATAAAATTTCGGTGCGCCAATTTCAAAAAAGAATACTGGCTGTCAAATCGCTGACATCTCGTGAAAATACGATGTTCTCAATGCGAGCGGGTCTCTAGAATAGTGCGGTGGAAAATCGGGGAAAGATGAAGGCAAGATGTCGCGTGCGCTTTGACTTGTCTCCTATCGCAAGTCTGAATTAACCAAGAATCCCACACTTGAAATAGAACCGTGCAATGAATCCATTCAGCGTCGTCTTGCTTAGTGTCAGCCTTAGTTGTACAGGCTGTCACGACGAAAATATAGGAGCGACTCCCATGCTGGAACCGCCATTGAAGCCAGGGCAAGTACTGGACAAGAACAGCGAATATGCCAAGAAATGGCCGGGCAGGCCTGCGCTCTTCAAGCTGAAAGACAATCTGATTTTAGCGATACCGCCGCAGTACCAGCAATTCTGGTTGCAATATGACCGATGGGGACGTGACCGAGTGATGCGTCCGCCGACACCTATCAGCAAACTTCCTAAGGTAGGACCAATTGGTTTCAAAATGTTCTTCCCCGATTTCAACGGCTATACACCGGATAACTATTTGAATGAGTTTGATGAGGATATGGTGAATGTTGTGCAGGTGGGGTCTGCACCTATGGAATACGCGGAGCCGGGCGCCGCTGGTAGTCATGTACCCAATATGTTTGACCGTGTATCGACAGGTCAATATCGCTCAATTGATCCGGAGAAATATGAAGACAAATTCGGTTTGCGCTGTTACGAAAAACTCAATGTGACGTCAAAAGATGAGATACGGCGAGAGTATTGTTTTGGCTCGCGTGATGTAGCAACAGGCGAAACTATTATGTTGGACGTTGATGTCTCGCCATATCCTGATTGGGTCAAGTTTCCTTTTATAAAAACAAAATATTTCAGCAAAAAATACGGAGGCATGGAAATCGCGTGGCGAGCACATGCAAAGCATTTCAAGGATTGGGAAAGTATTGATGAGCAGATATGGAAATACATCGATGCATGGAATATTGCTCCTACTCCCAATACCGTTTCTGAAAAATAAATTGATAACACAAAAGGATAGATATGAGCGACATCAAACTCAGCGCTGCACAAATGGCAAAAATCGACGGCTTCGGAAAGTCTAAAAGCTATCCCGCTATGTATCGGTATATCTCCGATGAAATCAAAGCTGGACGTATTTCTGGCGTAAGTGCTGATCAGGCTTATTGGTTCGAGCAGGCAGGGCCGATCAATCAAGGTGATGTGTCATCGCCTGCCTCGGCGTTTATACGTGCCGCTACTAAACATGGATTGGCGCTGAATGGGCAGCCTGCTAATGACGCCTATATTCAGAAGATTTCCAATGAAATTGGTGAGCAGGTGTATGTGGATATACAAAGATCAAATGGGATACCACCGTTTTCTGAGCAGTTGCGTCGAGACATTGGCTCCGCTCTCAACACGGGCCACATGACCATAGGCGGCTGGGGTGGCTCTTTCTACTATTGGCGTGAGCAATATAAAGATCCCAATACCGGTGTCACCACCACAGTCGGCCAAGCGATTCTGGGCAACCCGGTCGAACGCGCCAAATTTATTGAAGTCAACAAGCAAGCCATTGCCGAGACGGTCGGCAAGTTCGGTGTCGGCATTCTGACCGATCCTGCATTTGTGTCGGCGGTTGGCGGAGGCTTCGATACTTTCTTCGGTCCGAATGCATCGGTCTCCGATGCGGCAATTGGCCTGAATATGCTTTCCTCCGCCAGCAAGGAGATGGTTATCAAATTTGGTCCAGATGCTGCGCGCCAATTGGAAAAGTCGATCCTGCAACAAGTGCCCGGTCTCAATTTGCTCTATGCACCCGCACGTGGTTTATCCGACAGCATTTCCAATCTCTTTGAAAGGCCGACGCCTGGTGGCGGCATCGATACCGCTTCCCAAGACTTGGCTGACAGCGTCAATGCCAAGCTCGATATTCTGCTGGCAAACAAGGACACGACTGATGCCATCGTCTACGCATTGCCTGGCGGGGTGAATGCTCATGGAGAAGAACAAGGTGCGGCCGGTGCTGTTGTTCTGCTCAAGAGTGGGGAAACGCTCACGATCAATGCCGACGGAGAGATTGCCTATCGCTTTAAAAACACCGATGCCGCTGGTGAGGAGATTTGGACCAATCAGAATTTCGATGGCGCCAAGTCAACCATCAAGCATGGTTCCGAAACCACCACTGACAGCGGCGCCCAAAACCTTTCCCATGCATTGGCCGTGACTGCCAGCTTCCTCGGTCTGGTGCAAGCGATTCAGAGCGGCAAGCCGTTGCCGATCGTGGGGGCAGGGATCAACACGCTGGCGGCGATTGACCCGAAAAACACCGTCCTCTCCGGAGCCAGTTCGGCGGTGAGCGCGGTGGCCAGTCTGATCAATCTACAAAAGAACATCCAGAAGGGCGATGCCGTCGGCAGCCTGGTGGCCGGCGCCAATCTTGTCAGCTACAGCGCATCGGCCTATGCCAGTTCGCTGGGTTACACCGCCACGCAGCAAGCCAGCGCACTGACGCAAGCCGCCGCCGCGGAAAAATTCGGCAGCGCCAGCGGCGCCATCGGCGCGGTAGGTGAAGCGCTTCCCTATATCAATCTCGTCTATAGCCTCACGCAAGGAAATTATGTCGGCGCGGCGGTTGCCATGCTGTCCCTGATTCCGGTCTACGGGCAAATGATTGCCGGCGCCTATGCCGTCTACAGCATGGTGACCGGCGACGACGATCTGCCATCGGCCAGCGGCGGCTACAAATGGAATGCCGACGGCAGCGTCGGCATAGACATCCGCTATACAGCAGGAGGCGGCGACCGCATTCTGGTCGGACGCCTGAGCAGTTACCTTGATACCCTCAAGGCCATCATGAATCAGGCGCAAGCACAAAACCCCGCCGCCAAGCTCGGCCTGATCGCCAATCGGCTGCCGGGCCTGCACTACGACACGGGCGGCGCCATACTGACCGACATTGATCCGGTCACCGGCAAGGACCGCAGCATTACCTACGACACCGAAGGCCGCCCCAGGAATGCAGCGGTCGGCAGCCCTGAATTCTTCCGCACGCTCAACGAACAATTCATCTATTCAGCATTGGGAAGAGAAGCCATCGCGCCGCAATGGGAAGTCGACACGGCACGCCTGCAAACGCAAGCCAACGACCCGCAAGCCGGCCTCACCGAACTGCAACGCGCCCAACGCAACAATCAACTCGCCGCTGCACCGGATAAGAACGCCAGCAGCCAAACCTGGCGCCCCATCATGCTCGACCTGAACGGCGATGGCGTGCAGGTGGTCGGCAAGAGCGCCACCAACGTCTACTTCGACATCGACAACAGCGGCTTCTTCAAGAACACCTCGTGGATCAGCAAGCAGGACGGCTTCCTCGTACTCGACCGCAACTACAACGGCTTCATCGACGACAGCAGCGAGCTGTTCTCGAACGGCTTTGTGGCCGATGCGGTCAAGGGACTTGCGAGCATGCGCTGGGTCGACGCCAACGCTGACGGTCACATCACCGTGGCTGATCCGGTGTTCGATCAACTGCGCATCTGGCAAGACGCCAACGGCAACGGCGTCGTCGATACCGGAGAGACCAAGACGTTAAAGGAACTCGGCATCACTGCGCTGCATTACAAGCTTGGCAGCTACGACCGCAACGGCCAGACCTGGCAGATGAGCAGTCCCGACCTGCAAGCCGATGCGGTAGGTACGCGCACGCACACCGTCGACGGCGGCATTATTGTCGAAAGCAGCAGCGGCACAGTCTCGATGATCGTCACGCGCACTGAAGACCTGTCCAACATCAAGCCTGGCAAGGACCGCATCAGTCAGGGGATTGAAGATATTCCCTTGGACATTCTTGCCAGCGATCTGTTGAAGAACGACATTGTTGGTGGCTCCAGCGGTTCGGCCTTGACGATGACGGGGGTGAGCGACGCCAAGCACGGTACGGTGAGCTTGCAAAACGGTGTGGTGCACTTTACGCCGGATCGCGACTACAGTGGCAGCGATGCCGGATTCAGCTATTCGGTGTCGGATGGTCACGGCGGTACAGCGACTACAGATGTGGCGATAACGTTCAAGGCGATCAATGATGCACCGGTGATTGTTAGTGACGGTCATGTCAAGAAATTCATCTATGGGTACGCGACTTTTGCACCCGGTGATTTTAGCGGTGACCCTGCAAACATCGTGAATATAATTCCAACTGGTAATTACCATCCGGAATCCGCTACGTATCCTGTCTATCAACCTTGGCGTGGCAGCCCGCAGCCGACGGACTATGTTGAGACGTACTGGGGGAAAATTACCGCCACCGATGTGGATAGTCACAGCCTGTCTTACGGCGTCAGTACCGGAACGGCGCTCACAGGAACACCATGGAATGTAGGCAATGCGGGGTCGGTTCTTGACGTCGTTGGCGGGGTTCCATGGAGCACCTTGAACGACTTGAGCACGAAAAATCCCATGTCATACCAGACTCAATACGGAAGGGTCGTTGTCGGCAACGACGGCACATGGGCTTATCTTCCTCAGCAATACAACACAAGGCCGTCGCGCGAGGGCATGTCCAACCCTCCTGAAGGCGGTCCTGCTATCTTGGCGAGCAATAAAGCCGACGAAGACGCGTTCTATATCACAGTGAAAGACGAGCAGGGCGCTATTGTGTCCAGGATGGTGACGGTGCGTCTTCCGGATTGGCATGCACCGAGAACTTTTGAAAATCCCATCGTCCTCGACCTCGACCGTAACGGCATCACCCTGCAATCGGCGCAAAACAGCAACGCCTACTACGACATCAAAAACGACGGCTGGCGCTACCAGATGGGCTGGACCACCGGCGGCGACGGTTTCCTGGCCTTCGATGCCAACGGCGACGGCAAGATTGCCGGGCGCGGCGAATTGAGCTTCAAGGACTACCTACCTGGCGCGCAGACTGACCTGGAAGGCCTGGCGGCGTTCGACACCAACCACGATGGCAAGATCAGCGCCGCCGACGCGGTGTGGAGCAAGCTGCGCGTCTGGCAGGACGCCAACGGCAACGGCGTCTCCGACGACGGCGAAATCATGAGCCTCGACAAGGCCGGCATCAAGGAAATATCGCTCACCAGCGACAAGAAGTTCTCCACCTCCAACGGCAATGTTATCCACGGCATGGCGCAGGTAACGATGACCGACGGCAGCGCCATGCAGGCGGCCGACGTGGCGTTTCAGACTACCGACCGGGTCGTGTTCACCGAGCCCGACGGCACGCAGGAAGTCTACACGCGCAAACCGTTCTCCGAAGCGACCGACATCAAGGGCAGCGACGCCGACGACACGCTGGTGGGCACCACCGGCAGCAACCATATCGTCGGCGGCAAGGGCAATGACTTTATCTTCGACGATCAGGGCAGCGACGTGATCGAAGGCGGCGACGGCGACGACGTTATCCATTCCGGCGCCGACGACGATGTCGTGGTGGGCGGTGCAGGGCGCGACACCGTCTTTGCCGGCAATGGCAACGACATGATCCTGGGCGGCGACGACGCCGATGCGCTATTCGGTGACGCAGGCAATGACATCCTCTTTGGCGGCGCCGGCAACGACCTGCTCGACGGCGGCATCGGCAACGACGTCTTGTCGGGCGACCAGGGCGACGACAACCTGTACGGCGGCAGCGGCGCCGATGCCCTGTTCGGCGGCGCTGGCAACGACATGCTCTCGGGCGGCGACGGCAACGATCAGTTGCAGGGCGATGCAGGCGACGACATCCTGGACGGCGGCGCCGGAGCTGACGCCATGACCGGCGGGACGGGCGACGACATCTACGTCGTCGACGACCGCGGCGACACCGTCATCGAGAAAGAGAACGAAGGCGTGGACACCGTGCGCACCAGCCTGGACGGCTACGTGCTGGCCGCCAATGTGGAGAACCTGACCCTGACCGATGTTGCCAACGCGGCCAATGAAGCGGCTCCTGTGATGGGTGAGATTCCTATAGGAACCGGTAGCGGTTTCAGTCCCCTCATGGGGTATTTTGCGCAGCGCGGCACCGGCAACGACCTGGACAACATACTTGTCGGCAACCGCACCGACAACGTGCTCGACGGCGGCAAGGGTGCCGACCGCATGATCGGCGGCGTCGGCAATGACACCTATATTGTTGATCAAGCCGGCGACGTCGTCGTCGAACACGCCGATGAAGGCAATGACACCGTGATTGCCGGCATCGACTATGTGCTCGGGGCCAATGTGGAAAATCTGATCCTCTCCGATGTTGCTGAGGAATTTCCTAGTGTGACAGGGGAGATCGCCATAGGAATTCCTAGCGACTTCATTCCTCACATAACGTATTTCGCAGAGCGCGGCACCGGCAACGACCTGGACAACGTGCTTGTCGGCAACCGCGCCGACAACGTGCTCGACGGCGGCAAGGGCGCCGACCGCATGATCGGTGGCGCGGGCGACGACACCTATATCGTCGACCAGTCCGGCGACGTGGCGGTGGAATATGCCGACCAAGGCATCGATACCGTCCGGTCCAGTGTCAGCTACACGCTGGGCCACCATCTGGAAAACCTCGTCCTGACCGGCAGCGGCATGCAAACCGGCACCGGCAACAACCTCGACAACACGCTCATCGGCAGCGACGATGCCTATAACATGCTCTACGGCGGCGGCGGCAACGACATCTTGCGCGGCGGCAAAGGTTTCGACTCGCTCTATGGCGGCGACGGCAACGATATTCTGGACGGCGGCGCGGGCATGGACCGGCTCATCGGCGGCGACGGCAGCGACACCTATGTGTTCCGCACCGGGTCCGGCGACGACATGGTTGAAATCTACAACAACGGCTACAACACCGGAACCGACGACAATCAAGACATCATCCAATTTGCCGACATCGCCTCGACCGGCCTCAAGGGCTTGAAGCGCAACGACTGGGACCTGATCATCAGCTACGGCCGCTACGACACGGTCACCATCCGCAGCTATTTCCTTGCCGACCACCTGAAACCGGCGCAATTCAGCTTCGCCGACGGCGTGACCTGGTCGCCCGAACAGTTGCTTGCCGCCTATCCATTGCATCTGACCGACCGCAGCGAGAATGTATCGCTCAACAACACCCATGCCCAGACCCTGTATGCCGAATGGGGCGATGACACCGTCTATGCCGGCCGCGGCAATACCATTCTCTATGGCGGCGCCGGTAACGATTATCTGTCGGGAGGCGCCGGCAACGACCTCGTCCACGGCGGCGACGGCAACGATACTTTATTGCATAGCCGCGGCAACAACCTGCTGATCGGCGGACGAGGCGACGATACCATGACGACCTCGGACGGCCGCGACGTCATCGCCTTCAACCGCGGCGACGGTCGCGACAGCGTCAATCTGATCATGGGAGAGGACAAGACGCTGTCGCTGGGCGGTGGAATCCGCTATGCGGACTTGCAATTGAAGAAGTCGGGCCTGGATCTGTTGCTGTCGACCGGCAACAACGACCAGATCACCTTCAAGAATTGGTACGAGACTTGGTACCCGACCACGGCATCGCACAATCTGTCGACCTTGCAAATGGTCATCGAAGGCAGCGCCGACTACAACGCCGCATCCGGCGACAAGATGCGCAACAAGAAGGTGGCGCAATTCGATTTCAATCAGGTGGTGCAACAGTTCGAGCAGGCGCGTCAGGCCGCGCCCGCGCTCAATAGCTGGAGCGTTGCAGACGCCTTGCTGAAGGCGCATCTGCAAGGCAGCGATACGGCCGCCATCGGCGGCGATCTGGCCTATGCCTATGCGAAAAACGGCAACTGGTCGGACACGGCTGCCCAGGCCTTGCTGGCGACGCCGGAATTCGGCCGGCAGCAGGCGCTTGCGACAGCGAAATAAATCGATGGCAGCACGAGAATGGATACACGCGAAACGACAGGAAATGCAATGACACCAACACAAGCGAACGATGCAGACGGCAAGACGCAGCAGTCTGCCATAGAGGAGGCCGAGGCGGCCCTGGACAAACTGTCGATGCTGGGCCCGGTGGCCTGGCTGTACGGACGTACCCAGGACCGGCGTTTCCTCTTCATGGCCGACCTGGATTGGGCGGTGATGCCGCCGGTGGTGCTCGACCAGTGCCGTCTCTTTATGCGGGGAAAGATGCCGTTTGCCTTCATGACCTGGGCGTTCGTCGGCGATGAAGTTCATGCGCGCCTCAGCCAGGGGCAGGGAAAACTGGCGCCGCATGAGTGGCGGTCGGGCGAACATGCCTGGCTGATCGATGTGGTTGCGCCCTTTGGCGGGGAGACGGAGATACTGGATGAACTGGCTCAGCTCAAATTCGCCGACCGTCCGTTGGTGAATTATCTGGCGTTCAGTCAGGCCACGCGGAAACTGGAGGTCAGAAGCCTGGTCCCCGGCCAGAAGATTGGCAGTACAGCCGAAACGGCAACCGTCCCGGCAACCACGCCCTTGCATTGAATGCTTTTGAAGGGATCGATGGGGTATATTTAAAACTTATACCACCATCGACAATCGGTATTTCCTTGGTCTTCTCTTAAAAGAATAGACTTCAGTCACAGCAGTTTCGGTGAACGGATTGTTGTGAAGACCGCTACCACGGTCGTTTTGTCTGGCAGTGACGCATCGTACCCGATGCAGTAATGGCAGGCGATATCTGAATAATCATTTTGGAGACGTACATGGAATACCGTTCGGCAGCCGAGCCTGCTGAATTGTCAGCCCCTGACCGGTCGGGGCGGGCAGTGCAGCCGGCAGCAACCTCTGCAGCAAGTTCCGTCTCGATTTCAGCACCGCTCGCGGCGGTCAGTCTCGACGACAAATACACCGCGACTTCGGGTTCGATCTTCCTGTCCGGCATCCAGGCGCTGGTGCGTTTGCCGCTGCTGCAATACCTGCGCGACCGGAAAGCAGGACTCAACACGGCAGGCTTCATTTCCGGCTATCGCGGTTCGCCGCTGGGCGGGCTCGACGAAGCCTTGTGGAGGGCGCAGCCGCATCTCGACGCGCACAAGATCAAATTCCAGCCCGGCACCAATGAAGACATGGCGGCCACTGCCGTATGGGGCACGCAGCAGGTTGACCTGATCGGCCCGGCCAAGGTCGACGGCGTGTTCGCCATGTGGTACGGCAAGGGGCCGGGCGTGGACCGCTGCGGCGACGTGCTCAAGCACATGAACCACGCCGGCACGTCGGCCAGGGGCGGCGTGCTGCTGGTGGCGGGCGACGATCACGGCGCGTATTCGTCGACGCTGCCGCATCAATCCGATCACATCTTTTCGGCATCGATGATTCCGATGCTGTATCCCTGCAATGTGCAGGAATACCTCGACCTCGGCCTGCATGGCTGGGCGATGTCGCGTTTCTCCGGCTGCACGGTGGGCTTCAAGGCGCTGGCCGATACGGTCGAGTCGAGCGCGTCGGTGGATGCCGATCCTTTCCGCATCGACATCAAATACCCGGTCGATTTCGTCATGCCCGAAGGCGGCCTCAACGCTCGTTTATCGACCGACACGCTGGGCGTGCAGGCGCGCAAGCAGGAAGCGCTGATGCAGGATTACAAGATTTACGCCGCGCTGGCTTACGCGCGCGCCAACAAGCTCAATCGCGTGATGATCGACAGCCCCAAGGCGCGGCTGGGCATCATCGCCTCGGGCAAGTCTTATCTGGACGTGCTGGAGGCGCTGAGCGAACTGGGCATTGACGAGGCATTCGCCGCCGACATCGGCCTGCGCCTGTTCAAGGTATCGATGCCGTGGCCGCTGGAGCCGGAAGGCGTGCGCGAATTCGCGCAGGGCCTCGACGAAATCCTGGTGGTCGAAGAAAAGCGCCAGATGGTCGAATACCAGCTCAAGGAACAACTCTACAACTGGCGCGACGACGTGCGGCCGCGCGTGATCGGCAAGTTCGATGAAAAGGGCGAATGGGTGGCGCCGCGCGGCGAGTGGCTGCTGACCTCCAAGGCGGATTTCTCGGTGGCGCAGATTGCGCGCGTGATCGCGGCGCGCATTGCGCGTTTCCACACCAGCGACCTGATCAAGGCGCGGCTGGCTTTCCTCGACGCCAAGGATGCGGTACTGAACAAGGCGGTGAGCACGCCGCCGCGTCCGGCGTATTACTGTTCGGGTTGTCCGCACAACACCTCGACCAAGGTGCCGGAAGGCAGCTTTGCGCTGGCAGGGATCGGCTGTCACGTGATGGCCACGGCGATCTATCCGGAATTCAACAAGCTGACCACGCATATGGGCGGCGAGGGCGGTCCGTGGATCGGGCAGGCGCCGTTTTCTCTGGTGCCGCACGTGTTCGCCAACCTCGGCGACGGTACGTATTTCCACTCGGGTTATCTGGCGATTCGCGCTGCCGTGGCGGCCAACGTCAACATGACCTACAAGATCCTCTACAACGATGCGGTGGCGATGACCGGCGGCCAGCCGGTTGACGGCACGACTTCCGTGCCGATGATCGCGCAGCAGATGGCCGCCGAAGGCATCAAGCGCATCGCGCTGGTGAGCGAAGACATCAGCCGCTACGCCGACCGCTCCAACCTGCCGGCACTGGCAACCGTCCATGACCGCAAGGACATGGACGCGGTGCAGCGTGAGTTGCGCGAGTTGCCCGGCGTGACCGTGATCATCTACGACCAGACCTGTGCCGCCGAGAAACGCCGTCGCCGCAAGAAAGGCGACTATCCCGATCCCGACCGGCGCCTGTTCATCAACGAGGCGGTGTGCGAAGGCTGCGGCGACTGCGGCGTGCAATCCAACTGCACGTCGATTTTGCCGTTGGAGACCGAGTTCGGCCGCAAGCGCGCCATCGATCAATCCTCGTGCAACAAGGACTATTCCTGCGTCAAAGGCTTTTGCCCGAGCTTCGTCACCGTCAGCGGCGGCAAGCTGAAGAAGTCCAAGACCGGCGTCATCAAGAAGGACAGCGCCGACGATTTCGGCGTGCTGCCGGAACCGGCAATACCATCCTGCGACACGCCGTTCAACATCCTCATCAACGGCATCGGCGGCACCGGCGTCATCACCATCGGCGCGCTGATGGGCATGGCCGCGCATCTGGAAGGCAAAGGCGCATCGGTGCTGGACATGACCGGCATGTCGCAAAAGAACGGTTCGGTCACCTCGCATGTGCGCATCGCGCGCACGCCGCAGGCGATCCGCGCCCAGCGCATCGCCACCGGCGAGGCCGACCTGATCCTCGGTTGCGACATGCTGACCGCCGGTTCGCACGACGCGATTTCCAAGATGCGTCCGGGCCGCACGCGCGCTGTGGTCAATGTGCATCAGCAACCGCCGGGACAGTTTGCGAAAAATCCCGACTGGCAGTTTCCCTTCGAGGAGGTCAAGGCGCTGATCCTGGAATCGGTCGACCGGCAAGCCGATTTCATCGACGCCACGCGTCTGGCGACGGCCTTGATGGGCGACTCGATCGCGACCAATCTGTTCATGCTCGGCTACGCGTATCAGCGCGGCGAATTGCCGCTGAGCGAAGCCGCCTTGCTGCGCGCCATCGAGATGAACGGCGTCGCCGTCGAATCCAACAAGACCAGTTTCCTGTGGGGCCGCCGCGCCGCCGTCGATCCGGCGCGCGTTGAGCGCATCGCCGTGCCGGCGCAACCGGTGGTGGTCCGCATGCCGGAAACGCTGGACAAGCTGATCAAGCGTCGCGTGGCTTTCCTGACCGACTATCAGGATGCGGCCTATGCACAATCCTTCGCACGTTTCGTCGAACTGGTGCGCCAGAAGGAAGCGGCATTGAATCTCGGCGACAAGCTCAGTATGGCGGTGGCGCGCAATCTGTCCAAACTGATGGCTTACAAGGATGAGTATGAAGTCGCACGCCTGTATGCCGACGGACGTTTCATGGAGCAGCTCAGGCAGCAATTTGAAGGCGACTTCACGCTGAGCTTCAACCTGGCGCCGCCGCTATTTTCGAAAAAGGATGCGCAAGGCCGTCCGGTCAAGGCGAATTACGGTGCGTGGATGATGCCGGCGTTCAGGTTGCTGGCGAAACTCAAGGGCTTGCGCGGCGGCAGCTTCGACATTTTCGGTTACACCGAAGAGCGCAAAGCGGAGCGCCGCCTGATCGCCGAATATCTCGAGGCGGTGGGCTTGCTGTTGAATGAGCTGAGTGCGGACAAGCTGGCGCTGGCTATCGAGATCGCGCAGTTGCCGGAGCAGATCCGCGGCTATGGCCACGTCAAGGACAAGGCGCTGGCGCAAGCGCGCATCAAGCAGCAGGATTTGCTGGCGCGTTATCGGAAACCGCTTCCTGTCCCGTTGGAAGCGGCATAGACAGAAGTTTTTCATTGGGAAACATGGGCGTCAATTGTTGTGCTATCGACAATTGTCTTGTCAATCAAGTCCCAATCCCAATGGAGAAATGCATGTCCATACGTCCGATAAAAATGATCCTGTGCCTGTCGCTCGCCGCATTTGCGTTTCTGGTGACGGTGAATAATGTCACCGATTACCAGTCCAATTACGCCTTCGTGCGGCACGTCCTGTCGATGGACACGACGTTTCCCGGCAATGCTTTGATGTATCGCGCCATCACGGAAGAAGCACTGTGGCATGCCGCTTACTGGCTGATCATTGCGGGCGAGGCGGCGACATGCCTGGCGTTGCTGGCGGGGACGCTGCAATTGTGGAAACGGCGCCATGCCAGCGGCGCCGTCTTCAACGCCGGCAAGCGGTGCGTATTGGTCGGCTGCACGATCGGTTTTGTCGTCTGGTTTGTCGGTTTCCTGGTGATCGGCGGCGAGTGGTTCGTCATGTGGCAGTCGCCGACATGGAAGGGACAAGATGCGGCCTTCCGTTTTTGCATGACAATCATCGGCGTCATGATTTTCGTGAACCAGCCGGATATCGACACGATTGAGGCGCCGGCGGAAACGATGGGTTAATGTCGCGCCGATGACAGCCGGCTTCTGCTTTTTGCGTTAGGCTGCAATTGGACAGTGATTCGGCTGTAATGCCTGTACAGGCACAATAAAATATATCAATAGACTGAGGAGACCCTCCATGGATTTTGAACTGAACGAAGACCAACTGGCCTTCCAGAGCAGCGCGCGCGACTTCGCCGCCGGCGAGATGGCGCCGCATGCGGCCAGGTGGGACGAAGAAGCGTATTTCCCTGTCGACGTCATCGCCAAGGCCGGCGAGCTCGGATTCTGCGGCCTGTACACGCCGGAAGAGGCGGGCGGCCTCGGCTTGTCGCGCCTCGACGCGACCGTGGTGTTCGAAGAGCTGGCGCACGCCTGCCCGTCGACGGCGGCTTTCCTCACCATCCATAACATGGTCAGTTGGATGATCGCATCCTGGGCGACTCCTGAAGTCAAGGCAAGCTGGTGCGAAGCGCTCGCCGCCGGCAAGAAGATCGGCTCTTATTGCCTGACCGAACCCGGTTCGGGCTCCGATGCCGCCTCGCTCAAGACTACCGCCAAGCTGGTCGACGGCCATTACGTCATCAACGGTTCCAAGGCCTTTATCTCGGGTGCGGGCGCCACCGACGTGCTGGTGCTGATGGCGCGCACCGGCGGCGAGGGGGCCAAAGGCGTGTCGGCCATCGTGGTGCCGGCCGATACGCCCGGCATCGGTTACGGCAAGAAGGAAGTCAAGATGGGCTGGAACAGCCAGCCCACGCGCACCATCAGCTTCGACAACGTCAAGGTGCCGGCCAGTCATTTGCTCGGGCAGGAAGGCGAAGGCTTCAAGTTCGCCATGAAGGGACTGGACGGCGGCCGCATCAACATCGCCACCTGTTCGGTCGGTGCGGCGCAGGCGGCGCTCGACGCCGCGCACGCCTACATGAAGGAGCGCAAGCAGTTCGGCCGTCCGATTGCGGACTTCCAGGCGCTGCAATTCAAGCTGGCCGACATGCAGACCGAACTGGTCGCTTCGCGCCAGATGGTGCGCCTGGCCGCCGTCAAACTCGACGCCGGATCGCCCAACGCCACGACTTACTGCGCGATGGCGAAGCGCTTCGCCACCGATCTCGGTTTCAAGATCTGCAACGAGGCGCTGCAGATCCACGGCGGTTACGGTTACATCCGCGAATATCCGCTGGAACGCTATTTCCGCGACGTGCGCGTGCATCAGATCCTGGAAGGCACCAACGAAATCATGCGCGTGATCATCGCGCGCCATCTGCTCAACAACGAATCCAACGAGGACATCCGATGACTTCCTATGCCAACCTGCGTCTCGACACGGTGGGCCATACCGCCGTCGTCACGCTCGCCAATCCGCCTGCCAATACCTGGACGCAGGAGGGGCTGGCCGACCTGACGCGCCTGGTCGGCGACCTGAATGACGACCGCAACATCTACAGCATGGTGGTCACGGGCGAGGGCGAGAAATTCTTTTCCGCCGGCGCCGACCTCAAGCTGTTCGCCGACGGCGACAAGGCGCTGGCGCGTGAAATGGCGCGCCGTTTCGGCGAAGCCTTCGAGACGCTGAGCGGGTTCCGCGGCGTGTCGATTGCCGCCATCAACGGCTATGCCATGGGCGGCGGGCTGGAATGTGCGCTGGCTTGCGACATCCGCATCGCCGAAACGCAGGCGCAAATGGCCTTGCCGGAGGCATCGGTCGGGCTGCTGCCGTGTGCCGGCGGCACGCAGTTGCTGCCCTGGCTGGTCGGCGAAGGCTGGGCCAAGCGCATGATCCTGTGCGGCGAGCGCGTCAACGCCGACACCGCCTTGCGCATCGGCCTGGTGGAAGAAGTCGTGCCGCAAGGGCAGGCCAAAGCGCGTGCGCTCGAACTGGCCAGGCAGGTCGACAAGCAAAGCCCGTCCAGCGTCGCGGCCAGCAAGAAACTGATCCAGGGCGCGCGGCATCAGCCGCCGGCAGCCAATCTGCCGATCGAGCGCGAGCTGTTCCTCGACCTGTTCAGCACCCAGGACCAGAAGGAGGGTGTGAATGCCTTCCTGCAAAAACGCAGTCCGGAATGGAAAAACGCCTGACGCAAGAAGTTGCGATTCTGGAAAGAAGCAGGGGGAGCCGGAAGCGAAAACTTCCGGCTTTTATGTTTTTCGGTTGCAACATTTTGTGTTTTGCATGGCATCATAACGTCGGTTTTTGGTTCCCGTTTTGATCCCATTCGAATCTACATTGCATTCAGCCTGAAAATGAAACAGCAAATCATCACCCTGGGCGGCGGCGGTTTTTCGACCGAGAGCGATCCTTCGCTCGATGAGTACATCCTGCAACAAGCCCGCACGGCGCATCCGCGCATCGGTTTCGTGCCGACCGCCAGCGGCGATGCGGCGGCCTCTCTGTTGAAGTTTTATGCGCGCTTTGCCGCGCTCGAATGCATGCCGACGCATTTGTCTTTTTTTGGCCGCACGCCCGACCTGCGGGACTGGACGATGGCGCAGGACGTGATTTTCGTCGGCGGCGGCAACACCAGAAGCATGCTGGCCATATGGCGTGAATGGGGTTTTGCCGACATCCTGAAGGAAGCCTTGCAAAACGGCGCCGTGCTGGCCGGCGTCAGCGCGGGCGCGATTTGCTGGTTCGAGCATGGCGTCACCGATTCCCATGCCGGCATGCTGGCGCCGATTGACGGACTGGGTTTTCTGCGCGGAAGCTGCTGTCCGCATTATTCCCAGGAAGCGGAGCGCAGACCGGCTTTCGAGCAATTCGTGCGTGCTGAAAAAATCCCGGCCGGCGTCGCCATCGACGACGGCGCGGCCTTGCATTTCATCGACGGCAAACCGGTGCGGGTCGTGGCCGGAAGGACCGGCGCGGGAGCCTATCTGGTCAGCAAGCAGGGTTCAGCGACGCTGGCGGAGAATTAAAGCCGGTTATCGGACCGTAGGGCCATGCGCTGCGGGAACTGTCGCCCGCATCAGCGATCTTCCTGTCTGACATCCAGACAGGAGCCGCACATGGAAATACCTTTTCTCAACGACTTGCCGCGGGGGCCATTGCAGTCCGGCCTGATCGTCGCCGTTGCCGCCGTTGTGGCGATTTCGCTCGCGCTGATCGTGCATCGGGCGGGTATCCTGCTGTTGCGACGGCTGGTGCGCAACCGGCCGTTTACCACCAACGCCACCCACATCGCGTTTCGCGCGAGCCAGTTATGTGCGGTCTTGCTTGCCGTGCGCCTGGTGTTGACCGCTGCTCCGGACGACACGCCGGGATTGCAATCCTTGTCCTATATCGGCACGGTGGCGCTGATACTGGCGCTGACCTGGTTGGCGATGAAGTGCATCGAGTCGGTCAGCGCCACGGTCATCCAGCTCAACCCCTACGACGTCGCCGACAATCTCAAGGCGCGTCGCATCCTGACACAGACGCGCGTGCTGACGCGCAGCGCTTATTTCATCATCGGCCTGCTGGGGTTGTCGTTCGTGCTGCTGACGTTGCCGGGGGCGCGCCAGTTCGGCGCCAGCCTGCTGGCGTCGGCGGGCGTGGCCGGGCTGGTCGCCGGTATCGCGGCGCGGCCGGTGCTGGGCAACTTCATCGCCGGCCTGCAGATCGCCTTCTCGCAACCGATCCGCATCGACGACGTGCTGATCGTCAACGGCGAATGGGGACGCGTGGAAGAAATCACCGGTACTTTCGTCGTCGTGCGCATCTGGGATGAGCGCCGCATGATCGTGCCGCTGCAATGGTTTATCGAGAATCCGTTCGAGAACTGGACGCACACTTCGTCGACCATCCTCGGCACGGTATTTCTGTGGCTGGATTTCAGCGTGCCGGTCGACGCATTGCGCGTGGAGTTCGAACGCCTCTGCAAGGAAGCGCCGCAATGGGACGGGCGTGTCTGCGCGCTGCAGGTTACCGACGCCAATGAACGCGCCATGCAGGTCCGCCTGCTGGTGAGCGCGCAGAATTCCGGCAATGCCTTCGAGCTGCGCTGCAAGATTCGCGAATCGATGATCGCTTTCATTGCCGACAACCATCCCGATGCCTTGCCGCGCCTGCGGTCGGCGGTCGACCCGGTGGCGCCGGACAGGATAAACGGCGGCGCGCCGATGCAGCGCTGATCCTTCGCAGCGCCGTCTTTTCGCGCAGCGTGGAGGCAAGGCGTCAGGCTGAACTGCCGCCAATCCCTCGCCAATCCCCTATACTTGCGCGATCTTGAAACAGACGGCAACGGCGCCGTGACGAAGGCAGCAACGTGACGCAACAACAAGCAGGTTTTCTTCTCACCAGACACTGGCGCGATACGCCGGCCGGCACGGAGGTCGAGTTCTGGCTGGCGACCGACGACGGGCCGCGTCTGGTGCGCCTGCCGGTGCAGCATTCGGTTGCCTTCATCCCCGCCGAGCAGCGCGCGCAGGCCGAAGCGGTTTTGCAAAGGGAGCGCCAGGTCGAGTTGCGTCCCCTGCAACTGGTCGATTTCCGGCACCGCCCCATGCTGGGCTTGTATTGCCGTCAGCACCGCCAGTTGATCAAGATCGAAAAGCTGCTCAGGGAATACGGCATCGATATCTACGAAGCAGACATTCGTCCGCCCGAACGCTACCTCATGGAGCGCTTCATCACGGCGCCGGTACTCTTTTCCGGCGAAGCCAACGGCGACGGTCCGTTGCTCAACACGCAACTCAAGCCCGCGCCCGGTTATCGTCCGCAACTGAAGCTGGTGTCGCTGGACATCGAAACGACCATGCGCGGCGACCTGTATTCGATTGCACTGGAAGGCTGCGGCCAGCGCCAGGTTTATATGCTCGGTCCGCCCAACGGCAACGCCGCCGGACTCGATTTCGACATGGTGTATTGCGACAGCCGTCCGCAGATGCTGGAAAAGCTGAATCAATGGATGGCGCGGCACGACCCTGACGTCATCATCGGCTGGAACGTGGTGCAGTTCGACCTGCGCGTGCTGCAGGAACATGCCGGACGTTTCGGGATCCCGCTGCGTTTCGGCCGCGACGGCAGCGCACTTGAATGGCGCGAGCACGGCTTCCAGCAAAACCATTATTTCGCCGCCGCTGCCGGACGCCTGATCGTCGACGGCATCGAAGCGCTGCGCTCGGCGACCTGGAGTTTTCCGTCGTTCAGCCTGGAGTCGGTCGCGCAAACCTTGCTGGGCGAGGGCAAGGACATCACCAACGCTTACCAGCGCATGGATGAGATCGACCGCCGCTTTGCCGAAGACAAACCGGCGCTGGCGGCCTACAACCTCAAGGATTGCGAACTAGTCACGCGCATTTTCGCCAAGACCGAACTGCTGTCCTTCCTGCTTGAGCGCGCCTCTGTCACGGGCTTGCCGGCTGACCGCAATGGCGGCTCGGTGGCGGCGTTCAGCCATCTCTACATGCCGCACATGCATCGCCTCGGGTTCGTCGCGCCCAATCTCGGCGACACGCCGGGCGAGCCGAGTCCGGGCGGTTTCGTCATGGATTCGCAGGCGGGATTGTTCGACTCGGTGCTGGTGCTGGATTACAAAAGCCTGTATCCGTCCATCATCCGCACCTTCCTGATCGACCCGGTCGGGCTGGTCGAAGGGCTGGCCCATCCGGGCGATGCCGACTCGGTGCCGGGGTTTCGCGGTGCGCGTTTTTCACGCCGCAAGCACAGCCTGCCGGCCATCGTCGCGCAGATCTGGCAAGGCCGCGAAGTCGCCAAGCGTCAGCAGAACAAGCCCTTGTCGCAGGCGCTGAAGATCATCATGAACGCCCTGTACGGCGTGCTCGGTTCGACCGGCTGCCGCTTCTTCGATGCGCGCCTGGCGTCGTCGATCACCATGCGCGGCCACGAGATCATGCATCGCACGCGCGAACTGATCGAAGCGCAGGGCTATCAGGTCATCTACGGCGACACCGATTCGACCTTCGTCTGGCTCCGCAAGGCGCACAGCGAAGCGCAGGCCGACGCCATCGGCAACGCGCTGGTCCGGCACGTCAACGCGTGGTGGGGCGCGCACCTGCAACAGGAATACGGACTCGACAATGCGCTTGAGCTGGAATACGAAACGCATTACCGCCGCTTCCTCATGCCCAACGTGCGCGGCACGGATTTCGGCAGCAAGAAGCGCTATGCCGGCATGGTGGTCAAACCGGACGGCAGCGAGGAAATGGTCTACAAGGGACTGGAATCGGTGCGCACCGACTGGACGCCGCTGGCGCAGCAGTTCCAGCAGGAGCTATACCAGCGCATCTTCCGGCGCGAACCTTATCAGGCTTACGTGCGCGACTACGTCCGGCGCACGCTCGGCGGCGAACTCGACGACGCGCTGGTCTATCGCAAGCGCCTGCGGCGTCCGCTCGACGCCTACGAACGCAACGTGCCGCCGCATGTGCGGGCGGCGCGCATGGCCGATGAATTCAACCGCGAACAAGGCCGGCCATTGCAATACCAGGACGGCGGCTGGATCAGCTACGTCATGACCACGGCCGGGCCGGAACCGCTGGAAACGCGCCGCTCGACCATCGACTACGACCACTACGTGACGCGCCAGTTGCAACCGGTGGCCGACGCCATCCTGCCGTTCTTGCAGGACGATTTCGCCGCGCTGGTGACGGGACAGAAGGAATTGTTCTGACTGTGCCGGCCGCCGGATGTTTTCGGCGGCCGGCATTCTATCCTCAGTCCGCGACCTTCACGACGATTTTTCCGAACTGTTGTCCGGATTCCAGATAGGCATATGCCTGTGGCGCTTCTTCAAAGCCGAACACGCGGTCGATGACAGGATGCAGCCGCTTGGCGCCGGCGAACGATTCCGTGCTGGCGCCGTGCGGCGAGCCGTTCAGCAGAAATCGCGGCTGCCGACATGGATTTCGCCGAGCAGATGCGACAGGTCGACTAAGCGTTTGGCCACCAGGTGCTTGACGCCTGAATGGGTCTGCCAGATGCCGTAGACGCCTAACAGCGTGGCGTTGAGGACTTCGTTGCGCTGTTTTTCCACCAGCGACGGCCAGAGGATGACGTTGGTCGAGCCGGTCTCGTCTTCGATCGTGATGAACAGCACGCCTTTGGCCGTGCCGGGGCGCTGGCGCACGGTGACGATGCCGCAGCCGCGCGCGAACTGGCCGTCCTGGAAAGTGGCCATGACTTCATAGGGAAGAAATTTACGCTTGCTCAGGATCGGCCGCAGCAAGGCCAGCGGATGGCGCCCGAGCGTCAGGCCGGCGCTGCGGTAATCGGCGACGATGTCCTCGGCTTCCGACGGCGCCGGCAATTGCAAGGCGTCTTCCCGCGACGGCGCGGCGTGCAGCAAGTCTTTGGCGGGCGCGGCATCGAGCGCCTGCCACAGGGCCTCGCGCCGATGGCCGCTCAGCGCGCTCAGGGCGTTGCCGGCCGCGAGCGCCTGCAGGTCGCGCTTGTCGAGGCCGGCGCGACGGGCCAGGTCTTGCAGGTCGGTGAAGGGATGCGCGCGGCGCGCCTGTTCGATGCCTTGCGACGGTTCCTGTTTCATGCCGCCGATCAGGGACAGGCCGAGGCGCACTGCGGGGCGGGCATCGGGATGCTGGGCGTCGATATTTTCCAGCGTGCTTTCCCAATCGCTGTGCATGACGTCGGCCGGCAGTACGCGCACGCCATGCCGGCGGGCGTCCTGGATCAGTTGCGACGGCGAATAAAACCCCATGGGCTGGCTGTTGAGCAGCGAGCACAGGAAGGCTTCCGGCTCATGGCATTTGATCCAACTGCTGGCATAGGCGAGCAGGGCGAAGCTGGCGGCGTGGCTTTCGGGGAAACCGTATTCGCCGAAGCCCTGGATCTGGCGGAAGATGGCTTGCGCGAACGCCTTTTCGTAACCGCGTTCGAGCATGCCCTGGATGAGCCGGGTTTCGTATTTTTCCATGCCGCCCTTGCGTTTCCAGGCCGCCATGGCGCGCCGCAAACCGTCGGCCTCTCCCGGCGTGAAGCCGGCTGCGAGGACGGCGATCTGCATGACCTGTTCCTGGAAGATCGGCACGCCGCGCGTGCGCTCCAGGGCCTGGCGCAGGATTTCCTTGGGATAGGTTTCGGGTTCGCGGCCTTCGCGCCGGCGCAGGAAGGGATGCACCATGCCGCCCTGGATCGGCCCCGGCCGCACGATCGCCACCTGCACCACCAGATCGTAAAAGCGGCGCGGCTTCAGCCGCGGCAGCATGCTCATCTGGGCGCGGCTTTCGATCTGGAACACGCCGATGGTGTCGGCCTTGCAGATCATGTCGTAGGTGACGGGGTCTTCGCGCGGGATATCCTGCATCGTGAACGGCATGCCGCGCCGCTTGCCGACCAGTTCCAGCGCACGCCGCAAGGCCGACAGCATGCCCAGCGCCAGCACGTCGACCTTGAGCAGGCCGAGCGATTCGAGGTCGTCCTTGTCCCACTGGATCACCGAGCGATCCGGCATGGCGGCATTCTCAATCGGCACCAATCGCGACAGCTTGTCGCGCGCGATCACGAAGCCGCCGCTGTGTTGCGACAGGTGACGCGGGAATTTGATCAGTTGCAAGGCCAGGATGGCCCACTGGCGGGCGATCGGCGATTCCGGGTCGAGGCCGCATTCGGCAAAGCGTTCCAGCATGTTGTAGCGGTTGTCGAACCACTGGTGCGACTTGGCGACCTTGTCGACGATGGACGCATCCACGCCGAGCGCCTTGCCGACGTCGCGCAACACGCCGCGCGGCCGGTAAGTGTGTACGGCGGCGGCGATGGCGGCGCGCATGCGGCCGTATTTGCGGTAGATGTACTGGATAACTTCTTCGCGCCGCTGGTGTTCGAAGTCGACATCGATGTCGGGCGGCTCGCCGCGCTCCTTGCTGATGAAGCGTTCGAACAGCATGACCGAGCAGGTCGGATCGACTTCGGTCACGCCCAGGCAATAGCAGACCACCGAGTTGGCAGCGGAACCCCGGCCCTGGCGCAGGATGCCGTGATCGCGCGCGAAGCGGACGATGTCGTAGACCGTGAGGAAATACGGTTCGTAGGCCATGTCGTTGATCATCGTCAGTTCGTGCTCGATCTGGTCGGCAACCTGTTGCGGGATGCCGCCGGGATAGCGCATGTGCGCGCCGAGATAGGTTTCCTGGCGCAAATAGGCGGCCGGCGTCTGGCCGTCGGGAACCAGTTCTTCCGGATATTCGTAGCGCAACTGGTCGAGTTTGAAGGTGCACATGGCGGCGATGCGCAAGGTTTCTTCCAGCGCCGCCGCCGGGAAAACGTTCGCCAGCCGCAGGCGCGAGCGCAAGTGCTGTTCGGCATTGGGCGCCAGGTCGTAGCCGCAGTCGCCGACCGCCTTGCCGAGGCGGATGGCGGTCAGCGTGTCTTGCAGCGGCTTGCGCGAACGCACATGCATATTGACCTGGCCGAGCGCGACGACGCGCAGGCCGTGGCGATCGGCGGCCTCCTGGATGACGCCGCGATGCAGGTCGTCGAAGGGCCGATAAAGCCGGGTCAGGCCGAGCCAGGCGCGTTGCGGGAAGGTCGCCGCCAGCCAGCTTGCCTGCTGTTCCAGCAGGTCGGCGTCGGCGGGATAATGCGGCGCCAGGATCAGCAGGCAATCGGGCAGGCCGCGCAGATGGGCGTGCGACGCCTGCGGCGCGGAGAAGTCATCGATGCCGATGCGGTAGCTGCCCTTGTCGGCGCGGGTGCGGCCCAGCGTGATCAACTCGGACAGGTTGCCGTAACCCTCGCGGTTCTGCGCCAGCGCGATCAGGCTCATGGGTGGTTTCCCGGGTTCCCATTCGATGCGGAAATACGATCCGATGATCAGCTTCATGCCTGCATTCCTGGTTTCCACATGCGCGCGCACGACGCCGGCCAAGGAACATTCGTCGGTCATGGCGAGCGCCGTGTAGCCGAGCTGTACCGCGCGCGCGGCCAGCTCTTCTGCATGCGAGGCGCCTTCCAGAAAGGTGAAGTTGGACAGGCAGAACAGTTCGGCGTAATCGGGGACGGCAAATGGAGGTGTGTCGGAACTCATGCTTGCTCCTTGCGCTCAGCCGAACATGCCATGCAGGTACCAATGCGGGTCGATGCCGTCGACATCGCCGATGCGTTCCCGGTAAATCCAGTAATGGCAATGATTGGCATCCTCGGCGATGTAATAATCGCGCGTCGCCAGCAGGCCGTTCCACCAGCCAGCCTCGATGCGCTCGGGCGGCGACACCGGGCGCAGGCGCGAGCCGTACCAGGGACGGTGCTGGCGTACGGCCAGCGCAACCGGCTGTTCCAGCAGCCAGGCCGGGCGCGGCGGCAGCGGCCGCGCATCGAGCGGCGCGGCGGGCTCCATGACGGAGATCCAGCGATTGGCCTGTTCCGGGCGGTAGTCGGGCAGCGGCGACGCATGCAGTACCTGGCCGGGGCCCAGGCGCGCGACCAGCAGTTCGAGCAGGCGGCGGTAATCCTCAGACGTGCCGCCCGGTTCGGGAAACAGCTTGTCGCTGACCGGCGCCATGGCTTCGGTGCGGGCGGCTTCCAGCACGATGGCGATGATGGGTGCGACGATCTCCAGTTGCGCCAGCCGCTCTTTCATCAGCCGTATCAGATGGGCGTCTTGCCAGGTCGGTTCGGCCAGGGCAAGGTCGATCGGCGTGGGTGCGACGGCTTGCCGGCCGCGTTCGTGTTCCAGTTGCACGCGCACCTGCGTGACCGCCAGGTGGCGTGCGGCCAGCCAGCCGCATAACTGCGCCAGCAAGGACTGCACGACATGCAGCGTGGCATCGGCATGTTCGATGCGTTCGCTCAGTTCGATGCGCTGGCGGAAACTGGGAGGCGTCTCGATCCAGGCATGCAGTTCCGGCGCGTCGCCGTAGGCGCAGTCGAGCGCATCGAGCATGTGCTCGTCGCCGCGCCGCTGCAAGCCTGCGCGCGGCAGGCGGCGCAGGTCGGCCAGGGTGCGGCAGCCGATGCCTTCGAGCCAGTCGAGGTAGGGGGCCGTTGCCGGCAAGGCGGCGACGGGAAGCCGGTCGAGCCGGCAATGCAGGCGTTGTTCTTTCAGGATTCTGGCGTTGTTGCGGACATGGCGGGCCAGCAAGGCGGCGCCGGCGGCGGTCGGCGCGCAACTGATGGCCGCCGTCAGGCCAAGCTGGCGCATGGTGTCGCGTACACGCCGGCACAGCGCGCGGATGCCGTCGAACAGACGCAGGCTGGCGCCGATGTCAAGCAGGATGGTGGCGTCGCCGGTGAAGCTGGCCAGCGGCGTGTATTGCAGCAAGGCGGTGGCTGCGCCGGAGAGCGCCTGTTCTTCGCGACCGGGGGCGCGTTCATGCACTTGCGCGCGCGGCAGCAAAGCCAGTACGCCGCCGCGCCGCATGCCGTAGCGCACGCCGGCGTCGCAGGCGGATTGCGACGCCGCCATGACGCGGGTGTGTTCCAGCACGACGGCGGCGGTTTCATCCGACCAGTTCGGATGGAATACTTCCAGCGGCAGCAGGGGCAGGTGTACGGCGATCCACAGGCGCATGATGAAAAAGATTCAGAGAAGGCAAGGAAACAAACAAGGGGTCATCGCGCTGCGGCCCGCGCCGTTTGACGAAGCCGACATCGATGCCGCCGGCGGCCGGCGCCAGCGACAGCCGCAGCGGCGCCGGCGAGGCATCCCGGGCGCAACTGAGCGGGCGCAGCATGACGAACAGGGTATTGCCGCCTTGCGCCGCCAGATGCAGCCGGCGCAGGCTGTCCTTGCGCAGATGACGCTGCCAGAACAGCAGCGCGGCGCAACTGCCGGATTTCAATATCTGTTCGGCGGCCCAGGCGGCATCGGCGCTGGTGGGCGCGCGCACCGACAGCAGCCGGGCGGCATCGACGCCGATCTGGCGCCAGCCGATGGCTTGCGGCGCATGCGGCGTCTGCACCAGCGCAATGCGGCGCGGCGCCAGCGATTGCAAGGCCGGACCGAGCAGGCGCAATTCACCGATGCCGGCTTGTCGCAGCAGAAATTCAATGAGGACGCCGGTCGGCCATCCCTGTCCCGGCAATTCGGCCGACAACGCGGCAAAACCGGTATCGATGCAATGCATGCCGCCACGGGCGAGCTGAGAGGCAAGCCAGAGCGAGGCGTGGATGTGCTGAGGGGAAACGAGCGCCATGATGCATATACAAATACTGTATAAATATACAGTATAAAGGCATCAAAGGGAACGTGGGATGAAATGTGTCCCAAATGCGCTGCAGGACCGCAACCGCGGCAGGGTGATTGTCTGCCGTCAGGGCGTAACGGTCTGACTCCACGCGTTGCCGCGTTGCGTGAAAGTTTGCGCCGCCGCCGGTGCAAAAAGTCCCTGCTCCGCTTGCCAGCTCATGCGCTCCACGACGATCCGATGCGCTTCCACGCGCAGTACATTGAAGGAGTTGCTTTCGCCGCGGCTGCGGGTCGAGGTGGCGGTGCCGGCCTGCACCACCAGCGCGGAATAGCCTTGAATGTCGTAGCGTCCGGCGCTGCTGACGGCGGAACTGGCATGGACATGGCCGGCCAGCAGCATGTCGGCGCCGCAAATCGCAAACGCGCGCATGGCGGGCAAGGCCTTGCCGACCAGGTCGTGGTGCCGCGGTCCGGGCGGCAGATCGAAAGGATGGTGCGTCACGATGATCTTCACCACATGGTCGCCGAGCGTGGAAAGTTCGCGCCGCGCTATTTCGATTTGCCGGTCGTTGACGCGGCCGTCCTTGATGGTCAGCGAGCGCGCCGTATTGATGCCGATGACGGCGATTTCCTCGTCGATGAAGGTCGGCTGCAACTGCGGCGTGATGTGGCGGCGATATTTGGTCAGCGGGCTGAAAAAGCGCGCCACGACGTTGAACAGCGGAATGTCGTGGTTGCCCGGCACGATGATCTGCGGCTGCGGCAAGGCGTCCAGGAACTGGCGCGCTTGCCTGAACTGTTCGGAGCGCGCGCGCTGGGTCAGGTCGCCGGAAACCACGATCAGGTCCGGCGCGATGTCGTGTATCTGGGCGATGATCGGCGGGATGACGGCTTCGTCGATGCGGCCGAAATGCAGGTCGGAGAGATGGACGATGGTGCGCATGCTCAGGCCTCCTGTACTGAGGATGGCGGCACGATGACCGTCAGCGACGCCGGGCGGATGCGATACAGCAACGGCGTCTGCATGATGGTGACTTCGCCGTCGGTGGCGACGCGCAGGCGTTTGGCGCGGCGATGATGGGTGTCGATCTCGATTTCCCTGGCGCTCAGGACGTCGAAGTCGCGCGCTTCCCGCAATCGTCCGAACAGCGCATGCAGCGCCAGCCGCACCAGACCGAGCCGGCCGGTGCGGTGGCATACGTACAGGCTGAGCTTGCCGTCGGCCAGGGTGTTGCGCTTGCCGATATTGAGGCCGTCCATCAGGTATTCATTGTTGCCGATAAAGACGAAGGGCGTGCGGCGGCGATGTTCGGTGTTGCCGACCAGCATGCGCACATCGAGGAAAGGGTAGCGTCGCAACGCCTCCATCGCGGCCCGGCAGAATGCCAGCCATTTGCCGCGACCGAAGCGGTGCTGCTGTTTTTCGCGGTTGCGCACGATGTCCGGGTACAGGCCCAGGCTGGAGTTGTTGATGAACAGCACGCCGTTGACTTCGGCGGTATCGATGACGAGCCGGCGGCCTTCGGCGATGTTGCGGATGGCGTCTTCCAGCAGCAGCGGGATGTGCAGGTCCTTGGCGAAGTGATTGAGGGTGCCCAGCGGCAGCACGCCGAGTGCGGAATTGCTGCCGCTGACAGCCGACGCGACTGCATTGACGCTGCCGTCGCCGCCGCCGGCAACGACGATGTCCGTACCAGCGTGGACTGCCGCACGTGCTGCACCGATGAGTTGCATGCCGTCTTCCGCGAGCATGACCTGGGCCTGAATCTGGTGTTGCCGGAAACCGTCCATGACGCGTTGCGCCAGTTCCTGCGAATGACCGCTGCCGGCGCGGGCGTTGATGATGACGGCGACATGGGCGGGGTGGCGGGGCGATTCGGGTTTGACTGTCACTGGCGGAACATTCGTGAAAATCAGTTTGAAGACTTCTGCGCCAATTGGTGCCGCTGCACGGTAAAAATAATCGTTGCCCATAAGGCAAACCAGCCCAGGCCTTCCAGCATGGCGGCCAGCGCGTCGCTGAAAAAATGCGCGCCGAGATAGATCCGGCTCAGTCCGGTCAGCAGCGTCAGGACTGCCGCCATGCCGATGATCGCGGGACGGCGTGCGGCATTGTCCGGCAGGCTGGTCAGCCAGGCTGCCAGCACGCTATAGAACAAGGTCGCGCCGACGGTGTGGCCGCTGGGGAAGCTGTAGCTGTGCAAGACCAGGATGGAGTCTTCGAACTGGGGGCGGAGGCGCTGAAACAGGTGCTTGAGCCAGTAATTGAACAGCATGCCGCCCGGCACCGTCGCCGCCAGCGTCAGCAGCCAGGTCCATGCACGGCGTCGCACCAGCCAGAACGTCAGCACGAGGCTCATGGCGCAAATGCCGATGGTGCTGTGCAAATGGGTGTAAGCCAGCACGGCGAGTGTCAGCGCAGGCGTGGCGCGCGCATGAAACCAGTCGGCGATGTGTCGGTCCAGGTCGGCCAGCACGCCCGGCGACAAAGCGAGCACGGCTACCAGCGTGAACAGGGCGCAGGCGCACAAAACCGCCAGCATGCCGGTGGTCAGCGGCAGTCCCAGGTAATGGTCGCGCGCCAGGCGCGCTTGCAGGAAAGACGGTTTATCCGACGAACGTAGAGACATACCTCTATGAAACTACGAGCAAGGAGCGGCACCCAGTGCGATGGCGCGCAGCGCCGGCAAATCCAACAGTTCCAGTTCGCGATGATTGACCTCGACGATGCCGTTCTTCTTGAGCGTCGACAGCAGGCGGCTGACGCTCTCGACGGCCAGTCCGAGGTAATTGCCGATCTCTTCGCGCGTCATGCGCAACTGGAAACGGGTCGCGGAATAGCCGCGCGTGGCATAGCGCGATGACAGGTTGACCAGGAAGGCGGCCAGCTTTTGCTGTGCGCTCATGCTGTTGAGCGTGAGCATCACGCCTTGCTCGCGCGAGATTTCCTTGCTCATGATGCGGTGGAACTGGCGCAGCAGTGCTGGCATGTCCTGAAACAATTCTTCGAGCTGGCTGAACGGAATCTCGCAGACTTCGCTGTCTTCCAACGCGACGGCTTCACATTGATGGCGACTGGCGCCGATGGCGTCCATGCCGAGCAGCTCGCCGGCCATCTGGAAGCCGGTGATCTGCTGGCTGCCGTTGCTGTTGACCTGATAGGTTTTGAAATGGCCGAGGCGGATGGCATACAGCATGTCGAAGGAATCATCCATGCGGTAGAGGGTCTGGTCGCGCTTGATGCGGCGGCGGCGGCCGATGATCTGGTCCAGCCGGACCATGTCGGATTCGTCCAGCCCCATGGGCAGGCATAGCTGATGCAGACTGCATGCTGAACAACCGGCTTTGAGCGCCTGCAGAATCGGGACCGGCGCGGCGTTGGAGAGAGTGGGCATAGGGGCGTTGACTCCTGTTATGGTCCTGCTGTGATTATTTATTGTAAGTCTGATGGTACAAGTTTACTTGATTAAACTTGATTAAACTTGATTCATTTTTCATTTGATTAGTTTTAATACTTCTCTAAATAACGGATGGCGGCTGTCGCGCATCCATTCAAACGCCACCATTTCCAGCGTGACCAGATGTGCCCCCGCCTGCGCCAGCCGGGTGAAAGCGGCGTCGCGGTCGGACGTCTTGCGCGAGCCGGCGGCATCGGTCGCCACCCACACGCGATAGCCGTTTTGCAACAACGTCATGGCTGTCTGCAGCATGCAGACATGGGCTTCGCAACCGCTGATGACGATTTCCTTGCATGCCGGCAAGAAAGCCGCCGGCAAACCGTCGACGCAAGCGTCGAAATGGGTCTTGACCAGCGTGCGGTCGCACAGCTTTTTGATGTCGGGATGATTGGGGCCCAGTTTTTCCGGCGTCTGCTCGGTCGCGATCACGGGCAGCCCGAGCAGGCTGGCGATGGTCGCCAGGCGGATGTTCTGCGCCAGCACCGCCGCGCCGTCGTGGATCGCCGGCATGAGTTTTTCCTGGACGTCGATGATGAGCAGGGCGGACTCGTTGGCATTGATCAGCATGGATATCTCCTGGGTGGCAGGAATTGAACGATTTGTGTCGTTGACGACATTTTGCCTGGATTCGACAATTTCCCATCGCCAATTCTCAAAGGAAAAATGTGGACTCGCCAAAATCACAGCAAGACCGGCATGTTAGCCAGTCTTCCTTACCCGAGACTTATAGCCGGTCAGGGTATCGCAATGCACGCATCTTGGCTATATGTCAGGGGCTATATACCTGCGCCATTTCGATCGACCTGACATTGACGGCATTGACCGGTTACCAGTTGGCGCCGGACAAGGCGCTGGCGACCTTGCCGTTTGCGCTCATCACGGTGGCCGGGGCGGTGGTGACCTGGTTCGCGGCGTTCCTGATCCAGCGGCTGGGACGGCGCCTGAGCTTTGCGCTGGGCGCACTGGCGGGCGCAGTCGGCGGCGCAATTTCGGTGTGGTCGGTCTTCAACGGAAATTTCTGGAGCTTTTGCATCGGCACGGCCGGTGTTGGCGTGTTCCAGGCGTTCGCCCAGTATTACCGGCTGGCGGCGGCGGATGCGGTCGATACCGAACTCAAGAGCCGGGCGATCTCGATGGTGCTGACCGGCGGCGTGATCGCCGCCGTGCTGGGGCCGGCGCTGGCCGCCTGGAGCAAGGATCTGTTTCCGACGGCCTTGTTTGCGGGCGCTTACCTGATGGTGGCCTTGATGAGCCTGTTGTCGATCGTGGTCTTGCTGGGTTTTTATCGCGATGCCGAAACGGTGGGCGCGGATGCGCCATCGGTGCAGGCGGTGCAGGCGCCGCCGCGTCCGACTTCGGAGATCGTGCGTCAGCCGGTATTCATGGCGGCCCTGGCCAACAATGTGGTCGGCTCGATGGTAATGATGTTCATCATGACCGCCGCGCCGCTGGCGGCCGTGGCCTGCCACCACGGCATCGACGACGGCGCCAGCATCATCCAGTGGCATCTGGTGGGCATGTACGGGCCATCCTTTTTTGCCGGCCATCTGATCAAGCGGTTCGGGCTGGGGCCGATTGTGTTGACGGGCGTGGCGCTCAATCTGGCCTGTGCGTTGATCGCGATGGCATCGACGACCTTGCCGGCGTTCTATATTGCCTTGCTGTGCCTGGGCATCGGCTGGAATTTCATGTTCGTCGGCGGCACCACCCTGCTGGCGCAATCGTACCAACCCAGTGAGCGCGCACGTACGCAAGGATTGTCTGAATTTTTGCGCTATGCTGCTACCGCGCTGGCGACGCTGGGGGCCGGACCTCTGCTGGAGCATTACGGCTGGTCGGCGCTCAATGTCGCCATCCTGCCTCTGCTGCTGATCTGCGCGCTTGTCAACATGCGCTGGATGGCGGCGGCCAATCCGTCCAAAGCGGCGGCGTCGGCCTGAGGCGCGATCCGGGACGATTCACTTCCATCATTTCCATCATTGAGGGGGACACAGAGAACCATGAAGCACAGCAAGACCTTGCGCGTTGTATTGCTGGCCTATCCGGGCATGAACCTGATCGACCTCAGCGGGCCGCTGCAATCCTTCGTCACGGCCGGTCGCATCGGACCGGCGGCGGGCGTCGGCGAACCGCGCCCGTTGTACGAAGTGCGCGTGCTGTCGGCGCAGGGCGGCGCCTTGCTGACCGGTGCGGGCCTGACCGTGACAACCGAACCGCTGGAGGCGCTCGACGGACAAGCGATCGACACGCTGATCGCGCCGGGCGGCAGCGTCGGCGAAGCGTTTGAAGCCGATCCCGCGCTGGTGGCGTGGATAGGGAAGAATGCCGCCAGGGCGCGCCGGGTGTGTTCGGTCTGTACCGGCGCCTTCCTGCTGGCCGCCGCCGGATTGCTCGACGGCAAGCGCGTCACGACGCATTGGGACTGGGCGCTGCGGCTGCAGCAGCAATATCCGGCGATCGAGGTCGATCCCGAACCGATCTTCATCCGCGAGGGCGACATCTGGACTTCGGCCGGCGTCACGGCGGGCATCGATCTGGCGCTGGCATTGATCGAGCAGGATTACGGCCACAAGGTGGCGATCGCCACGGCGCGGCAACTGGTGATGTTCATCAAGCGGCCGGGAGGACAATCGCAGTTCAGCGTGCCGCTGGTGTCGCAATCGTCGGAAAACGCCCGTTTCGCCGAATTGCACGCCTGGATTGCGGGCAATCTGAAAAACGACCTGCGGGTGGAAAACCTGGCCAGCCGGGTCAACATGAGTCCGCGTACATTCGCCCGCACCTACGTCGCCGAGCAGGGCCGCACGCCGGCCAAGACGGTGGAAGCCATGCGTCTGGAAGCCGCCTGCCGCGCATTGGAGGAAACCGATCTGCCGCTCAAAAGCATCGCCACCGAAACCGGCCACGGCGAGGAACAGAACTTGCGGCGGGTGTTTCAGCGTCAGCTTGGGGTGAGTCCGGCGCAGTACCGCAGCCGGTTTTCGGCGCATTAGGGGCGGTTTTTCAGGTGACGCTGATCCCATCCAGCGTCGTCAGCGCCGCCAGCGAATCCAGCCACCACGACAAGGCCGGCCCGGCGCGATAGTCGGGCCGGTATACGCACTGGATCGGCAGGGCCATGCCTTCGGGGGCGTGCTGCGAGGTCAGGATCCGCACCAGCTTTCCCGACTTCAGGTCGTCTTTCACCACATGTTCCGGCATATAGCCCCAGCCCATGCCGGCACGCAACAACGCATGCTTGGTGCCGAGGTCGCTCATGCGCCACGACAGCCGCGAGTGCACCGAGAAATCCTGGCGTGCGGTCAGTTCGCTGCGGTCGCTCAGCACCAGTTGGGTTTGCTGCGACAGCAGCTTGTCGGGAATCCTGCCCTTGACCGCCGCCAATGGATGCTGCGGCGACGCCACGCCGACTATCGTCACGCTCGGCAGCGTCACGCGCAGCAGGTTCGGCGGCGTGGTCGGCAAGGTGCCGAGGATACCCAGCATCGAGCGGCCGTCAATGACGCGCTCGGCGACCGCACCCAGCGCCTCGATTTCCAGCCGCATCGTCACCGCCGGGAAAGCATCGCGAAAACGGCGCAGCAAATCGACCAGGCAATCGGTGGGAAAGAACACGTCCACCGCCAGCGCCACTTCCAGTTCCTGTCCTTGTGAAAACGCATTGGCGCGCACTTGCAGCGAGTCGGCCTGGTCCAGCACCTGGCGTGCGTCGCGCAACAAGGCTTCGCCGGCGTCGGTCAGTTGCGGCCGGTAGCCGCTGCGGTCGAACAGCGCCACGCTGAGCTGGTTTTCGAGCGTGCCGATGGCGTAGCTGACGGCCGACTGGGCGCGGCCCAGCAAGCGGGATGCAGCCAAAAAGCTGCCGCTGTCGGCGACCTGGACGAATACGCGCAACTGGTCGAGGGAGAAGCGTTCTATGTTCATGGAGGCAACATTATCTATTTATTAGATATTGATTATAGAAAAATAATCAATTTCTTGTCGTGGGAATTCGCATTATTCTGACTCTGCTTTCTGATTCACCACGTTTCAGAGTTATTGACCGGACACTTACGCTTTATCCAAAACAATTTTCAGGGAGTTTCATCATGACCATTTCCAAATCCGCTTACACATTCGGACGCATCCTGCTGGCTTCGCTGTTCGTGGTTTCCGGCATCTTCAAGATCATCGGCTTTTCCGGCACGGTCGGTTACATGGGCAGCCTCGGCTTGCCGGCGCCGACGTTGGCCGTCATCGTCACGATCTTCGTCGAAGTCGGCGCCGGTCTGGCGCTGATGAGCGGCAGCCGCCTGGCGCGTCCGTCCGCCTTGCTGATCGCCGTCTTCACCGTCGGCGCGACCCTGGCCGCACATCGTTTCTGGGCCGTTGATCCGGCCGCCATGCAAGGCCAACTGACCAACTTCCTGAAGAACTTGTCCATCATCGGCGGTTTGCTGGTTTTCTGGTCGATCAAGCCAGCCGAGTAAGCCGCCAAACGCATCAAAAACGCATCAATCCAGACCATCAGGCGACGGCAGTTCCCGGAGCTGCCATCCCCCCAACAGGAGAAATACCATGAGCACCACTTTTACCCGCCAGCTCGAACGGCTGGTCAACGGCATCCCGACCCAGGATGGCGCAGGTGTCAGCCTCACCCGCGTGCTGACGCATGATCTGCAACGCCGCCTGGATCCTTTCCTGATGCTGGACGCTTTTCATTCGGACGAACCGGACGATTATCTGGCCGGCTTTCCCGACCATCCGCATCGCGGCTTCGAAACTGTGACCTACATGCTGCAAGGGCGCATGCGTCACCGCGACAATGCCGGCAACGAAGGTTTGCTGGAACCGGGCGGCATGCAATGGATGACCGCCGGCCGCGGCCTGGTGCATTCCGAGTTGCCGGAGCAGGAAGACGGCCTCATGAGCGGTTTCCAGTTATGGGTGAACCTGGCCGGGCGCGACAAGATGACGACGCCGGCCTACAGCGACATCCCGTCGACAGGCATTCCCGAAGCGACGCCGCAAGAGGGCGTGCAGGTGCGCGTGTTGGCCGGCGAGGCGTTCGGCGTCAAGGGCGCGGTCGAACGGCCGACCACCGCTCCGCTGTACCTGGATATCCACATCGCGGCCGATATCGTGGGCAATAAACGGCTCGCCTTGCCGATTCCGGCGACGCATAATGCCTTCCTGTATGTGTACGAGGGCGAGTTGCTGATCGGACAAGATCAACGCGTAGCCTCCGCCGGCCGCATGGCGATCCTGAGCAATACGCCGGGAGCGCAAGGCGTGGAGATTCAGGCCGGCAAGGACAGCCGCTTCCTGCTGATCGCCGGTCAGCCGTTGAACGAGCCAATCGCGCAATGGGGGCCATTCGTGATGAATACCCGCGAGGAAGTCGAGCAGGCGATCGACGATTTCCGCGCCGGCCGCTTCTGATACTTTTTTGATAAAGGAACGTCACATGAGCAGCATCCGTCATCTGATCCACGGCCTGGTGCGCGACATCGGCTTCCCGGTGCGCCGCCTGTTGCCGGCCGCCGCCGTGCGCACCGTCGGCCCGTTCGTGTTCTTCGACCACATGGGCCCGGTGGAATTCGACAGCGGCACCACCGAAGGCGATGTGCGCCCGCATCCGCACATCGGCCTGGCCACGGTGACCTACCTGTTCTCCGGCGCCATGATGCATCGCGACAGCCTCGGCATGGTGCAGCGGATCACGCCGGGCGCGGTCAACTGGATGGCGGCGGGGCGCGGCATCGTGCATTCCGAGCGCATCCCGGACGACATCCGCGACGGCAAGGTACCGGTGCACGGCTTGCAGATGTGGGTGGCGTTGCCGAGGGATGAAGAGCAGGGCGAAGCCAGCTTCCGCCACTATCCCGCAGACAACATGCCGCGCATCGAGCTGGACGGCGCCAGTCTGCATCTGTTGGCCGGCAAGGCTTATGGCCAGCAGTCGCCGGTCAGGACCTCCAGTCCGACGCTGTATCTGTCCGGGCGCATCAAGGCCGGCGCCACGCTGACCTTGCCGGCCGATTACAGCGAACGCGCGGTGTATGTAGTGACCGGCTCGGCATCGCTGGACGGCGAGGCGCTGGACGCCGGCGTGCTGGCGATCCTGGAGCCGGGCGGCGAGGTGGTGTTGACGGCGCAGAGCGACACGCTGTTCATGCTGCTGGGAGGCGAGCCTATCGACGGTCCGCGCTTCGTCTGGTGGAATTTCGTGGCGAGCAGCAAGGAGTTGATCGAGAGCGCCAAGCTGGCGTGGCGCGCGCAGGACCGGTCGGTGTTTGCGGCAATTCCTGGCGAAGTGGAATGGATTCCGTTGCCTGAAAAATAAGTTTCGCTGCCTCCGACCGCACATGAGAACCGCCCTGACTCCGGGCTAATGCCGTTCAGTCAGACCTATTTTCCCAACCATCGTCCCTGCGCACACGGGGACCCAGTGTCGTGATGACGTCCGGTACGACGCTGGGTCCTGACTTTCGTCAGGACGACAGGTTGTGATGAACTGAGCTGAATGGCATTAGCCCGGAGTCAGGGCGGTTTTCATTGGCGTTTCAGGCTTCCTTGCCGCGGATGATCCAGACCGGCAAAGGACACTGGTGCATCACTTTCTCGGCGACGCTGCCCAGCACCAGGCGGCGAAAACCGGTGCGCCCGTGCGAACCGATCACGACCAGTTCGGCCTTGCTGTCCTTGGCAGCCTTGAGGATGGCGCCGGGCACATCGCCCGGTGTCGACTGGCTCTCGACCATGCGCGTATCGCCCTGCAGTCCTGTCGCAACGATGCGCGCCTTTGCTTCGTCCAGGATGGCCTGGCCGGCATCGACGACGGCGCCGTGTATGTCGGCCGAGGGCGTAAAGCCGGTGTCGTACAGCAGGTGGCTATTATCGACGACATAAAGCGCCTCGATCGTGCTGCCTAGTGCATGGGCCAGCTTGATTGCTTCGTCCAGCGCCTGATTGGCCGTTGTGCTGCCGTCAACGGGGACGAGGATCTTTGCGTACATGCATTGCCTTTCTAGATCATGCCCAGGATACGGCCAAGTTCTGCGATGTAAGGACTGTCCTTGAGGATGGCGCCTTCCACCGAATCCATGAGTTCCTGGGCCGAGTTGCGGGTCTTGCCGATGTGCTCGCGCAGTACATGCGTCTGCACTTCGGGGGTGTCCAGGTGGCTCTTGAGGGCGGAGAAATCGTTTTTCAGGTTCTCGGCCTGCGGACTATCGGCGGAAATTTTCTGCAACTCCACTTCCAGTTCGGCGAGGATCTGCTTCAATCGTACGTGGTTGGCATCGTCTTGGCGCAGGATGGGATCGGACATGTTGACTCCAGGAGGGTTGATGATGATGGTTGTTGATTATCTGATAGGCCATCATAAGAGATGTGGGGATATTGTGCTGAGAAAGAAGGGTACCGCACATTTGTTACACTGCGGCATTCCATTCAGTCACTCACCCAAGAAAGCACCGAAATGAACGATCACCCCGTTATAAGCTGGACCGAAGCAGGGGAAAATTGTTCTGCCCGCTGGCGCTCCGAAGCCGGCAATTCTGCACCCAAACATGTCGCTCTCGCCGATGACCGCATATCGGCGGATGTCGCCTACAAACTGGTCTGCGAAGGCACCGGTTTGCTCTGGCGCGGCGATTACCAGAACGCCCGCCAACTGTTGCAGGCGCTGGCGCGCCGCATCGACAAGAAGTCGGAACGCAAATCCGGCAAGGCGGCCAAGGCGCCGGAGAAACCGCCGGCGCCTGTCTCGGCAACCCAGGCATTCCATCAGCACCGCCAGGCCCAGGCTCAGCGCGCGCGCATCCTCGGCATGCTCTTGTTGCCGTTGGAGGCCGACTACAGCATTCCCTTGCGGCGTGCGCCCGACGTCAGCCAGGCTTGCATGGAAGCATATGGGCAGGGCGGCGAAGCCAGCGTGGTTTCATTGCGCGAAGTGCTCGGCCTGATTGGCGCGCATGAATGGCGCAAGAAGGGCGTGCCGGTGCCTGCGCTGGGCGCCGACATCCATCCCTATTACGGCGTGTTCTCGCCGGTGCGCGGCGAATATGTCGACCTGGTTGCGCAAGCTACCTTGCCAGCCACCGACCTGGCGTTCGACATCGGCACCGGCACCGGCGTCTTGGCGGCGGTGCTGGCCAGACGCGGCGTCAAACGCATCGTCGCCACCGACCAGAATCCGCGTGCGCTGGAATGCGCAGCAGACAATCTGGCGCGGCTCGGCGTCGCACAACGGGTAGAGCTTGTCACGGCCGACCTGTTTCCGCCGGGGCGGGCGCCGCTGGTGGTCTGCAATCCGCCGTGGGTCCCGGCCAAGCCGAGTTCGCCCATCGAATATGCCGTTTACGATCCCGACAGCCGCATGCTGCGCGGTTTTCTCGACGGTCTCGGGGCGCATTTGACGCCGGGCGGGGAAGGCTGGCTGATCCTGTCCGATTTTGCCGAGCATCTGGGTTTGCGTTCGCGCGAGGATTTGCTGGCGATGATCGACAAGGCAGGACTGCAGGTCGCCGGAAAACAGGACATCAAGCCGCGCCACCCGCGCGCCAGCGATGCCGAAGATCCGCTGCATGCCGCACGCGCGAAGGAAGTGACGTCGTTGTGGTGCTTGAAAACGAAATAATCAATAAAAACATATAATTACCAATTATTTTTAATGTGATTTATTGGATTTTTGTGATTGAAACGACTAATTTTATTGTCGGAAAGGCATGCCAATGAAAGCGATTTCCTTCCCCTCTCTGTTCGCCGGCTTGCTGCTGGCGCTGGGCGCGGCGGGCGCAGCGTCGGCGCAGCCGCGCGACCGTCTTCCCTACCCATACGGCTACGAGCGCCCCGAGCCTGAGCAGCCCGTCGTCACCACCAGCGCCAATACCTGCAGGTGCGAAGTGGCCGACACCAGCGGCAGCGCCTGCATGATCTACATGCGCACCAACGCCGCCGACTGGCTGGCGCAGAACGCGCCGCAGACGCGCATGCGTTCATCCAACGACGGTCGCTATTACGACACGCCGTTCGCGTTGGCGGCGAGCGCTTGTGCGGGACGCAAAGTCAACGCATCGACTGTCAAGGTGCACTGGCTGGACAAGAAAAACGCCATTCTGGAGTGGAAGTGATTTCTCTGAGATCGCTTCCAACTTATTGTTTATCATCGATTTAATTCCACCTGCGAGAAGATCCAGTCGCGGAAGCGCACGATCTTCTTGCTGTTCTTCTCCCCCTCGCGATAGCTGAGAAAATGCGTCTCGCGCAGGACTGATTTCAATTCTCCCCCATCGAGCCGCACCAGTTCGCCGTTGGCGATTTCCTGTTCCGCCAGACGCGTGCTTTCCAATGCGATGCCGACGCTGTTGACTGCCGCCGCCAGCGCCAATGAAGCGCGGTCGAAGGACGGCATCGGCCGTCCGGGCGGGAGTTTCATGCCGTTCAGCGCGAACCAGTCGCTCCAGCGCACCGGGTTAAGCGTCGACTGGATCAGCGTCATGGCTGCGATGTCGGCCAGCGTCGGCGCAGGTTTGTCCTTGAGCAACGCCGGTGCGCACAGCGGCACGATGGTTTCCGAGCCGATCGCTTCGCTGACGATGCCGGCGCGTTGCGGCGCGCTGCCGTAGGCGATGGTCAGGTCTAGTTCTTCATGGCGCAACAGATCCATCGGTTCTGCGCCGGACGACATGCTGATGTTGATGTCGGGATATTGCTGCATGAAGCGCGGCAGGCGCGGCCCCAGCCATTTGGTGGCGAAGCTGGGCGAACAATGCACCGCCAGCGCATCGCTGCGGCGCACCGGTCCGAGTTCTTCGCAGGCGGCTTCCATCAGGTCGAAGGCGACCGACAACTGATCGAGCAGGCGGCGGCCGTCGGCGGTCAGTTCGACGCGGCGAAACGAACGGGTGAACAGGGGTTTGCCGAAATAGGTTTCCAGGCCGCGCACCTGATGGCTGATCGCCGAAGGGGACAAATGCAGTTCTTCGCTGGCGAGTGCAAAACTTTGCAGGCGGGCGGCGGCTTCAAAGGCGCGCAAGGAAAAGAAACTCGGAAGTTTTCGCATTGCGGCCCCGGCATCCGTTCATGAGGTGAATCAGATTCATCATATTGTGAATACTCGTCATTTGTCAAAGCGGAGGCCTTCTTGGGATGATCGGTCCATCGAAAAACGTATCAACACATCAATTCAGGAGACCAGCAATGATGATCGATATCGCCGAACGCGCGGCGCAGTCGGCCGCGTCCTACAGCGCCCTCAATGCTTCCGATCCCCGGGTGTCGGTCTATCAGCCCGAGCAGCAGGGTCTGAAATTCCCCGAAGTCCCGGTATTCGCCACCCACGCCGAAGAACGCCAGCATCGCAAGGAGCGCCTGGTCGCCGCTTGCCGCGCGTTTGCTCTGCATGGCCTCGACTACGGTTTCGCCGGACACCTGACGGTGCGCGATCCGGAGTTCCCGGACCTGTACTGGACCAACCCGATGGCGGTGCATTTCTCGCAGGTCAAGCTGTCCAACCTGATCCTCGCCAACCATCATGGCCAGGTGGTGCAGGGCTCGTATGCGTTGAACCGCGCCGGTTTCGTGCTGCACGCCGCCGTCCACGAGATGCACCAGGATATCGTCGCCATGTGCCACGCGCATACCGTGTACGGCACCGCGTGGGCGGCGCTGGGACGGCCGCTGGATCCGATTACCCAGGATGCGGCGGTGTTCTTTGAAGATCACGTGGTTATCACCGCCGAGGCCGGCGCGGTCGCCGTCAAGACCGAAGCCGGCAAGTCGGTTGCCGCCGCCTTCGGCAAGAACAAGGCCGCAATCCACCAGAATCACGGCTTGTTCACCGCCAGCCGCCACAGCATCGAGGATGCCGCGTTCTGGTTCATCGCGCTGGAACGCTGCTGCCAGGTCCAGCTCATGGTCGAAGCCACCGGCATCAAGCCGACCATGGTGTCGCCGGAGCGCGCCCGCTACAGTCGTGAAAACGTCGGCAACTCGTTCATCGGCTGGCTGCACTTCCAGCCGATTTATGAACAACTGGCGCAGACCAGTCCGGACATGTTCGACTAGTTTTGCTTCCTGTCTTTGCATCGAGGCAAGGATGCCGGCCATTTTCCATGGCCGGCATTTGCCGTTGCATCAACCACTGCCGCTGAAAGGAGATCGCCGCCCCAGACCACTTGCATCACCGCCGTCCTGATACGTCAAACCATATAACCGCGCGCACGCGGACCCATCCGTTCTAACACAAGGAGCAGGAGACATGACGAAGTTAAGCAGACGCGAATTTCTGATCGCCGGCGCAGCATCCGCGGCGGCCGCCTCGACGTTGGGGAACGCGGCATTCGCCGCCCCGACCGCACCCGGCGGCATCGACTACCCGATAGAAAAAGGCGCGACCCTGCGCGTCTTGCGCTGGAAGCGTTTCGTCCAGGGCGATGAGGATTTGTGGAACGAGAATGTCAGGAAATTCACCGAACTGACCGGGGTGGCGGTACGCACCGACAGCGAAGGTTTCGAAGACGTTCGGCCCAAGGCTGCGGTGGCTGCCAACGTTGGCAGCGGCCCCGACATCGTGCTGGGCTGGTTCGACGACCCGCATCAATACCCGACCAAGCTGATCGATGTCACCGACCTGGCGACCTCGCTCGGCAACCGTTACGGCGGCTGGTACGACGTATTCCAGAAATACGGCAAGAGCAACGGTAAATGGATCGCGATTCCGCTTGGCGTGATCGGCATTTGCCTGGTGTATCGCGACAGCCAGCTCAAGGCGGCCGGTTTCGAGGCCGTGCCGAAGGATTTGCCCGGTTTTCTCAAGATGGCCCAGGCGCTCAAGGCCAGGAACACGCCGGTCGGCTTCGCCCACGGCAAGGCGGTCGGCGACGCCAACAACTATGCGCACTGGTTACTGTGGGCACACGGCGGCAAGCTGGTCGACGAGCACGGCAACGTCGTCATCAATTCGGCCGAGACGCGCGCCGCGCTGGAGTACGGCAAGCAGCTTTACCAGACCATGGCGCCAGGCACGCTGTCCTGGCAAGACCCGTCCAACAACAAGGCCTATCTCGACGGCCAGATCAGCCTGACGAACAACGGCATCTCGATCTATTACGCCGCCAAGAATTCGACCGACCCCAAACTGCAGGAACTGGCCCGCGACACCCAGCACGCGCATTACCCGATCGGCGTTTCCGGCAAGCCGACCGAACTGATGCAGCTCACCCAGATGATGGCTTTCAGGCACACCAAGTACCCCAATGCAGCCAAGGCCTTCATGCAGTTCATGATGGAGCCGGACCAGTTCAATCCATGGATGAAGGCCGCCATCGGCTACGTCAGCCAGCCGCTCAGGGCCTACGAAAAGAACCCGGTCTGGACTGCCGACCCCAAGGCCACGCCGTACCGCGACGCCGCCTCGCTGATGCTGGACCATGGTCATGCCGGCCCGCTGGGGCAAGCGTCGGCGGCCTGTCTGGCGGACTATGTGATCGTCGACATGGTGGCGGAAGCCGCCAGCGGCTCCAAGACGGTGCAGCAGGCAATCGACAGGGCGGCGGAGCGGGCCAAGCGGTTTTACAAAACCTGATCCGGATGAAACATTTCCTTGTCCCGGTACAGGTCGGGACAAGGAGGGGGATTGCCGATGCAGTGCGGAATGAAACTTCAATAGAAATGGACGCGCCGCCGCTTCTGGCTGATTGCAGTCGTCAGGAGGTCGAATAATGTTGATTTTAGTGGCGCAATCTTGCCACGATGAGCTTCCGGTCGAGATCGCCGGGCTTCCGATGCTTCACGACAGGGCCTGGCGACGAGGCCGTTTTATTTTTCACTGAACGTGACAGACTCCAGACTGAAGTTGACCAATTTCGACCCGCCCTCCACGCCGACCGCGAATCCGCTGATTTGCTTAGCGCATTCTGAGCATCCTGAGTTTATGTCTACTCGTCCCGGCAACCGTCCTCCAACTCCAGCAAACGCTCATTGAGCCGCCCCAGCAGTTCTGCCAGTTGGGCAATCTCTTTCTCGCTCAGTACTTCAAAAAGCTGAGCGCCGAAGCGTTTGCGCACGGGCTCGGATGTGCTCAGCACTTCTTTTCCCAACTCAGTCAAAGAAATGTATTTGACGCGGCGGTCGGCGGCATCCGTTATCCGTTCGACAAGTCCGTCCCGTTCCAGGCCGTCTATCGCTTCCGTGATCGTGCGCGGTGCGAAACCGAATGCTTCCGCCAGATCGGTCGAGCGCGCTTTGCCGTCGCGCTGGATGCAACTCATTATTTTGATGCGCGCAATCGTAGCGCCTTGTCCCGCCATGAGCTTGTCGAGCGCGCGGTGCGAGCGCACGTAGAAATCGCGCAACGCTTCGGCTGCCTTGGTGTAGTCGTTTGTAAAGGTGGTAGACATGTTTTCTCTTTGTACCATATTATATGGTACCTCATTAATTTGCCGGCGAGCTTGTTTCTGGCTCACCAATGACACCAGTTCAGGATAAATCAAACATGACCGACGCGGTAGACAATCGCTCCGATGCGAAGCAAAACCCTCCCGAAGCAGAGTTGAAGGACGACAAACCAAAGAAGAGGCTGAATCCGCGCGCGCGATTCGTGCTTCGCGCGCTGTTGACGGCGGCGCTGTTGCTGGTTGCCGCGTGGTTCGTTTATTACCAGTTGCGCGGCAAGTACCTGGAAAGCACGAACGATGCCTTTGTCTATGCCGACAGCGTCACCGTCGCCCCCAAGGTTTCGGGTTATGTCGAGCATGTGTATGTGGCTGACAATCAGGATGTGAAGGCCGGCCAGCCGCTGGTGCGCATCGATCCGCGCGACTACGCCGCCCAGTCCTCGCAGTCGAAGGCGCAGATCGATGCCGCCGCCGCCAGCGAAGATGCGTCGAAGGCGCAGTTGCAGGAACAGAAGGCCGCGATCGCCCAGGCCCAGGCGCAACTGGCGTCGGCCGAAGAAGATGCGCGCTACGCCGCGTCGGAAGTGGAACGCTATACGCCGCTGGCGGCAAGCGGCGCGGAGACCCGCGAGCGCCTGACCACGTTGCGCAATCAGGCGGCGCAGGCCAAATCGACGGTGGCGTCGCGCCGCGCTGCGCTGGAGGCGTCGCAATTGCGCATGCACTCCATCGAGGCGCAGATCCGCCAGGCGCAAGCCCAGGGTGAGACGGCGCGGGCGCAATATGACGCGGCCAACGTCAATCTCGGCGCCACCGAAGTGCGCGCCAGCGTCGCCGGCAAGGTCGGCGACAAGCAGGTGCGGGTCGGCCAGTTCGTGTCGGCCGGCACGCGCATGATGACGGTGGTGCCGACCGATTTCTACGTGATTGCCAATTTCAAGGAAACCCAGATCGGCATGATGCGCACCGGCCAGCCGGTGACGATCAGGATCGACGCCTTGCCGGGCGCCAGATTCCAAGGACACCTGGATAGCATTTCGCCCGGCACCGGCGCGCAATTCTCATTGCTGCCGCCGCAGAATGCGACCGGCAATTTCACCAAGATCGTCCAGCGCGTGCCGGTGCGTATCGCCGTCGATGCGTCGGCGGAGGATCGCAAGGTCTTCGTCGCCGGGCTGTCGGTGACGGCGGAAGTCGACACCGGCGCCAAGGAGCAGGTTCATTGAGCGCTACACCTGAAGCCCAGAAAGCCGACGCCGGCGCATGGCTGGCGGTGGCCGCCGGCACGCTCGGGGCCTTGATGGCGACGCTGGATATTTCCATCGTCAACTCCTCGCTGCCGACCATCCAGGGCGAAATCGGCGCCAGCGGCACGGAGGGCACCTGGATTGCCACCGCCTATCTGGTGGCGGAAATCATCATCATCCCGCTGTCGTCGTGGCTGGAAAAGTTGCTCGGCCTGCGCACGCTCCTGTTGGCTGCGGCCAGTCTGTTTACGCTGTTTTCGGTGATGTGCGGTTTGTCGAGCACGCTGCCGATGATGATCGTCGGCCGCATCGGACAGGGCTTTACCGGCGGCGCGCTGATCCCGACCGCGATGACCATCATCGCGACGCGCCTGCCGCGCGCACAGCAGCCGGTCGGCAATGCGATGTTCGGCGCCACGGCCATCCTCGGGCCGGTGCTCGGGCCGGTGCTGGGCGGCTGGCTGACCGAGAACGTCAGTTGGCACTACGCCTTCTTCATCAACGTGCCGGTCGGCATTGCGCTGATCACGTTGCTGCTGGTGGCGGTGCCGTATGTACGGCCCAAACTGGAACAACTGGCCGAGGCCGACTGGTTCGGCATCCTGGGCATGGCGCTCGGTCTCGGCGGGCTGACGGTGGTGCTGGAGGAGGGCGAGCGCGAGCAATGGTTCTCCTCGCCCGATATCCGTTGGCTCGCCGCCGTGTCGCTGACGGGATTCGTCCTGCTGGGCATCGGCCAGTTGCGCGCCAGGCATCCGGTGATCCAGTTGCGGCTGTTGCGCGACCGCCAGTTCGGTTCGGTGGCGATGATGGCAATGATGGTTGGCGTCGCGCTGTACGGCACGGCTTACGTGATCCCGCAATTCCTCTCCGGCATCGCCGGCTACAACTCGCTGCAGTCGGGCGTGATCGTACTGTTATCCGGCGTGCCGATGATCCTGATGATGCCGTTCGCGCCGATGCTCATGCGCACGGTCGACATCCGGCTCGCGGTCGGCGCCGGCATGTTGCTGCTGGCCGTGAGCGCCTTCCTCGAAACCGACCTCAGTCCCTTGTCGTACGGCGGCTCCTTCGTGGCGTCGCAGCTCTTGCGCGGCCTCGGCACGGTGTTGGCGATGCTGTTCCTGAACCAGGCGGCGATCCGCTCGGTGCCGGCTTCGCAGGCGGGCGACGCGGCGGGAATTTATAGCGCCGCGCGCAATCTCGGCGGTTCGCTGGCACTGGCCAGCATCGCCGTGATCCAGGACCAGCGCTTGTGGCTGCACAGCCGGCGCCTGGAGGAGAGCATGCATGCCAATTCCGAGCTGGTGCAATCGAGCATGGCTGCGCAGGCGCATCTGCTGGGCGGCCAGGACACCGCCATGCAGATGCTCGGCACCACCATCCAGGCGCAGGCGCTCACCATGACCTACGCCGATCTGTTCTGGCTGCTGGGTGTGGCCATCCTTTGCATCTCGCCGCTGGTATTGTTTCTGCGGCCTTTGCCGACCAGTGCCCCGCCGGTTACGACTCACTGAAAATATCATGCGAACACTTCCTCTCATTCGTCTCCTTTCCCTTGCATCTGTCGCGACCCTGGCCGGCTGTGCGCTCGGCCCGGAGTATGCCGGACCGCCGGATGCCGCGCCGCAAGCAACGCAGGCCGGCCGCTTCGTGCGCGCCCAGGATGCCGCCAACGCCGAGGCGCCCGTCAACCGCTGGTGGGAAGCATTGGGCGATCCGGTGCTGAACGATCTGGTGCAACGGGCGCTGGCGGCCAATCCCAACCTCGGCATCGCCAAGGCGCGTCTGCAACAATCGCGCGCAGCGCTTAGCCTGGAGCAAGCCAATGCACAGCCGAGCGTCGGCGCTTCAGGGTTGGCAGGACACGCACGCCTGCCGCCCATCAATCTGGCGGGTTCGTCGGGCACCTCCGACTCTCCCGTCAACGTGAATTTGTACAGCCTCGGTGTTGATGCCACATGGGAAGCGGACCTGTTTGGCGCCCATCGCCGTTCGGTCGAGGCTGCCGGCGCCACCGCCGAGGCTGCGGAAGCTTCGCTGGCCGACGTTCAGGTCAGCCTTGAGGCGGAAGTGGCGAATGCCTACATCAACCTGCGCGACCGCCAGCGGCGCATCCGGCTTGCCGATGAGTCGATCCGAGCGCAAGAGCAGATGGCGGCGCTGACGCGCCAGCGCCTGGAGCGCGGCACCGCTTCCAATCTCGACCTGATCCGCGTGCAAAACCAGCTCGACGGCACGCGCAGCGACCAGGCGCCATTGCGGGCGGACCTCGATGCTTACCTGAACCAGTTGGCGACGCTGGCGGGGCAGGAGCCGGGAACATTGGACGACGTGCTCGCGTCCACCGACGCCTCGCCGCTGCCGTTGCCGCCTGCGCAGGTGGCGGTGGGCGATCCGGCGACGTTGCTGCGGCGGCGGCCCGATATTCGCGCGGCGGAACGCACCCTGGCCGCGGACACTGCCAAGATCGGCCAGGCCGAAGCTGCCCGCTATCCCAGCCTGAAACTGTTCGGCCTCATCGGTTTGGGCGGCGCACATCCTTCCGACCTGACCAGGCTGGATGACTTCACCGCCGTGGCGGCGCCGATGCTGAGCTGGAATTTCCTCGACTTCGGCCGCGCCAAGGCGCGCGTCACGCAAGCAGAGCGCGTACGCGACGAAGCGGAGATGAAGTACCGGCAATCGGTGCTGGAAGCTTTGCGCGACGCCGAGGATTCGCTCTCGCGCTTCCGTTATGGGCGCGTGACCGTCGCCACGGTCGCACGCACCAAGGCATCCGCCGACCGCGCGCTGGAACTGGCGCAGCAGCGTTACAGCGCAGGCACGGGAACACTGATCGACGTGCTGGACACGACACGGCAACAGATCTCCGCGCAGCAGAACCTGTCGCAGGCCGAAGCTGCCTTGACCCGCAGCTTCGTCGGCATCCAGAAAGCGCTCGGGCTCGGTTGGAGCAGTTGATTGCGGCCGGCGGCAAGATCGTGTCGGGCATCCATCATTCTTAGTCTTTGGCTTTGACCGTTATCGGGAAATTCAATTTCCGCCCCGATACCTGCGGTGCTACCATCTGGCAGATATTTATCCCTGCCCACGTCAGGGTGATGCTGCCGGATCAATCCAAGGAGGATGTCTCATGTCGAATGAAGCCAAGTGCCCTTTTAATCATGCCGCCGGCGGCGGCGCCACGAACCGCGACTGGTGGCCAAAGCAGTTGCGGCTGGATCTCCTGGCGCAGCATTCGTCGAAATCCAATCCGATGGATCCGGATTTCGACTATGCAGCGGCATTCAAGAGCCTCGACCTTGCCGCAGTGAAGAAGGATCTTGCCGCGCTGATGACCAATTCGCAGGAATGGTGGCCGGCCGATTTCGGCCATTACGGTCCGCTGTTTATCCGTATGGCGTGGCATAGCGCCGGCACCTATCGCATCGGCGATGGCCGCGGCGGCGCCGGACGGGGGCAACAGCGCTTTGCGCCGCTCAATAGCTGGCCGGATAACGTCAGCCTGGATAAAGCCCGGCGGCTGCTCTGGCCAATCAAGCAAAAGTACGGCCGGAAGATTTCCTGGGCCGACCTGATGATTCTTACGGGTAACGTCGCGCTGGAGACGATGGGTTTCAAGACCTTCGGTTTCGCCGGGGGCCGCGAAGACGTGTGGGAACCCGACCAGGATGTCTATTGGGGAACCGAGAGCACCTGGCTGGGCGGAGACGCGCGTTATGGCAAGAGCAAGCCCGGTGACGACACGGGAGAGATCGTCGCCGACGCGGACTTGCACGGTAAAGAACAGGACCGTACCGATAGCCAGGAACGCAACCTGGAAAATCCGCTCGCTGCGGTGCAGATGGGGTTGATTTACGTGAACCCCGAAGGTCCGGAAGGCAATCCAGATCCGATTGCCGCGGCGCATGATATCCGCGAAACTTTTGCCCGTATGGCGATGAACGATGAGGAAACCGTTGCGTTGATCGCCGGCGGCCACACCTTTGGCAAGACCCATGGCGCCGGCGACGCGAAGCATGTGGGACGCGAGCCCGAAGCGGCAGGTCTTGAGCAGCAGGGACTTGGATGGAAGAGCAGCTTCGGCACCGGCGTGGGAAAAGACGCGATTACCAGCGGCCTGGAAGTGACCTGGACCCAGACGCCGACAAAGTGGAGCAACCACTTCTTCGAAAACCTGTTCGGTTATGAGTGGGAATTGACCAGGAGCCCGGCCGGCGCGCATCAATGGACGCCGAAGAACGGCGCCGGCGCGGGCGTCATTCCGGATGCGCACGACCCGTCCATGCGCCATGCGCCCACCATGTTGACTACCGATCTGTCTTTGCGCTTCGACCCGGCCTACGAAAAAATCTCGCGGCACTTTCATGCCCATCCCGACGAATTTGCCGATGCCTTCGCCCGGGCCTGGTTCAAGCTGACCCATCGCGACATGGGGCCGCACGCGCGTTATCTGGGGCCCGAGGTGCCGGCTGAAGCGCTGATCTGGCAAGATCCGGTTCCTGCCGTGGACCATGCATTGGTTGACGATAAGGACGTCGCCGCACTGAAGGCCAAGGTATTGGCGTCGGGATTGTCCGTGTCGCAATTGGTGTCGACGGCGTGGGCATCCGCGTCTACCTTTCGCGGTTCGGACAAGCGCGGCGGCGCCAATGGCGCACGCATTCGCCTTGCTCCGCAGAAGGAGTGGGCCGTCAATCAGCCCGAACAACTGGCCAAAGTGCTCAAGATTCTTGAAGCTGTTCAGAGCGACTTCAACGCGGCGCAGTCCGGCGGCAAGAAGGTCTCGCTGGCGGATTTGATCGTGCTGGCCGGTTGCGCGGGCGTCGAGCAGGCGGCAAAGAATGCCGGTCATGCGGTGACGGCGCCGTTCACTCCCGGACGAACTGACGCAACGCAGGAGCAAACCGACGTCGATTCATTCGCGCCGCTTGAACCGATCGCCGATGGTTTCCGGAACTACCTCAAAGGCCGGTACAGCATCCCGGCCGAGGCTTTGTTGATTGACAAGGCCCAGTTGCTGACCTTGACGGCTCCTGAGATGACCGTGTTGGTGGGGGGTATGCGAGTTCTGGGGGCCAATGTCGGCCAAACCAGGCACGGCGTGTTCACTGAGCGTCCCGGGGTATTGTCCAACGACTTCTTCCTGAACCTGCTTGACATGGGTACGCAGTGGACGGCGTTGTCGGAGTCCGGGGATATGTTCGAAGGACGCGACCGCAAGACCGGTGCAATCAAATGGACCGGCACGCGAGTCGATCTGGTATTCGGTTCGCACTCGCAGTTGCGCGCGCTGGCGGAGGTCTACGGCAGCGCCGATGCGCAGGCGAAGTTTGTCCATGATTTCGTGGCGGCCTGGACCAAGGTAATGAATCTTGATCGTTTCGACCTCAGGTGATCTTGGAGAGGGCGCCCTGGAAGTCTTATTCCCTGGCAAAGCGGCGAATCCTGTGATTCGCCGCTTTTATTTTGCCGTCTTCACGACTCGCGCTTCTTCAGAGGAGAGGCGCCGCATCAAAGCCCGTCATGCGCGGACACTTGCACCGCCTGCCTGAGGGAAACAGGAGGCACGACCATCGCGGCGAGCAGAATCGCCACAGCAATCAGGAACATGACCAGGAACGTGATGTGCAACGAATGATGCAAGGCCAGCCGCACCAGCGTGTTCTGCAGGCCGCCGGCGGCCTGCGCGTCGAGCAGTTGCTTGATCTGGTCGGCGGTGATCGTGACCGCGCCTGACGTATGGGCAAGTCCGTAGTTGAGCACCGCGCCGAACAGCGTCGCACCGAGCGTATTTCCCAGATTGCGCGAGAACAGGTTCGACGCCGTGGCGCTGCCGCGCTGGACGGGTTCCACGATTTCCTGGATCAGCACCAGCGAGCTGATGCTGGCAATACCCATGCCGAGTCCCATGACCAGCGAGCCCATGCCGGCCAGCACCGCCGGGCTATCGGGCGTCAGCAGCACAAAGAACAGAGCGCCCAGCGGGATGATGCCGCTGCCGAACATCATCAACTGCCGCAACCCGAAACGATGCAGCGATTTCGCCGTCATGGTTGCGCCGAGCGGCCAGCCGACCATCATCATCGTCAGCGCCAGACCGGCAACGACCGGAGTACGATGCAGCACGCCTTGCACATACACCGGCAGGAACGTCGTCAACCCCATCATCGCCATGCCGACGAACACCGTCGCGCAATTTGCCGCCGCGATCGGGCGATGGCCCCATATGCTGAACGACACCATGGGATCTGCCGCGCGCCGCTCCTGCCAGACGAACAATACGGTACAGGCGACGAATACCGCCAACTCGGACAACGCCCGCTCCATATTGGACGCGCCGGCGTCGGTCAAGGCCAGCATCAGCGCCCCGATCGCGGCGGTAAACAGCACGGCGCCCGGAATGTCGAGCGACGGCTTGCCATGTCTGTCGCTGTCGCGCAGAAACACGGTGAAGCCGACCGCGGATGCCAGTCCGATCGGCACGTTCAGCCAAAAAATCCAGGCCCACGACATATCGTGAATGATCAGGCTGCCGACCAAGGGGCCCAGCACTGCCGAAATCGCCCAGACGCTGGCGAGATAACCCTGTACCTTGCCGCGTTCCCGGGCCGGATAGAGATCGGCGACGATGGTCATGGCGACAGGCTGGATGGCGCCCGCGCCGACGCCCTGGATCAGGCGAAACACGATCATCGCCGGCATCGACCAGGCGAAGCCGGCCAGTATCGAGCCGACCAGGAAGATCGCGATGCCGGCCAACATCACCGGCTTGCGGCCATAGAGATCGGAAAGCTTGCCGAAGACTACCGTCATCGCGGTCTGCGTGAGCAGGAACGAGGAAAAGACCCAGCTATAGAGATGCAGCCCGCCGAGTTGCGTGACGATTTGCGGCATTGCGGTTGCGACGATGGTGGCTTCAAGTGCGACCATCGCCATCGAGGCCATCACTGCAGCGATGACGAGCGGGCGGTTGGATTGATGTGATTCGGACATGGCGTCGGTGTAGGGGCGTTGCCTGATCCACCACAAGGGGAGTTGCGGCGGCCTAAGCAATTGCGGTCAGATGGATGGCTTGTGCCGCATTATGCCGTGTCTCAGGGAAACGTGCCGAGGTGCAACAAAAACTGACCCTGACAAGCTTGCAAACATCAGAAGCCGGATCGAGGCTTATCTCGCAGAGTGGCACCCGCACCCGTATTGACCTGAGGTCATCGTCAGAGCTGCGTCCCGCCTTTAGTAACGGGGGGACAAATGTCTTATGACAACAAGGAACTTCCTGATAGGGGAGCGTGGAATTTTCCTATAGAGTTGCCGCATCATACCGAAGATTATTCACCGTTATTTCTCTATGGAATCTCGTTGTATTTCTGTAACGTGAAGTGGGTATTGTTTGAAGGGTATTGTATTTTATGCAGTAGTTATAAATCGAATTATCCATGTCGCACCGTATCGTTTCCAGGGGAGTAATGTCATGAATCTATCCAGCATGAAAGTATCCAGCCGGCTTTACCTTGGTTTCGGATTGACTCTGATCCTTCTGCTCGGGATTGCCCTTTTTAGCTATACCCGCCTGTCCGTCTTGAACGACAACGTCAATTTCCTGGTCAGCGACAGATATGCCAAGACCGTGTTGGTCGACTCGATATCCAATAACATCAACCTGATAGCCCGCGCAGTGAGAAACGTGGCCTTGTCCGGCAACGAGACCATGACATCGCAAGAGTTGGCCCGGATAAAGAAAGCCCGGGAGGAAAATACCGCAACCTTGCAAAAGCTCAGTGACGCCATCACCAGCGAAAAAGGCAAGAAGCTGATGGCGGCGCTGAAACAGTCGAGCTCGGAGTATTACGTCGAACAGGGAAATCTACTCACGTTGCTGGCAAAGAAGGATGCCGACGATGCCAACAAGCTGATCTTCGGCGCCATGCGCACCAAACAAGCCGCGATGTTTGAATCGCTCAAACAGCTATCGGACTATCAGCGTTCCCTGATGGACGACACTGTCGCAGAAAGTCAGGAAACCTACCACAATGCGTCCGTGTTGTTGGTCACGCTCAGCACAGCGGCGTTTGCACTAAGTCTGATTGCGGCGTTGCTGATCACCCGTAGCATCATTCGTCAACTGGGCGGTGAACCTGACTATGCAATGTCCATCGCCAGCGACATTGCTAGCGGCAATCTTGCGCGCTCGATCACCATTCGCCAGGGCGATCAAACCAGTCTGATTGCATCCATTCGCGTAATGCGCAATCGTCTTGCAGAGATTGTCGGCCAGGTGCGTGCCGGCACCGATACGATTGCTACGGCTTCCGGTCAGATTGCCAGCGGCAATCTGGACTTGTCGTCCCGAACCGAACAACAAGCCAGTTCGCTGGAAGAAACTGCGTCGGCAATGGAAGAGATCACCTCCACAGTGAAGCAAAATGCGGATAACGCACGCCAGGCGAATCAATTGGCGGTCTCCGCTTCCGAGGTGGCCATGGCCGGAGGCAACGTGGTCAGCCAGGTGGTGGAAACCATGGGGTCGATCAATGCCTCATCCAAAAAGATCGTGGATATCATCAGTGTGATTGACGGCATTGCTTTCCAGACGAATATTCTTGCCTTGAATGCCGCCGTGGAAGCAGCTCGCGCAGGCGAGCAGGGCCGAGGCTTTGCCGTGGTGGCGACGGAAGTGCGCAGCCTTGCACAACGCTCGGCTACTGCCGCCAAGGAGATCAAATCTCTGATCGACAGTTCCGTCACGCAAGTGGATACCGGCAGCAAGCTGGTGGCGCAGGCCGGCTCGACGATGAATGATGTCGTCAATAGCGTCAAACGCGTCACGGACATTGTCGGAGAGATCACATCCGCGAGCCAGGAGCAAAGCGACGGCATTGAACAGATCAACCTTGCCATCACGCAAATGGACGAGGTTACTCAACAAAACGCCGCGTTGGTCGAAGAAGCTGCCGCAGCAGCCCAGTCAATGCAGGAACAAGCAAGCAAGTTGTCCGACGTGGTCAGCATTTTCAAACTCGATCCGACAAAGACCGGACCTCAGATCCAGATATCGACGGGGCATGAACAAATCCGCGATATCACGCCTATGTTGCCCAGACTGCAAACGGCGAAGCCTGCAAAGAAGCCGGCTTTTTCAACAGGGCAAGGTTAAGGATCTCACGGGTTTTTCTCATTCGCCAACGGCATCCCCATTGCCTGGAACAACGATGCCGTATCTGCCAACCTCGTCGCCACGGCGCGAATCTCCGTCAGCCTGGCGTTCTGGAATTGCTTTTCTCCCGAACGCACGGCGCTGGGCGCAATGGCGCCGAATTCCGCACGTCGTTCAGCGTCGCGCCAGTATTGCTCATTGCGCTGCCGCGCGCCGGCTGCCGCCGCCAAGGTGTCGGCATCGTGGGTCAGGGCGCTGAGGCTGTCGGCGACATTCTGGAACGCGTTAAGTACCGTTTGACGATAATTGTCTTCCGACGCCCGATAGGCATCTTGCGCGGCGCGACGCCTTGCCTGGAGGGCGCCGCCATGAAACAGCGGCTGCGTCAGCGAAGCGCCGATGCCCCACACGGCGCCGCTGGAAGCGATGGATGTGGGCCAGGTGAAGCCGGCCTGGCCGAAGGAGGCGGTGAGCGACAGGCTGGGGAACATTTCGGCCGTAGCCAGTGCTTCCTGGGCGGCGGCCACTTTCAATGCCGCATCTGCTGCGAGGATGTCGGGACGCTGTCGCAACAACTCGGAAGGAATGCTCACCGGCACGCGGTCAGGCAGCGTCAGGGCGGCGAGATCGAGGTCGGGCGGTGCAGCGTCGGGAGTGCGGCCCATCAGGACGGCCAGCATATGGCGGGCAGCTTGCCATTGCGTGTGCAAGCCGGGCAGCGTGGCGCGCAAGGCGTCGGCATTGGCCTGGGCATTCAGCAGGTCGCCGCGCGAGGCGGAGCCGAGTTCGAGGCGACGCTGCATTTCCGTCGCATCGGCATCGGCAAGCGACACCAGCCGTTCCGTCGTCTCGACCTGCGCGCGCAGCGCCGCGCCGTTGATGGCGGCGATGACGACATTGGCAGCCAGCGCGCGGCGAGCGGCGTCAAGCTGGTAGGACTGGGCGTCGACTTGCGCGGCGAGCGCCGAGTTGGCGTAGCGTTCGACGCCGAACAGATCGAAGGTGTAGCTGATGTCCAGTTGACCGGCGAAGACGTTATACAGATTGGTCTGCGGTCCCAGATTCGGCAGCCCGAGCGCGCGTTGCCGGTTGGACTGGACGGTGGCGTCGATGCTGGGGAACGTCGATTCGCCGACTTGCGCGCGCAATTGCTCGCGGGCGCCGGCCAGGTTGTGCATCGCTTGCGAGAGGGAGTAGTTTTTATCCAGCGCTTCGTTGACCCAGGCGGACAACTCGGCCGAGCGATAGGCTTCCCACCAGGCCGGCACCGGCCGTGCGCCCAGCACGAATTTCTGAGGAGCGTTGGCCGGACCTGTTTCCGCAGGAGCAGCTTCGACGCCATAGTGCGCCGGTTGCGGCATGTCGGGGGCAATGCCTTTCGGACCGAGAGCGCAACCCGACAGGGCCAGCGCAACGAGACACAGCGCATAGCGGGGAGAGTGAAAATCAGCGGCGCGCATCAGCGGCTCCCTTCTGGCGGAATGGTGGAATTGGCTGGGCCGGTTTCATCCGGCTTGACCCGGTAGCAGAGCGCGTACAGCGCGGGCAGATAAAACAGGGTCAGTACGGTCGCGATGGTGATGCCGCCCATCAGCGCAGTCGCCATCGGACCGAAGAAATTGCTGCGCAACAGCGGTATCAGCGCCAGCACCGCGGCGGCGGCGGTCAGCGTGATCGGCCGGAAGCGCCGCACGGTGGCGCCGACGATGGCGTCGAGGCGGCCGCGACCGGCGGCGATGTCCTGCTCGATCTGATCGACCAGGATCACCGAGTTGCGCATGATGATGCCGAGCATGGCAATGGTGCCGAGCATGGCTACGAAGCCGAACGGCTGATGGAACAGCAACAGCGCGCCGACCACGCCGATCATGCCGAGCGGCGCGGTCATCACCACGATCAGGACGCGGCTGAAGCTTTGCAACTGCACCATCAGCAACAGCAGCACGGCGATGACCATCAGCGGCATCTGCGCCGAAATCGACGATTGCGCCTTGGCGTTTTCTTCGACCGGGCCGCCGACCTCGATGCGATAGCCGACCGGCAGTTCGCGCCGCAGCGCGCCAAGTTTTTCGTCGATTGCATTGCTGACGTCGATGCCCTGGGCGCCGGCGCGCACGTCGGCCTGCACCGTGATCGTCGGCTGGCGGTCGCGCTCCCAGATGATGCCGTATTCCAGTTCGTTGCGGATGCGGCCCAGCGTACTGAGCGGTACCGGGCCGAACGCGGTCGGTATCGCCATCGAATCCAGGCGCGCAGGATTGACGCGCTCGTTGCGGGGAGCGCGCAGATCGACGCTGATCAGTTTGTCGCGTTCGCGGTATTGGGTGACGTTGTAGCCGGACAGATTCATGGCCAGGAAATTGGACACTTGCTGCGAGGTCAGTCCCATTTCGGCGACGCGCTTCTGGTCGATCTCGAAGCTGATGGAGCGTTGCGCCGGTTCGTCCCAGTCGAACTGGACATTCGTGGCGCGCGACTCCTTGCGGATTTCGGCGGCGACCTTGTCAGCGACGGCGCGCACCTCGGGGATTTTCTCGCCGCTGATGCGGAACTGCACGGGAAAGCCGACCGGAGGGCCGTTTTCCAGACGCGTCAGGCGCGTGCGCAGGCCGCTGAATTGTTCACGCAATGGCGCTTCCAGCGCTTTCGCCAGCTTTTCGCGGTCTTCCACCGATTTGGCGGTCACCACGAATTGCGCGAAGTTGGTGCTCGGCAGTTGCTGGTCCAGCGGCAGATAAAAACGCGGCGCGCCGGTGCCGACGAAATTGATGACGTGGTCGATTTCCGGACGCCCCTTGAGGACGGCTTCCATGCGCATCGCCTCGCGCTGCGTTGCTTCAAACGAGGCGCGTTCGGGCAGGCGCAGATCGATCAGCAGTTCCGGGCGGTCCGAACTCGGGAAAAACTGTTGCGGCACCAGCCCGAAAGCGGCAAGGGAACCGAAGAACAGCAGCGCCGTGACGATCACGACGCGCCCGCGATAGTGGACGCACCACGACACCATGCTGCGCAGGCGCGTGTAGATGCGGGTCTGGTAAATCGCGTGGTCGTGATCTTCGGCGTCATGGTCGGCGTGCGGATGATCCATTGCGTCGTCGTCCTTGCCGGCATGCGCGTGCGGCTTTTCCTTGAGCATGTGAAAGCCCAGCAACGGAATCAGCACGACCGCCGCCAGCCACGACAGCAGCAGGGCAATCGCGGAGACTTCAAAAATCGAACGCGTATATTCGCCGGTGCCGGATTTCGCCAGCGCGATGGGAAGGAAGCCGGACACCGTCACCAGCGTGCCGGTCAGCATCGGGAAGGCCGTGCTGGTATAGGCGAAGGCGGCGGCGCGGCGGCGATTCCAGCCTTGTTCGAGTTTCACCGCCATCATCTCGACGGCGATGATGGCGTCGTCCACCAGCAATCCCAGCGCCAGCACCAGCGTGCCCAGCGACACCTTGTGCAGGCCGATGTCGAACATGTACATGAACAGGGCGGTCACCGCCAGCACGATGGGAATCGAGATCACCACCACCATGCCGGTGCGCAATCCCAACGACAGCAGGCTGACCACCAGCACGATGGCGATCGCTTCGGCCACGGCTTCGAGGAAATCGTCGACCGACTTCTCCACCGCGTGGGGCATGCTGGCGACGGCCGTCAGCTTCAGGCCGGCCGGCAGCCGCGTGCGCAGCGCGTCGGTCTTTTCGTCGAGCGCCTTGCCGAGCCGGATGACGTCGCCGCCCGGTTGCATGGTGACGCCGATGCCGAGCACCGGCTTGCCGTCGGCGCGCATTTGCTGTTCTTGCGGATCGTCGTAGCCGCGCGTGACGGCGGCGATGTCGCCGAGGCGGAAGTTGCGGTTGTTGATGCGGATGATCTTGTCGGCAATCGCCTTGACGTCGTTGAATTGCCCGCTCGGGCGCACATACAGGCGGTCGTCGGCGGTGGTGACGAGGCCGCCGGGGGCGACGGCGTTCTGGGCGCCGATCAGGTCGCCCAATTGTTGCGGAGTGATGCCCAACCGCGTCATCTGCGCGTTGGAAATGTCGATGTAGATGTGCTGGTTGCGGTCGCCGAAATAATCGATCTTGCCGACGCCGGGCACGCGCAGCAGTTCGCCGCGCAATTGATCGGCATAGTCGTGCAACTGCGCCGGCGAAAAGCCGTCGCCTTCGAGCGCATAGATGTTGGTATAGACGTCGCCGAATTCGTCATTGAAATAGGGACCTTTGACGCCGCCGGGCAAGGTCGCCGCTATGTCGCCGACTTTCTTGCGCACCTGATACCAGGTTTTCGGCACCTGGCCGGCGGGGGCGGTGTCCTTGATGGTGAAGAACAGTTGCGATTGTCCGGGGCGCGAATAGCTGCGCAGGAAATCGACGTCGGGCGTTTCCTGCAGCTTGCGCGCGATGCGGTCGGTGATTTGTTCCTGAACCTGGCGGGCGGTGGCGCCGGGCCAGTCGGTCTCGATGACCATGACCTTGAAAGTGAAGGGCGGATCTTCCGATTGCGACAGGCGCGAATAGGAACCGATGCCGAGCAAGGTCACCAGCGCCAGGATGAACGTGACCAGCGCCTGATGCTGCCGACAGATTGAAACGGCCGGGAGCGCTCATAGTGCGAAGTCCTCGGCATGCAGCGGCGCGATCGCTTTCACTTGTTCGCCTGCCGTCAGCGTGTGCACGCCCTGGACCACGATTTTCTCGCCTGTGGCGATGCCGTCACTCAAGGTCACGCTGCGTTCGCCATAGGCGCTGACCGTCACCGGACGCAATTCCAGCTTGCTGTCGGCGGGTCGCACGATCCAGACCGCCGGACGGTTGCCCTGATGGAACAGCGCCGTGGCGGGAATCACGGTGGCCGTCGCAGGATTCTTGTTCTGCTGCGATGCCTGTGATGAAACAGCGGCGGAGGCGCTGGTGTTGATCGCCACTTCGCCGCTCATGCCCAGACGCAGCGCCGGGTCTTGCGTCTCCAGCGTCACCTTGACACGGTAGGTGCGGCTCTGCGGATCGGCCGCCGGACTGACTTCGCGCACACGGCCGTTCAAGGTGCGATCCGGCATGGCAGTCAGTCTGATGGTCGCCGGTGCGCCGACGCGGATTTTGGCGACCTGGCTTTCGGAGACTTCGGTCGTCACATCGGTCGCCCCCGACCAAGCCAGCGAAAAAACCGGTTGCCCGGCTGCCAGCACTTCGCCAGTGTTGGCCTGCTCGGCGCTGATCACGCCGTCGTGTTCGGCGATCAGCCCGGTGTAGCTGCGCTGATTGCCGGCGACCGCGGCGCGCGCTTGCGCGCTTTTCAGTTGCGCCTTGGCGGCCGCGTAGGCATCCTGCGTCTGCTCAAGCTGCAAGGCGCTGATCAGCTTGTCTTGCGCCTGCCGGGTGTCGCGCTGGAATTGCTTTTCCGCGGCGTCGTAATGTTCGCGCGCGGACGCCAGTTCGGCTTCGGCGCCGGCGGCATTGTGATCGGCGTCGGCCGGATCCAGTCGCGCCACGACGTCGCCCTTGCGCACGCTGTCGCCCAGATGGACGCGCCGCTCGATCACCTGACCGGCAATCCGGAACGACATCGGCGTGACAAAGCGCGATTGCACTTCGCCGGGCAAGGTCAGCACATCCGCTTTGCCGTCCACCTGCGCCGGCAACACCACGACTTCGCGCGGCGCATCCGCGACGACGGCGGCCTTCTGGCAGGCGCTCAGCGAGAGCATCACTGCCAGGGCAAGCGGCAGCAGGATCGGCGCGGCAACGCGCCTGGAGGGCGGAACAAGCTGCGCCGGAAGACGAGCAGCGGACCGGGGCAGCGGTGAGCGGGAATGATGGGCAAACTTCACGACGTTCCTTTCTGGGGAGGGGATGTCCAGATCGTCGATCGCTCCGAACATTGTCAATACGACGAAATCAAAATGCCCGAAACGGGAATTTTTTGCATTCTAATACACTAATGAATCCAGATGCAACATTGTATTTGAATTGTGGCGATGCTAAAATCACGCCATGACACGCCAACGCCTAAGTCGCGAACAAAGCCGAGAACAGACAAGAGAACGCCTGCTTGAAGCGTCGCATGCCGTCTTTTTGCAAAAGGGATTCGCGCTCGCCAGCGTCGAAGATATTGCCGCCGCTGCTGGCTATACACGGGGAGCGTTCTATTCAAACTTCAATGACAAAACCGAATTGTTTCTGGAGTTGCTGCGCCGGGAAAGCGCGGAAATAGACCTCGAATTTCACCGTTTGTTGCAAGGGCCGTTGATCGACCCGGCCGAGTTGCTGGAAAAACTTGCCGCGTATTACAGCACCCTTTATCGCGACGACATGTGCAGCCAGTTGTGGATAGAGGGGAAAATCGTCGCCGCGCGCGATGATAAATTCCGCGACAAGCTAAGCGTTTTTCTCAGGGAGCGGCACGAACAGATCGCCGAGTTTGTCGTCACCTTCGCGACCTTGAGCAATACGCCGCCCGCCGCACCTCCGCATCAAATCGCCATCGGCCTGATGGCCTTGTGTGAAGGCGTTTGTTTCGCGCATCGCTGCGACCCCGAACGGGTCGACGACAAGACCGCCGAAGCCGTGCTGGCATGGTTTCTAAAGGCAACGATCGCCATGCCGCCGGCATCGCCCAAGGCATTGAAGGCGATTGCCAAACCGGCTGCGTCAAAGAGCGGGAGCGCCGCTACTCGGAATAAGCCGGCTGCCTCCAAGCGCAAATAAACATGGCCGCAGCGTTTGTGAAAACGCTGCTCGTCCTCCTTCGCAAACGACAATTTTTGTCCCGCGAAAGCAAGGCTTCCTTTGCCGCACTCGACGCGTGTTCCGCGATATTGCCTGTCGACAATGTTTTTTTTCAGTGCTGTCATAACGTTGTCACGCAACTTTATTACGATTGCAAATTAAACAATAATTTGCTGTTAATCGGGGTGCGAACTAAGTGGATACGGATTTCAATCTAGCGCCAGTTGCCGGCAGCTATCTGCAGCAGCCTACAGCCAGCGCTCTGGCAGTTGCCGTACCTGTCGTCACTTTCGAAGAGAACAATGCCAAGGTGCTGGAAGTATTCGGCCGGCATCGCGAGTTGATCAGCTTGCCGGTGCTGGAGAACGATCGCCCGATCGGACTCATCAGCCGCAATATCTTCATGTCGCAAATGTCCAAGCCCTACCATCGCGAGCTTTACGAGAAGAAGAGCTGCATCGCATTCATGGACAAGGATCCATTGATTGTGGAAGTCGATACGACCATTGAAACGCTCGGCGCGCTGGCGGTGGAATCCGGCGACAAGACGCTGGCGGACGGCTTCCTGATCGTGGATGGCGGCAAGTTTTCCGGCCTGGGTTCAGGCCTGGAATTGATGCGCATGATGGTGGCGTTGCAGGCGGAGAAAAACCGTCATGTGATGCAGAGCATCGACTACGCCAGCGTGATCCAGCGCGCCATGCTGAGCGCTTCGCGCACGGCGATGGCGCGCGCACTCGACGACGCCTGCCTGGTATGGGAGCCGCGCGATGTGGTGGGCGGCGACTTTTATCACCTCGAGTGTTTTCCCGACGGCTGGTTCGCCGCGGTGGCGGACTGCACGGGACACGGCGTGCCCGGCGCCTTTCTCACGCTGATTGCTTCCTCGTCGCTGAAGCAGGCGTTGGAATTGCATGGCCCGCGCGACCCGGCCCTTGTCATGAGCGAAGTCAATCGCGGCATGAAGCGCGTGCTGGGGCAGCATGCGACGGCAGAGCAATTGTCGGAGTCGGACGACGGCATGGATGCCTGTTTCTTCTGGTTCGAGATGGCCACCGCTCAACTGACTTGCGCCAGTGCCAAAATGTCCTTGCTGGTGCTCCTGCCAGACGATGAAAAAGTGCAGACCGTCGACGGTGAACGCACCGGCCTCGGCTATGTGGATACGCCGGACGACATGCAGTGGACAAACCGCCGCGTGCAGTTGGTTGACGGAGCGATCGTGATGACTGCGACGGACGGCATCATCGACCAGATTGGCGGTCCCAAGAACATTGCATTCGGCAAGCAGCGCCTGCGCAATGCCATGCTGGCTTACCGGCATTTGCCGATGCATGAATTCGGTAAAAAGATCATGGAAGAACAAAAGACGTATCAAGGTCATCAGCGTCGCCGCGATGATCTCACTTTCTTCAGTTTTCGTTTGAGCGGATCTACTAACAGGAAATAGAGCGACAGATGGATGTCAATGGAATGCAGCAGCAATGGGATGATTTTCACCGCTATGTGGAGCGGCGCGATGTCATCTTTTACTATATGGGTTATTTTTCGCAAACCATCATCGCGGCGATGGCGGACGCCGTCAAGCTGCGCGTCGAGCATGTCGGCGCCGTGGCGCTGACGCGCAGGAAGTTGTTTTCTTCATTCATCGAGATGGCGCAGAATATCGTGCATTATTCGGCGGACTCCTACGAAAAAGAGGGACATGCCGAGCCGTCGATCCGCCACGGTGCGGTGTTCATTTCGCTGACCGACGAGCGCTACTATCTCCATTGCGCCAATCCCGTCAATGCCGACGTCGCCGAGAAGTTGCGCGAGAAGCTGGAGCATCTGCGGTCGCTTACAATTGACGAGATCAAGCGGGAATACAAAGAAATGTTGCGGGCGGAGACTCCGGCAGACAGCAAAGGGGCTGGTCTGGGTTTTCTGACGATGGCGCGCGATGCGAGCGCGCCGCTGGAATTCGAGTTCTCGTCTCCGACCGTCGACGGCACATCGATGTTTTATTTAAGAGCGACTATCTGACCAACAGCATGCGGCGGAAAATCCGTTTTTTTCGCGGCCTGTCTGATTTAAGAATGAGTATATGGATAATCTATTTATAGCGGCTAGCCCGAGTTCTCCCGAAGTGGATTTTCGTTTTGACGAGCGCCTGCTGTCCCTGAAAGGGGAGTCCTACCCTGAGAACGCGGCGCAATTCTGGGGCGACATCATTGCCGTCCTGCGCCAGTTCCTGGAGCAGGACGCGCTTGCCGCAGCCATCACGGTGAATGTGGCGCTGGCTTACTTCAACAGCTCCAGCACCAAGATGCTGTTTTCCCTGTTCGGGACGCTCAATGAAAAGGCGAAGTCCGGCACCGAGGTCGTTCTCAATTGGTACCATGACGAAGAAGACGACACCATATTCGAGTTCGGGCAAGAGCTGAGCGAGGATTTTCCGAATCTCACGTTTCGCGATCAAGCGGTGAAAAGCTCATGAAGGGCGTTGATCTTTTCGAGGTGGAAACGGCCATCCTGGCGCGCGCCACGCAGGTCGCGGCAAGCGGCACCGAGGATCTTGCCCAATATCGCCTGACGCTGGAAGAACTGGTCCAGGGCTATGGTCGGCTCATGCGGGAAAGCCGGCGCCTGATCGCCCGCAGCGACCGCACCGAGCTCGAGTTGAATCAACTGAATTCCAGGCTGAAGCAGCTCAGCGATGAACTGGATTACAAGGCAAGGCATGACAATCTCACGGGCGCGTTGAACCGTGGTGCCGTTTTTGAGCGTGCGCATCATTTCCTCAAGAATTCGGCATTGTCACTTGTCGTTCTCGACATCGATTTTTTCAAAAGCATCAATGACGAGTTCGGGCATCCGGCCGGCGACGCCGTCATTCGCGAGCTGGTGAACCGCTTGCGCATTACGCTGGACGGCAAAGGCGAGATAGGCCGCGTCGGCGGCGAAGAGTTTACGGTTCTGTTGCCCGAAGTCGCTCTCGACGACGCTGTGGTGCTGGCGGAAAAAATCAGGATTTCAATCATGCAGGAAGTTTTCCCTTGCCTGCCGTCGCGCCCGGTAACGGCGAGCTTCGGCGTTTCCTGGAGCGGAGCAGGGAGTGATTTCGAAGACGCCTATGCGCGCGCCGACGCGGCATTGTACAAAGCCAAGCACGGCGGCCGTAATCGCGTCGAACGCGAATCGCAAGCGTCGGCAGTGTCTCTGTAGCCGTCAAGCCGGCGCATCCGTTTGCGCCGGAAAGCTAAGCACCACCATGAAGCTGCCCGCGCCGCTATAGCCGAAGCGCAACTGGCCGCCGTGGGCGCGCATGACTTCCTCGACGATGGACAAGCCCAGACTGGCGCCGACGCGCTCGCCGCCGCGCGGAGAAAACGGCTTGCGGATGCGCTCCCACTCGGCTTCGGGAATGCCGGGGCCGTCGTCGATGACGCGCAGTTCGATCTGCTCGTCCTTGCCTTCCAATTGCACATGCAGGAAACTCGCGGCGCCGTATTGCAGCGCATTGCCGAGCACGTTCTTGATCGCTTCGCGCAAACTGACGGCGTCGCCCATGATCAGGCAGGGCTGCTCCGGCGCTTCCACGGCGAGGTCGAGCCGGCGCTCCTGATGCGACAGCATGTCGGCCATTTCCTGGCGCACCAGTTGGGCCAGGTCGATGCTTTCCAGGGCGACGGTATCGCTGCGGTGCTGCACCATCGCATGGTTGATCAACTGGTTGATCAGGGCGCCGAGATGGCGCGTGCGGTCGCGCAGCCGCTCAAGATGATGGCGCCGTCCTTCTTCGCTGCCTTGCACCGACAACAACTCCATCTGCGAAATCAATGCCGTTACCGGCGTGCGCAACTGGTGCGCGGCGTCGCCGATGACGCGGCGCATGGTGGCGCGATGCACCGCCAGCCGTTGCATGAAGGCATTGATCGAACTGACCAGCGCATGCGTTTCGACCGGCACGGTGATCGACAGCGGCGACAGGTCGTTGAGGTCGCGTTCGCGGATCGCCGCTTCGATTTTCTTCAATGGCGACAGCGCCTGGTAGAGCGTGAACATCGCCGCAATCAGGGTCAGCACACCCATCGCAAGGATCACCAGCAACGCGCGCGTGCCGACGCTCTTGGCGAACGAGAGGCGGGCATTGTTGGTTTGCGCCAGCACGATGACCGCCCACGGATGATCGCCCGCGACCGGCATGCGGCGGCCGATGACGGCCATGCGCACGGGCGTGTCGAGGTAAGCGCCGTCCTGCAGCAACGGTCCGTCTTCCAGCTTGTTCCAGGGAATCTCCGGTTTGAAATCGGGATCGCCGGCTACCGTGCGGCCGTCCGGATCGACCACGACATAGAACACCTGGTCGCCGGCGGTGAGCATGGAGAAGGCCGCCAGCGGCACGTCGACGTTGACGGCGCCGTTCTGGTACCAGGTGTTTTCGGCGATCTGCAGCGCGCTGCCGGCGAGGATGCGGTCATAGGCTTCGTTGGCCGCGAGCTGGGTGGAAATCCAGATGGCGACCAGCAGGACGGTCGAGCTGACGGTCAGCACGATGCCCACGCGCATGACCAGCCGCGTGTACAGCGAGCGTCCCGCGATGATCATGGCTGATGCGCCGCGGCATCGGCGCCGGCCGGCAGCAGCACCAACTGATAGCCGAGGCCGCGCAGCGTGCGGATTTCAAAACCGGCGCCGGCCAGTTTCTTGCGCAGGCGGCCGATATATTGTTCGACCGTATTGGCATTGGGCGTATCGTCGACGCTGAACAGGCGGTCGATCAGTTCATCCTTGGCGAAGATGCGGCCCGGACGGGCGGCGATGATCTCGAGCAGCGTCACTTCGCGCCGCGTCAATTCCAGCGGCAGGCCGTCCAGCGCGGCGGTGCGGCTCTTGCGATCGATGGTCAGGTTGGCGCAGGTCAGCAGATTGGTCGCCTCGCCGCCGCTGCGCCGCAGCAAAACCCGGATGCGCGCTTCCAGCTCGCGGAAATCGAAAGGCTTGATCAGGTAATCGTCGGCGCCGAGGTCGAGCGCACGCACGCGTTCCTCGATTTCGGCGCAGGCGGTCAGCATCAGCACCGGCGTGGCCAGGCCCTTTTCGCGCACGCGCCTGAGCAGCGAAAAACCGTCCTGCTGCGGCAGCATCACGTCGAGGATCAACAGGTCGTAAGGATCGGTGACGAGCCGGGCAGCGTCGTTGCCCTTGCTTTGCCACTCCACCGTATGGCCGATGCGCGACAGGTGGGCGACGATCGCCTCGGCGACGTCGGCCGTGTCTTCGACCAGGAGTATGCGCATTGGAGAGTCCGGGTAATTGGTTATGTCAGTTTCGTTACAGCTTGCGAGATTAGCATTCTTCACAGAATTTATAAAAGCACCTTCAGGAGATATCGTGAAAATTGATCAGGCAGCCGCGCTGCAGTCTTCCTCCACGCCTGTGGATCCTTCCAGGCCCTTGCTGGAAATCGACAACGTCACCCTGCAATACAAAACCTCCGACTCGCTGGTCACTGCGACGCAGCAGGTCAGCTTCAACGTCCATCCGTCCGACCGCTACATTTTGCTTGGCCCGTCCGGTTGCGGCAAGTCGACCCTGCTCAAGGCCATCGGCGGTTATCTGCAGCCGACCAGCGGCAAGATCCGCCTGAAGGGCAAGGAAGTGACCCAGCCCGGTCCGGACCGCATGATGGTGTTCCAGGAATTCGACCAGTTGCTGCCGTGGAAGACCGTGCGCCAGAACGTCGAATTCGCGCTGCACGCCAGCGGCCGCCTGCAAGGCAAGGAGGCGTCGGATCGCGCCTCCTACTACATCGAAAAGGTCGGCCTGGCCAAGTTCATCGACAGCTATCCGCACACCTTGTCGGGCGGCATGAAGCAGCGCGTGTCGATCGCGCGCGGCATGGCGATGGAGCCGGACGTGCTGCTGATGGATGAACCCTTCGCCGCGCTCGACGCGCTGACGCGTCGCAAGATGCAGGACGAACTGCTGCGCCTGTGGGACGATACCAATTTCACGGTGCTGTTCGTCACCCATTCGATCGAGGAAGCGGTCCGCATCGGCACCCGCATCCTGCTGCTGTCGCCGCATCCGGGTCAGGTCAGGGCCGAGCTCAACAGCATCCCGTCCGAAGAAATGGGCACCGCCAGCCAGGCCCAGCTTGAGCAGCGCATCAACGACATGCTGTTCGCGCATTGAAAAAAATAGAGAAAAGAGAGACATTGCCATGAGCAAAAACCACACGCTTTTCGTGCGTCCGGAAATCATCGTCGAGCCGAACCGCAACGCCATCGCCGAAGTCCAGCGCCCGCTGTCGGCGTTCGAGTCGATCTATCGCATCGGCTGGATCCGCAAGACGGCGATCCTGCTGGTGCTGGCGCTGATCTGGGAGGTCTACGGCCGCTGGCTGGACAATTCGCTGCTGTTCCCGAGCTTCAGCGAAACCCTGCACGCTTTCCTGAGCGGCATCAGCAGCGGCGTGTTGCTGCAACGCGCCGCCGTGTCGCTGCAAACGCTGCTGATCGGCTACGGCCTCGGCATTCTGCTGGCCGGCTTGCTGACCACGGTGGCGATCAGCTCGCGCATCGGCAACGATTTGCTCGAGACATTGACGTCGATGTTCAATCCGCTGCCGGCGATCGCCTTGCTGCCGCTGGCGCTGATCTGGTTCGGCCTCGGCACCGGCAGCATCATTTTCGTGCTGGTGCACTCGGTCCTGTGGGCGGTGGCGCTGAATACGCACGGCGGTTTCCGCTCGGTGTCGAACACCTTGCGCATGGTCGGGCAGAACTACGGCCTCAAGCGCTTTTCGCTGGTGCGTTCCATCCTGATCCCGGCGGCTTTTCCGAGCATCCTGACCGGCCTCAAGGTGGGCTGGGCGTTTGCCTGGCGCACGCTGATCGCGGCCGAGCTGGTGTTCGGCGTCTCGTCCGGCACCGGCGGCCTGGGCTGGTACATCTTTGAAAACCGCAACCAGCTTGAAACGGCCAATGTGTTCTCGGGATTGTTCTTCGTGATCATGATCGGCCTGTTTGTTGAAAACCTGATTTTCGCCAACATCGAAAAAAGGACGATTCATCGCTGGGGCATGCAACACTAATTCTTAAAAACGATATAAATCGACACCTTCCAAAGGAGACTACATGAAGCGCAGACATTTTTCCAAACTGATGATGGCCGCAACGCTGGGCCTGTCCATGCTGGCCGCGACTGTTCCGGCCCGCGCCGAAGCGCCGATGGTGCGGCTGTCGCATGGCTACGGCTTGCTGTACCTGCCGCTGATGGTGATCCGCGACCAGGGCCTGATCGAGAAGCATGCCAAGGCGCTCGGCCTGGGCGACGTCAAGACCACCTGGGCGCTGCTCGACGGCGGCAACGTGATCAACGACGCGATGCTGGCCGGCAACCTGGACATTGCCGGCACCGGCGCGCCCGGTTTCATCACACTGTGGTCCAAGGCGCACGGCATTCCGCGTTCGGAAGTCATCGGACTGGGTGCGTTGAGCACCTCGCCGCTGTGGCTCAACACCAATAATCCGAACATCAAGTCGCTCAAGGATTTCACTTCCAAGGACAAGATCGCCATCCCCGGCATCAAGACCTCGCTGTCGGCGGTGCTGCTGCAAATGGCTGCCGCCAAGACGTTCGGCATCGAGAATTACGCCAAGCTCGATCCGTTCACCGTCAGCCTGAGCCATCCGGAAGCGCTCGGCTCGCTGTTGTCGGGCAAGACCGAGATCACGGCGCACTTCACCTCGCCGCCGTTTTCCTACCAGGAAGTCAAAGATCCCAAGATCAAGCGCGTGCTGAATTCTTCCGATGTCTTGGGCCATATCACCATCGACGTGGTGTTCGCGCTCAAGCAGTTCACCGAAAAGAATCCCAAGCTGACGCAAGCCTTCATGGAAGCACAGGAAGAAGCCAACGCCTACATCGCCAAGAACCGCAAGGGCGCGGCCGAGACTTTCCTGCGCGTGTCGAAGATGAAGCTGACGCAGGATGAAGTCGAGAAGATGCTGGCCGATCCCGATACGCAATTCACCACCACGCCGGAAGACATCATGCAATACGTGGTGTTCATGGACAAGGCCGGCACCATCAAGACCAAGCCTGCGGTGTGGTCGGATCTGTTCGTTCCTGCATTCAAGACGCGCAAAGGCAGTTAATCAGACGTTCCGGTTCCGGAATGTCCGATGGAAACGGGGCGTGCACGGTGTGCCGCCCCGTTTTTTTTGCAGTCGCGTTGAACATCCTTGTCGGTTCTCGCTTCCTTGTCGTCCTGACGAAAGTCAGGACCCGGCGTCGTATCGGTCGCTTTAAAGATACCGGGTCCCGGCGTTCGCCGGGATGACGGTGAAGTTACTCGCCGCGCTTGTTGGAAAACAAGCCTCAGCCGTAATAAGGAAACTGTTCCGACTGATCCATGAAGGCATGGTAATGCACCACAACACCGGCGTCGCGCAAGCTCAGTACAGCATAGGCGGGCGGCTCCATCGACGTCGTCGCCGGGCCGGTCAATGCGAAATCGAGCGCGTGCTGGTGATTGGTGCCGGGTACGGTGGCGAACGGCGTGCCGTACCAGGTGCCGCCCGAGGGACGATGCACATGGCCGGAAAACATATAACGCACGTTGCCGTGCTTCCTCACCAGTGCGCGCAGGTCAGCTTCTTCGCGCAGGCGTATCCAGTCCATCGAAGGCAAATCCAGCTCGAACGGCGGATGGTGTGAAAACAGATAGACCTGCCGTTCGCCGGCTTCGGCCAGCGTGCGATCCAGCCATTCCAGGCGATCGGCGCACAGGCGGCCTTCGTGGGTGCCGGGTTCTTTGGTGTCGAGGAAAACCAGGCGCGCCGCGCCGGCGTCATGCACGCCCTGGACGAAGCCGTTGCCGTCGACCGGCGCATCGGCAAAGACCTTGCGGAATGCCGGACGCTCGTCATGGTTGCCGAGCAACAAGCGCACCGGCAATGCCAATTCTTTCAGGCAGTCGGCCAGGATGCGGTACGAAGCTTCGTCGCCGTCGTGCGCGAGGTCGCCGGTGAGGACGCACAGGTCGGCGTCGGGATGATGCTGGTTGACGTGGGCGACGCAGGTGCGAAAGCGCGTCACCGGATCTTCGCCGAACAGCAGGTTTCCATCCGGCGTCAGATGGATGTCGGTAATTTGTATGACTTTCATCGGGGAATATTCTTAAATCTTGAAAGAGGTGTCAGCGGATTCCCGCACGCAGGAAAGCCTGGATGAATTGGCGTTGGAACACGAGGAAACCGGCCAGCAGCGGCGCAATCGCCATCAGCGTGGCGGCGCTGACGATGGAAATGTTGACGCCGCTTTCCGGCGCGCCGAACAGCGACAGGCCCACCGTCAGCGGCCGCGTCGCCGGCGAGTTGGTGACGATCAGCGGCCACAGGAAATTGTTCCAGTGCGTCGCGACCGACACCAGCGCATAAGCCAGATATACCGGCCTGGCGGCCGGCACGTACACGCGCCACAGCACGCCGAACCAGCCGCAGCCTTCGATGCGCGCGGCTTCTTCCAGTTCGCGCGGGATCTGCATGAAAGCCTGGCGCAGCAGGAAGATGCCGAAGGCGCTGGCCATATACGGCACCGCCATGCCCAGCGGCGTATCGAACAGGCCCAGGCGCGTCACCATCGCATAGTTCTCGACGATCAGGATTTCCGGCAGCACGAACAATTGCAGCAGCACCAGCACGAACACAAGGTTCTTGCCGGCGAACTGAAAGCGCGCAAAGGCGAATCCGGCCAGCGTGCAGAGCGTGAACTGGCCGATCAGGATCAGGCTGACCAGCACGAAGGTATTGAGGAAATAGCGCAGCCACGGCGCCGCCTGCCAGGCCTGGCGGAAGTTGTCGAGGATCAGCGGCGCGCGCCAGTCCAGCCCCAGGGCGGCGCTGGCGGTATGGAAGGCGGCCCACAGCGCAAACAGCAGCGGCGTGATCCACAGCAGCGCCAGCACCCAGGCGCCGACGGTGTCGACGATGTTCCAGAAGCGGTCGTGGGCGGCGGCAGCCGGAGCGGAAAAGGTGGCGGTATTCATCGGTAATGGATGCGTCGGTCAAAGAACATGAATTGCAGCGCGGCGATCAGTCCCAGCGCGGCAAGCACCAGCACGGTCATCACGGCGGCGCCGGCCTGGTCGAGATAGGCGAAGGCCATTTCCCAGATCCAGTACAAGATCAGCTTGGAGGCGTTGTCGGGGCCGCCCTTGGTCAGGATGAACAGATGGTCGATCAAACGCACCGAATTGATCAGCGCATTGATCAGTACGAACAGCGTGGTCGGCATCAGCAGCGGCAGCAAGACGCGGCGCATATATGCCCAGCGTCCGACGCCTTCGATGCGCGCGGCCTCGCGCAGGTCCGGCGGAATCGCCTGCAGCGCGGCGAGATAAAAGATCATGAAAAATCCGGATTCCTTCCAGATCGTCACCGCCATCACGGACCACAATGCCGTGCCGGACTGGCCGAGCCAGTTGGTCGGCCCGATGCCGAACAATGCCGTGACATGATCGAGCAGGCCGAGGCCGGGCGTGTAAAAGAACAGCCACAGGTTGGCGGCGGCGATCATCGGCAGCATGGTCGGCGTGAAAAAAGCGGTGCGCACCAGCCCGCGTCCGCCGATGCGGGCGTTGGCCCACAAGGCCATGCCGAGCGCCAGCGCGATCGATACCGGGACGGTGACGCCGGCATACAGCAAGTTGTTGCCGGCGACTTGCCAGAAGGTCGGATCGGCCAGCAGGTCGCGGTAATTGTCGATGCCGTTGAACACGCTCGGGCGGCGCGCCGTGCCGCGTGAAAAAAAGCTGCTCCACAAGGTCGCGAGCATCGGATAGAACGCGAACAGCGTCAGCAGGATCAGCGAAGGCGTCAACAGGCCCCAGCCGAACAGGTTGTGCAGACGGCGTTCGGCCGGATTGGCCGACGCTATGCGAGATGTTGCTTGGTTCATCAGGATCTTGTCCGGTGGTCGGATTTTTCGCCATCGTCCCGGCGCACGCTGGGACCCAGTGTCGTGACGACCGTCGCTACGACACTGGGTCCTGACTTTCGTCAGGACGACGGCATTGCAAGGAACTGGCAGTAAGGTTTCAGCAGGCGTTCGGCCGCGACTTGCGCTTCATCGAGCGCCTGCTTCAACGTCTTGGCGCCGGTCAGTCAGGCATTTTCCTGTTTTGCGCTGTCGTCCCAGCGCACGCTGGGACCCAGTGTCGTGACGACCGTCGCTACGACACTGGGTCCTGACTTTCGTCAGGACGACAGCGGTACAAGGTTTGCAGCTTGTCAGCGATTAACGGTAAGGCTTCAACAGGCGTTCGGCCGTGGCTTGCGCTTCATCGAGCGCCTGCTTCGAGGTCTTGGTGCCGGTCAGCGCGGCTTGTACGGCATTCGACAAGGCTTCACGTACGCGCGCGGTCTGCTCGGTCGAGAACTCCGGGATCGCTACCGCCAACTGGTCGCGCGCCACCAGGGCCTGCGGGAATGACTTGGCATAGTCGCGCAGGGCCGGCGTGTTGTACGAGGCCGGGCTGGTGCCGACATAGCCGGTGGCGATCGACCATTGCGCGGCGCGTTCCGGCGCCGTCATCCAGCGCACGAAAGTGACCGAAGCGGCTTGCTGTGCGGGCGTCGAACCCTTGAACAGGTAGAAGTTGCCGCCGCCGACCGGCGAACCGGGCTGCTTGTTGGCCGGCAGCATGGCGACGCCGAAATCGAACTTGGCTTCCTTCTTGACGGCCGTCAGGTTGCCGGTCGTGTGCCACATCATCGCGGTCTGGCCTTGCACGAAAGCCTGGCGCAGCGTGCCCCATTCAATCGCGCCGGCCGGGCTGACGTGATGCGTCGCGGCCAGCGAACGCCAGAATTCCAATGCCTCGACGGCGGCCGGCGTGTTGAAGTAGACCTGCGTACCTTCCTTGTTCATCAGCGACACGCCGTTCTGGATCGCGAAGGCCTGGAACATCCAGTACGGATAACCGGTCGACGGCACCATCAGGCCGTACCTGTCCTTGCCGGTCAGCTTGGCGGCGGCGGCCAGCATTTCCTTCCAGGTCTTTGGCGGCGCATCCGGGTTCAGGCCGGCGGCGCGGAACATGTCCTTGTTGTAGAACATCACGATGGTCGAGCGCTGGAACGGAATACCCCAGACATGGCCGCCGATGGTGCCGTTGGCCATCAGGCCGGGGTAGAAGCTTTGCAGCCAGGCCTTGTCTTCGGCGCTGGTGGCGACCTTGTCGAACGGTTCGATCAGGTTCTGGTCGATCAGGTCGTAGGTGTCGAGCGCGCCGAGCACCGACAATTGCGCAGGCTGCCCGCCCTTGATGGCCGACAGCGCGCGCACGCGGGTTTCGTCATAGTTGCCGGAGTAGACCGCCTTGACCTTGATCTCCGGATTGGACTTCTGGAAGTCGTTGATCATGCCGTCGATCACGTCGGTCAGCGGGCCGCCGACGGCGATCGGGTAGTACATGGTCAGTTCGGTTGCGGCCGACGCCGACGATGCTGCGGTCAATGCACCGGCAAAAATTGCCGCCAGGGCTGTTTTTTTGATGAGTTTGCTCAGCATTGCTGTTCCTTTTTGAGGGAGGTTCATGTTGAAAAGCACAGGGTGATTCTTAAATTGCGAGCGGTGCGGCGTCTTGCGCCACGCGTACGTGAGCGGTGGCAGCCGGACCGGATGGCGGCGACAGGCGGCGTCCGTCTTCCGCCGCAAAGACATGCATATGCGCGGGATGCCATCCCAGGCCGATGCGGTCGCCGAGTTTCAGGCCGGTCTTTTCGGGACTGCGCACGATGATGCTGTCGCCGCCCGGCAGGTCGAGGTAGATGTAGGATTCCGCGCCCTGGAATTCGACGCCGGTCACGGTGCCGAACAGTTCGGTGGAAGACGGCGCGACGATGTGGAAATGCTCCGGCCGCACGCCGATCAGGTAGCCGGCGGCAACGTCATCGGCGGGAACCACGCCGGCTTGCAGCGCCGCCGGGAGTTTCTCCGCAGCCATCAGCATCATCGGCGGGCTGCCGATGAAGGCGCCCGAGAATGCGTTGGCGGGCGTCTCGTACAACTCTGAGGGCGTGCCGCTCTGGACAATGCCGCCGCCGTTCATCAGCACGATCTTGTCGGCCATGCCCATGGCTTCGGTCTGATCGTGCGTGACGTAGACCACGGTCATGCCGAGCCGCTGTTGCAGCGCGCGGATTTCATGGCGCACCGAATGGCGCAGCTTGGCGTCGAGGTTGGACAGAGGTTCGTCCATCAGGCAGATCGAATGGCCTGCCACGATGGCGCGCGCCAATGCCACGCGCTGGCGCTGGCCGCCGGACAATTGCGCCGGCTTGCGTTGCTCCAGTCCCAGCAGATTGGTCAGCGCCAGCGCGTCGTGCAGACGCTGGCGGCGTTCGGCGGCATGCACGCCGCGCACCTGCATGCCGAAGCAGATGTTCTCGGCGACGTTCAGATGCGGGAACAGCGCATACGACTGAAACACCATCGACAGGCCGCGCGCCGACGGCGCGGCGGCGGTGACGTCTTTGCCGTCGATCTCGACGCGGCCGCTGTCGGGCGTCTCCAGTCCCGCCAGCAGGCGCAGCAGGGTCGATTTGCCGCAGCCGGACGGGCCGAGCAGGGCGACCAACTGGCCACGCTCGAATTCCAGGTCGAGCGATTTGATGACCTGGTGCGCACCCCAGGATTTGCTGATGCCGCAGAGGCGGATGGCGATGTCGTTCATGGTCATTTTCCTGCGGCGATGGCGGTCATGGCCGAGCCGGTTGCGGCGGTATCCGCCGATGTTGTCGCGGCCGATGCCGGGTCGCTCGCAAGATCGGCGTCGCGCTCCAGCGAGGTGATGACGACACGCGTGTTGCCGGCCAGCATGGCGGCCAGCGTCGGGCTCAGGGGACTGTCGGTGACCAGGATGTCGGGATCGGACAGATGCCCGCCGCGAACCGGCGCCTGGCGGCCGAACTTGGAGTTGTCGGTCACCAGTATCTGGGTGCGGCAACTCTCGCGCAACGCATGGCGCGAACTCGATTCCATGCGATCGAAGTCGAGCAGCGTGCCGTCGGTGTCCACGCCGCCGACGCCGTAAATGCCGAAGTCGGCGCGGAAGTTGCGGAACAGTTTGTCGGCGTCGCTGCCGAGGATTTCCGGATTGGGGAAGCGCAGCGTGCCGCCCGGCACGATGACCTGGTTGTTCTGGTTGGTCGATAGCGCCAACGCCGCGCGCAGGTTGTTGGTGATGACGGTGAGGTGATCATGCTTGGCCAATGCCAGCGCGACCTGCTCGGGCGTGGTGCCGATGCCGATGAGCACGCTGCACGAATTGGGAATGAGTTTCGCCACCACCGCGCCGATCTCGGCTTTTTGTTCGAGATTGTTGATGCGGCGCATGTCATAAGGCTGGTTGCGCGCCGACAGGATCAGCTCGGCGCCGCCGTGTCGCCGGCGCAGGATGTCGGCATCGCACAAGGCGTTGATGTCGCGCCGGATGGTTTGCGTGGTGACGGCGAAATGCTCCGCCAGCGCCTCCATCGTCATGAAGCCGTGTTGACGGAACAGCGCAATGATTTCGTTGTGCCGCAGCGAAGCGGGCTTGGCGACGGACTTGGCCGCAGGATTCGCCGACATGTTCACTTATCCACTCACTCGTTCATTTGAAAACGTTGTGAATGTTATCTGTCGATTGTTACCGGATCGTGACGTTCATATGAATGTATTTGCGTTTTCATATCGTCACAACGTCATGGCGATGTCATATATCGAAGGCATAGTTCGCAGCAGTTTTACCACTGCTCGTACTTTTCCTTTTAAACTTTCCTGAAGACCATTCATGAAAAAATATGCTCTCGCCATTTCGCTCTCCGCCGCCGGCATGTCCGTTTTCGGAGGCGCTCATGCGCAAACCACCGGCGCCTCATCGGGCGTCACCATCTACGGGATCATCAATCCCAGCCTGACCTATACCGACAAGGTCGCCAACGCCACGCCCTCCAATCCCACCGGCACCGGTGCGCGTCTGAGTATGGACACCGCCGTGGCGCAGGGATCGCGCATCGGCTTCAAGGGTGTGGAAGACCTGGGCGGCGGATTGAAGGCGCTCTTCACGCTGGAGAACGGCTTCAACGCCGACACCGGTCAACTGGCGCAAGGCGGCCTGTTCTTCGGCCGTACCGCCATCGTCGGCCTGTCGGGCGGCATGGGCACCGTCTATCTCGGCCGCCAGAAGGACTATATCGACGATCTCTCGTCCTACAACGGCGCGCTCGATTTCGGCAGCCTGGTCAACAACATCCACGCACTGAATCTCGACCGCACGCAAGGTTCGCGCGTCAATAATTCGGTGCGCTACAACTCGCCGGTGATGGGCGGCGTGACGCTGAGCGCGTTGTACGGCTTCGGCGAGCAGGCCGGATCCACCGGCGCCGGACAGTCCTTCGGCGTGGGCGGCAGTTACAGCAACGGTCCGCTGTCGTTCGGCGCGGCCTATTTCCAGAACAAGCTGACGGCGACAAATACGTTCACCGGTTCGAGCGATTCCGGCATCGCGCCGGGCGCAACCACCGGCAGCATCGCCAGCACCTCGCTCAAGACCTTCCTGATCGGCGGCTCCTACAAGCTGGGCGACGTGCGCATGTACGGCTCGTTCTCGCAGGTGAAGCAGCCGCTGGCGGTGGCGGCAGGCGCGGCGATGACCGGTTTCACCGCAGCCAGCGGCGCGGCGTTCACATTCGGCGGCGTCAACAACAGCAAGGTCAATCTTGTCGATTTCGGCGTCAACTATAACGTCACGCCGACCACGCAATTGCTGGCCAACTTCGTCACGACGCGCTCCAAATTCGTCGGCGCCAAGGATGGCAAGGCTTCGCAGGTCTCGCTGGGCGTGGACTACTTCCTGTCCAAGCGCACCGATCTCTATCTGTTTTACGCCAACATCCGTTCCTCGGACATGTTCAACCCAGGTTTGTATGTCGCGCCAGGCGCCAGCAATACCCAGAACGTGCTGACGGCCGGTATCCGTCACAAGTTCTGATCCGATCGCGGAGGTATCGATGAGCAAGATATTGAAAAACGCAATTTGCGCCGCGCTGCTCGGCATGTCGCTGGCGGCGGGCGCCGATCCGCTGATCGCCGCGCACCGCGGCGGTACCGGCGACGGTCCGGAGAACACCATTCCGACGCTGCAGAATTCGCTGAAGCACGGCGCCGACATCCTGTGGATGACGGTACAGGTGTCCAGCGACGGCGTGCCGGTGCTGTATCGTCCGGCCGACGTCTCGGCGCTGACCGACGGCAAAGGGCTGGTGAATACGCTGACGGCGGCGCAACTGATGGCGCTTAATGCTGGCTATATGTATGGCGAGACCGATGCCGCCGGCAACAAAAGCTATCCCTATCGCCAACAGCCGGTGAAGGTGCCGACCTTGCGCGATGCGCTGCGCGCAGTGCCGGCGTCCACACAGATCCTGATCGACATGAAGCAATTGCCCGCCGAAGCATTGGTCTCGGCAGTCGCCAGAGTCGTCGAGGAAGAAAATGCCTGGCAGCGCGTGCGTTTCTATTCCACCGATGCCGATGTCATCGCCTTGATGGCGAAGCAGCCCAAGGCGCGCGTATTCGAATCGCGCGACGCCACGCGGGATCGTCTGGCGCGCATCGCGTTGAACGGCGGCGCCTGCGAGGCGCCTCCTGCAGCCGGCACCTGGTCGGGCATCGAGCTGGAACGCAAGGTCAGGGTGGTCGAGAAGTTCACCCTGGGCGAAGGCGTGTCGGAAGTGGTCGCGCACTGGTGGACGCCGGCGGCAATGAAATGCTTCAAGACCAATCCTGACGTCAAGGTCGTCGTGTTCGGCGTGGATTCACAGGCGGCTTACCGCACTGCGCAGCAATTGGGCGTGGATGTGGTGATGACCGATTCGCCGGTGAAGATGAAAGCCCTGCGCGAAGCCGCGAAGTAAAAAGAACGGCGGATGTGAAAAAAGCGGGAAGGGCGCAAGCCGCTTCCCGCTTTCTATTTGAACCGGTCCGGTCAGGCCGGCAGCGGCACCGCCAGCGACTTCTTGCGATACAGCACCAGCGTGGCGATCAGGCCGCACACCGCCGCGAAGCTCATCCACAAGCCGGGTGCGCCCTTGTCGTGGGTCAGTTCGATCAGGCCGGTGGCGATCGCCGGCGTGAACCCGCCGAAGACGGCCGTCGCCAGGCTGTAAGCCAGCGAGAAGCCGGCGGTGCGCACGTCGACCGGCATGACTTCCGTCAGCGCCACCACCATTGCGCCGTTGTAGCTGGCGTACAGGAAAGACAGCCACAGTTCGACGATCAGCATCTTGGCGAACGTGGCATCGCCGACCAGCCAGGTCATCGCCGGATACGCGGTCAGAATCGTCAGCAGCGTGAACACGATCAGCAGCGGACGGCGACCGACGCGATCCGACAGCGCGCCCATGATCGGCAGCCAGATGAAGTTGGAAATGCCGATGCAGAAGGTCACGATCAGCGCATCTTCGGTGCTCAGCTTGAGCACGTTCTTGCCGAAAGTCGGGGTGTAGACCGTGATCAGGTAAAACGACACGGTGGTCATCGACACCAGCATCATGCCGGCGATCACCAGTTTCCAGTTCTCCAGCATCGAACGGAAGATTTCGGAAAGGCTGGGCTTGCGTTTGCGCGCCATGAATTCTTCCGTTTCCTGCAACGAACGGCGGATGACGAACAGTACCGGCACGATCATGCAGCCGATGAAGAACGGCACGCGCCAGCCCCAGTCGCCGACCTGCGCCGGCGTGAGCGTTTTGCTCAGGCCGTAGCCGAGCGCGGCGGCGACGATGATCGCCACCTGCTGGCTGGCGGATTGCCAACTGACGTAGAAGCCCTTGTTGCCCGGGGTGGACATTTCCGCCAGATAGACCGACACGCCGCCCAGTTCCACGCCGGCCGAGAAGCCTTGCAGCAGGCGGCCGATCAGCACCAGCGCCGGCGCCAGCAAGCCGATGCTGGCGTAGCCCGGCACGAAAGCGATCAGCATGGTGCCGATCGCCATCAGCGCCAGCGTCGTGATCAGCCCGCGGCGGCGGCCGACGCGGTCGACATAGGCGCCGAGGATGATCGCGCCCAGCGGACGCATCAGGAAACCGGCGCCGAAGGTCATGAAAGTCAGCATCAGCGAGGCGAATTCGTTCCCGCTGGGGAAGAAGGCTTTGGAGATATAGCTGGCGTAGAAACCGAACAGGAAGAAGTCGAACATTTCCATGAAATTGCCGCTGGTGACCCGCAGGACCGTGGCGAATTTCGAGGAGGGAGCTGAAATTTGAGAGGTCATAATATGTCTCTGTTATGCCCGAAGGTTCAGGCTATGTGTTTTCTGAGCAATGCGTCAGGCGTGCGGATTTTCTTGTTTTACGCCGTGGCAGGGAGTCTATCCCAACCGTCCTGTTCATAGCTTTCTAACAGCTTTCAAGATGCGTTTATTTTGTCAGCCTTGCATGCGCCTATGCTGACAAAATGCTGACAAAACGCTAATTGAATGGCGGGATGGATAAGTATATGCAGCCGGTGTGTCGGTGCAACGACGCAAAAAAATAGGCCGCGTGAACCCTTTCGGGTCGACACGGCCAAGTTGCGGCAGGGAGGAACGCTTTTTAGTTGATCTTGACCCACCCTGAAAGTAGCTTGTGTGAATTGCCGATGGCTTCCTGGGCATCCGTCAGCCGCTTGAAATACTTATTTTCGTAGTTGATTGGCGACAGCCGCCTCGTCGCGGTCAAGGCATTGCGCAAGTATTATTTTGTCTTGGGCAAGTTGCTGGGACGGATGCTGGCGTCGCAGGTGAAGCGGTCTTGACCGGAGGGAGTGCGTAGTGGGGGTAACGGTTTATTTGATAAATATTCGTCATGCACTCCTGGCGGATATGGTTTGCGATCGTCAAAATCAATGCCAGGGTAAAGAGGATATTTAGTAACGTCATTGTCAAATTTCCCCTTCGCATATTCCAATGTCTTCACTACATAAAATCCATCCTTGGCGACGAGGATGGAGTAGTTTTCTGAATCTACAGAAGGCGTCTGTCCATTCATATAGACCTTCCCTTTGAAGGTGCGTCCGCCATCGGTCGAATAAATTAAGGAGGAGTCACATCCGCGATTGCCACATGGCCCGGGTCTGGCTGATGGAATGACGACGTTAGTCCCGCTCGGATCGTCAATGATCAAACGACCCCGATAATATTCAATACCGCCCCGTCCCAATTTGGTGTGGATATTTTCTTTCAGATTGTTGTAATACGTGTCGCCATAACATTGATCGTAGTTCTCCAGCGAAATGAAGCGGTTGTTATCGATGTTGTAGATGACTTGTGGGGCAACGTCATACTGTGGTGGCAGGGCCGGTTTTCTGTATTGATCGGAGCGGTAGTAGGCCTCCTGATTGACGCACGCCGTTACGCCGATTGCCAGCAAGACAGCGCTGATCGTTTTTAGTACATTCATCATCTTTTCTTTCAAAGTTGTTGTTGCCTTCATTACGCCCCGCCATACGTTTTATTGCTCTTGATCCGTTCTTCATCGGCCTTGCGGATTTGTTCACTGACCGTCTCTGGATCAAGTCCTGCCGGCTTGGGCGGCACAATCATTTCTCCTTTAGAGAAGTACCGATCCTCAAAGCTGGTCCAATCGGCCAGATGGATGAGCCGGGACCAATGCTCCCTGTTGTAGCTCTCGGCATAGCCGATGGGTAGGTCGTAGGCCACCACGCGCTTCATGAATTCGACGTGCATGGGCATGGTGCTGTGGTTAGTGGGCATCGGATACCAGTTGGTGATGCGTTGTTGCATTTCTTCTTGTGTTTCCAGTTCGCGCTTTTTGCCGCCGGGGCTGTAGACGTCGTCGCGGTCTATCCAGGCTTCGCGCCTATAAATGGACGTGTGATACGGAAAATCAGGCTCTCGATATTTTCCGGTCTCTGGATTAATCGCGCCCCAACTATCGGCGGTTTGCAATGATTGATCAAAGTAGACATCGACACTCACTTCTTTACCATCGCGATAGATTTTTTTTGTTTCGACAACCCGACTCATCTCCTCGGCCGTCAACGGATTAGGCACCTTCTCCGCATTAATGGACACCATCTGATCCTTGGGCGGTTCGGCCCACAGTTTGGCAAACACGGCGATGGTCTTGTTCTTGTTCCAGAAGTCGCTGGGCAAGACGCCCGGCTCCGGATCGGATATCTCCGGCAAGGTGCCGAAGGGCGTCAGGGCCGGTTCGTCGCCGCAGGGCATGCCGCGCGCCATCATGCGTTGCTTGACCACGTCCTGCATGCCAAACAATGCGCCGCCGGGGATGCTCTGCCAGCCGATGCTTTGCAGCGGCGTAGATCCCATGACGCGGTCGTGCGGGTTGAAGTAGTTATAGAGTCGTCCGTGGTTGTCGCGCTCGGGCGTGCCGCAAGGGTGGACAATGTCGGGTTTCCAGAAATGCATTTGGCCGCACTTGGTGGCGCCAACACGCAGGCAGTCGAGCCGCTTCTTATTGAAGAACTGCTTATTTGGCCGCAGCTTGTCGACAACGGCCTGCAAGGTGCGCAGCCGCGCGCCGTCGGTGGGACGATCATTGCCGATAGCGACGGTATCGGTGAACTTGTCGGTCAGTGCATAGGGCGAGTTCATCAGCATGACGGCATCGGGAGGACGCTTCTTGCATAGCAGGGTGGCGGCCAGCGCGATCATGGTGCCCTGGCTGTGCGAGAGCAGGGTCAAGCTGTTCAGGGATTGTTCGCGGATGGTGTCGATCAGGTTGGCCAATCGTTGGGCGGCGTGGGCGAAATACTCGCGTGGCGGCGCATCGTTGAGTTGCCGCTCGACCTCGGTATTCAAGTGCTGCATGTCGAAGCCGAGCACGTGGCGACTGAAGCCTTTCTTGTCCCACAACTGCTGCAGGTTGTTGGTGCCGTTCTGGAAGGGGCCGCCGCCCCAGTACCAGAGGTTTTCCATCTCCGGATTGTTGTCGTGGCCGTGTGTGGCGTAGTCCAGTTGGTCGGGATTCTTGAGGGGAATGCGCCACTTGCCCTTCTCGCTGTCCTGGGCACGGTAGCCCCAGTAGAAGCGGATGACGGGGGAGCGGCCATCGTTGTCGGGATCTAGCTTACGACGGATAGGCTCTTCTGTTTTTGGATCTTGGGTAAGGTATTTATTTGTTTTTAGGTCATCCCGATTAAGCCGTTCATTCAGTCCTTGGCACAAGGCATCTTCGGCCGCGTCATACCACTCCCCTTCGGAATTGACTCCGTGCACAAAGATAACGATGCCGGGCATGCTGATAGGCAGATCGGCGCGGGCCCATACCTGATAGCTCTCCGGCGTTTCATAGGATTTCCAGTTGAAATTGCCGAAGGTATCCATGGTGCGCTCACACGGATTCATTGCGTCGGGATGTTGGTAGTCTGACTTTGCCGGTTTGCCGTCGAAGCAATTTGTTTCAATGGGGTAGTTCACAACTGCCATATCAGTTTCCTTTCACTATTCGATCTGTAGATACAGACTGCGGAGCACTTCGGTCGCGTTTAGTCTGTGTGTGGACAAAGACGATGCTTGCCATCATTGGCAGGGATGCAAAAACCTATTTCTTCTTGGGTAGGTTGCTGGGACGGATGCTGGTGTCGCAGATAAAGCGGTCTTGGCCGGAGGGAGTGCGCAAATTGGGAAGAGGTTTTTTCGACGTAGAAAAAGTCTCGCCGCTAATTCCCTCTGGATAAGGGCTGCGATTATCGAAATCAAGACCCGGAAAAAGTGGATATCTTCGTACATACGAATTAAACTTCCCTTTCGCATACTCCGATGTCTCCACCACATAAAAATCATTCTTGGCGACGAGGATGGAGTAGTTTTCGGAGTCCACAGACGGCGTTTGTCCGTTCATATACACCTTCCCTTTGAAGGTGCGTCCGCCATCGGTTGAATAGATCAATGAAGAGTCGCAACCTTTGTTACCGCACGGACCAGGGCGTGCGGAAGGAATGACCACGTTGCTTCCGCTCGGATCATCAATGATCAAACGTCCCCGATAATATTCAATCCCGCCGCGTCCCAATTTCGTGTGGATGTTCTCTTTAAGATTGTTGTAGTACGTATCGCCATAACATTGATCGTAGTTCTCCAGCGAGATGAAGCGGTTTCCATCAATGTTGTAAATGACTTGCGGAGCAACGTCATACTTTGGCGGAGCGGCTGGCTTCTTGTATTGATCGGAGTTGTAGTAGTCATCCTGAGTGACGCATGCCGTCACGCTGACGGCCAACAAGGCCGCGCCGACCATTTTTAATACAGTCATCATGTTGCTTGCTTTCGTTGTCTTTGTTGTGAGAAGAAAATTCATGCGCATGTCAGCCATCCTCGAAACGTTCGCTCAATAAGGTCATCCCGCGTGCGACTTCATTTTGGTAAGACTGGTCCGACCTTGATCGTCGGTAGTACCGGTGGCGGTGGTGCCATCGGGCCAAGGCGGATAAAGCATCGATGGCGGATGGCGTGATCCTGGAGCCGGCGTCCTTGCCGAGGTAGTCGGCGCGCTGTAATTCCTGCGGATGGGTGAGTTGGATGGTGATGCGATACGGTTCGCCCAACTTTTCGACGGCTTCGAAGGACACCACCGACAGTAGTGCCGCAGAGGCGGTGCCGGGGACCGTGACGTGGTAACGCTGTTGACCTGACGCTGCACGAGCGAGCGCGGCGGCTTGATTGGATTGTGTGTTCATCTCTTGCATTCCTTCGAGGTGTCGTCGGGGTGACGTTATCGAAGGCTCATGCTAAAAGACGGTGAAAAATATTTATATAGAATATTTTTTGAAGTTTTCGGTTTTTTTTCTTTTGGGGTTAATTGAATTCTTTTTTTGTGCCTTGTTCTCCAGGCCGCATCAGATTGCTGGTATGGCCAAGGCAGTGTCATGAAAAAACCGCGCAGTCCTTTCGGGCTTGCGCGGCCAAGTTGCCACAGGGAGGAACGCTTTTATAACCGGCCTTAACTGGTTTTGGTCACCTTGCTCAGATGGCGCGGCTTGTCCGGGTCCATGCCGCGCGCCGCCGACAATTGCGCCGCCATCACATAGAAGGCCTGGATCGCCGTGATCGGGTCGAGGTCGGGTGTGACCGCGGTGGGCAAGGTCAGGTCGCGCTCGGCGACGTCTTCCGGCGCCGCCAGCAAGACCTTGGCGCCGCGCTGGCGCATGTCGGCGGCGAGCTGCAGCATGCCGGCCTGGGTCGGTCCGCGCGTGGCGAACATCAGCAGCGGATAGCCTTCGTCGATCAGCGCCATCGGACCGTGCTTGATTTCCGCGCCGCTGAATGCCTCGGCCTGTATGGCGCAGGTCTCCTTGAATTTCAATGCCGCTTCCAGCGCCAGCGGAAAGCCGATGCCGCGTCCCACCACCATGATGCTGCTGGCCGGGGCCAGTGCTTCCACGGCCCTGGACCAGTCGCTGCCGGCGGCGCGTTGCAGCGCTTCCGGCAGGCTTTCCAATGCGTGCAGGAAGGCGGCGTCGTCTTGCCAGTGGCCGGCGAACAGGGCGCCGGCAACCAGGCTGGCGATGAAGCTTTTGGTGGCGGCGACGCTGAGTTCGGCGCCGGCATGCAGCGCGATGCTCCATTCGGCGGCTTGCGCCAGCGGCGACCCGGCGTCGTTGACCAGCGCCAGCGTGGTGGCGCCGCCGTCGCGGAAGTAGCGGATCGGCTCCACCACGTCGGGGCTTTGTCCCGATTGCGAGATGGCGATGGCGAGCGTGTCGCGCGCAATCAGCGGCGCCTTGTTGAGCGTCACCAGCGACATCGGCAGCGAGGCCACGATGTGGCCGAGGCGGGCCATGGTCAGGTAGGCGCAATAGCCGGCGGCGTGATCGGAACTGCCGCGCGCCACCGTAACGATGCGCGCAGGCGGCGCGGCGCGCAACCGGCGGCCCAGCTCGGCATAGCGCGCCTGGTCGCGGACGAGCTGCTCGGCGACATGGCTGCCGGCCGAGCGGGCCTCCTTAAGCATGAGCGAGGTCAATCTTTTCTCCTTCTATGTAAACTTCCTTGAGTCTGAACTGGCGGTCGAACACCAGGATGTCGGCAAAACAGCCGGTCCTGAGGCGGCCGCGTTCCTTGATGCCGAGATAGTCGGCCGGATACGTCGAGGTGCGCAGCGAGGCTTCGGAAATGTCCAGGCCGAGGGTGATCAGGTTGCGCATGGCCTGGTCCATGGTCAGCGTGCTGCCGGCCAGCGTGCCGTCGGCCAGCCGCACGCCGCCGGCGCATTTGTGCACCACTTGGCGGCCCAGGGTGTAGTCGCCGTCGGGCATGCCGGCGGCGGCGGTGGAGTCGGTCACGCAATACAGGCGCGGGATCGCGCGCAGCGCCGCGCGGATCGCGCCCGGATGCACGTGCAGCATGTCGGGAATCAGTTCGGCGTATTCGGCATGCGCCATCGCTGCGCCGGCCATGCCGGGTTCGCGATGATGGAAGCCGCTCATGGCGTTGAACAAATGGGTGAAGCCGGCGGCGCCGTTCTTCAGCGCCGCCACGCCGTCTTCGTAGGTGCCCAGCGTATGGCCGATCTGCACCAGCATGCCGCCGGTGGTGAGGATGCGCACCAGGTCGAGATGGCCGTCGACTTCAGGCGCGATGGTGATCAGTTTCAGCGGCGCGAAGCTGGCCAGCCAGTCGACCTGCTCCAGCGTCGCTTCGATGGCGAAGTCCGGTTGCGCACCGAGTTTGCCGGGGTTGATGTAGGGGCCTTCGAGATGCACGCCGAGGATGCGCGCATGGCCGGGCTCGCGCTTGCGGCTGGCGCTGCCGATGGCTTTCAGGGCGACTTCGAGTTCTTCCAGGGGCGCGGTCATGGTGGTCGCCAGCATGCTGGTGGTGCCGTGGCGCGCATGCAGGCGCGCGATGACGTTGACGGCGTCGCCGCCTTCCATCACATCCTTGCCGCCGCCGCCATGCACATGCAGGTCGATGAAGCCCGGCAGGATGTAGTCGCCGTGATGCGCAGCGTCGGAAGGTTCGATATCGAGCGGCGTGCCGTCGATGTTGCAGATCAGGTCGCCGAAGCTGATGGCGCCGTCGATCCAGCCGTGCGGCGTCAGCACATTGCCGCGGACCCGGGAGATGGAAGACATGAAGTTCGCTCCGTCAAAAAAATGAGAGGTCCCTGCGCAGCAGCAGCAGCAGGGCGCCGTCGGCGGAATCCGCCAGCGCGGGCGTGATGCGCTGTTGCAAGTCCGGGGAAAAATAATCGTACAAGGCGCCCGCCAGTCCGCCGCACAGGGCCAGCGGCAATTGCCTGCCGGGATCCAGCGTGGCCGCCATCAGTTCGATTTCGGCGCCGGCCTGCGCCATGATGCTGCGCGCCGCGTCGTCGTCCTGCGCGTGCGCCACTACCAGCCGCGCCAGCCGGGCGAACGCGGCCTGGTCGGCTTGCGACAGCCAGTCGAGCACGACGTCGCGCTCGGCGCGCCCGGTGGTTTTCGTTGCACCGTCCGCCGCGCAGAAGACCACCGTCGCCGCCGACAGGGCGCCGTGCGGCGCACGGCCGTCGACCACGTGCTGGACGTGATTGATGGCGCGCAGGCCCATCCATGCGCCGCTGGCGTCATCGCCGGAGGGGAAGCCCCAGCCGTCCACCACACGCTCGCTGCCGTCGGCATACAGCGCCACGCCGATGGTGCCGGTGCCGACGGCGATGACGGCGCCGGGCTGTCCCTGATGCGCGCCGAGCAGGGTGGTAACGGCATCGGAGACGATGCGCAGGGCGCCGAATGTCGGCGCCTGTCGGCGAAAATCCTCTGCCCATTGCGCCACGTTGTAACCGGCCACGCCCATGCCTGCCGCCAGGCGCGTCAACGGCGGCATGGCGACGCCGGCAAGCGCGAAAGCGTCGCGCATGGTCGTCCGGATGGCATCCCACGCGGCCGGCGCGCCGTTGCGCAAGGCTGAACCTGGGCCGGTCGCCTCGGCCAGCAGGCTGCCGTCGGCGCGCACGACGCGCGCCAGCGTCTTGGTGCCGCCGCCGTCAATGCCGATCAGGTAGTCGTATGTCCGGTCCATGAGATTCTCAGTGCTGGCGCGACGACACCAGATTGCCGGGCTTCAGGCGGCGCAGCGATTTGCCTTCGGCATCGAACACGTGGAAGGCGTTGCCGGGCGCCGACAGGGCGATTTCCTCGCCGATCCCGACGTTGCGGTTGCCGTCGCCGCGCACCACGATGTCCTGTCCGCCGGACAGCGTCACGTAGATGAAGTTGGCTTCGCCCAAGTGTTCGACCAGGTTGACCTTGCCGCTGAATTGTTCGGAACCGGTCGCGTTTTCATGGATGTGTTCGGCGCGCAGGCCGAGCGTGACCTGGTCGCCGATCCTGGCGTCGCCGGGCGCGACGTCGGCGCTGACCTGCCGCCCGCCCGCGACGGCCACGCGCAGCCCGTCTTCGAAGACGGCGGAAACCAGGCCGGTGAGGAAATTCATTTTGGGTGAGCCGATGAAACCGGCCACGAACAGGTTCTGCGGATGCTGATACAGCTCCAGCGGCGTGCCGGCCTGCTGGATGTGGCCGTCGTGCATGACCACGATCTTGTCGCCCAGGGTCATGGCTTCGACCTGATCGTGGGTGACGTAGACGATGGTGGCGGCCAGTTGCTTGTGCAGCTTGGCGATCTCCAGCCGGGTCTGTACGCGCAGCGCGGCGTCGAGGTTGGACAGCGGTTCGTCGAACAGGAACAGGCGCGGCTTGCGCACGATGGCGCGGCCGATGGCCACGCGCTGGCGCTGGCCGCCGGACAGTTCGCGCGGCAGGCGTTCCAGCAGGTGGTCGATCTTGAGGATGCCGGCGGCGTGGCGGATGCGCTCGTCGATGTCGGCCTTGTTGCTGCCGGCGATCTTGAGGCCGAAGGCCATGTTCTTGTATACGTTCATGTGCGGGTACAGTGCATAGCTTTGGAACACCATCGCGATCCCGCGCCTGGCCGGCGGCAGGTGGTTGACGACGTCGCCGCCGATGGAGAGTTCGCCGCCGCTGATGTCTTCCAGGCCGCACAGCATGCGCAGCAGCGTCGACTTGCCGCAGCCGGACGGGCCGACCAGCACGCAGAATTCGCCGTCGCGGATATCGAGGTTGAGCCCGGCCAGCACGTTCTGCTTGCCGTCGTAGGATTTGGTCAGGTCTTTGATGCTTACGTTTGCCATGATGTTTTACCTTGCTTGTCTGTGGATTACTTCACTGCGCCGGACGTCAGGCCGCGGATCAACTGGCGCGAGAACAGCACGTACAGGACCAGGATCGGGATGACCGCCATCGACAGCGCCGCCAGCACCGAATTCCAGTCGGTCGCATACTGGCCGATGAATTGCTGCACGCCCAGCGTGACGGTCTTGGTCTGGTCGCCGGGCGCCAGGATCAGGGGGAACCACAGATCGTTCCAGGCCGGGATCATGGTGAACACGGCGACGGTGGCGATGGCCGGCCGGATCAGCGGCAGGATCACCTGGAAGAAGATCTTGAATTCGCCGACGCCGTCGCAACGCGCCGCATCCTTCAATTCGGTCGGAATCTGGCGGATGAATTCGGACAGGATCATCACCGCCAGCGGCAGGCCCTGCGCGGTATAGACCAGGATCAGCGCGGTGCGCGTATTGATCAGGTCGAGCGCCACCACCAGTTGCAGGATGGACACGGTGCCGAGGCGGATCGGAATCATGATGCCGATCGCCATGAACAGCGTCATCAGGCGGTTGCCGCGGAACTTGTATTCCGACAGCGCCCAGCCGGCCATCGCGCCGAACAGCACGATCAGGACCAGCGAACCGACCGTCACCACAAGGCTGTTGCCGAAGTAGAGCAGGAAGTTGGTGTTCGACAGCACCTTGTGAAAGCCGATCAGCGAAAAACTCTCGGCCGTCGGGAACGCCATCGGGTCGTCGAAAATCGCCTGGCGCGTCTTGAGCGAATTGATCAGGATCAGCGCAATCGGGAACAGCGCGATCACCGCATACAGGCACAGCACGATATGCACCCAGATGTGGCCGGCCGGGCCGAAGCTGCGCCGGATCAGCGACGGGCCTCCGGCGGCGCCGGTGTGCGCGGGAGCGATGGCGGAAGAAGCGGAAGAAGCGGAGGTCATCGCGGTTCCTTAAAGCTCGTAGCGGGTCAGCTTGCGCTGCACCAGATAAAAATAGGCGCCCACGCCGGCCAGGATCACCAGGAACATCAGCGTAGCCACCGCCGCGCCCATGGTCGGACTGCCGATCTGGGCCTGGTAGCCGAAGAAGGTACGGTAGAAGAACGTGCCGAGCAGGTCGCTGGAATAGTTCGGACCGGCCAGCGCGCCCTTGACCGAATAGATCAGGTCGAAGGCGTTGAAGTTGGCGACGAAGGTCAGGATGGTGACCAGTCCCAGCGTCGGCCAGATCAGCGGCAGCTTGATCTGCCAGAAAATGCGCATGGCGCTCGCGCCTTCGGCGTGGGCCGCTTCCAGTATTTCTTCCGGCACCGCCAGCAGGGCGGCGTAGATCAGCATCATGGGGATGCCGATGTATTGCCAGACCGAGATCAGCGACAGCGTGAACAGCGCCGTCGATTCCTGCCCCAGAAAGGGCGCGAAGTAGTTGCCCAGGCCGACCAGCGTCATGAGCTTTTCGCCGACGCCCCACAACGGGGAAATGATCAGTTGCCAGATGAAACCGATGATCACCACCGACAGCAAGGTCGGCAGGAAGATCAGCGTGCGGTAGGTGCGCGCGCCGCGCAGGCCCTTGAGGCTGAACAGCGTCGCCAGCAGCAGGCCGATGGGATTTTGCAGCAGCATGTGGATGCAGAAGAACTTGACGTTGTTCCACATCGCGTTCCAGAAGGCGCTCGACCAGTCCGAGTCGAACAGGATGGTGCGATAGTTGTCGAGGCCGACGAAGCTGTGCACGCCGGCGTCGTTGCTGGTGTAGAAACCCAGCCGCAGCGTATCCAGCAGAGGGAGGGCGCTGAACAGGGAATAAATGATGACCGCCGGCGCCAGGAAGACGACGATGTGCCAGGGACGGGCTGTTTTCACTGTGACTCCGGACGAGAGAGGGCTGAGAAAGCATCGCTGCATCGATACTGCCGTTCAGTCAAGCTCAGAAACATTCGTCCCTGATGGCAAACCTGCACACCTCGTCGTCCTGACGAAAGTCAGGACCCAGTGTCGTATCGGATGTCTTCACGACACCGGACCCCGGCATTCGCCGGAACGACGGCGACAGGAGGGAATCGGCTTGACCGAACAGCATTACCGCTTCATCGACTCTTTCAGCCTCCTTGTTGAGACGATGCAATATCCATTCAGGTTTATTGTTGCGGCTTGTACCATTTGGCGAACCCGGTCTGGATCTTGGTCGCTGCTTCCAGCGGCGTCATCTTGCCGTTCAGGACTTGCGCGTTGACGTTCCACATCTCGTTTTCCATGCTCGGCGTGCCGCGGTTGAGGATCTGCGAGTTCACGCGGATGGTCGACGAGCACGACTTGCGCCAGTCGATCATCTGCTTGGCGATCGGATCCTTGACCGAGATCAGGTGGTTCGACAGCGAGAAGAAGCCGGTGACCTTGTTGGTGTAGATGTCGGCGAACTCTTGCGAACCCAGCCAGGCCAGGAATTTGTAGGCGTCTTCCTTGTTCTTCGACTTCTTGTTCACGCCCATGCCGATGTCGTTGTGGTCCGAGATGTAGCAGGCGTCGCCGGCTTTCGGCACCGGCGGCGGGAACGCGCCCAGCTCCAGCTTGGCGTTGGCATTGGTGTTGAAATAGGCGATGTCCCACGAACCGGCCGCATACACCGCGCCCTGGCCCAGCGCGAACATGTTCTGGCTGTCGCCGTAGCTCTGCGCGGAGGCGCCCTTGGACAGGTACTTGCCGAGTTTTGCTTCATATTCCCAGGCGCTGACGAACTGCGGATCGGTGAACTTGGCCTTGCCCGCGATCAGCGCCTTGCGGCCGGCTTCGCCCTTCCAGTAGTTGGGGCCGACGCCGGTGAACAGCACCTGGTGCGCTTCCCATTGGTCGGCGGTGCCCAGCACCAGCGGCGTATATTTGCCGCCGGCCTTGACGGTCTCCAGCAATTTGAAGAACTCGGCTTCGGTCTTCGGCGGCTGCAGGTTGAGTTCCTTGAAGATCTTCTGGTTGTACAGGAAGCCGTGCATCACGGAAGCGATCGGCATGCAGAACGTGTCCTTGCCGTCGTCGGTCTGCCAGGCGACTTTGGACGATGCCGGGAAGGACTCCATGCCGGCCTTGCCGTCCAGTTTTTCCAGGTGGCCCTTGTTGTAGAGCGACAGCGACACGTCGAACGGACGGCAGGCGACCAGGTCGCCGGCGGTGCCGCCGGCCAGGCGCGCGGTCAGACTGGAGTCGTATTCGGTGGGGGCGGTCGGGGAGAATTTGACGGTGATGCCGGGATTCTTCTTCTGGAAGGCCGGGATCAGGACGTTTTCCCACAGCGCCAGGTCGTCGACGCGCCAGCTTTCGATGGTCAGGGTGCCGGCCTGGGCGTTGCCGCCGGCCAGAGCGACCAGTACGGCGCTGCCGAGGGTGGCGAGAGCGAGGGCTTTCTTGACGGTTTGCATCAAAGGTCTCCTAATGGTGTTTTTAACATTGATGAAAAGGCCGCTCTGAGTTTCCGAAAAAGTCCGCAATTGCAGAGCCAGCGCCGCGACAGTAGCACCGGAGAAAATGTGATGCGAGCATTGGCAATGACAGTGCAAATAATTTCTTAAGTATTTGATTTGATTAAGAAATGACGGGATTTGCAATCGCGCCGGATTACATATGTTTACAGAAGGTTCGGGGCGATCCGGCGTTGCGGCAAGGGCGGCGCATCGTGCGGCTTTGTAAGGCGTCCGGGCCGGTTAACAGGAAACTCAATAAAACATTACATTTCTTTACAAAACCTGAGTTCAAATAATGTTCTTATCGCGTTGGAGTGCGTAGAACTCATTTCATAAATAGGCGTGAGATAGGCGTGAGATGCCTTCCAGTTACGCTATAGTCACACGCGCTTTGGAGACGCATCAAACCATAATGATAAAAATGACAAGGCCCGGATTGAAGTTGCACAGGGAGATGAATCTGCGCGCCGCAACATTCTTGTTGGCGGCGATATTGCCGTTCTGTTTTTGCCAGCCTGCGAGCGCTGCCAGCCTTGCAGTACCGGGGCAAACACAGCAGCAATCGCAACAATCTCTGCAGGTGCTGCACTGGTGGACCTCGGTCGGCGAACGCAAGGCGGTCGGCGTGCTGATCAGCAAGCTGGCCGAGCAGAATATCCAGTGGCGCGACGCCGCCATTCCGGGCGGCGCCGGCATCGGCGCCGGCAAGGTGCTGAAAAGCATGGTGCTGGCCGGACATGCACCCGAAGTCACGCAACTGAACGGCGTCATCTTCGGCGAATGGGCCGACCTCGGCCTGCTGCTGGAACTGGACAATGTGGCCGTGCAGGGCAACTGGCAAAAGCTGCTGTTCCCGACCGCGTGGTCGCTGCTGAACAACCACGGCCACGTCGTCGCCGCGCCGCTCGGCATCCATCGCATCAACAATCTCTACTACAACCTGGCGATCTTCAACCGTCTCGGGCTGAGCGTGCCGCGCACCTGGGACGAGTTCGAACAGGTCGCCGTCAAGCTGAAGCGGGCCGGCGTCGTCCCGCTGGCGCAGAGCAGCGAGTCGTGGCAGGTCGCCACCTTGTTTGAAACGCTGGTGCTGGCCGAAAGCGGTCCGGCCTATTATCGCCAGTTGTTCGTCGACTTGAACCAGCGCGCGTTTGCCGATGCACGCCTGCTGCATGCGCTCAGGCGCCTGCGCGGACTCAAGCAGGCCATGTCGGCGCCGGTGCGCGAACGTCCCTGGACCGAAGTGGCGCGCGAGTTTGCCGACGGCGATGCCGCCATGTTCATCATGGGCGACTGGGCCAAGGGCGAGTTCAATGCCTGGGGATTGAACGCCGACCAGCAGTTCGGCTGCGCCGCCGTGCCGGGCACCGCCGATTACCATTTGTACAGCATCGACACGCTGGCGATGTTCGCCGACGATTATTCGCACCAGCCGGCGCAGGAAGTGCTGGCGCAAATTGCGATGTCGCCGGCGGTGCAATCCGACTACAATAAATTCAAGGGCGCGATCCCGGTCTGGCGTTCGCCGGACACCAGCAGGATGGATAGCTGTGCGCAGAATTCGTGGCGCGTGTTCAGCAAGGGCGCGACCTATCAGGCGCCGAGCCTGGTGCATCGCATGGCGGCCGACGAAACCACCAAGGACGCCATCGTCGCCGAGCTGCGGCGTTTCTTCGTCGACGACCAGATCAGCGAGGTCGAGACGCAGCGGCGACTGGCGGCGATCGCCAGGGCGCTTTCGCGCAGCGGTAAAGTGGACTAACCAGACAAGCAACAATGACGCGCAAAATCCTCATCGTCGACGACGACCAGAAAACCCGGACGCTCCTGAAAACCTATCTGGAGAAGAACCAGTACGAAGTGCGCCTGGCGCATAACGGCGAAGCCTTCCTGGCCGAGTTCCAGCGCTATGCCGATGAGCTGTCGCTGGTGATCCTCGACGTGATGCTGCCGGACACCGACGGCTTCGCGCTGTGCAAGATCGTGCGCCGCAAATCGAATGTGCCGATCATCATGCTGACCGCCAGCTCGGATGAGACGGACCGCGTGGTAGGTCTGGAGCTCGGCGCCGACGATTACATCGCCAAGCCCTACAGCCCGCGCGAACTGCTGGCGCGCATCAAGGCCATCCATCGCCGCACCGGCATCGACAACGCCGCCGCGCCGCGCTTCTACCGCTTCGTCGGCTTCACGCTGGATACGGTGGAACGCACGTTGTTCGACAGCGCAGGGCAGGTGGTGGCGTTGACCGGCATGGACTATCAGTTGCTGAAGTACTTCGTCGAACATCCCGGGGACGTATTGGACCGCAATGTGCTCAGCGAAGAAACGCGCGGCCGCGACGCCGGTCCGCTGGACCGTTCGCTCGACGTGCAGATCAGCAAGCTGCGCCTGCGCCTGAACGACGGCGGCAAGCAGCCGCATCTGATCAAGACCGTGCGCGGCGCGGGTTACGTATTCTCGGCCGACGTCACGGCAGCGTCGGCCTGATCATGTCGGGGGTGTTGCCGCCATCACCGCCGTCGCCGCCGGACAGGGCTTTGCGCCGCCCGTCCTTTGCCGCGGTCACGCGCGTGCTCGACTGGCTGCTGCCGAATTCGCTGCTGGGCCGCTTGTCGGTGGTGATGATCTTCGGCGTACTGGTAACGCAACTGGCCGGCGGCCTGATCTGGGCCGCGCAACTGCGCACCAGATCCGAAGCCGAGACGCGCATCGCCGCGCAACACCTGGCGCACAGCGCTTCGGGCGCGATCCGCTATTTCATGAGCTTGCCGTCCAATTACCGGCCGATCATGATCCAGCAACTGCGCGAAATGGGCGGCACGCGCTTCTTCATCAACGCCAACAGCGCACGGGTGCCGATCCCGCCGATTGCGCACAACTCGCTGGCCGACATTGCAAGCGAAGCAGCGCTGGAAACCTTGAAATCCGACCTGGCGTTCCTGCCGGAATTCCATCTTGCGTTCGCGTGGCCGGATAACCTGCCGGTATCCGACGACGGGCTGAAGATCGGCGACCTGCCCGACAGTTGGGTGCAGCACATCCTGTTGATCAAGCCCAATCCGGCGCCGGTGCTGGTGATCCAGACCCAGATCGAGTCGGGCAAATGGCTGTACCTGGCGGCGTTGATGCCCAATCCTTACTTCCTCGACAGCAGCAATCCGCTGTCGCTCGACCGCGTGGTGTTGCAAGGCTTGTCGCTGGCGGCGATCCTGTTGCTGACGATCCTGGTGGTGCGCTGGACCACGCGTCCGCTGGCGGCCTTGTCGGATGCGGCCGAAGCTTTCGGCAAAGGCGAGACCGTGCCGGAACTGCCCGAGACCGGCAGCCGCGAGTTCGTCAAGACCGCGCGCGCCTTCAGCGGCATGCGCGAGCGCATCAAACGTTACCTGGAAGACCGCGAGCGCCTGTTCGTGTCGATCTCGCACGACTTGCGCACGCCGATCACGCGCCTGAAGCTGCGCACCGAATTGCTTGACGACGACGACATGCGCACCGAATTCCACGACGACCTCGATGAACTCGACATGATGGTCAAAGGAGCGTTGCAGTCGGTGAAAGACAGCGATATCCACGAGAATCGCACGGAGGTCCGGCTCGACGCGCTGGTCGCGCGCATGATCCGCGACGCCAGCATGGCCGGTCATGAAGTGGCGTTCGAGCCGTGCGGCATCACCGTGATCGCCAAGCCGCTGGCCCTGAAACGCGCCATCGGCAACCTGTTCGACAATGCGCTGCATTATGGCGAGAAGGTCGAGATTTCGATCCGCCAGTCGCAGGCGCTGGAAGGCGACATGGTCGAAATCGAGATCCGCGACCACGGCCCCGGCGTGCCGGAAGACGCCATGGGCAGCCTGTTCCAGCCTTATGTGCGGCTGGAGCACGGACGCAGCGCCAACAGCGGCGGCATGGGCCTCGGCCTGGGCATTGCGCGCAACATCGTGCAGGCGCACGGCGGCGAATTATTACTGCGCAATCACCCGCAGGGCGGCCTGATCGCCACCATCATCCTGCCCGCCAGATAAACGGCGAGACATCCCGGCTCGTCAGCAGGCGTGAGCGACAATGCGCATCGCTCGATGCGCCGGTTCGCGAATGAAGCTGATTAAAATGCAATACGAGACTACAATGTAGCCCAAAGAATTTTCTTTGGTATCTCGCTAACGAATCACGCATGAATCAGACCGCACGCCAAGAACATCAACTCGAACGCCAGGCCGAGCGCCACAAAGATCACGCGGTAATCTTGCTGCACGGCTTGTGCGGGACGAGCCTGGAGCTGGGCACCATTCCCAAGGCGCTGAAAAAAGCCAATTGCAATGTGGTCGAGATACAGATCCCGAACTATTCCGCCGCGCTGACCGAACCGGGCGTCACGCCCAACTGGATGGACTGGTGCGCCATGGTGGAAAGCAGGGTGGTCAAGCTCAAGGAAGAGTACAAGACGGTGTCGCTGTGCGGCCTCAGTATGGGCGCCACGCTGGCGCTGGCGGTGGCCAGCTTCAGCCGCGAAGTGCTGTGCGTGGTGCTGTTGTCGCCGGTGCTGAAATACGACGGCTGGTCGATTCCCTGGTATCACCGGATGATGAACATTCCGTATAGCCTCGGTTATCGCAACTGGACTTACAAGGAAAGCGATCCCTACGGCATCAAGAATTTCGAGATGCGCCGACGGGTCGCCAATGCGCTGAAAAAAGACGGCGTGGCGGCGGTCGGCGCGGCAGCCATCCCGGCGCGCCAATTATGGGCGGCGCAAAAACTGATGGCGTATGTGCGCAACTCCTTGCCGCTGGTGCGCGCCAGCGCGCTGGTGATCCATTCCATCGACGATGAAACGGCCGCGCCGCGCAATGCCGAGATGATCATGGAGAACATCAAGTCGGAAGTGCGCAAGGTGATCTGGCTGGGCGACTGCTATCACATCATCACGGTCGACAATGAGCGCGAGATCGTGACCAACGAAGCGGTGCAGTTCATCAAGCGCAATATTGAAATGCACAGCAACGACATGTCGCTGAAATATCTGCTGCATAATGCGCCGTTGAAGGATCGCCGCTAGGCGCCCGAGGATATGTCATGACTGCCATCAAACTTAGAAACGCCAAACGCTGGAAGACCGGCGGCCTGCGTCCCATCCTGGTCTGCCTGTGCGGCTTCGTCATCGCTTTCGCCTTGCGCTACGTGCTGAGTCCGGTCGTCGACGAAGCCATGTCGATGCTGTTCTTCGCGATCAACTGCATTGTGATGAGCTATCTGTTCGGCTTTGCCTATTCGTTTGGCTTGCTGCTGTTAAGCATCCCGACGGCCTTGTTCTTTTTCCGCAAGCCGTATTTCATGATGGATGGACTGGGCGACAAGGATGTGTTCCTGATCGTGGTGTACGGCAGCATCGTGATGCTGACGTCGTTCATCATTGAATGGCTGCAGCGGGAACGTTATTCCGCCGTGCTGCAGCAGCGCGTGTCGGAAACGCGCTACCAGATGCTGATCGAGTCCGACCAGGCGCGCCGCGCCGAATATGCCGAGCATTTCGAGGCCGTCGCCAAGCGGCAGAGCGAGGAAGCGCGCCCTGTCGGCGTGGCCGAACCGCGGCAACCTTAGGCCTGCAGCAACTGGTGCAACGTGTTGATGGTGTAGTCGATTTCCGCAGCAGTCGTGTAGCGCCCCAGCGAAAAACGGATGGCGCTGCGCGCCAATGCTGCCGGGCGGCCGATCGCCGTCAGCACGTATGACGGCGCCGCATTGGCGGAATTACAGGCCGAACCGGCCGAGACGGCGATATCCAGCAACTGTCCCGCCACCGACACTTCTCCCCCCAGATCGAAACTCACATTGAGGTTGTGCGGAATGCGCGCCGTTTCGGAGCCGTTCAGCACCACGCCGGGCAGCGCCTTCAGGCCTTGCCACAAACGGTCGCGCAAGATGCGGATGCGCGCCGCTTCTTCATCCAGCAAACTCGCGGCGAGCGCAAAGGCTTCGCCCATGCCGACGATCTGGTGCGTCGCCAGGGTGCCGGAGCGCATGCCGTTTTCATGGCCGCCGCCGTCGATCTGGGCTTCCAGCTTGAGCGCCGGATTGTGGCGCACGAAGAGGGCACCGATGCCTTTCGGACCATAAATCTTGTGCGCGCTGAACGACATCAGGTCGACCTTCAGCGCACGCAGGTCGATGGCGATCTTGCCGGCGGCCTGCACTGCGTCGACATGGAACACGATGCCGCGCGCCCCGCAGATCTCGCCCAGCTCGGCGATGGGCTGGATCACGCCGATTTCGTTGTTGACCATCATGACCGAGGCGACGATGGTGTCCGGCCGCAGCGCGGCCTGGAGCTGCTCGACCGTGACCAGGCCGTCGGCCTGCGGTTGCAGGTAGGTGACTTCGAAGCCGGCGCGTTCCAGCGTGTGCATGGTGTCGAGCACCGCCTTGTGTTCGGTGCTGACGGTGATCAGGTGTTTGCCGCGGCCGGCTTCGCGCAGAGCATGGGCTGCGCCTTTCAAGGCCAGGTTGTTGGATTCGGTGGCGCCTGAGGTCCAGACGATTTCGCCGGCTTGCGCACCGACCAGGGCAGCGACCTGCTTGCGCGCCTTTTCCACAGCGGCCTTGGCTTCCCAGCCGAAAGAATGCGAACTGCTGGCAGGATTGCCGAACTTCTCGGTCAGGTAGGCGCACATCCTGGCTGCCACCTGGGGATCGACCGGCGTGGTCGCGGAATAATCGAGATAGATCGGAAACTGCAGCGGCGCTTCGTCGGCGGCGACTGAGGGGGAGGGACAGGCAGAAGGAGCATTCATGACGATGAATCCGAAGTGAGGATGTGCTTACGGTACGACGAAATGTATAGATGAAAAACGAATATAAACTAATTTCAATATGCAATTTTCAACTTATGGAAAAACTCGCCTCATGAAAGCTGATCGGCCTTGGCTGCACCGTATTCGCAATTTTTCGTATTAAGTTATGCAAAATGATTATACTTAAACAGAATATATATTGCCCTATAATTCGAAAATCATATAAACCATAATAATATGGACTTAAACCAACTGGAAGCTTTTTCGGCGGTCATGACGATAGGCAGCGTAACCGGAGCCGGGCGCAGCCTGGGACGGTCGCAACCGGCCGTCAGCAAGGCGATCCAGGACTTGGAAAGCGAACTCGGCTACGCGCTCTTTGACCGCAACGGTCCGCGTGTGACGCCCACCGACAAGGCTTTCCTGTTGTATGAGGAAGTCGAGCGTTCCTTGGTCGGTTTGCGCACGATCCGCGAGCGCGCCCTCGAAATCGGCCGTGACGAAATCCAGCCCATCCATTTGGTGGCGACCCCGGCGCTGGCCTCGACCATTGCGCCGGCAGCCCTGAAACTGGTGGAAAAGAACGGTCTGCCGGAACATATCCATCTACGCAGCGCTTCGGCTGAACAAGTCGTGCATTCGGTGCTGCACCGCACCGTCAGCCTCGGCCTGACCAGCCTGCCGGTAGGGCACCGCGGCCTCGACCTGCACTGGATCGGCCAGGCGCCGTGCGTGGCGGTGCTGCGCACGGACAATCCGCTGGCGAAGGCGGATGTGGTGACGATCGATGCCTTGCGCGGCCAGCGCATCATCACCATGTCCAATCGCTACCGTTTGCGCCAACGCATCGATATGGCGCTGGGACAGGACAAGCCCCTGGACGTCGCCATCGAAACCAATACCTCCTTCAACGCCATCATGGCCGCGCATGCCGGACTGGGCGTGGCGCTGGTCGAGCCGATGACGGCGCTGGGCATGCCGATCGAAGGCCTGGCGGTGCGACCGCTGGCGGTGAACATCCCGTTTTATTTCGGCGTGGTCACGCCTTTCGGCAAGCCGGTCGACGGCTTGACGCAGGCGCTGATCGGCGCCATCGAAACGGCCGCGCGCGACATTTTGCACGGTTTCGTCAAGCGCGACGCCGGCGACCATGACGATTTGCTGTGAGCGCAGGTGAGCCATTGATCGAACGACAAGCATGCACAAGATATTTCAACTTCAGCCGACACGGAAAGGGCGTTCATCGTGAGTGAAGCCATTGATACCATACCGGCGACGCCGGGAGCCGGCGGGCTGGCCGCGCTGGAAGTCCGCCTGCGGCAAGACCTGGCCTGGCTGGAATTGCCGGCCAAATCATGGATGCCGGCCACGACCGTGGACGGCAATCCGGTGCTGGACGTGGCCATCATCGGCGGCGGCCAGGCCGGCATGGCGGCGGCGGTGTCGCTGCTGCACCTGGGCGTCAATGCAGTGATCTACGATCAGTCGCCAGCCGGTTTTGAAGGGCCGTGGGCGACCACCGCGCGCATGGAAACCCTGCGTTCGCCGAAAAAGCTGACCGGCCCTGCGCTGGGCTTTGCGGCGCTGACGTTCCGCGCCTGGTTCGAGGCACAGTTCGGGCTGGACGAGTGGGAAGCGCTCGACAAGATTCCGCGCCTGCAATGGATGGATTACCTGCGCTGGTACCGCAAGGTGATGGCGCTGGACGTGCGCAACGATCATCGCGTCGGCGCCATCGTGCCGCGCGCCGACGGCGTGGTCGAACTGCACATCGAGGCGCCGGCCGGCAAGTCGGTCGTGCTGGCGCGCCGCGTGGTGGTGGCGACCGGCCGCGACGGCCTTGGCGGCGCCTACCTGCCGCCGCTGGCGCAAAGCCTGCCGCGCGAACTGTGGGCGCATTCGTCGGATGACATGGATTACGGCAAGCTGGCCGGCAAGCGCGTCGGCGTGATCGGCGCCGGAGCGTCCTCGATGGACAGCGCGGCGACGGCGTTGGAAGCTGGCGCCGCGCGCGTGGATCTGTTGATTCGCCGTCGGGAACTGCCGCGCATCAACAAGGGCAAGGGCGCCGGCAATCCGGGCCTGACCAACGGCCACCTGCATTTGCCGGACGAATGGAAATGGCGCATCCGCCATTACGTCAACGTGCAGCAGACGCCGCCGCCGGGCGGCAGCGTGCAGCGCGTGGCGAAATTTCCCAATGCGCGTTTCCTGTTCGGCGCCGCCATCGACAAGGTCGAGGTCAACGCCGACGGCTTGCGCGTGACGACGCCGCGCGGCGTGTTCGACCTGGACTTCCTGATTTTTTCGACCGGGTTTCGCATCGACTGGACCGTGCGTCCCGAGTTCGCGACAATCGCGCCGCACATCCGCAACTGGCGTTCGCGCTATATGCCGCCGCTCGGCGACGAGGACATGGAGTTGTCCGATTCGCCCGATCTGGGGCCGGTATTCGAATTCCAGCAAAAACATCCCGGCAGCCTGCCCGGACTGGAGCGCGTGCATTGCTTCTGCTATCCGGCGGCGCTCTCGCACGGCACGCTGTCGGGCGATATCCCGGCCATCAGCGACGGCGCGCAACGGCTGGCGCAGGGCATCGCCGCCTTGTTCTACGGCGAAGATGTCGAGTTCCACTACGCCAATATCCAGGCCTACGCCGAGCCCGAACTGGTCGGCGACGAATGGACGCCGTCCGAGCCGACCGAGGCCGAGCGAGCGGCATTGGGCGCGGGAGCCGGCCGATGAGCGGGACGATCTTGCGCAGCGTCCTGCAGGCGTTCGCGGTGCTGCTGTTGATGACGGTGATCGTCTTCTTCGGCCTGCACATGATCGGCAATCCGGTCGACATCCTGATCGGCCAGGACGTCGACCAGGTCGATCGTCTGCGCATCATCAGGGAGCTCGGACTGGACCAGCCGATCTGGCGCCAGTACCTGGCCTTCCTCAACGGCGCGCTGCACGGCAATCTCGGCAACAGCTTCGTCTATAACGAACCGGCCATCAAGCTGATCTTCCAGCGCCTGCCGGCCACGCTGGAACTGGCGTTCGCCGCGCTGATCCTGGCCGTGCTGATCGGCATTCCGCTCGGCCTGCTGGCGGGACTGTTTCCCGAAAATCCATTCTCGCGCATGATCATGACCGGCAGCATCCTCGGCTTTTCGCTGCCGACCTTCTGGATCGGGCTGATGCTGATCATGGCGTTCAGCGTCTCGCTGGGCTGGCTGCCTTCGGGCGGACGGGGCCAGACGGCGGGGCTGTTCGGCGTGCAATGGTCGTGGCTGACGGCCGACGGCCTGCGCCACCTGATCCTGCCGGCGCTGAATCTGTCGCTGTTCAAGATATCGCTGGTGATCCGCCTGACGCGCGCCAACGTGCGCGAAGTGCTGCCGATGGATTTCGTCAAGTTCGCCCGCGCCAAAGGCCTGTCTCCGTTGCGCGTGGTGCTGATGTATGTGTTGCGCAATACGCTGATTCCGCTGGTGACGGTGCTCGGCCTGGAGTTCGGCTCGACCATCGCGTTCGCCGTGGTGACCGAAAGCATCTTCGCCTGGCCCGGTTCGGGCAAGCTGATCCTGGACAGCATCAATGCGCTGGATCGTCCGGTCATCGTGGCGTACATGATGGTGATCGTGTGCCTGTTCGTGACGCTGAACCTGATTGTCGACGTGCTGTACAAGGTGCTGGATCCGCGTGTGCGGGTGGAGGCGCGAGTATGAGCGACCTGCCTGCGACAAACGCCGCGCCCATGACGCAGCAGGAAGTGCGGGCCAGGGTTGCGGCCCTGTCGGCATTCCCGGCGCCGCGCCGCGAGTCGCCGTGGCGCCGCGTGATGCGCGGTTTCCTGGCGTCGAAGACGGCCATGTTCGGCCTGGCGGTCGCCGTGCTGCTGATGATCGCCGCGCTGGCCGCGCCCTGGCTGACGCCGCAGAATCCCTACGACCTGATGCAACTGGACGTGCTCGACGCGCGCCTGCCGCCCGGCAGCGCCAACGGTCTCGGCACGTATACCTATTGGCTGGGCACGGACGGCCAGGGGCGCGACCTGTATTCCGGCATCCTGTACGGCTTGCGCATCAGCGTCGGCATCGGCGTCGGTTCGGCGCTGCTGGCCGGCGTGATCGGCACCCTGATCGGTTTGCTGGCGGCCTATGCCGGCGGCAAGGTCGACAGCGCGCTGATGCGGCTGGCCGACTTGGTACTGTCGTTTCCGTCCATCCTGGTATCGATGCTGATCCTGGCTTACCTCGGCAAGGGCATCTTCAACGTCATGGTGACGCTGGTGGTGCTGGAGTGGGCCTATTACGCCCGCACTGCGCGCGGCCAGGCGCTGGTCGAGCGGCAGAAGGAATACGTCGAAGCCGCGCGCGGCCTGGGCGTGTCGGGCTGGCGCATCATGGTGCGCCACATCCTGCCGAACTGCCTGCCGCCGCTGATCGTGATCGGCACTTTGCAGATCGCGCGCGCCATCACGCTGGAGGCGACCCTGAGTTTCCTTGGCTTGGGCGTGCCGATCACCGAGCCGTCGCTGGGATTGCTGATTTCCAACGGCTACCAATACATGCTGTCCGGCGAATACTGGATCAGCTTCTATCCCGGCATTGCGCTGCTGATCGTGATCGTCGCCATCAACATGGTCGGCGACCGCCTGCGCGATGTCATGAATCCACGGTGGCAACGATGAGCGCGCCGACGTCTGTGCCCACACTTGAGGTACGCAACCTGCGTACGCACTTTTTTACGCCCGGCGGCGTGCTGCCGGCGGTCGACGATGTCTCGCTGACGCTGGAGCGCGGCCGCATCCTCGGACTGGTGGGCGAATCCGGATCGGGCAAGACCGTCACCGGTTTTTCCATCCTCGGCCTGCTGGACGCGCCGGGCCGCATCGTCGGCGGCCAGATTCTGTTCCAGGGCCGGGATCTGGTGACGCTGGACAAGAAGAGTTTGCGCGCCCTGCAAGGCAACCGCATCGCGATGATCTTCCAGGATCCGATGATGACGCTGAATCCGGTCTTGCGCGTGGACGAGCAGATGATCGACGCCGTCCAGGCGCACAGCAAGGCCGGCCGCGAGCAGGCGCGCGAGCTTGCCCGCGATACGCTGGGCATGATGGGCATCGCCAGCCCGGAAGAGCGCCTGCGCGCCTATCCGCATCAATTGTCCGGCGGCATGCGCCAGCGCGTGGCGATTGCGATCGCCTTGCTCCACAAGCCGGACCTGATCATCGCCGACGAGCCGACCACGGCGCTCGATGTCACGATCCAGGCGCAGATCCTGTCGGAAGTGCAAAAGCTAGCGCGCCAGCATGGCACCGCGCTGATCTGGATCACCCACGATCTGTCGGTGGTGGCCGGCCTGGCCGACGACATCGCCGTGATGTATTCCGGCCGCATCGTCGAACAGGGCAAGGTCGCCGATGTGCTCGACCAGCCGCTGCATCCGTACACCCAGGGCCTGATCGGCAGTTTGCCGAGCAACAACCGCCGCGGCGAGCGGTTGCGCCAGATTCCCGGCCTGACGCCGAACCTGCTGCATTTGCCGCCGACCTGCGCGTTTGCTGCGCGTTGCGAACGCGTCAGCGAGCAATGCCTGACGCGTCCCGGGATGACCGAGCCGCTGCCTGGCCATGCGGTGCGTTGTTTCCATCCGGCCGTGCCGGTTCATGCAGTGGAGTTCCGTCATGGATAAGGCAAGCGACAAACGCATCCCGCTGGTGGAAGCGCGCCAGGTCGGAAAACGCTTCGGCGAACGCAAGCCGCGCCCGTTCGAGCGTCAGTTGACGGCGCGCGGCTGGATGCGTCCGGCCGCCGTTACGCGGGCGCTCGACACCGTCGACCTGCATGTCATGCCCGGCGAAGTGGTCGGGCTGGTGGGCGAATCCGGCTGCGGCAAGTCGACGCTGGGCCGCATCGTCAGCGGCTTGCTGGCGCCGTCTTCGGGGCAGGTGCTGGTCGACGGCGTCGACCGCAACCGGCTTAGCGCGCGGGAAGCGCATGACACGCGGCGCAAGGTGCAGATGATTTTCCAGAATCCCTACGCCAGCCTCAACCCGCGCCTGCGCGTCGACCAGATCGTCGGCGAAGCCGCGCTGATCCACGGCAAGGCGGACAAGGCCGGACTCGACGATTACGTCTGCGCGCAACTGTTGCGCGCCGGCCTCGCCCCGGAACTGCGCGACCGCTATCCGCACCAGTTCAGCGGCGGCCAGCGCCAGCGCATCGGCATCGCCCGCGCGCTGGCCGTGCAGCCGCAGATGCTGGTGGCGGACGAAGCGGTGGCGGCGCTGGACGTGTCGATCCAGGCGCAGATACTGAACCTGTTCATGGATCTGCGCGAGCAGCTCGGCCTGACCTATCTTTTCATCAGCCATGACCTGGGCGTGGTCGAGCATGTCTCCGACCGCGTCGTGATCATGTACCTGGGACGCATCGTCGAAAGCGCCGCCGTCGATGACCTGTTCGCGCGGCCCAACCATCCGTACACGCAAGCCTTGCTGGCCGAAGTGCCGCGGCTGCAGGCGCGCAACAAGTCCTTTACGGCGATCAAGGGCGAGATTCCCAGTCCGCTGAATCCGCCCCCGGGATGTCATTTTCATCCGCGCTGCCCGCATGCGATGGCGCGCTGCCGCGAAGAAGCGCCGGTGCTGAAGGAAGTCGCGCCGGGCCATGCGAGCGCATGTCATTTGAACGACCAGTAAGCCATATCGCGTTTCAGAACCGCAGTTTTTATCCCACACCCAACCGAGGATGATGAACATGAAGAAAACAGTACTTTCCAGCCTCTTGGCCGTTGCGCTGCTCGGCTCGGCGGCCGTCGGCGCCAACGCGCAGACGCTCAACATCGCTTTCGCCGATCCACTGTCGTCGCTCGATCCGCAACTGAACAATCATGCCGGCGACCGTTCTGTCGACCTGCATTTCTGGGACTTGCTGGTCGAGAACAACTACAACAAGCTGCAACCGGGCCTGGCGGTGAGCTGGAAGAACGTCGATCCAAAGACCTGGGAGTTCAAGCTGCGCCCCAACGTCAAGTGGCAGGACGGCAAGCCGTTCACCGCCGACGACGTGATTTTCTCGTATCAGCGCGCACGCAACGTGCCGGGCAGCGTGGCAACCTTCGCCGGCTACCTGCGTACGGTGGAATCGGTCACCGCCAAGGATCCGCTGACGCTGGTCGTCAAGACCAATATCCCGAACCCGGACCTGCCGCTGAACCTGGCCTCGGTGCATATCGTCAGCAAGCACGTCGGCGAGAAATCCCAGACCGAGAACTACAACAGCGGCGCCGCCATGGTCGGCAGCGGTCCGTATAAATACGTGTCCTATACGCCGGGCGACCGCGTCGTGATGGAACGCAACAATGATTACTGGGGCCAGAAGCAGATCTGGGAAAAGGTCAACTACCGCTACATCAACAACGCCGCCGCACGTACCGCCGCCTTGCTGTCGGGCGATGTCGACGTGATCGACAAGGTGTCGGTGTCGGACCTGGCCAAGCTGAAGCAGTCGCCCAACGTCAAGGTGTTCCCGTACAACGGCCTGCGCGTGCTGCTGCTGCAACCGACTTTCCATGAAGGCCCGAGCCCGTACATCACCGACAACAACGGCAAGCAGCTCGACAAGAACCCGCTGCTCGACGTGCGCGTGCGCCGCGCGCTGTCGCTGGCGATCAACCGCAAGGCGCTGGTCGACCGCATCCTGCAAGGCGCGGCGACCGAAGCCAACCAATGGATGCCGGCCGACACCTTCGGCTACAACCCGGACATCAAGAACATTCCCAACGATGTGAACCAGGCCAAGAAGCTGCTGGCCGATGCCGGTTTCCCGCAAGGCTTCAAACTGACCATCCACGTGCCGAACGACCGTTACCCGCAAGCGCCGGAAACCATGCAAGCCGTGGCGCAGTTCTGGACCCGCATCGGCGTCAAGACCCAGGTGGAGGTGTTGCCGTGGGCGTCGTATTCGGCGCGCGCCAACAAGAACGAGTTTGCCGTCAGCGTGTTGGCATGGGGTAACGGCACCGGCGAAGCCAGCTATGCGCTGGTGAACGTGCTGGCGACCGTCGACGCCAAGAAGGGCCTGGGTGCTTCCAACTGGAACCACTACAGCAATCCGGCAGTCGACAAGGCATTGGCCGATTCGACGGCGGAATTCGACGCCGCCAAGCGTGAGGCCATCCTGCGCAATTCGGCCAAACTGGTCTCCGACGACGTCGGCGTGATCCCGCTGTATCACTATCAGAACATCTGGGCTGCGAAAAAAGGCCTGACGGTGACGCCGGCCAGCAGCGATCGCACCACCGCGATGATGGTGACGCAGGACAAGAAGTAAGCAAGGAAGGAGGACGCCATGTCCACGTTGAACATCACTGTCAGTCCCGCCGATGACCTGATCGACGTGCCGCGCCGCATCGTCGTCACCGGCGCGCAGCCGGGCGAGCTGGTGCAGGTATCCAGCCGCACGGTGCGCGCCGGCGCGGTGTGGCGCAGCAGCGCGCATTTTGTCGCCGACGATGCCGGCCATGTCGACCTGACGCTGGCGCCGGCGGTGGAGGGCGGCTATCGCGGCATCTCGGCGATGGGCTTGTTGTGGTCGCAACGACCTGAAGAGGACGGCAAGCGCGAGCTGTTTCACGCCGATGTGCAACAGCCGCTGACGACGACCTTGCAGGTCAGCGCGGTCAGCGGCGATGCGGAGGCGGAGCTGACGCAGCGCTTGTGTGCCGCCGGCGTCACGCGGCGCGAGGTGCGCGATAACGGCCTGGTCGGCACGCTGTTCCTGCCTCCGGGCGAGGGGCCTTTTCCGGCGGTGATGATCCTCAACGGTTCCGGCGGCGGCATCAACGAACCGCGCGCGGCCCTGTATGCGTCGCGCGGCTACGCGGCGCTGGCGCTGGCGTATTTCAAGGCGCCGGGACTGTCGGATTATATTTCCAACACGCCGCTTGAGTATTTTGAAAAAGGGCTGGACTGGTTGCGCGAGACGGTCAGGCCGCCCGGCGATTTTGTCGCCATCAACGGGCAATCGCGCGGCGGTGAGCTGGTCTTGCTGCTGGGGGCGACATTTCCCGAAAAAGTCTCGGCCGTGTTGGCCTATGTGCCGAGCGCGCTGGTGCATAGCGGGCAAAATGCCGCCGATCCGGCAGTCGGCCGCGAAGGTCCGACCTGGTTGCTCAAGGGCCGGCCGCTCACGCATCAATGGGAAAACAATCGCCACGCCAGTTGGGCGCCGTTCGACGGCGGCGCGCCGCCGCACCGGCATGCGCTCGCCATGCTGACTGCCTTGCAGGACAAGGATGCGGTGGCGCGGGCGCGTATCCATGTCGAAAACATCCAATCGCCGGTGCTGCTGTTTTCGGCCACCGACGACGGCTCGTGGCCGTCCAGCGCGTATTCGAAAATGGTCCGCGACAAGCTGGAAGAAGTCGCGCATCCGCATGCCGTGGAATGGCACGACTACCAGGATGCCGGGCACGCCATCCTGTTTCCCTTTGTGCCGACGACCCAGACGACTTACGCACATCCTGTTTCCAAACGCATCAGCACGGGCGGCGGCGAGCCTGCCGCCAACGCGCATGCGGACAAACATTCCTGGCACCACGCCCAGGAATTCCTGGCCAATGCGGTCAAGGCGCATTTGTCGGCGCATCCAACCCGAAAGGAAGTTTCATGACGACGCAAGTGGAATACCACATCGACAACGATCTCATCGACAAGCTGGCCGGCCTGCAGGCCGGCAGCCAACTGCATGCCTTGCGCCACCAGCGCGAGAAGGTCGCGGTCGCCTCGCAGGGAAGCTACGACACGCTGTTCGACCCGGCGCTGGAAGGCATTGGCCTGGACGAGCGCCTGCTGGTCGCCTTGTACGCCTGTCGGCTGGCCGGTGCGCAAGATGTCGCCGCGCATTACCGCGCGCGCCTGGAAGCCTTGCCTGCCGACGCGGCGCAACTTGCCGTGGCGGCGTCAGGCGAGCCGGAGCAATTGCCCGCAGGCCGCCTGCGCGCCATGCTGATCTTTACGCGCGCCCTGACCGAGCGTCCGGTGGAAGGCGACAAGGCTGCCTTGCATACCTTGCCCGCCGCCGGCATCAGCACGCCGGCCGTGGTCGCGCTGTCGCAACTGATCGCCTTCATTTCCTATCAGATCCGCGTCGTCGCCGGACTGAAGGCAATGAAACTGGCCAGCAACTGATCCGGAGGAATTATGAGCGCCATCATCAAATCGCACGGCTTCACCAATGAAACCCTGGACTGGAAGGCCTGGCTGGACGTCATCGACCTCGACAAGGCCGGCGAAGACCAGATCAAGGTGCTGGAAGAGAGCCATCCCAAGGCCAAGGTATCGGATTACTACCTGTTCCTCGGCCACCAGCCCGACATCCTGCGCCAGCGTTCGGCTGCCTTCAACGCCATCATGTATGCGCCGGGCGGCATGTCGCGCGCCGAGCGCGAACTCGGTTCCATGGTGGTGTCGCGCATCAACGGCTGCGTGTATTGCGCTTCGGTGCATGCTCAGCGTTTCGAACAGTTGGCCAAGCGCAACGACACCGTGCAGCAGGTATTCGACGATCCGTATACTGCCGGCGTCGATGCCCGCGAAAAGGCGATCACGCAGTTTTCCATTGCGCTGACCAAAAATCCCAACGGCATCGACGGCGACAGCATCAAAGCCCTGAAGGACGTCGGCCTGAACGAGCAGGAAATTCTCGACCTGATCCATTCGGTCGCGATCTTCGCATGGGCCAACCGCCTGATGCTGAACCTGGGCGAGCCGGTATTCGCGGCGGCTGAATAAACACCATACGAGAGGAGACAGGCATGCTGATACCCGATGAGCTGGTCTATGCCGATACGCACGAATGGATCAGGCTGGAAAACGACGGCACGCTGACCGTCGGCATCACCGATTTCGGCCAGGACCAGCTCGGTCCGCTGGTCTATGTGCAAACGCCGGAAGTCGGCAGCGCGCTCGCCCGCGGCGCCGAGGCCGGCGTGGTCGAATCCAACAAAACCGCTTCCGATGTGCATGCGCCGGTGGCCGGCGAAGTCATCGCGGCCAATCCACTGCTGACGGACACGCCCGACGCCATCAACGGCGCACCTTACGAGCAGTGGATTTTCAAGCTGCGGCCGGCGGCGACGTTCGACGCGTCAGGGTTTCTGGATGCGGCAGGATATCGGAAATTGATCGGATAAACGCAGGCTTTGCGGGGAATACCGTTTGGTTAAGCCTGTTCGTATCTATCGCAGCCGTCCCAGCGTTGTGAAGACGGTCGATACGACGCTGGGTCCTGACGTGCGTCAGGACGACGGGCTTAAGGTTCTGCAATCGGCTTCAAGTAAAAAAACAAGCACGCGTTATCGAGTGGAGACGGCCATCGGAAGCGGCAGGAATCACGGGGCTAGTCATTTTCCTTGGCGACCAATGCTCCTTCGATGTGATGCCTGGCCAGCGACGCCGCGACAAAGCCGGACGCTTTCATATCCTCTACAAACTTCGAGAGGTAGACGGCAGCTTCATTGCCTCTGGCTTTTGGTACGCCCATCGCCTGGCGGATGACCATGAAGCGTTGATCCAGAATCCGCAATCCGCCGGCCTTTGCGGCATCTTTTTCCAATTGTTGCCGGACTCCGGCAGCTACCGTCAGATGCTGATCCAGAAAGCCCTGGACGACGGCCGGGGAGGTCGGTATCCGGACGATCGTCGCACAGTGCAGTTCGCGCGTGAGGAACAGGTCATAGGCGCTGCCTTGGCCGACAGCCACGGTGATGCCGAGCTGGTCGACCTGTTCGTTGGCGGTGATCGGCGAATCTTCACGCACGGCGTAAAAGCCTTCAATCAATACATAGGGGCCGGTGAAACTGATTTCCTGGCCGCGTTTCGGATCGACCGCGAAAAAGCCGATGTCCGCTTTGCCTTGCTCCACGTTTTCGACCGACGCGCCCGCAGAGCCGACCGCGACCAATTGCAGCGGAACGCCGAGCCGTTTTGCGAGTTCGATCGCAAGGTCCACGGACACGCCGACCGGCTCGCCCGTCCTGGCGTCCAGATCGGCCAGCACCGGATTGCCGAGATTGATCGATGCGCGCAGCATACCGGCAGGTGCGAATATCGACACCATCGCCGACGCCATTGCCGAGTTTGCATGCTGCTGCGGTTGTGAACGATTTGCTTGAGTCATGGTGATTCCCGAGACTTGCGCCAGTGCGGCGGCGTTGCATACCAGAAGGACCGATAGGGTCGAGAAAAATTTCACCTAGTCCTTGATTGTCGAAAATTTCTTCATCCTGCTGACCTTATATCAAAAGTCGAGGGAGCGGTTTCCATCGGTCATGGACGCCATGTTACATGGCTTCATTTCCACATCCCGCGCATGCGCGCCGCCACATCGACCCGCATTTGCTTTGCATCGGGGCGGCCGCTCGGTCCGACCGCGACGACCGGCCAGGCGCTGCTGGAGAAATGCGGCAGTATGCCGGGCGGGATGAAGCGCGTGCGCGAGGCGTAGACATGGCGGTCGCCCTGGGCGTGCTGGCCGCCGGTGAAAAATTTCTGCGGCACCATGAGATGCAGGTCGTCTTTGGCGCGCGTCATGGCGACGTAGAGCAGGCGCCGTTCTTCTTCGATTTCATCGCTGTTGCCGGCGGCGAGGTCGGCCGGGATGCAGCCGTCGACGACGTTGAGGATGTAGACCGATTTCCATTCCTGTCCTTTGGATGAATGGATGGTCGACAGGATCAGGTAATCCTCGTCGAGCAGAGGCACGCCGGACTGGTCGCTGGTGGCGTCCGGAGGATCGAGCGTGAGTTCGGTGAGGAAGCGTTCGCGCGATGGGTAGCCGGAGGCGATCTGTTCCAGTTGCAGCAGGTCGGCCTGGCGCGTGGTCGCGTCTTCGTGCTTGCGTTCCAGATGCGGCGCGTACCAGTTGCGCGCATGGGCGATCTCGCCGGGCCAGCCGGTCTTGCCTTGCGCCATGAACTGCAGGACTTCGACGAAGCCGGTCCAGTCCTCGCCGGCGCGCGGCGGCGCAGGCAGGGCGGACAAGGCGGCGATCGGATCGGCCTGCGCCGACATGGCGTCGAGCACCTTGTGCGCCGAACCGGGACCGACGCCGGGCAACAGTTGCATCAGGCGGAAACCGGCCACGCGGTCGCGCGGATTCTGGACGAAACGCAGCATCGCCAGCATGTCCTTGATGTGGGCGCTGTCGAGGAATTTGAGGCCGCCGAATTTGACGAAGGGGATGTTCCTGCGCACCAGTTCGATTTCCAGCGGGCCGCTGTGGTCGGAGGCGCGGAACAGTACGGCTTGCTCTTTCAGCGTGCTGCCGGCTTCGCGGTTTTCCAGCACGCGCTCGACGATGTAGCGCGCCTGGTCGGCCTCGTCGCGCACCGAAACCAGGCGCGGCTTGTCTTCCGAGGTGCGCTCGGTCCACAGGTTTTTGGTAAAGCGTTCCAGCGCCTTGTCGATCACGCTGTTGGCGGCGGCGAGTATGGGTTGCGTCGAGCGGTAATTGCGGTCGAGCGTGACGATGTCGGCCGGCGGATCGAAGGCGCGCGGAAAATCGAGGATGTTGCGCACCGTCGCCGCGCGGAACGAGTAGATCGCCTGGGCATCGTCGCCGACCACGGTAAGGCCGCGGCCATCCGGTTTCAGCGCCAGCAGGATGGACGATTGCAGGCGGTTGGTGTCCTGGTATTCATCGACCAGCACATGGTCGAAACGGGCGCCGATATCGTCGGCCAGCAGGCGGTCTCCGATGGTCTGGGCCCAGTACAGCAGCAGGTCGTCGTAATCGAGCACGTTGTGCGCCTGCTTGGCTTCGACATAGGCGCCGAACAGCGTGCGCAATTGCGCTTCCCATTCGGCGCACCACGGGAAGACCTTGTGCAGGATGCTGTCCAGCGGAGCTTCCGCATTGACTGCGCGCGAGTAGATCGCCAGGCACGTCGCCTTGAGCGGAAAGCGCTTTTCGGTTTTGGACAGGCCCAGTTCGTGGCGCACCAGGTTCATCAGGTCGGCCGAGTCTTCGCGATCGTGGATCGAGAAGTTGGGATCGAGGCCGATCTGCTCGGCATATTCGCGCAGCAGTCGCGCGCCGATGCCGTGGAAGGTGCCGGCCCACGACAAGGCATCGGCCATGATGCGGCCGTTGGCGCCGAGCGCTTCGCCGCAGATGCGTTGCACGCGGCGCGTCATCTCTGCGGCGGCGCGGCGCGAAAAGCTCATCAGCAGGATACGGCGCGGGTCGGCGCCGTTGACGATCAGGTGAGCGACGCGGTGCGCCAGAGTATTGGTCTTGCCGGAACCGGCGCCGGCAATCACCAGCAAGGGGCGTGCGAGGGCGGACGGCTGCCCCGGCGCGATGCCGAATTCCACGGCCTTGCGTTGTTCGGTGTTGAGTTTTTCCAAATAGTCGACGTTCATCTTGAACCTTGGGGCGACGCTGCGCTGCAAATCGGCGCAAAGCGCTTATTTTACTGGTGTTTTATACAGCTATTCGCATGGTTTGCAAAAACATTCATCCCGACCAAGAAACGTCCTGTTCTTGCCGCGCCGGTGCGGCCGAACGGGTGACGCTGAAATGTTTTTTGGCGAGAGATGAAAGACCGTCAATGAATTCGGTGACAGAGTCGTCTATACTAAACAGGAAGCACATTCTTCCATGCGCTTCGGTATCTCGGGAAAACCAATACTGACGCGGCTTTCCAACATACTTCGTAGCGACGAAATAGTCTCGAATTTATAGAAAAATCGCTTGTGCAAAACGCGGGCGGCTGGTTAGAATTTTCCCTCAACAACAGTCATTGGAGGTGCGGTCATGGATAAAACTCTCGCTCTGCTTGATTGTTTGGCTCAGCTCAAGGAAGCGCAGAACTGCGCCGATGCCTTACTGTCGGACATCGTCGCCGACGCCGTGCGCGCCAACAAAGGCAAAGGGGGCATTCCCAAGCCGGCCACACTGAAAGCCTTCCGCAACGCGCTCAAGTCCGCCAATACGCATTGTTACCAGGCCGAACTGATTCTGGCCGAATTCGATGCATTGCAGACTGTCATGCCGTTGGGACATCCTCAGCCCATCCAGACGATGTTTTACAGCGTGTAAATTCCCTGTGCGTTCCTCGTCCGCCTTGCGCGGGCGGGAATTTTTTCAGGCGTGTAGTCTGTCGTCCTTCCCTCATTGCAAATTCAGCATCACTGTTGTCCTGACGCCGGTCGCGACGCAGAGCCTCAGCGTTCGCCGGGGCGACTGCAATATCATGATGCCTGAATGTCGGCATGGCAACGGCACGCGCGTGCCGTTATTTCTGCCGATGCAACAAAGCCTTTCAGCGTCGCGCTGCTCCAAGGCACTTCACGGAACGTTGTCGCCGCAAGGCGCTCAGAGAATCATGTTGCCCTTGATCCGGGCGACAGACCATCGCGCAGTTTGTGTCTACAATGGCTGCGACAGGCATGTAGCTTGCATCCCCTCCCGCCATCCAAAGCAATATCGAGATACCAGGACATTTTCCAGCCAGGCTTTGCGGAGGTAAATTGCGGCGCGGATTTTCACTCGAGACGAAATGGCCCAGGCCCCTGATCCAGGATGGATGGGGGCTGTCCGCATGCTTCGTGCTGCTGTCTTCGCTGGTGCTCGTGGTGATCTGGGGCATCACGATGATGCATGTCGCCGGCGAGAAAAAACTGGCCATGGAGAGCGCCGCTGCCGAAAGCAAAAACATGGCGGCCGTCATGGCCGCCAATCTCAACGACAGACTGAACCGGGCGGTGCAGTATGCGGCCATCGGCAACAAGGTGCTCGATGGCGATACGGCTGCCGGCGATTACCTGGGACTACTCTTCAACGGCGACAGCGTGTATGTGCGCGCCGCGGTGTTCGATGCCGATATACGGCTGCGCTATTCGTCGTCCGGCCTGCCGACCGAGAGTGAATTCGCGCAACTGATCGGACAGGCTTATCCCGAGGCGCCTTCCGGCGTGAGTCCGAAACCCGGTTCGGTGACCTTCGGCAAGACGGACGGCCATACCTGGCGCATGCCGATGCTGGTGTCGCTGCAAAGTCCCGGCAGCGGAGCGCGCGGATATTTTGTCGCGGTGCTGGATATCGGACGTTTCCTCAATGAATACCAGCAGATCGGCAATGGCTATCGCGTTTCGGTCAATGGCAGCGCGGGAGCTGCGCTGGTGGCCTTGAACGATGGACGACTGGCGAGCGGAAACGACAGCGGCAGCGCCGACAAGCAAGAGGGGCGCGACATTGCGCGCACGCCGCCGGGCGTGAGCAACCAGCAGAAGCTGGAAGCTTATCCGCTGAGCGTGACGGTGAGCCTCGATCCCGGGTTCATCGTCGCGAACCTGACGCAGTCGCATAATGAGTATGTCCGTTACGCCATCGTCATTTCCATTGCGGTGGTTTCCCTGACGCTGATCCTGATCGGCATTTCTTACCATCGGAAGAAACTCTACGAACGCCTGGCGCGTTCCGAGCAGGAAAAAATTTGCCTGATCGAACAACTGGAAAGGGAAAAGACGCGCGCGTATCAACTCGCCTCGCATGATTATCTGACCGGCATTCCCAACCGCATGCTATTCAGCGAGCTCGCCGCGGCGGAGTTGTCCAGGGCCAAACGCAGCGCCAACCTGTACGCTTTGTTCTTCATTGATCTCGACGGATTCAAACCAATCAACGACATGCTCGGCCATGCTGTCGGCGATATGTTGTTGCAGGCGGTGGCGCAGCGGCTGTGCGCGAGCCTGCGCGAATACGATCTGGTAGCGCGCCTGGGCGGCGACGAATTCGTCGTACTGGTGTCGGATATCAAACATCAGAACCAGATCGCCGACATCGCCGACAAGCTGATCAAGACCGTCGGCGCGCCGTTTCTCAACCTCGGCGGCTATGAAGTCAGCACCAGCCTGAGCATCGGCATTGCGCTGTATCCCGACGACGGCCATAGCGTCGACGAGCTGCTGTCCAAAGCCGACGCCGCCATGTATGCCGCCAAGAAAGCCGGCAAGGGCGCCTATCGCTTCCATGACCGCGCCGCGCGTTGCCTGTCGGCCTGAGTTTTTATCGGGCGGCTTGCCGCGCTTTCAACTGCTTCAGGAAAACCTTTACCACCGGCGACTTTTCATGCCGGCGCGAAGCCAGGGCGATCGCACCGGGGATGGATTTTCCTTCTATCTGGCGATAGACCACGCCGGGCATATGCACGCGCTCCATCACCGAGGCAGGGACGATGGCGACGCCCTGGCCCAGCGACACCAGCGTAATGACCGCCACCAGGCCGCCGGGATTGTGAATCGTGCGCGGCACGAATCGACCGCGGCGGCCGACTTCCACTGTGCCGGAAGCCTGCTCGGGCAGGATGAACCGTTCCGATGCCAGATCCGCCGCCGGCAGGATGTCCTTGCGCGCCAGCGGCGATTGCTCCGGCAGCGCCGCCACGAAGTCGTCATACAGCAGCGTCATGAAAGTCACGTCGGCCGGGCAGGGAACGGGCGGGCGGATGAAGGCGAGATCGAGGCTGCCGTTGCTGACCTCCAGCGGCAACGTGTCCATCGGCGCCTCGATCAGGTTGAGCTGGACCAGCGGATAGGCTTCGCGAAAGCGCGCCACTTCGGTTTGCAACAGGCCCGAATAGGCCGCAGAGGCAATGTAGCCGATTTCGATGCGGCCGATTTCGCCGCGGCCGGCGCGGCGCGCCGCTTCCTCCGCCCGTGCGGCTTGCTGCAAGGTGCGCAACGCTTCCTCCAGGAATACTTCTCCCGCCGACGTCAGGCTGACCGAACGCTTGGTGCGATGGAACAACCGCACATCGAGCAGGCGCTCGATTTCCTGTATCTGCTTGGTCAGGGCCGGCGGGGAAATGCCGAGCTGTTCGGCTGCGCGGGCGAAGTGCAGCGTCTCGGCAACGGCGGCGAAACAGCGGAAATGGCGAAGCTCCAGGATAGTCTCCGATAATTAACCTGATGGAAATTAAATTGCACTTTAACTGTAATAAATATAATTATAGGCGGGATTAGAATGACCGGACCCAATCAAAGGAGATGTCATGCAAGCCAGTCGAATTATTGCCGTTGTTACCCTGTGTCTGCTGGGAACAGGAAGCCTCACGCATGCCGGAGCCCAGCAAAGAGAAGCTGCGGCGAGCAAGCGCATCCTGACCTTGGAGAGCGCAAAGACAATTGTCGCCGCAGCGCAGGAAGAAGCGCGCAAGAACGGCTGGCCCGGCGCGATCGCCGTAGTCGACGACGGCGGTTGGCTGATCGTTGCCGAGCGCATGGATAACGCGGCGACCACCGTCGGCCCGTCGATTGCCGTCGAGAAGGCGCGCACCGCCGCCTTGTTCAAACGTCCGTCCGCCGACCTGGAGAACGCCATCAACAATGGCCGTCCCGCAGCGATCACGGCGCCGGGCCTGGTCATGATGGAAGGCGGTCTGCCGATCGTCATCGACGGACAAGTGGTTGGCGCCATCGGCGTCAGCGCCGACACCAAGGTGCACGACAGCCAGATCGCGCGCGCCGGACTTGCGGTGCTGAAACCATAAAAGCAATCCCGCCGCCATGACCGCGCCATCCCGAGCCGAGGAACATCCCGACGCCGTGCGTCGGCGCAAGGAACGCAATATCCTGCTGATCTGCTCCAGCGTGTGCGCCCTGATCGTGCTCGACACCAATATCGTGGCGGTGTCGCTGCCGTCGGTGGCGCGTTCGCTGCACGCCGATTTCAGCGACATCGAATGGATCGTCAGCGCCTACATGCTGGCTTTTGCTTCCTTGCTGTTGCCGGCCGGCAGCCTGGCCGACCGTTTCGGACGCAAGCGCATGATGCTGCTCGGCCTGGGCCTGTTCAGCCTGGCTTCGCTGGGGTGCGGACTGGCCTGGTCGGCCGGCGCGCTGCAGGTCGCGCGGGCGGTGAAGGGCGTCGGCGCGGCCATGCTGCTGACCTCGGCGCTGGCCGTGATCGGCCACGTCTTCCACACTGAAAAGGATCGCACACACGCTTGGGCGGTGTGGGGCGCCTGCATGGGCGTATCGATGACGGTGGCGCCCTTGCTTGGCGGCGTGGTCACGCAATTGCTCGGCTGGCGCTGGATTTTCCTGTTGAACCTGCCGGTATGCCTGTGCCTGGGGACGCTGGTCTATCGCGAGGTGGGCGAATCGGGCGACGCCAACGCGGCCAGGCTCGATCCCTGGGGCAGCCTGTTGCTGAGCGGCGGGCTGTGTTGCCTGATCTGGGCGCTGATCAATGCCAACGCGTCCGGCTGGGACAGCCACGCGACCTTGTTGCGCGCCGGCAGCGGCGTGTTGCTGCTGGCGTTGTTTGTACCGATCGAACTGATGCAGGCGCGGCCCATGATCGACTTGCGGCTGTTCCGCCGGGCGCCGTTCGTCGGCGCGGTGCTAGCCATGTTCGGTTATGCCAGCTCGGCGCAGGTGATGATGACCTTTCTCCCGTTGTATCTGCAAAACGCCTTTTCGTATTCCGCCATTGTCGCCGGACTGGCGATGCTGCCGTTCGCGCTGGCGATGATGGTTTTCCCACGCGTGGGCGCAGCGCTGACGCGTTACATGCCGTTGCACGCTCTCATGGCGCTTGGCATGGCGCTGGTGTGCATCGGCAACGTGCTGGTGGCGATTGCCGCATATGCGGGAACCTACTGGATGGCGCTAGCCGGCATGCTGGTGACCGGCAGCGGCGCCGGGCTGCTCAATGGCAATACGCAGAAAGCCATCATGCATTGCGTGCCGCGCGAACGCACCGGCATGGCGTCCGGCATCAGCACCACCACCCGTTTCGCGGCGATCGTGCTGGCGATCGCCAGTCTCGGATGCGTACTTACGGTGCGCACCGGCAGTTACCTGAAAGACGCTTTGATCGGCGCCAATCTGCCGTTGCCCGTCGACTTCAGCGACGTGGTCGAGCGCGTCGTCGCCGGCGATAGCGCCGCAGCCTTGTCGGGACTCGGCAACAGCCTGCAGGCGCTGCATATCGCCCAGACCGGTTTTGCCCATGCGTTTTCGCTGTTGATGCTGGTTGCGGCGGCGATCGCTGCAGTTTCGGGAGTATTGCTGTTCTGTCTGATGGGCAGCCGCACGAGTGCTCCAGCGGAAGCCGTGCCGGTTTAACCAAGGAGTCGCCATGTCTTCCTCGTCATCCAAAAACGCGGGCAACCGCTCTTTCCTCGCCACGCTGGTGGCGGTGTTCCGGTCTTTCGTCGGCTTGCACAGCGGCAGCGGCGTGCATCATCGGCAGCGAGCCTCGGCTTTCATTCTTGCCATCTTGCTGCTGTTTTCGTTTACTGCGCACATGATGGAGCTGGATGCGGCATTGCTGCACATGTTGGCCGGGCTGGGGACCGACTGCGTGTGGTGCGCTGTGACCCCGTACTGAAGTTGGCGCGCCGCGAAGATATCGTCGCCGGCACTCGTCTGCTATTGCGTCGGCATTACTCGCCGAGTCTCATGTGACGCGAAATACTTTCGCATAAGGACATACGAATTCATTCGTTTGTCGCCGGTTTCCCCTTACCTATACTTGATCGCAGCATTTTCGCCATCGCGGTGATGTGCATCGATATGGATACGGAAAGGGAAACTCATGAGCTTGGATCGCAGAACTGTGCTCAGGCATCTGGCCGCAAGCGGCGTCGGCGCAGGTGCGGCTTTGCTGGGTCTGCAAGCGCGCGCGGCAAACCAGCCGGCAACCATTCGCATCGGCGTGGCGCAGCCGGGCATCGGCAATCCGCCGGTATTTTCCGGCAGTTCAGCCGCCGTGGCCAATGCCAAAGGCTGGGTCGAGGAAGAGTTCAAGGCGGACGGCATCAAGGTCGAGTGGTTCTTCTTCAAGGGCGCCGGTCCGGCGGTTAATGAAGCGCTCACCAACAGGCAACTGGATTTCGCCTTCCAGGGCGACCTGCCTGCCATCGTGGCCAAGTCGGCCGGTCTTAAAACCAAACTGGTGCTCGCCACCGGCGTGCGCTCCAACATCTATCTGGCGGTGCCGCCTGATTCGCCGATCCAATCGGTCAAGGATCTGCGCGGCAAGCGCGTCGCCATCTTCAAGGGCACCAATGCCCAGTTGCCGATCAATCGTGTGCTGGAAGCAAACGGCCTGCACGAGAAGGACTTGCGCGCCATCAATCTCGACCAGGCCACAACGCTGGCTGCGCTGAGCACCAAGGACATCGACGCCGCTTTCGGCAACATCAACCTGCTGCGCTTGCGCGACAAGAATGCCGCGCGCATCGTCTACAGCAGCAAGGGCGGTTCGCCGATCTTCACGACGCAATCGCATGTGCTGGTGACTGAAGAGTTCGCGCAGAAATATCCGGAAGTCGCCGCGCGCGTGGTCAAGACGTTTGTGAAGACGTCCAAATGGGCGTCCGACGAAGTCAATCGCGAAGAAGTGCTGCGTTTGTGGGCCAAGGCCGGTACTCCCTACGAACATTGGAGGGAAGACTACGACGGCGAGCCGCTGCGGGTGCGCATCAATCCCAATTTCGATCCCTTCCTGATTGCGCGTTACAAGGATTCGGTGGAGCAGGCCTACCGCTTCAAACTGAGCCGCGCAAAATTCGATGTCGATCAGTGGATCGACCAGAGTTATCTGAAGGCGGCGCTCAGGGATCTGCGTCTGGAAAACTACTGGCCGATTTTCCAGGCCAACGGCAAGATACTGGGGACCTGAGCGATGAGCGTGCAGCCAGCCGCATTGCAAATCCCGCCGGGCGCAACGCCGGCCCCCGGGACGGGTTCTTCGTTTGCGCGCCGGTTCGGCAAATGGTCGCCGCGCTGGCTGGCCTTGCCGTTTCCCTTGTTCCTCTTGTTGTTGTGGTACGTCGCCGCCCGGTTTGAATGGGTGGCGCCGCAAGTGCTGCCGTCGCCGCAAGCGGTGCTGCTGACGTTCATTGACCTGGCGGCATCGGGAGAGATGTTCGACAACCTCAGGATCAGCCTGCTGCGCGTGCTGTTGGGCTTCGGCGTGGGATTGGCGGGCGGTTTGCTGCTGGGGGTGGCGATGGGACTGTCGCCGGTGTTCAAGGATTATGTCTATCCCTTGTTCAAAGCTTTCAGCCAGGTGCCGGTGCTCGGCTGGCTGCCTTTGCTGATGCTGCTGGTCGGCATCGACGAAGCGCTCAAAGTCATCCTGATTTCCAAGGCGGCGCTGGTGCCGATCGCGCTCAACACGTACAAAGGAATCGAGAACGTGCCGGCGCGTTACGTCGACGTGGCGAAGGTGCTGAAGTTCTCGCGCTGGCAATTGCTGACGCGCGTGATTTTTCCCGCCGCGCTGCCGCCGATCTGGAACGGCGTGCGCTACGGCTTCACGCACGCCTGGCTGGCGCTGGTGGTGGTCGAGTTGCTGGCGTCGTCGGAAGGGCTGGGCTACATGATCGTGTTCGGCCGCCAATTGTTCCAGCTTGATGTGGTCATGGCCGCGGTGGTGGTGGTCGGCGCGGTCGGCTACACGCTCGATCGGGTGCTGGCGCATATCGAAATCATCCTGCTCGGCTGGCGCCGCAGCGGATTCTGAAAGGACGGGCGATGGCGCGATCCGACTATCAGGACAAACATCCCGTTCCCAAATTCCTGCGCGGCTGGATTCTGCCCGCCGTGCTGCTGCTGTCGTGGTGGCTGGCGGTGCATTTTCACTGGTCCGACTCGCCGCTGCTGGTGCCGGTGGGCAAGGTATGGGAAACCGCCGTCGAGCAGTTCCGCAGCGGCGAATTGCGCGTGGCGCTGGAAGCAAGCCTGCGGCGCGACCTGATCGGTTTCGCAATCGGCGTCGGCGCCGGACTGGCGTTCGGCATTGCCTTCGGTTTGTCGCGGCTGTTCGAGCGCATGATCGGCCCGACCTTCCATACGCTCAAGCAGATATCGCTGTTCGCCTGGATTCCCTTGCTGTCGGTCTGGTTCGGCCTGGGTGATGCGGCCAAGGTGGCTTTCCTGTCGCTGGCGGCGTTCTTTCCGGTGGTGCTGAATACTTTTGAAGGCATACGCAGCGTTCCCGGCGAGCTGATCGAAGCGGCGCGCGTATTGAAATTCAATCGCCGCCAGTGGCTGTTCAAGCTGATCCTGCCGGCGGCATCGCCGTCGATCCTGGCCGGCATCCACCTGGCCCTGATCTATGCGTGGCTGGCGACGCTGGGCGCGGAATACCTGCTGGTGTCGGGCAAGGGCATCGGCAACACCATGATCGACGGCCGCGAGTTGTTCATGATGGATCTGGTGATTTTCGGCGTGATCGTGGTCGGTTTCGTCGGCTTTACACTGAACTGGCTGGCGGCGCGGATCGAGCGCCGGCTGTTGGCGTGGCGCGGCCGGTCGGTGGCGCAATTTTAGAGGGGGGAAGTATGTCGCAAGCCGGTACGCTGGATATCCAACATCTGAGCAAATCCTATCCCGTCAAGGACGGCGATCTGGCGGTCCTCGAAGACGTCACGCTGACGATCGCGCCGGGCGAGTTCGTCAGCATCGTCGGCTCCAGCGGCTGCGGCAAGTCGACCTTGCTGCGCCTGATCGTCGGACTTGAGGAAGACTATCAGGGACAAGTCCTGCTGGACGGGCAACGCATCGTCGGCACCAGCCTGCGGCGCGGCATCGTGTTTCAGGAGCACCGGCTGTTTCCGTGGCTGACGGTGGAGAACAATATCCAGCTCGGCCTGCTCAACGCCGACCTGACGCCGGGACAAAAACGGTCGGCGGTGCGAGAGCACATTGCGTTGGTCGGTCTTGAAGGATTTGAAAAATCCTATCCGCATCAATTGTCCGGCGGCATGGCGCAACGCGTGGCGATTGCGCGCGCGCTGGTCAGCAGGCCGGAAATCCTGCTGCTGGACGAACCGTTCGGTGCGCTCGACGCATTGACGCGCGCTTACCTGCAGCAGGAGCTGCATCGCATCTGGCAGGCGGAAGGCATCACGATGATCCTGGTGACGCATGATGTCGAAGAAGCGATTTATCTCGGCGACAAAGTAGTGGTGATGGAGCCGCGCCCGGGACGCATCCGCCGCATCGTGCCGGTGAGCCTGGCGCATCCGCGGGAACGTGCAGCAGTTGGTTTTGCCGAGGTCAAACAGCAGGTGTTGCGGGAGTTTTCCGGCGACAGCGCCAGCCTCGCGGAACCGCCTCTGCGCAGCGATGCGGCAGAGCCGGAGGAGCCGCGCCAATGGCGGTTCGCCATCTGAGGCGAATCACGCCGCGCAGTAAACATAAGCACAACGCAACGAGACAAATACGAATGAGCAGCAAACTGAATCAGACAGCCGGGCGCAGGCGCTTCCTGCGCGGCGGCGCCATATTGGGAGCGAGCCTGGCCGCCGGCGCGCGCGCCGAACCGTTGGTGGTCGCGCCGTGGAGCAAGACGCCGGGCGAGCCGGTCCTGTGGCATCCCTATGGCGAACCGTCGCCGTTCGAAAAAAACGTGGTGCGCCGTTCGCGCGGCCCTGCGCCGTTACCGGGCGCGAATTCGTCGATGACGCCGCTGCAGGACCTGCACGGCATCATTACGCCGACCGGGCTGGTGTTCGAGCGCCATCATGCCGGCATTCCGCAAATCGATCCGGAACAGCATCGCCTGGCGGTGCATGGCCTCGTGGAACGTCCGGTCATTTTCACGATGAACGACCTGGTGCGCCTGCCGTCGGTATCGCGCATCCATTTTCTCGAATGTTCGGGCAACACCGGGCGTGAATGGAAAGGCCCGGGAACGGCCTCGTTGCAATTCAGCCACGGCTTGCTGTCGTGCTGCGAATGGACTGGCGTGCCGCTGGCGACCGTCCTGGAAGAAGTCGGCGTCAAGCCGGAAGGGGCATGGATACTGGCTGAAGGAGCCGATTCGGCGGGCATGACGCGCAGCATCCCGATCGGCAAGGCGTTTGACGACGCCTTGCTGGTATATGCGCAGAACGGTGAACACCTGCGGCCCGAGCATGGGTATCCGCTGCGGCTGCTTCTGCCCGGTTTTGAGGGCAACATGAGCGTCAAATGGCTGCGCCGCCTCAAGGTGGGACGCGAACCGTTCATGTCGCGCGAGGAAACGTCGAAGTACACCGATTCGCTGCCGGACGGCACGGCGCGCCAATTCACCTTTCTGATGGAGACGAAATCGGTGATTACCTTCCCGGCGCCCGATCATCGTTTGAAGGAAAGCGGCTTCTACGAAATTTCCGGCCTGGCCTGGACAGGGCGCGGACGCATCAAGCGTGTCGACGTATCGACTGACGGAGGTCGCAACTGGCGCGAGGCGCGTCTGCAGGAGCCAGTGCTGGATCGTGCACTGACGCGCTTCCGGCTGCCGTGGCGATGGGACGGTGCGCCGGCCGTGCTGCAAAGCCGGGCGCTGGACACGAGCGGTTTTGTGCAGCCGAGCGGCGCACAACTGGTTGCGGCGCGCGGCTTCGAATCCAACTATCACTTCAATGCCATCCAGAGCTGGAAAGTGGCGAGCGACGGAGTCATCACCAATGTCCAGGTGTAGCGCATCGTCCCTCACTGCGTTTGCGCTTGCACTGCTGTTCAGCATGCAGGTGCAAGCCCAGGTCTATGGCGTCGGTCATGCGGCAAGCGAGCGCGATCTGGCGGCATGGAATATCGACGTTGCCGCCGACGGCGCGGGCTTGCCCGCCGGCAGCGGCAGCGTGGAAAGCGGCAAGACCGTCTATGCGCAGCAATGCGCCGCCTGCCACGGCGCCAAAGGCGAGGGCAAGCCGGCCGACCAGTTGGTGGGCGGCAAGGGCACGCTGGCATCGTCCAATCCGGTCAAGACCATCGGCAGTTTCTGGCCGTACGCTACCACGGTATTCGATTTCATCAACCGCGCGATGCCGTACAACGCACCGCAGAGCCTGACGCCGGACGAGGTGTATGCGGTGACCGCCTATCTTCTGCACCTGAACGGCATCGTCGCCGCAGACGCTGTGTTCGATGCGCGCTCGCTGCCCAAGGTACGCATGCCTAATCGCGACGGCTTCATCGGCGATGGCCGTCCGGACACCAGCAACGTCGCCTGTCAGAGGAATTGCGGCATTCCCGTACGACGCAAGCCTTAAACCCCCAACCAGTCATTTTCGTGAAGGAGAACAAGATGTCCGAAGCATTGCTCGATCTGCATCCCGTCGCCGGCCGCATCGGCGCTGAAATCCGCGACGTGCGCCTGTCCGGCGACCTCGGCCGGGAGACGTTCCGCGCCATCCGCCAGGCGCTGCTGAAGTACAAGGTTTTGTTTTTCCGGGGGCAGCAGCACCTCGACGATTCTGGCCAGGAAGCCTTCGGGAAGCTGTGGGGCGAACTGGTGGCGCATCCGACAGTGCCGGTGCGCGACGGCACCGACTATCTGCTGGAGCTGGATTCGGTGCACGGCGGACGCGCCAATTCGTGGCATACCGACGTCACCTTCGACCTGGCGTATCCGCAGGCGTCGATCCTGCGCGCGGTGGTGATCCCGCAGGCGGGCGGCGACACCGTCTGGGCCAATACGGCGCAAGCGTATCTCGACTTACCGCCGGCCTTGCGCCAACTGGCCGACAGCCTGCGGGCGCTGCACACCAACGACTACGATTACGCCGCGCGTTTCAATGTCGACGATGCAGGCTTGAAGCGCTATCGCGAAATCTTCACCTCGACCATCTATGAAACCGAGCATCCGGTGGTGCGCGTGCATCCGGAGACCGGCGAGCGCACGCTGGTGCTGGGACATTTCGTGAAGAAGCTGCTCGGTTACCCGACCGGCGATTCCGATCATTTGCTGCAACTGCTCGGGAGTTATGTCACGCGTCTCGAAAACACCGTGCGTTGGCGCTGGTCCGTCGGCGACATCGCGATCTGGGACAATCGCGCTACCCAGCATTATGCGATCAATGACTACGGCGACCAGCACCGCGTGGTGCGGCGCGTGACGATTGCGGGCGACGTGCCGGTCGGCGTCGACGGACGTCGCAGCGTATCGCGCAATGTACAAGACAAGGTGCGCACGACTGCGGCCATTTCCAGCGTGGCGGTGGCGTCATGAGCGGCCCGAAGAAACAACTGAAGCTGGGCGCCTTCGTGCAGGCCACCGGGCATCATGTCGCCGGCTGGCGCCATCCGCGCTCGCAACCCGACGCCGGACAGAATATCGCGCATTACAGGCAGATTGCGCAGACCGCCGAGCGCGCCAAGTTCGACGCCTTGTTCCTGGCCGACGGCGTGGCGATTCGTTCGCACGATGCCGAAACTCTGCACCTGACTTCGCGCGCCGCGACTTTTGAGCCCCTGACCTTGCTGTCGGCGCTGTCGCAGGCAACCGAATATATCGGACTGGTGGCAACCGTCTCGACCACCTATAACGAGCCCTATCATGTGGCGCGCAAGTTTGCTTCGCTCGACCATCTGAGCAACGGCCGTGCCGGTTGGAACGTGGTGACGTCGTGGTCGGAGTCGGAAGCGCATAACTTCAACCTGGACAAGCATCCGGAGCATGGCGCACGCTACGAGCGCGCCGAAGAGTTCGTCGATGTGGTGCGCGGCTTGTGGGATAGCTGGGAGGATGACGCCTTCCGTTTCGACCAGGCCGAGGGTGTGCATTTCGACAGCAGCAAGCTGCATGCCATCCATCACAAGGGTAAGCATTTCTCGGTGCGCGGTCCGCTTAACGTGGCGCGGCCGGTGCAGGGACATCCGGTGGTGGTGCAGGCCGGTTCTTCGGAGCCGGGGCAGGAGTTGGCGGCGCGCACGGCGGAAGTCATTTTTACCGCCCAGCAGTCGCTGCAGGACGCACAGCGTTTTTACAGCGGCCTGAAGTCGCGCCTGGACAAATACGGGCGCCATCCGGACGAACTGAAGATCATGCCGGGCGTGTTCCCGGTGGTCGGCCGCAGCGAGAGCGAGGCGCAGGAGAAATTCGAAGAACTGCAATCGCTGATCCACCCGGCCGTCGGCTTGTCGCTGCTGCAGCAGCATCTGGGCGGCGTGGACTTGTCCGGCTATCCGCTCGACGGTCCCTTGCCGGACAACCTGCAGGAGCCGAACGGCACCAAGAGCCGCTTCCAGTTGGTGACGGCGTTGGCGCGGCGCGAGAACCTCAGCATCCGCCAACTGTATTTACGGGTGGCGACGGCGCGCGGACACTGGTCGATCTACGGCACCCCGGAAAGCATCGTCGACCGTCTGGAGGACTGGTTCCTCCACGGCGGCGCCGACGGTTTCAACATCATGCCGCCGACCTTGCCGGGCGGACTGGATGATTTCGTCGAACTGGTGCTTCCAGAGTTGCGCCGACGCGGTTTGTTCCGCACCGAGTATGAGGGTAGGACCTTGCGCGAAAATCTCGGACTGGCGCGGCCGGCGCACAAGATCTACCGGCAGGGTGGCGACGTGTTCGACCGGGTGGCGTAAGCAGATTCCCGGGAAGCAAAGAAAAACGGCCTGGCATGCATACGCAGCCAGGCCGTTCTCATTGATGCCTGCAGGATCAGCGAATGTCCAGCGCGCGATTGACGCTCAGCGCCGCCAGCGAGCAGACCGCGCCCGACAGCAGGTAAATGCTGACATACGCCAGGCCGAAATGCGCCGACAGGCCCAACGCCACCAGCGGCGCAAAACCTGCGCCGACCAGCCAGGCCAGATCGGAAGTGAGCGCCGCGCCGGTGTAGCGGTATTTGCTCGGGAAGTTGGCCGTCACTGCACCGGCAGCCTGGCCGTACGACAGGCCGAGCAAGGCGAAGCCGATCAGGATGAAGGTGTCCTGGCCGGTATCGCCGCCGTTCATCAAGGTCGGCACGAAGCCGCTCAGCACTGCGATCATCACCGCCAGGGCGCCTAGCGTGGTGCGGCGGCCGAAGCGATCGGCGATCGGGCCGGACAGCACGATGCCGACCATCATCAGCACGGCGCCGAACACCTGCACCATCAGGAAGTCGCTCATCGAGCGCATCGAATACAGTGAAATCCACGACAGCGGGAACACCGACACCAGATGGAACAGCGCATAGCTGGCCAGCGCGGCGAGGGCGCCGATGATCAGGTTGCGTCCCTGGGTACGGGTGATCTCGATGACGCCGGTCGGTTCCAGTTCGCGCTCTTCCAGCAGGCTCGAATACTCTTCCGAGGCAACCAGGCGCAGACGGGCGAACAGCGCCACGACGTTGATGGCGAATGCCACATAGAACGGATAGCGCCAGCCCCAGTCGAGGAAGTCCTCATTGCTCAGATTGCCGATCAGATAGGCGAAAACCAGCCCGGCGACGATAAAGCCGACCGGCGCGCCCAACTGACCCAGCATGGCGTACCAGCCGCGCTTGTTCTTGGGCACGTTCAGCGCGAGCAGCGACGGCAGGCCGTCCCAGGATCCGCCCAGCGCCAGTCCCTGGCCGATGCGCAGGACGGCCAGCAGGACGATGGCGGTGAAGCCGAGGTGATCATAGGTTGGCAGGAAGGCAATGCCCGCCGTGGACAGACCCAGCAGGAAAAGGGCCAGCGTCAGTTTGACTTCGCGCCCGAGCTTCTTCTGGATTGCCATGAAGAGGACGGTGCCGAACGGCCGCGCGAGGAAGGCAAAGGAAAAGATGGTGAAGGCATAGAGCGTGCCTTCGAGGCGTTGTTCAAATGGAAAGAAGATTGTGGGAAAAACCAACACCGAGGCTATGGCATACACGAAGAAATCGAAGTATTCTGAAGCCCTTCCGATGACCACGCCGATTGCAATATCGCCTGGCGCAATCGCCGGATGATCAGATTTGGCATTATCAGAACCACCGACAGGCGTATTTCCGGAAAATTTACCAGGAAGTTCAGGGTGATGAATATGAGTGCTGGCCATGATCATTGTCTCTCTTTCTTGATTCGGTCTGTGACGCCGCTACGTTCCGCGCAGGCATTGCCGATTTTTGTTGTTGTCCCGACATCAGGGTGGGACAAATTGTCCAATCGCCAATGCTTAACGGTAAGTGTACATTAGCATGATTTGCTAGCTCCGACTGGACTTTCCCTGCATGTTTTCACACCTCATTCGCCGCGGACTCGTTTTCCTGGCTGCAATTTTGTTGGCTGGTTGCAACACGGTTGTCCTGAATCCTTCGGGAGACATCGCCAACCAGCAAGGCCGGCTCATCGTCATTTCGACCATCCTGATGTTGCTGATCATCGTCCCGGTGATTGCGTTGACGATCCTTTTTGCCTGGCGCTATCGCAAGAACAATACCGCCGCGCGCTACGAACCCGACTGGGACCATTCGACCCAGCTCGAACTCGTGATCTGGGGCGTGCCGCTGCTGATCATCATCGCGCTCGGCCTGCTGACCTGGATCAGCACCCATACGCTGGACCCGTACCGCAAGCTGTCGCGCCTCGACGCGCAGCGTCCCATTCCTGAAAACGTCAAGCCGTTGACCGTCGAAGTCGTCGCGCTGGACTGGAAATGGCTGTTCATCTATCCGGAGCAGGGCATCGCCACGGTCAATGAAATGGCCGCGCCGGTCGATGTACCCATCGAGTTCAAGATTACTGCTTCCACGGTGATGAATTCGTTTTATATCCCCGCGCTGGCAGGGCAGATTTACGCGATGCCGGGCATGCAGACCAAGCTCAATGCCGTCATCAACAAGCCGGGCGAATTCGAAGGCTTCTCGGCCAACTACAGCGGCGCCGGTTTCTCGGACATGCGCTTCAAGTTCCATGGCGTGAGCAATGAAGACTTCGACGCCTGGGTCAAGAAGGTCAAATCCGGCGGCGGCGCCCTCAAGCGCACCGAATACCTGGCGCTGGAAAAGCCGAGCATCAAGGACCCGGTGCAGCACTTCAACGCCGTCGACGGCACGCTGTTCCACGCGATCCTGAACCGTTGCGTCGCCGAAGGCCAGGTCTGCATGGACAAGCAGATGATGACCGACAAGAACGTCAAGGATGAAGCCACGGGCGCAAAAGAGGGCGCAGCCAAAGACGCGCCCCAGGAAGTCGCCCAGGCCGGCGGCCAGCACCACCATGAATAATCAATCGAAAGAACTGCCGGCAGCAGCGATGCAAGCGGCCGGCGGAGGCGCCCTGCAATATGGCGCCGCGACCTTCTTTTTCAGCGGAAAGTAACGATGCTAGACCAAATTGACATGACCAAGCTGATCTTCGGCCGTCTGAGCTGGGACGCGATTCCCTTTCATGAACCCATCCTGCTGATAACATTCATCGGCGTGCTGATCGGCGGCGTCGCCGTGCTCGGCGGCATTACCTATTTCCGCCTGTGGGGCACATTGTGGCGCGACTGGATCACCAGCATCGACCACAAGAAAATCGGCATCATGTATGTCATCCTCGGCATCGTCATGCTGTTGCGCGGTTTTGCCGATGCGCTGATGATGCGCGCCCAGCAGGCGCTGTCCTTCGGCGATTCGGTCGGATTCCTGCCGCCGCATCACTACGACCAGGTCTTCACCGCCCACGGCGTGATCATGATCTTCTTCGTCGCGATGCCGCTGGTGACCGGACTGATGAACTATGTCGTGCCGCTGCAGATCGGCGCGCGCGACGTGGCGTTCCCGTTCCTGAACAACTTCAGTTTCTGGATGACGACATTCGGCGCCGGCCTGGTCATGGCGTCGCTGTTCGTCGGCGAATTCGCGCGTACCGGCTGGCTGGCCTATCCGCCTTTGTCGGGCATCCTCGGCAGTCCTGATGTGGGGGTGGACTATTACATATGGTCATTGCAGATTGCCGGGGTAGGGACGCTGCTGTCAGGCATCAACCTGATCGCGACCATCGTCAAGATGCGCGCGCCCGGCATGAACATGATGAAGATGCCCGTTTTCACCTGGACCGCGCTGTGCACCAACGTGCTGATCGTTGCGGCTTTCCCGATCCTGACCGCGGTTCTCGGCATGCTGTCCCTGGACCGCCTGGCCGGCACCAACTTCTTCACCAACGATCTCGGCGGCAACGCCATGATGTACGTGAACCTGATCTGGATCTGGGGCCATCCCGAGGTCTACATCCTGGTGCTGCCGGCGTTCGGCATTTTCTCGGAAGTGGTTTCCACGTTCTGCGGCAAGCGCCTGTTCGGCTACACCTCGATGGTGTATGCAACCATCGTGATCACCATCCTGTCCTACCTGGTCTGGCTGCATCACTTTTTCACCATGGGTTCGGGCGCGAGCGTCAATTCGTTCTTCGGCATCACCACGATGATCATCTCGATCCCGACCGGCGCCAAGATCTTCAATTGGCTGTTCACCATGTACCGTGGCCGTATCCGCTTCGAGCTGCCCATGCTGTGGACGGTCGGCTTCATGATCACCTTCGTGATCGGCGGCATGACCGGCGTGCTGCTGGCCGTGCCTCCCGCCGACTTCGTGCTGCATAACAGCCTGTTCCTGATCGCCCACTTCCACAACGTGATCATCGGCGGCGTGCTGTTCGGCATGTTTGCGGGCATCAATTACTGGTTCCCGAAGGCCTTCGGCTACAAACTGGACGATTTCTGGGGCCGTTGCTGCTTCTGGTTCTGGCTGATCGGTTTCTGGGTCGCGTTTACGCCGCTGTATATCCTCGGATTCATGGGCGTGACGCGCCGCATGAGCCATTTCGAAGATCCTTCGCTGCAGATCTGGTTCCAGATTGCTGCCGTGGGCGCCGTGCTGGTTGCGCTGGGCATTGCATCGTTCATCATCCAACTGGTGGTCAGCTACCTGCGCCGCGACGAGCTGCGCGACACTACCGGCGATCCATGGGGCGCCCGTACGCTGGAATGGTCGACGTCGTCGCCGCCGCCGGACTACAACTTCGCTTTCACGCCGCGCGTGCATGACAACGATGCCTGGGCCGACATGAAAGCCAACGGCTACGTCCGTCCGAAAGAAGGTTTCGTACCCATCCACATGCCGAAGAACACCGGCGCAGGCTTTATCATCGCCGCCCTGAGCGCCGTGATCGGCTTCGCCCTGATCTGGCAGATGTGGCTGCTGGCCGGCGCCGGTTTCATCGCCATCATGGCCGCGATCATCACACATACTTTCAATTACAAACGCGATTACTACATCCCGGCCGACGACGTCGTCCGTGTTGAAGCCAACCGCACACGCTTGCTGGATAGCCATGTCTGAGATTTCCACTTCCTCCGCCGCCACCATGGGCGCAGCGCCAAGCTCGCGTTATTACGTCAAGGAACATCATCCCGAAAACGGCACCTTGCTGGGTTTCTGGATGTACCTGATGAGCGACTGCCTGATCTTCGCCTGCCTGTTCGCTACCTATGCCGTGCTGGGCCGCAACTATGCGGGCGGTCCGACTGGCGCCGAGTTGTTCGACCTGCCTCTCGTGGCGATCAACACTTCCTTGCTGCTGCTGTCGTCGATCACGTACGGCTTCGCCATGCTGGAAATGCAAAAGAAGAAGGTCAGGACCACGCTGATCTGGCTGGCCGTCACAGGCTTGTTCGGCGCCGGCTTCATCTATCTGGAACTGTATGAGTTCGTGCACCTGATCCATGAAGGCGCGGGTCCGCAACGCAGCGGTTTCCTGACGTCGTTCTTCGCGCTGGTCGCAACGCACGGCCTGCACGTCACATTCGGCATCGTCTGGCTGATCACGCTGATGTTCCAGGTCGGCAAGCATGGCCTGACGCCTGAAAACGGCCGTCGCCTGATGTGCCTGTCGATGTTCTGGCACTTTTTGGACGTGGTCTGGATCGGCGTTTTCACCTTTGTTTATCTGATGGGAGTCCTGCCATGAGCGCGCAACAGCATCAAGAACATCCGTCGCACGCCGAGAAGTATGGCCATCAGGACGGTTTTGACGTACATCACCACGACCATACCGCCGACCACGGCAGCCTGAAGAGCTACACCATCGGCTTCGTGCTGGCGGTGATCCTGACCGCAATTCCGTTCTGGCTGGTCATGGGCAACGTGATCGAAAAGTCGAGCACAGCAGGTTTCGTCCTGCTGGGCCTGGCTGTGGTGCAGATCGTCGTGCACATGATCTACTTCCTGCACATGAATTCCAAGTCCGAAGGCGGCTGGACCATCCTGGCGCTGATCTTCACGATCATGGTCGTGGTAATCATGCTGGCCGGTTCGCTGTGGGTCATGTATCACCTGAACCACAACATGATGCCCGGCATGAGCCAGGACCTGTTGCAGGAAGCAGTGCCCGGTTCGATGCAAAACATGCAGCACAACATGCCCGGCATGAAGTGATGCGCGTTGTCGCATCGTAATCGACAGTGATTGACAGTCAGTCTCCGGGGCGCGCCGTTGCGGAAGCAGCGGCGCGCCCCCGGTCTTCCGGGCTGCGCCGTTTTCTGGCGTTTTTCCTGCCCGTCGCTTTTGTCGGCGTATTTCTCATATTTGTTGCTCTCGGCAGTTGGCAGGTCAAGCGCCTGTTCTGGAAGCTCGACCTGATCGAACGCGTTGACCGGCGCGTCCATGCGGCGCCTGTCGTGGCGCCTGGGCCCGATGCATGGCCGGCGATCAGCGCGGATTCGCATGAATATCTCCATGTCCGCCTCGCCGGCACGTATCTGTATTCGCAAACCGCGCGCGTACAGGCCGTCACCATTTACGGCAGCGGCTACTGGCTGCTGACGCCGCTGCGCAGCGCCGACGGTACGGTGACGCTGATCAATCGCGGCTACATTGCCACCGGCGCGCATGATGTGAAAGAGGGCGCAGGCGACGGCCAGGCGGAAGTGACCGGCCTGCTGAGGATCAGCGAGCCCGGCGGCGGTTTTTTGCGCCATAACGATCCCGCTGCCGACCGTTGGTATTCACGCGACGTGCTAGCGATCGCGCAGGTGCGCAAGCTCGGCAATGTCGCGCCGTATTTTGTCGATGCCGACGCTGCTTCCGCCAGTTCGATACCCGAACAGCAGCGCGCCGCCGCCGGCGAGCCGCTCGGCGGATTGACGGTAATTGCCTTTCCCAACAACCACTTGGTTTATGCTCTCACCTGGTACGGACTGGCCCTGATGACGGCCGGCGCCGGCTTCTGGGTCATGCGCGACGAAAAACGCCGGCGCGCGGCCCGTCCCGACCAGGAAAGCAAAGATGGCAAGCAAGGCTGACAATCTGAATCACCCCGACATATCGACGCACCCGAATACCGACGCCATGGATAGCGTTTTCCAACTTTCCAACGTCCCCCCGGCAAGTCCCGAGACATCCGCGAGCGGTCCCGACCGCGCCGCCGGCCACAAGAACATGTTGCAACTGATCCAGTTGCGCTGGATTGCCGTGTTCGGCCAGATCACCACCATCATCGTGGTGATTTTCGGATTCGACATTCACCTGCCGTTGCCGCACATGCTGGAGGTGCTGGCCTGCCTGATCGCCTTCAACATCGGCAGCCACCTGCGCTGGCATGAGCGGCCTTTCGTCACCAACCGCGAGCTGTTCCTGGCGCTGCTGGTCGACGTGGCCACGCTGACCGTACAGCTTTACCTGAGCGGCGGCGCCAGCAATCCATTCGCCTTCCTGTACCTGCTGCAGGTGATTCTCAGCGCCGTGCTCCTGGAAGCCTGGTCGACCTGGACCATCGTCGGCATCACCAGCATCTGCTTTGCCGGGCTGTCGCAATTCTTCGTGCCGCTGTCGCTGCCGCCGGATCCTTACGATGGCCTGTTCAGCCTGTATGTCGAAGGCATGCTGATCTGCTTCCTGCTGATTGCGGCCTTGCTGGCGATTTTCATCACACGCATCAGCCGCAACCGCCGGGTGGGGGATGCGCAACTGGCAGCCTTGCGCCAGCGCGCGGCAGAAGAGGATCACATCGTGCGCATGGGCCTGCTGGCGTCCGGCGCGGCGCATGAACTCGGCACGCCGCTGGCGACGCTGTCGGTGATCCTTGGCGACTGGCGGCGTATGCCGGAATTCGCCAGCAATCCGGTGCTGCTGGAGGAGATCGGGGAAATGCAAATCCAGTTGCAGCGCTGCAAGACTATCGTCAGCGGCATTCTGCTGTCGGCCGGAGAGGCCCGGGGCGAATCCTCGGTCAAGACGACGCTGCACACCTTCCTGGGTGACCTCGCGGAAGAATTCCGCGCCACCCGGCCCGTGGTTTCTTTCGATTACCGGAATGACATCATCCAGGACATGCCGGTCGTCTTCGATTCCGCGCTCAAGCAGATGATCTGCAATGTGCTCGATAACGCGCTGGAGGCGTCGCCAAGATGGTTGAGCCTGACGGCATCGCGCGAAGGCGGCGAGCTCCGCCTGGTGGTGGATGATACCGGACCGGGTTTTCCTACCGGCATGCTGGGGCAGCTCGGCAAGCCCTATCAATCGACCAAGGGCAAGACCGGCGGCGGCCTGGGCCTGTTCTTTGTCGTCAATGTGGCGCGCAAGCTCGGCGGCACGGTCACGGCGCACAACCGTGAAGAGCATGGACACATCGCCGGCGCGTCGGTGCGACTGACGCTGCCGCTCTCGGCCATCAGCCTGGAACCGGAAAACCCCGAAGAATCCGCCGGACCGTCCGGAAAGGAACAAGTGAAAGAGGACAGGCAACATGCCGGCTGAACGTCTGCTGCTCATCATCGAAGACGACGCCGCGTTTGCGCGTACGCTGGGCCGTTCGTTTGAACGGCGCGGCTATGCCGTCCTGCTGGCGGCCAACCAGGATGAGGCCGGAGCATTGCTCAGGCAGCACAATCCAGGCTACGCAGTGGTCGATCTCAAACTCAACGGCAACACTTCCGGCCTGGCCTGCGTGCAGATGCTGCACCAGCATGACGAGGCGATGCTGATCGTGGTGCTGACGGGTTTCGCCAGCATCGGCACCGCGGTCGAGGCCATCAAGCTGGGCGCTTGCCAGTATCTGGCCAAGCCGTCCAATACCGACGACATCGAAGCCGCCTTCGGTCATGTGGCCGGCAATACCGAAGTGGAATTGACCACGCGTTCGACCTCGATCAAGACGCTTGAATGGGAACGCATCCATGAGGTGCTGGTGGAAACCGATTTCAACATCTCTGAAGCGGCGCGGCGTCTCGGCATGCACCGGCGCACGCTGGCGCGCAAGCTGGAAAAGCAGCGCATCAAATAATCAGGATTGGATTGATCACATTTTTCTGTGTATCAATTGAACATCGTGTCTGTATCTCTCTTTGTATCGGATATGAAATGCGTTTCACAGCGCGTGGATTTCTGATCGCGTGAGCTTAATTCTCTATGTTGTTCACGGCGCCGGGAGATCAGTGTTGCGCATCGCTCATTCCCTCGCTTTGTGTATTCCAAGAATGCATCTCGCAAATGAAATTTAATCTACATTAAGTTAGATTAATTTCGATGTGTTTCAGCGGCACAATGTCGTGTTGAAATGTTCTCTTGACAGAGGACATTACGCGTTCATCGGGAAACGAACACAACAGTCTCTACAAGGAGATTTAGGTGAATGGCATTTTTCAGTGTTGCATGATAACGTTGTCCGATAGAGGATTGAGGTGGTTCTAACGGCAGTATCGCGAGAGACAACGGGCCAAAAATCCACGATGACCAATCGCACTCGCTCAGCGTCGGGCAATAATCCTGTTTGCGAAACTGTATCCTGTTGAGTTCACCGATGGAAAAACGAGAGCAGGGCTCGGAAAAATGTTGATGTATTCCGACAAGGAAAAATCCATTCATTTTCTGATCATGCCTGACAGTCAGACGAGCAAGGCCATCGATAATCCGGATATCTCTTTTTCTTTAGGAGCGGGAAATAACTGGAATATCCTGACTGAGATGCTGGAAAATACCCAGGATGAAGCATTTGTCAAAAGTATTCTTGTGCATTTCAAGGACTCGGATTTTGAAGATGAAGCCTTTATAGAAGCATTCGGGTCTGATTACGTGAACGCGATAAAAAAAGGGAGACGGATGCTCTTAAAGAAGACTTATGCTTATAACGAGTCGATAGTAGGCCGCCGTCTCGATGAAACAACAATGCAAGCCCATTTAGATCGATATCACGATGATTTGATACAACGACTTAATCAGGTGATGGATGAGATGACCACGTCTCAGTCGGAATTGATGTTGAATACCTGGTTGCATGCTGTGAAGTTTGTCGGAGGGGTCATAGCAATCGGATTGTCGTTGTTTGCGGCGGGAGCAGGCGTAGCAGGACGCTTTGCCGTTGCCGGCAGGTTCGGGTTAGCCGGGCTGACAACGGCAATTGCTACCGAGACAGGCGTCTGGCTGACTAAAAAATATACTGCAGATCATCCAGCAGAAGCAGAGGCTGCGTTTCGCGCCTGGCTTGCGACCGTAGTCACAGAGACGGTCATTTTTCTCGTCGGGGTGGTGCCAGCGGCTAAATGGGTTTATAAAGGCTCGATAGGTGCAATCGTGACGGACAAAATATGGTCCAAGGTAGTGGTAAAGGTGATCGAGCGTACCTGGGGACCCAGCATTGGCCTGTTGGGACTGAAGGTCGGTCCGGATTTCTCCTCCTATCTGGAGAATGCCATTGCAAGAGAATTGATCAAACAGGGGATGCCAGACCCAAGAGAGATTTTGGATTTCTGCGAGAGTCGCCCCGGGAATGGCGGGAGTAAAACCTGATCGGCCGATGGCAAGACACTAGAACGCATTTCATAAATAGGCGTGAGTGCGAGTCTCTGGTGTCCGTAGAAAAAATTGAAGTGAGCGCAAACGCGCTTCATCGAACTATATCGGCGCGCAGCGCCCGCTTCACGCTGCTGGCCAGATCACTGATCTGGAACGGCTTGCGCAGCACGGCGTCCAGGTCGATGACTTTGCCGACGGCCTGCATGTCGGCATAGCCGGTCGCCATGATGATCGGCAGATGCGGATTGCGTTCGCGTGCCGCGGCGATGACTTCGGCGCCGTTCATGCCGGGCATCAGGAAGTCGACGATCAGCAAGTCGAAATTCCCGGCATGCAGCTTCTCCAACCCAAACCAGCCGTTTTCCGCCTGTTCGACCGTATAGCCCAGTATTTCAAGGCATTCGACGATGAATTGACGCACTTGGTCATCGTCCTCAATCACCAGGATGTGGCCCGACTCCTTCGGCTCCAGCGGCTGATCCAGCATTTCCTGGTAATGCTCGCGCAGCGGCATCGCGCTCAGCACCGGCAACCAGACTTCCACCGTCGTGCCGTTGCCGAGCGTGCTGTCGATGCGCGCCAGCCCGCCCGACTGATCGGCGATGCCGTATACCTGGCTGAGTCCCAGGCCGGTGCCTTTGCCCACTGCCTTGGTGGTGAAGAAAGGATCGAACACCTTGCTGATGATGTCCGGCGAGATGCCGGAGCCGGTGTCCTTGACCGCGATCACGACGTAAGTGCCAGCCTTGAGCACGCCGTCGCGCGCGTGGCGCTGGCGCACTTCAATGCGCAGGTTGCCGCCGTCCGGCATGGCGTCGCGCGCATTGATCGCCAGGTTGAGGATCGCCATCTCGATCTGGTTGGCGTCGGCGACCGCGCGCGGCAACGACGTCGGGATATCGATGGCGACGTTGATGCCCGATCCCACGGAGACGGCGATCAGGTCTTTCATCCCTTCGATGACCGCTTCGATATCGACCGGTTTCAGATCCAGCGTCTGATTGCGCGAAAACGCCAGCAACTGGCCGGTCAGCTTGGCGCCGCGCTTGGTCGCATTGCGCGCCGAACCGGCCATGCGCTTGATGCGTTCGTCGGAGGACAGGCGTTCGATCAGGTCGACGTTGCCGATGATGACGTTGAGCAGGTTGTTGAAGTCGTGGGCGATGCCGCCCGTGAGACGGCCGATCGCCTCCATTTTTTGCGCCTGCACCAGTGCAATCTGGGTGCGTTCGCGTTCGGCCATTTCCTTCATGAGCCGGTCGTTGGCCTGGGCCAGTTCCGAGGTGCGTTCTTCGATGCGCAGCTCCAGCGTCTCGTTGAACTGCTGCAATGCGCTCTGGCTTTCGAGCAGCCGATTTTCCGCTTCGCGGCGGTCGCTGATATCGAGCGAGACGCCGGCCATGCGCACAGGCACGCCGCTACGGTCATGCACTGTCCGGCCGCGAATCTGCACCCAGTGCACTGACTTGTCGGGCCACACCACCTGATACTCGATGGAAAAGTCATCCCGCGACAGCATGGCTGCTTCGATCACGTCCAGATGGCGCTGGCGGTCCTCGGCATGGATGGCGCTGAGCAGGTCGTCATACGTGAACTCGCTGTCCGGCGAGATGCCGAAATGCACCTTGCAGGTTTCGGACACGATCAGGATCAAGGTGTCCAGTTCCAGGCTCCATGAGCCTAGGTGGCCGGCATGCAGCGCCAGACGCAAATGCTCTTCCGAACGAGCGCGCTCGTGCAAATGGCTGCGGCTGAGGTATTGCCGGCGTCGCGCGCGAAGGGCCGAAACGCTGGCGCGCAGCAAGGTCTCGGCGTTGACCGGACGTTCCAGCAGGATCATGTTGACCAGGCGTTCCAGCACGTCCAGCACCGGGTTGCGCTCCTGGCCGTGCTGCCGTGCACTGAGAATGACAAAAGGAAAATCGGACCACGACTCCTGCTGTTCAACCCAGCGATGCAGTTGCGAAAAGTCGGCATTGGCGAGCGCTTCTTCGGTGATCAGCGCAGCGCCGGCGCCGGTCGCAAGTTCTCGCAGCAAGACGCTATAGTCCGGACATACGGCGCAGTTGAGGCCTTGGCTGCCGAGCGTCTGCTCGATGACCTCCGCATCCCTGCCGTGCGGGGCGAGAACAAGGATGCGTTCTTCAAGAGGCAGGTTAACTGGCATCGTGTTTCAGTACAGGCGTTTTGCCGCGATAAGTCGGCAAGCCGCTCATGATGCCCTCGAAATCCTGCAAAGCTTCCCCAACTTGCAGCCCGGACCTCGGGCTGAGGCGGAATTCGTGGATCGTGCGCATGTGGTGGTTGGTGCGGCTCTTGACGACGGAAATTGCGGTCGCAATATCGCCGTGCGCCTCGAAGAAGCGGAACATGAGGATGCTGTCGCTGAGATAACTGAGATCGACGTCCGAGCGGATTTCTCCGACCAGGCCGTGCTGGCCCAGCACCAACAGGGTAGTGACGCCCTGCTGGCTCAGGTAGGTCAGCAACTCGTGCATTTGCAGCAACAGGTATTTCTCGCCCGGCATCGCCTGCAGATAGGCGTTGAGGCTGTCGATGACGGCAAAAGTGCGGCCTTCGTTTTCGACCGCGCGGCGGATCGTCGCCGCGAACTCCCCCGGGGACATTTCGGCCGGATTGATCTGGTGCAGCGTCAGGCTGCCGTCTTCGATATATTGCGAGATGTCCATGCCGAGCGAAAGCGCGCGGCTGCGCAGCGTACCCCGGCCTTCGTCGAACAGGTAGTAGGCGGCGCGTTCGCCGCGTTGCAGGGCGGCCAGCGTGCAGCGCAATGCGGTGGTGGTCTTGCCGGCGCCCGAGGGGCCGCTCAACAGCGTGTTGGTGCCGCGCGCTAGTCCGCCTCCCATCAGGGTATCCAGCGCCGGCACGCCGGTGCTGCTGAGTCCGTCCTCGAATTCGCTGAAATGCTCGGCGGCGATCAGGCGCGGGAATACGCGCATGCCGCCGGTTTCGAGGACGAAATCGTGATAACCGCCGGTGAAACTGATGCCGCGCATTTTGATGACGCGCAGGCGCCGTCGCTCGGTACCGAAATCCTGGGCCAACTGTTCCAGGCTGATGACCCCGTGGGCGATGCTATGCAGTTGCAGGTCGCCGACTTCGGCGGTGCGGTCGTCGAGCATCAGCACGGTGCATTTGCGCGTGGAAAAAAAACGCTTCAACGCCAGGATCTGGCGACGGTAGCGTAGCGGATTGTGCGCCAGCAGCCGCATTTCCGACAGGCTGTCGAAAATCACGCGCACCGGCTTCAGCTCATCGACACGCGCCATGACGCTTTTGACGGTTTCACCGAGTTCGACTTCGGACGGATGCAGGATGGATTGCTGGAAATCGGGATTCAGGTCTTCGTCATCGATCAGCTCGTACAGGGACAAGCCATCCAGCGACCAGCCGTGCGACGCCGCGACCGCGTGCAATTCCACTGCCGTTTCCGACAATGTGATATACAACCCGGCTTCGCCGTGAGCCAGTCCTTCGAGCAAGAACTGCAAGCCGAAAGTGGTCTTGCCCGTGCCCGGCGTGCCTTCGACCAGATAAAGGCGATCGCGCGTCAAGCCGCCGCCCAGGATTGTATCCAGACCGGTGATACCGGTAGCAGATCGGTTTGGTCTGGAGTCTGATGTGCGATCCGGTGTGAGGTGGTGTCTTTGTTGATCCATCACGTCGATATCGTTGAAGTTGCGTTGATTCGGCAAGGTCGCCGGAGAGCTATCTGTTATGCAACTCACTGTAGCAGCAGGGCGGACGGGCCCCTGTCAGATGACCCCTGAAACTTTTGTAAGACATTCTGAAGTTGTACTGTCAAGCCAGAGCCGGCAAGGCTTGTGGATTTTCACAATAATCGCTGCGGCCCTTGATTGCCGCCGATAATGCATTACTATCGACATCAGCAACTTATCGGGAGTCGGCAATGTCCGGCTTTTCTGTTCAATCCGTGTCGATATGGCAATGCAGACAACAATGACCACGAGCTTACCAGGCCCTGCAGAGCAGGCCGACAATTCCGGCCTGTATATTCTGGTGGTGGAAGACAATCTGGACTCGCAACAACTTATATGCGAACTGCTGGTGGTCCTCGGTCATCGCGCAGAGGGCGTCGGCAGCGGCGAGCAGGCCCTGGTCGAGTTGGAGACGCGTTGTTTCGACGTGCTTTTCACCGACGTCAGCCTGCCCGGCATTTCGGGCATCGAGCTGGCGAAAAAGATCAGCGAAAAGACACCCTCGATCAAGATCATCTTCGCCTCAGGTTATGGCGCGCAGATCGGCAAGAATATCGGTGCCGGCGCCTTCTCCCTGCCCAAGCCCTACGACGTGGAGCAGTTGCAGCAAATCCTCGACAACATCGGCCGGGAGTTGCAGGGCGCCAGCCGCCGGCGCATCGCCCGGCACTGACATCGTGGCGCGACCGGGAGGGCCTCCGTCGGTCCGCAGGTATCAGGGCCAGGGCATCGGCGTCACGTCTTCATATTGTGCCTTGGCTGGTTGCCGTCCGGAGGCAAGGCCGGGATGCAGTCGGGCGCCCAGGAGCAATTGCAGTTCGCGGTCGGTGGCGACGAAATCGGATGCCTCCAGCGGCTGCGCCGTATTGGGCCAGTTTTCCACGGCCCAGCGGCGCAGTTCGCGATAGCGGCGAATCAATTCCTCGGCATACTGTTCGCGCGCCTGCGGTTCGTCGGAATGTGCATTCATCAGAAACTCCATTGACGTCAATAATGATGGCAAGTCTAAACCCTGCGGCCCTGGGGGCGGCATCGGACGGCGCCTGATTGCCATGTAGGACGGCGGCAGTATCTATTTCTCAGCGAGCGGAAAGAAGAGCCGCAATGCGTTTCGGCAAATCCGGCAAAAGCGTGGCGAGGAGGCCCGGGCAGTTAATCCGGATCGGCAAAGCCCAGACGCTGATGCCATTCGAGCAGCGATTCTTGTGGAAATTCGTCGAACTGCTTGTCCTTGCGGCCTGCCTTGACTTCGACCCACGGCGCTTTGTAGTTGAGCAACAGATGGGTATATTCGGGCGGCACCGGCAACGGCGTGTCGATGGCCGAGGCGAAAGGATGGACCAGATCCGGCCAGGTCGGATCGTAGAGCCACAGCGCGCTGCCGCAGCGGCGGCAGAAATGGCGCTGGCCGGTGCTGGTGTGGATGCGCTTTTCACCCTTGCGTTTGAGCCTGGCGTGATAGACGCTGACGTCGTCCGCGCCTTTGACCTTGAGGCTATGGAAGTCGCCGCCGATGTTGACGGCGTAACCGCCGCCGCCCTGGGTCTTGCGGCAGATCGAACAGTAACAGCGCTGGTAAGGGTAGGGCGTATTGCTGTCGAGCGTAAAACTGACGGCGCCGCAATGGCAGGATCCTTTGAGTTTCATCTGTTCCTCATCCGTAGTGGGATCGGTAGGCGGCATCAGCTTGCGCCCATTGCCGTCATGGTTTCCCTGGCCATGCCGCACGTCATATCCGGTGCGGCTGGATGGACGGCATGGTACGGCATGACCGGTTTTCGCAGTATAGCCCCGCGTGCTTTCCTGCCGCTACATTGAAGACATGCCGCCGTAAGTTAATCCGCCAACTCTTCCAGCACCAGTTCAAAACAAATCAGCACGGGATTGCGTCCGCGCGCCAGCACGCCTTGGCAGACATGGCCGCGCGGATCGATCAGCGCGATGTCGAGCCGCGCCCGCAGGCCGTCGGGGCCGCTGCAGACGCGGCCTTCGCGCACCAGGATTTCGGTTGCGAGGTCTTCCACGATGCGTCCGTCCTCGAACTCGGCGCCAATGATGCTGCCGACGCTGCCGCGTATCGCGGCATTTTTGAAGCCATGCATGCGGCAGGCTTCTTCGATCGCCATGGTCAGGTCCTGGTCTGGACGAATCCGCGCCAATATGATGCGGCGACCGCCGTCGCGTTTCTGTTCGGCGACCAGGGCGGGGTGGAATAGTGTGAAATGGGTTTCCGGATCGAAGCGCGTTTCCATCGTGGCGTTGCGCAATCCCCATACCTGCGCTTGTACGGTCTCGGCAACGACGGTCCGGTCCGTCAACAGATGCCCGCCGCGCCGCCGGCCTTGCGCATCCGTCCAGATCGCATGGCAATGCACGAAAGGCGCGCCGTCGCGACGGCCGTAGGTGGCGCAGGCCAGCTCGATGGCGACGCCGCCGGCGACTTCATGCGGCGCGCTGTAAAACGCCGCATGCTTGCCGTCGTGCGACAACGCCGGCATCAGGAAATGGTGCGGCGAAACCTTGAGGTTCTCGATGCGAAGGGCGCCGCCTTCAATGCCGGCAGCAGCCAGCGGGATCGCAATGGCGTCGCGCAGGTTGCGGCCTGCTTCGAGCGTGACGGTCGCGACGACGGCGTCGCCTGTCGCGCTGGCGATGCGCACCGGGTCGGGCGCACCGGGATGCCTGGCGCTGCGGGCGAAGGCGGTTGGTTGTTGCAGAGCTTGCATGTCGGTCTCCTTGCCGGGCGTCTGTGCGCTTTCGGCGATTTTTCTGGTGGCGAAAAAAGATGAGCGGACATGGTATCCCGCTTTCGGTTTTTGTGTTTCCGCAGTGGATGCGATGACAGGGCGTTCGTATTTTCGCCGACGAAGGCCCTGTTGATTTCCATGCGGCAATTATTATATTTCCGTGCGGAATCATTTTCTGTTCAGACGGGTTTTCACGCCTCTTCTTCCCTCTTTGGAAGGAGTTGTCACGCCGCAGTAATACTTCGATGCAACAATGCGCCGCATCACCTCCGAGCGCGCTGCGTCCGTGCTTCAGGCACGCTATCGCTCGTCTTCAGCCATCAGGGAAAAAGACAATATGACTATCCGTCTGCGCATCACCTTGCTCGTCATTCTCACCTTCATCGCCATCTCCGCCATCGGCGGTTATGCATTGTTCCAGTCGCGCGACAGCGCGGTGGAAGTCAGGTCGGTGACAGAAGGCGTGGTGCCGAGCGTACTGGCGTCGTCCGATCTGGTCGGGCAATTGAAGGACGTGCAACTGGCGGCCATGGTGATGGTGACCGAGACCGACAATCAACTGGTCGGGCAAGAGAATGACAAGCTCGCCGCCAAGAAAGCCGCGCTGGAAAAGGCCTTGGAATTCCAGGCCGGACAAGCCGTTAGCCAGGCGCAAAAAGGCCTGATCGTGCAAGCCAGGGAAAGTCTGGACAACTACTTCGGCGCCATCGACAACACCGCCAAGTTCAAGCTGGCCGGCAAGGATGCGCTGGCGCAGGCATCGTTCTTCGGCAGCGTGGTGCAGTACCAGGCCGAACTGGAAGGCGTGGTCGACACGCTGCGCATCGAAAAGAACCGCAGCAAGGACACCGCGATTGCCGCGCTGAACCAGAATCTGTCGTCGACCACGACCACGATCGCCATCGTCACCGCCATTGCGGTAGTGGGGTTGGCGCTGATCGGCTTCCTGCTGTATCGCCAGATCACGGGGCCGATCAGCCGCATGCAAAAAATGATGACCGAAATCGCGGTCAACCAGGATTTCACGCGCCGCCTCCCGGTCGACCGCATGGATGAAGTCGGCCATTCCATCGTCGCCTTCAACGGCATGATCGAAAAGATCCAGGAAGCCTCGGCGCAAGTGAAGCAAAAGACCGCCGACATGCAGTCCATGCTGCAAAACATCCCGCAAGGCATCCTGACCGTGGTCGACGGCAACAAGGTGCATCCCGAATATTCCGCCTTCCTCGAAACCGTGTTCGAAACGCAGGACATCGCCGGCCGCGACCTGATGGATCTGGTGTTTTCCGGCACCGGCCTGGGCGCCGACACCTTGTCGCAGATCGAGGCCATCGGCGGCGCCTGCGTCGGCGAAGACGTGATGAACTTCGAATTCAACGAACACCTGATGGTCGGCGAAGTCGAAAAGACGATGGCCGACGGTCGCGTCAAGATCCTCGACCTCAGTTGGTCGCCGATCACCGACGACGCCGACATGGTGATCCGCCTGATGCTGTGCGTGCGCGACGTGACCGAACTGCGCAAGCTGGCCGCCGAAGCCAACGAACAGAAGAACGAACTGGAAATGATCGGCGAAATCCTCGCCGTCAGCACGCCCAAGTTCCAGGAATTCATGGCAACCTCACGCCGCTTCCTCGATGAAAACGAGCAGATCGTCCACCAGAACCCGGAAGCGACCGCATTCGCCATCGCCAAACTGTTCCGCAACATGCACACCATCAAGGGCAACGGCCGCACCTACGGCCTGCTGCACCTGAGCAACGTGGTGCACGACGTCGAGCAGCATTACGACGACCTGCGCCATCCGGAAACCGGCGCGGTATGGGATCAGGAACATCTGTTGCAAGACCTGGCTAAGGTGCGCGCCGCCATCGACCGCTATGCCCGCATCAATGAAGTCACGCTGGGCCGCCAAGCGGCGCCGGTACAAACCGAAGCGATCGGGCGCCATATCCTGACGATCGACCGCAAGCATATCCAGGAAAGCCTGCATCGTCTGGAAACCGTCAATACCGCCAACCTGCACGAACTGGTCGCGGTGCGCAATGCGGTGCGCAAGACGTTGCGCCTGTTGGGCACCGAGACGATAGAGGAAATCCTGGCCAGCGTCACCGATTCGCTGCCGGCGCTGGCAAGCGACCTCGGCAAGGCTGTGCCCATGGTGGCGATCGACGACAACGGTTACGTGATCCACGCGCATGCGTCGGGATTGCTCAAAAATGTTTTCATGCACCTGATCCGCAACGCCGTGGACCACGGCCTGGAAACGCCGCAGGAACGTCTCGCCGCCGGCAAGCCCGAGGCCGGCACGATCAGCCTGCAACTGGGCGTGATGGACCACATGCTGCACATGGCGCTGTCGGACGACGGCCGCGGCCTCGCGCTGGCGCGCATTCGCCAGACCGCGATCGAAAAGGGCCTGATCGGTATTGACGAAGTGCAGACCGATGCCGAACTCGCGCGCCTGATCATGCGCCCCGGCTTCTCGACCCGCAGCGAAGTGACCGAGGTGTCAGGGCGCGGCGTCGGCATGGATGCGGTGCTGGACTTCGTCACCCGCGAACACGGCAGGATTGAAATCCAGTTCCTCGATCATGCCGAGGGCGCCGATTTCCGCGCTTTCCAGGTCAATGTGCTGCTGCCGGAAAACGTCGCCGTGGAAGTCGACGGCATCGACGTCGCCTATCCGCTGCCGGAGCCGGAGCAGGCCGTCTCAGTTGCCGTCGCGGCGGCGGGCAGCGATCCTCGCGTCGCCTGAGCGGAGCTGCAGGGTGCAGATTCAGGAACGCAACGGGTTTTGTCGTAAGGAAAAGCAGTCATGATGTGGAATTCGATTCTCTTTGCCGTCATCGGCGCCTTGCTGTCCGGCGTGCCGCTGGCCTTGGTGCTGCGGCGGCAGAAGACGCGCATGCAGCGCATGGTGGACCTGGAGCAGGTCGAGGCGCTCAAACGCAACGTCGATCTGACGCTGCAAGAACAGCAACACAGCATCGAGATGCACCGGCAGGAACTGGAAGCACAGCGTCGCGAGAACGACCAGCGCCTGGAACACACGCGGCGCGATACCGAGAAAGTGGTCGCGCAACTGAGTTCGCAGAATTCGGAAAGCATCGCCCGCGTGCTGGAGAACTGCGACGCCTCGCAGGAAACCATCGGCAATCTGCTGGGGTTGATGCGCACCTTCGAGCGCTGGCACGACGACATGAATGTACTGATCACGCATAACCGCGAGATGCACCGCAAGAACGACGAGTTCGCGCTGATCGTCAACCAGGTCATCATTGTTGCCCTCAACGCCTCGATCGAAGCGGCGCGCGCCGGCACTCACGGCCGCGGTTTCGCCGTGGTGGCGTCGGAAGTGCGCGACCTGGCGCAGCGCGCCGAAAAGCTCTCCAAGAGCTATCGCGCCAACCTGTACCAGAACGACCTGATCACCACCACCACCTTCCAGGACTTGCAGGCCGGCGGCAAGATGATCGTCGGCGCCATCATCGGACTCGACCTGATCAACAAGAAAACCAAGGAAGCGCTCGCCGCCTGAGGATATCGCCATGCTCACCCAGTCCGCCAAAGACGGTTTCGACACGCTGCTGACGCAATCGCTGAAATCCAGCCTGGCGCCCTCGGGAACGCAGGCTTGTGTTTCGGTGGTGCCGGACAGGGCCGACATTCCCGAGAAGAAGATGGTGGTGCTGACCGTGTCATCCTATCTGTTCCGCCTGATGGTGATGTTCTATTTCACGCCGGATGCCGTGACGCGCGCGCATTTTGCACGGCTCAACAACATCGACGAAGCGGAGATGAGCGAACAGAGCTTCATGGACGCCATCGCCGAAAGCGGCAACCTGTGCTGCGGCATTCTCAACCGCGACCTCGGCAATTTTTTCCCGCATATCGGCATGTCGACGCCGAACGTGATCGACAGCAACTGCGCGGCCTACCTGCAAACACTCAATTGCCAGCATATCCGGCATTTTGCGGTCGACATCGAACAGTCGCCGCGCTTTCATGTGACGCTGTGCGTGTCGGCCTATGCGGATATCGATTTCACGGTTTCCGCCGACGAACTGGGCAGCGATACCGGCGAGCTGGAGTTGTTCTGATTCTTTTCCCTTTCATAAGATACTCATGGCACAAATTCTCGTAGTCGACGATTCAAGCACCGTTCGCACCGAAGTGGGCGATTTCCTCAAGAAGAACGGCCTCGACGTCACCCTGGCGGTGGACGGTCGCGACGGCCTGGCCAAGCTCAAGAGCGATCCGTCCATCAGGCTGGTGGTCTCCGACGTCAACATGCCCAATATGGACGGCCTCACCATGGCGGAAAAAATCCGCAGCGAACTCGGCAACGCCAGCGTCAACATCATCATGCTGACCACCGAGAATTCGCCGATCATGAAGGAGCGCGGCAAGGCCGCCGGCATCAAGGGCTGGATCGTCAAGCCGTTCAAGGGCGACGCCGTGCTGGCGACGTTCAAGAAGCTGGTCGGGGCCTGATCAGCCGTTGTCCGCAGATTCCGGCGCGCCGGCGGTGTACCTTTGCGAGAACTCATTTCATCAATAGGCGTGAGATGCGTTCTCTCCAGAAAGGGCGCTGGCCGCGTTGTGCTCCTTGCTCGTAGCACCGCTACGCGACGCGTCACGCACCTTGCACTCCATCCCAAACAGGGCAAGCTCGCACTCACGCCTATTGATGAAATGAGTTCTATACTCGAGGCTGGATATATCGATAAAGGCCATCCATGTCCCTGTATCAGTTCAGGCACACCGTCGGTCCCGTCACGCATCAGTTCCGCGACCTGAAAGACCTCATGGCCAGGGCCACGCCGCTGCGCTCCGGCGACCTGCTGGCCGGCGTCGCGGCCAACAGCGCCGAGCAGCGCGCAGTGGCGCAGATGGCGCTGGCCGAACTGCCGTTGCGGCTGTTCCTCAATGACGTGCTGGTCCCGTATGAAACCGACGAAGTCACGCGCCTGATCCTCGACGATCACGATAGCGGCGCATTTGCCGCCATCAGCCATCTGACGGTGGGCGACTTCCGCAACTGGCTGCTGGGCGACGAGGTCGACAGCGCCGTGCTGAGCGCCGTCGCGCCGGGCATTACGCCGGAGATGGCGGCGGCGGTCAGCAAGATCATGCGCAATCAGGACCTCATCCTGGTCGCAAAAAAATGCAGCGTCGTCACCGCCTTCCGCAATACCATCGGCTTGCCGGGACGCCTGTCCACCAGGCTGCAGCCGAACCATCCGACCGACGACGCCGTCGGCATCGCCGCCAGCCTGCTGGACGGCCTGCTGTACGGCAGCGGCGACGCCGTGTTCGGCATCAACCCCGCCACCGACAATGTGCCGCAGGTGATCGACCTGGTGTCCATGCTGGCCGAGATCATCGCGCGCTACGAGATCCCCGCGCAATCCTGCGTGCTGACCCACGTCACCAACACCATCGCCGCCATTGAGCGCGGCGCGCCGGTCGACCTGGTGTTCCAGTCGATCGCCGGCACCGAAGCCGCCAACCGCAGCTTCGGCATTGACCTGTCGTTGCTGGACGAAGCGCGCCAGGCGGCGCTGGCGCTGGGACGCGGCACGGTGGGCGAGAACCTCATGTATTTTGAAACCGGGCAGGGCAGCGCGCTGTCGGCCGGCGCCCACCACGGCATCGACCAGCAGACCTGCGAAGCGCGAGCCTACGCCGTCGCGCGCAAGTTCAAGCCGCTGCTGGTGAATACGGTGGTCGGCTTCATCGGTCCCGAATATCTTTACGACGGCAAGCAGATCATCCGCGCCGGGCTTGAGGATCATTTCTGCGCCAAGCTGCTCGGCCTGCCGATGGGGTGCGACGTCTGCTACACCAACCATGCGGAAGCCGACCAGAACGACATGGACAACCTGCTGACCTTGCTGGCCACGGCCGGCTGCAGTTATGTGATGGGCGTTCCCGGCGCCGACGACATCATGCTGAACTACCAGACCACGTCGTTTCACGACGCGCTCTATGTGCGCCGGCTGCTCGGCTTGAAGCCGGCGCCCGAGTTCGAGGCATGGCTGGAGCGCATGCAGATCCTCGGCGGCGGCTCGCAGTTCCGCCTGAACGAAAGCCTGCCGCCGGCCTTTCGCGACGCCTTGTTGCGTCTGTCATAGAAGCATCGGGAACATCATGGCGAAACGCGACGCTCCGGTCATCGACAATCCCTGGCAGACGCTGCGCCGTTTCACCGCGGCCCGGATCGCCCTCGGCCGTGCCGGCGTCAGCCAGCCGACCGCGCCGCAACTGGCTTTCCAACTGGCGCATGCGCAGGCGCGCGACGCCGTGCATCTGGCGCTGGACGCCGAGCTGCTGCGGCGGCAACTGATCGACGCCGGCATTGCGGGCGCGGAAGACTGCCGCGTACTGGACAGCGCCGCGCCCGATCGGCTGATCTATCTGCAGCGGCCCGACCTCGGGCGCCGGTTGAGTGACCTTTCTCGCGCAGTCTTGACAGATTCGGCGCCTGCGGGCGAGCCGATTGCCGACCTGGCTTTCGTCATTGCCGACGGCCTGTCGTCGCTGGCCATCGCCAGACATGCCGCGCCTTTTCTCGCCGCCGTGCAACAGCGGATTGCGCAACGACGCTGGCGGCAGGCCGCACCGACCATTGTGCGGCAGGGGCGTGTGGCAATCGGCGATGAAGTCGGCAGCCTCCTGGGGGCGAGGATGGTCGTGGTATTGATCGGCGAGCGGCCGGGACTGAGTTCGCCGGACAGCATGGGGCTATACCTCAGTTGGATGCCGCGCGTCGGCATGACGGATGCGGAACGCAACTGCATTTCCAACGTCAGGCCGGAGGGCCTGCGCTACGACGAAGCCGCCGGCAAGCTGGACTATCTGCTGGGCGAGGCATTCAGGCGGCAACTGACCGGCGTGGCGCTGAAGGACGAGAGCGGCGCCGATGCGGCAGCGCTGACGCAGCCGGCAAGAAATTTTCTCCTCGGGGGTGGATGAACAGGAGTGCATCATTAGCTATACTGCGACCACCGCCGTAGCCCAGGCAAAACGGTACGCCCCATCGGCGACGGCACCACAAAAAACGGGAGGAAAGATGTTAAATGTAGCGAATGCGGAAACGTTGTCCACCTACGTCAACAGCATCGTCAAATCGCAACGCGCAGACGGCATGGGCATGCCGTTTCGCGAAGTGCTTGCCAACGCGCAGAGTGCGGCGCCGGATGCCCAGGATCCGGCCGCTGCCGCGAATGCCGCAGCCGTGGCGGCATTGGGTGCCGCCTTGTCGCAGTTCGGCATCTCGACGCCGCCAGCCATCCGCGTCACCTCCGGCCCGAACGGCTACGAACTGAGCGGAGACAGCCGCAACGATAAATTCCAGGCCATGCTGAAGGCCGATCCTGCCGTGCAAAACATGCTTGGCGGCTTGATCAATCAGCAAGTCGCTGCGCGTAAAAGCGCGCTGGACAAGGTGGTCTCCGACTTCCAGGGGAAGTCGGGCAACGGCGGCCTGCAATCCTTCCTCGACGACTTCATGCGTTCGGAGAAGACCGACACCTACAGCCTGAGTTTCAACGGCGCCAAGATCGAGGTCGATGAATTGGGCGACAAGGGCTGGCAGCCGGTGAAGGACGCCGCGGATTTCACCAGGGATCTGATCGCTGCCTACACGCAATATCAGATTACCCACGGCGTCACCGTCGAAAAGCAGAAGGACAAGGACGACAGCGACGAGAGTCTGCATTTCAGGGCGAAGCTGGCGGACGCCATGACCAGGGATGACGGCGTCGCGGGTTGATGCCTGCCGGCGGCCTCGCCATACTTCCGCGACATCGATGAACATCGGCTCCTGCCGCCTGCGGCAGGAGCGGCCGCTTGTGCGTCGAACTTCCGGTACTTCATTTTTACACATTTAACTATCATGTATATGCACTGGACATTTCATAATCATGATACTAAGATGTGTAAATGACAAAGACATGCACATTGCAGATATTCATCGACGGACGCTGGCAAGATGCGGCGACCGTGGAGCTGACAGGCGGCGAGCAGCCGGGTGTGGAGGCGTCCACTTACCTGGCCTACCTGTCTTCCTATGCGCTTGAGTATTGGGAGCGCGCCGACGCCGCGGCATTGTCCGTGAATGTGCCGGTGGATCTGGCGGCCGATGCGCAGCCTGCCTGGCCGCCATTCCTGGTCGATCTGCTCCCGCAAGGCTACGGCCGCGGTGAGTTGCTCAAGCAGCTCGATCGCAGCGAAAACGCCGGCAGCGGCGCGGACTGGGATCTGCTGTGCGCCGGCGCCGGCAATCCGATCGGCAACCTGAGGGTGAAAGAAGCCCATGCATGGGCGGCCGCGCGAACGCCGGAACCGCGGATCGGTTTCACCATGGAGCAGGTGGCGAGCCGGGCAGGGGACTTCAACGAATACCTGGCCCAGAACGGACTGTTCCTGGCCGGCTCTTCCGGCGTCCAGGGCGAGTGGCCGAAGATTCTGCTGACGCAGGCCGACGACGATCTCTTTTATCTCGACCATACCTTGCCCGATGCATTGGCCAAGGCGCATTTCATCGTCAAATTCGGTCGTGGAACCGACGAGTCGATGGCCAGCATCCTTCGCCTGGAAGCGCCGTACATGGCGCTGGCGAAGAGCCTCGGCCTCAAGGTCTTCGGCGAGCTTACGTTGCGCCGGCGCGCCCTGTTCATTCCGCGCTTCGATCGCGAGATCGCCGACGGCAAGGTAGTGCGCCACGGCCAGGAAAGCGTCGCCTCGCTGTGCGGCCTCGGCGGATTCGGCAAGGTGCCGTCTCACAATACGGTATGCCGCCGGCTCAAGGAAGTCGCCGCCGACCCGGTTGCGGACGTCATCGAATACATCCGGCGCGACATCGCCAACGTGGCGCTCGGCAACAAGGACAACCACGCGCGCAACACCGCCATCCAGCGCAGGAGCGACGGCACGGTGTCGCTCACGCCGCTGTTCGACTTTGCGCCGATGTGGCTGCACCCGGAGGGAATCGCGCGGCGCATACGGTGGGAAGCCGACGACGACGGTTCGCCGGATTGGGCCAGCGTCATCCGGCAGGCATGCGAGAGCGCGGCAATCGACGAGCAGATCGTCCGTACTGCCGTGAAGCAAATGGCGGCGCCGATGGCGGCGCTGATCGGCAACGCGGCCGATCTCGGCATCGCCGGCGAATTCCTGCAGCCGCTGGAAAGAACCGTCGGCAACATCCGACAACAATTGGAGGACCTGTAATGGACCGGCGATTCAACCCCTTGAATCCGGCCGAAGAATTGCAGGCGCGCCGCCGGTTGTCGGAAGAACTGGTCGCCGATCCGGCGTTGCCGGTTCCTGCCGTGATCAGGAAAATCCGCACCACGCTGCGGCTGACCATCGCGGAATACGCCAGGTTGTGCGGCGTGTCGGCGCGGACCTTGCAGGACATCGAACGCGAGGTGTCTTCGCCGACGCTGGTCACGGCCGACAAACTGCTGAAGCCGATGGGCTTGACGGTGGGGGCAGTCCAGCGAAAGAAGAAGGCCTGATCTCCGCGAGACGAATGTTATTCGGCGCCTCCCTGGTTTGCCGCCAGATATTGACCGAACAACTGCTGCAAATAAGGCAGGGAGGCATAAGCCACCACCGCGACCCCGACCGCCGGCAGGGCCCAGCGCAGGAACCCGCGCGTCAGGCGGGTACCCCAGGACGGGGCTGCGGCGGCCAGGGCGCCGCCGGACAAACTCATGACGGCGACGTTGCGATTGCCGGCGGTGGCGAATTTCTGCTTGAATTGATCGGCTGCCGAACGCCTGTTGTTCAGCCATGCCGGGTCGCCCATGAGCCATGCCGCATTGATCAATCCGACAGGATAGGAACCCAGTTCAGTGGCATAGAAGGTGCCGACCACGTGCGCCAGTTCCGCGTGTACCTGCGATTCGGTATATTTGATGTCGCGACCGTGAGGTCCCTGGGCCGGATTGTGATAAGCGGTTCCGGCCGCCAGCCCTTGCAGATGCGCTTCCAGCGGGGCCAGCGGGGCCGGGCCGCCCGGCCCGAGCGGATAATTTCCCGTGTTGGAATAGTGCCCGATCAAGGCTGTTTTGGCTTGCGCCTTGATGATGACTTTTGCCGCGGCTTTCACGTCGGCGCCGATCCCTCCGTTGGCAAGGAAGTGCTCGATGCGTCCGGTCAGGACGATCGCCGTCGCCTTGTCTGTCACCGGCGCGGCGAAATTGGCCGTGTAGCCGTTGCCATCGATGGCCGCATTGATGGCCAGATCAGCCGTCAGCGCTCCCCGGATTGCCTCCACGGCTTGCCAATAGCGGGCGTTGTCCGAGTTCAGCGTGGAGGTGCTGCCGTCGCCGGCATAGTTGCCCAGTACGTCGGCGGGCGCCACTTCGACGATATAACCGACCGGCGAATAGTACTGGTTTTGGCCGGGATTGTAGTGGGTGACGCTGTTGCCGGCGCCGCCTGCCAGCCATCGGTTCAGGTCGATCGGCCGGTTGTTCCAGGAGGCGGGGTCGTTGCCGCCGAAGGTATTCGTGTCCAGCGGCGACGCATGGGTCAGGCGCAGCACCTCATTGTCCATGTCGCCGGGATTCTGGATACTTTTCAAATAGCGGGCGAGTTGGACCGGCTGGCGTCCCGGCATGGATGTCGCGGCAAACCGTTGCGCATGGTTTGACGTTTTGCGCTGCGCGGCCGAGGCCGCTTTCGTCCCCATCAGATCCGCTTCCTCCTCCAGCGTCGCATCGTCATTGACTGCCGCACCTTTCATCTGCATCGTCGGCCTCACCCGTCCCTGGGCCTGCTGCACCACATGCCAGGCTTCATGCGGCAAATGCTGTTCCTGGCCAGGCGCCACATGGATGTCGCTGCCTTGCGCATACGCATGTGCATTGAGCTGGGCGGGTTCGGACGAGTTGTAGTGGACCTTGACGTGATCCATGCTCATGCCCGACAGGTTTTCGATGCCTGATTTGAGATGATCCGGCAGGCCGGTATGGTTGGCCTTGCTCTTCTCCTGTTGCGCGAGTTGCACTGGTGCGGTTGCGGCAAACCGTCCCTGGACGGGTTCTTCATCTTCCGCCGGTTGCTCTTTCGCTTGCAAGGGGGCGCCGTCTTCCGTCGCGCCATGCCGCATTGCTTGCGAACTGCCGCCCGCCGCTTCCTGCAACATGCGCTGGATTGCCGCCGCCGGCCGGTTATCGACGAAGGCGTTTTTGCCCGTCGCTTTCAAGGCGAATGCGGGAGAGCGCGCTGCGGCTCGCTGCGTGCGTTCCGTACCTGCTTGTAGCCGAGACTTCATGGTTTTTTCTCCCGCGCTGAGTTAGCCCTTCGCGTTACCCGCACTTGCGGCGTGCAAAGACAAAACAATTCCGGTTTTCGCCATTGATCAGGGACGCGCCTTGAATGGCCGAGTCAATGTAACACCATAATTTAAAACTAATGGGTATGTTGTTTTGTCGGGGGAGTGAATGAAATCTAGATTTTTGTGATGTAAAAATACTCAAAGGAACGAATGTCTTATGATAAAGTTCCGCTGCAAAATCAAAAAAATCATGAGTGAGGAAGGCGCGTCCGAAAATAGAAACTCAAAAAACGCGCAAAGAGAAATAACAAGAAACATCCGTAGTAGCCGCTGAATCGTCTCACAAAAAGAATAGTTTCATCGCGAAAGGTGTCGGGGAACATGATCAACGCCGCAGTAAGCCATCTATCCATCCAGCTCAACCAGTTCCTCAAGCAGACCTATGCGCTGACGGAAGACATCGTGACGATGTCCGGGCTGGTGGACGCCGAAGGACATGCCGCGCCCAACACCAACAACAAGCTGGTGGTGTTCCTGACCAACCTGGAAAAAGATACGGTGCCTTACCGCCAGCAAAACCCGGGCGAGGCCGGGGCCCTGCGCGCAGTCGTCAGCAGCGCGCCGCTCTATCTCAATCTCTATGTGATGATCGCCGCCAATTTCAACGGCGCCAATTATTCCGAAGCGTTGAAACTCATCTCGGGCGCGATCGCCTATTTCCAGCGCTTTCCGGTGTTCGACCATCAGGTCTCGCCGGGACTGGATCCGCGCATTGAAAAGCTGGTGCTGGATATCGAGAATCTGAAAATACATGAACTGAGCAATATCTGGACGCTGTTGGGCGGCAAATATCTGCCCTCGGTGTTGTACAAGGTGCGGATGGTGGCATTCGACACGGACGACATCGTGGCGCGTGTGCCGAACGTACGCTTGCCTGCATCGGCAGCCAATCACTGAAGCCTGATCAAGAGTTCCGCCTGTCGCCATCGGAGTGCGTCATGTCTGTCTATTCGCCGTTGTTCAGCATCGATGTCGAGCACGCCTTTTGGGGGCGGCAGCCGACGGCGTTTTCATGCGTGCCGACGCCGCAGACGGCTGACTGGATGCGCCGCCGCGACGTGCTGGTGAGGCCGCAGCGCAATGGCCTGGCGGTGTTTTGCGACGCTTCGCGGCGCAGCATGTTGCTTGACGATTGCACGCCGGGGGCGGTGCTGCTGGCGTTCAAGTGGTTCGCGCAGGACCCGCTGTTTTCGCAGTACACGTTGCCGCTTGTTCCGGATCCGGAGAGCCTGCTGTACTTGCGCAGCGGCGCCAGCGTCGCGGACGATGCCGGCCGACGTCGCCTGCATGCCGGCCAGGCGGTCGACGCCGGACTGATGCAGTCGATGACGGCGCCGTTGCTGGCGCGCCATCTCGATCGTCGCGATGTCTTGCGCAAGCCGGTGCTGGTGGCGGAAGTCGATCTTGCCGATCATGTCGCCGGACAGACCGCAACCGGCGGCAAGGCGGACGCGGATGCCGTGGGCAGTGTCGATTACTACGCGCGCTTTGCCGTGCGCAAGAGCGTCTGGAAGTATTACTTCATCAGCGGTACGGATGCCGACGCGCTCAAGCTGGCGGTCGTCGACCTCGATGAAGCAGTGCGCTTCGTCGCCGCGGAACCCGAGCTATTGCCGGGCAACCGGCGTGCGCTGGTGTTCATGAGCGATGGTGAAATCGAGATGCAGCAACAATATCCGCAGCGATTCCAGTTGCGGGAGCAGGGCGGAATGGGCGAGCGCGTATTGATCCGGCGCTTGCCCAATGCCGACGTGAGCAAGGTAACGCAGGAAATGGTAGGCAGCAGGGCAGCGTTGGTTTCAGAGATCTATATCAATTGAACAATAACTGAGGGTGAAATTATGGCGCAATACAAAACACCGGGTGTTTATGTCGTCGAGAAAAACGCCTTTCCGAACTCTGTCGTAGAAGTCGCGACGGCAGTGCCTGCCTTTATCGGCTATACGGAATTTTCCGACAACAAAGGAACTTCGCTGGCCGGCAAAGCCTGGCGCATCACCTCCATGGCGGAATTCAATTCCTACTATGGCGGCCCGCCGAAGAGCAAGTTCTCGATCAATCCGCTGGCGGCGCCGGAGGCGAACGCACCCGCCGTCGCAGGGGATTTCTCGATCACCGACAGCGCCACCAAACAACGCGTGGAGTATGAGCTCAAGATCGACGGCACGCCTTACATCCTTTACAACAGCATGCTGTTGTTCTTCCAGAATGGCGGCGGCCCGTGCTACATCGTTTCGGTCGGCCACTATGGCGACGATCTCGACGCCGACAAGATCTCCGCCGGCATCGATACGCTGCTCAAGGAGCAGGAACCTACCATGGTGCTGGTCCCCGATGCGGTGCATCTGTCGGCGCAGGATTGCACCACCGTGCAGACCAATGCGCTGATGCATTGCGGCTTCAAGATGCGCAATCGCGTCGCCTTGCTGGACGTCTACAACGGCTACAAGGATCGCCAGGATCCGGCGGGGGATTGCGTCGGCGCTTTCCGCGAGTCGATCGGCACCAACTTCCTCGATTTCGGCACGGCCTACTACCCTTGGGTCAATACCTCGATCGTCAAAGAGAAGGACATCGATTTCACCGCGATCACCAACCTCGACGTGCTGACCGACCTGCTGAAAAAAGAGCTGTCGCCCATCATCGACGCCAAGGATCCGACGCCGGCGGCCAAGGTCAAGATCGACCAGCTCAATGCATCGCTGACGGCCATTACCACGGACTGGAGCAAGTCCAAGGATCCGGCCACCGACATGCTGACGCTGAACAAAACGCTGCTGGCTGTCAGCGGCCTGTATCCGAAGATCATCCTGGCGATCCAGAAGAAGCTCAACCTGCTGCCGCCCGCCGCCGGCATGGCCGGTTTGTACACCATGGTGGACAACACGCGCGGCGTGTGGAAGGCCCCGGCCAACATCAGCATGAACGGCGTGGTGTCGCCGACCGTGGCGATTTCCAACGACGAGCAGGAAGATCTCAACGTCACCACCCAGGGCAAGTCGATCAACGCGATCCGCGCCTTCATCGGCGAAGGCGTGCTGGTGTGGGGCGCCCGCACGCTTGACGGCAACAGTCTCGACTGGCGTTACATCAGCGTGCGCCGCACCATGATCATGATCGAGGAATCGCTCAAGCAAGCCTGCAAGGCCTATGTGTTCGAACCCAATACGGCCAACACCTGGGTCACGATCAAGAGCATGGTGCGCAACTTCCTGACCAGCGTCTGGAAGCGCGGCGGACTGGCCGGCGCCAGTCCCGACGACGCCTTCAGCGTATTCGTCGGCCTCGGCGAAACCATGACTGCCGACGATATCCTGGAAGGCCTGCTGAAGGTGTCGGTGCTGGTCGCCGTCAGCCGTCCGGCCGAATTCATCGAAATCACGTTCCAGCAGCAAATGCAGAAGTCCTGATGCCGGCAGCATCGCCCGATGGCTTTTTTAACATTTCATTATTAGACGAGGTTTGTGATGGCAGATGACGGATCAAAACAATCAACCACGCTGTGGCCGCTCCCGAAATTCTATTTCCAGGTGAAGTGGGATTCGCAGGTCATGTCCTTCCAAGAAGTCAGCGGTCTCGACGTGCAATCGGAAGAAATCAAATACCGCCACGGCGACAGCCCGGAATTCTCGGTCATCAAGATGCCGGGCATGAAGAAGGTCGGCAACATCACCATGAAGAAGGGCATCTTCAAATCCGATAACAAGTTCTGGGACTGGTTCAACCAGATCAAGATGAACACCATCAAGCGCGTGCCGGTGACCATCAGCCTGCTCGACGAAGCCGGCAAGCCAACCATGGTATGGACGCTGGCCAATGCCTGGCCGACCAAGATCACCGGCACCGACCTCAAGGCGGAAGGCAACGAAGTCGCCATCGAGACTATCGAGATAGTCCACGAAGGGCTGACCATCGCCAACGGCTAAGGTCCGCTCCGGCGCGACTGCGGCATTTTCGTGAGTTAAGCGGATGGTTTCTTTGTTTTCGGATGTGTATCCGCCTTCGGCCTTTTATTTCAAGGTGGCGTTCGCCGCCACCCTGGGCCTGACCGACACCTCTTTCCAGGAGGTGTCGGGCATTTCGGCCGAAGTCGATACCGAAACCGTCGTCGAGGGCGGCGAGAATCGCTACGTCCATACCTTGCCCAAAGGCGTGAAACATCCTTTCCTCGAACTCAAGCGCGGCATTGCGCCGCTGACGTCGCCGTTGGTGATCTGGTGCCGCTCGGTATTCGAGATGGACTTCATCACGCCGGTGGTGGCGCAACCGATCGTCGTGCAATTGCTGGACGAATCGAAACTGCCGATCCGGGTGTGGTCGTTCGCCAATGCATTCCCGGTGAAGTGGGAAGTGGAAAATTTCAATTCGACCAAGAACGAAGTGGCAATCGAGAAGATTGTCTTGAGTTATACCTATTCGAACAGGTTGATATAGCAATCATGTCCATAGAAATCAGACAACTGAGCATCAAGTCCAATGTGATGCAACGGGCCGGCGGCGAGGGCGGCGACAGCGGCGGCGAGGGCAAGTCATCCGGCGGCAAGCCGCTCATCGGCAGCGCCTGCGCCGGGACGAAGCTCGACGAAGATACCCGCAACGAACTCCTGGCCGAATGCCGCGCCATGATGCTGGATATGCTGAGCCGGTCGCGGGAGCGCTAGATGGCCATCAGCACCGGACTCAAGAAAAAGCTCAGCATCGCCGCCTGCAATGTCGGCAGCGACGGCACCATCAGCGTCGACGGCAGCAAATCGGCGTTTGAAGTGATGATCAATCCGGCCAGTTACAAGCGCCAGCTCAGCATCGACTACAACAAGAAAAAGACGCTGGGCCAATCCAGTTCGGCCTCCAAGTTCAGCGCCATCTGTCCCGAGACCCTGAGCATGGACAATCTCGTGCTGGACGGCACCGGCGTGGTCGAACTGATCGGCATGACCAGCGTAACCACCAAGGTCAATGCCTTGCTGGCGGTGATCTACAACTACAACGGCCAGAAACACGAACCGAATTACGTGCGGCTGTTATGGGGCACCTTCATCTTTTTCGGCCGGGTGGAATCGATTTCCATCGATTACACCATGTTCAAGCCCAGCGGGGAGCCGCTGCGGGCCAAGGTGGCGCTCGGCTTCACCGGCTGGATGAGCAATGAGGAAGGCAGCCTGCGCGCCAACCAGAGCTCGCCCGACCTGAGCCATCTGGTGGAAGTGGCGATGGGAGATACCTTGCCGCTGCTGTGCAATCGCATCTATAACGATCCGTCCTATTACCGCGAAGTGGCCCGCATCAACAACCTCACCAATTTCCGCAATCTCGAACCGGGCCTGATACTGCGGTTCCCGCCTCTGGTCTGACGTCATGGCAGATTCTCCCCAACTCAACGCCAGCGGCGTGCTGAAGCTGAGCATCACCAGCGAAGGCACGCCCATTGCGAACACCATCGGCGTCATTTCGGTCGAGATCAGCAAGGCGGTCAACCGCATCCCGACCGCCAGGATCAGCATCCTCGACGGCGACATGCCCGACGACGACTTCCCGGTCAGCGACATGGACGTGTTCGCGCCGGGCAAGCAGATCGTCATCAACGCCGGTTACGGCAGCCAGACGAAGCCGATTTTCCAGGGCGTGGTGGTGCGGCACGGCATCAAGATCACCGGCAGCAACGAGGCGCGGCTGCAGATCGAATGCAAGCACAAGGCGGTATCGCTGACCATCGGCAGGAAGAACGCCAACTACGTCAACCTGAAGGACAGCGACATCATCAGCCAGTTGGTGTCGCCGTGCGGGGTCAGCGCCGATGTCACCGCCACCACCACGCAGCACAAGGAGATCGTGCAGTATTACAGCAGCGATTGGGATTTCATCGTGGCGCGCGCCGAAGCCAACGGCTTCCTGGTGGTGCCGGACGACAGCAGCATCATCGTCAAGGCGCCGCAGACCAGCGTCGCCGCGGTGCTGAAAGTGACTTACGGCACCGACCTGATGTCGTTCCAGGCCGATATCGATGCCCGCACGCAATTGCAGAGCGTGATGGGCGCCGCCTGGGATCCGGCTACGCAGGCGGTGGTGCAGCAGACCGCCAGTCCGGCGGCGCTCTACACCCAGGGCAACCTCGAAGCGGCAGCCCTGGCCAAGGTCGCCGGGCCGGCGTCGTTCCGTCTGCAGACCACGGTGCCGCTCGAAACCGACGATATCAAGGCCTGGGCGTCGGCGCGCCAGATGAAAGCCGCGCTGGCCAAGATTCGCGGCAAGATGAAATTCCAGGGTAGCGCGCTGGCCAAGCCCGGCGCCATGATCGAGCTGGCCGGAGTGGGCAAGCGCTTCAGCGGCAGCGTCTTTGTCAGCGCCGTCAATCACGAGATCACCAACGGCAACTGGATCACCGAAGTCGAGTTCGGCATGGCGCCGGAGTGGTTCACCGAGGAGCATGGCGGCGGCGACGCGCCGGCATCGGGCCTGCTGCCCGGCGTCGCCGGCTTGCAGATCGGCGTGGTCAAAAAGCTCGATGCCGATCCCGAAGGGCAATACAAGATCCAGGTCGCGATTTCGGTGTTGCAGGCCGCAACCGAAGGGGTGTGGGCGCGCCTGGCGAGTTTCTACGGCTCGTCCGGCGTCGGCGCGTTTTTCATTCCGGAGATCGGCGACGAGGTGGTGATCGGCTATTTCAACAACGATCCGTCGCATCCGGTCGTGCTGGGCAGCCTGTACAGCAGCCAGCGCAAAATGCCGTACGAGCTGACCGCCGATAATTACACCAAGGCCTTGTGGACCAAGGGCTTGCTCAAGGTGGTGTTCGACGACGACAAGAAAGTCATCACCATCGTCACGCCGCAGAACAACACCATCGTGCTCAGCGACGACGCCAAGTCGATCTGCCTGACCGACCAGAACAGCAACAAGATTGAAATGAACACCAGCGGCATCCTGCTCGACAGCCCCAAGGACATCGTCATCAACGCCAAGGGCAAGGTCGCCATCTCGGCGGTGGCCAACATCGAGAGCACGGCCAAGGCCGACATCAAGAACCAGGCGCTCAATATCAACAACACCGCCAACGTCGGCTTCGTGGCCAAGGGCTCCGCCACCGCCGAGCTGTCCGCCAGCGGCCAGACCACGGTCAAGGGCGCGATGGTGATGATCAATTGACGCGCTTTTCGATAGTCATCGTTTTCAGGAGTATTCCATGCCGTTAGCAGCCAGAATTACCGACATGCACGTCTGCCCGATGCAGACGCCGGCATTTCCGGCGCCGATCCCGCACGTCGGCGGGCCGATCATCGGGCCCGGCGTGCCGACCGTCCTCGTCGGCAAGTTGCCGGCCTCCGTGGTGACCGACAATTGCGTCTGCGTCGGCCCGCCCGATTCGATCGTGATGGGGTCGACCACCGTCATGATCGGCGGCAAGCCGGCCGCCAGGATGGGCGATCCCTGCGCCCACGGCGGCAAGATCGCGATCGGTTGTCCGACCGTCATGATCGGCGGATAAGGAGCCCGCCGTGAGCCTCAAGAAATCCTTCCTCGGCACCGGCTGGAGTTTCCCGCCGCACTTCGGCAACAGCGCCGCGCGCGGCAGCGTGGCCATGGTCGATGAAGAACGGGACATCCACGAGAGCCTGTTCATCATCCTCTCGACCACGCCGGGCGAACGCATCATGCAGCCCAGCTTCGGCTGCGGGCTCAAGGCCCACGTCTTCAACGAGGTCAACGAAAGCGTGGTGACCGAGATCCGCGACGCCATCGAGCGCGCGATCCTTTTTTTCGAGCCGCGCATTTCGGTCGACGCCATCGTGATGGACGAGTCCGGCATCGTCGAAGGGCGGCTGGACATACGCATCGACTACACCGTGCGCGGCACCAATACGCGCAGCAACATGGTGTATCCGTTTTACTTCCTGGAGGGCACCAATGTGCCCGGCAAGTAAACGCGGCGCCGGCGCGCCGTATTTGCTGCACTTACCGCGACTGACGATGCGCCGATGAACAATCTCATCATCAGGGATGGAACCAGCCAGGCGATGCGCGCTTTGCCCGCATTGCAGGACGGCTATTTCGATCTCGACGAGATGTCGTTCCAGGATTTGCTGGCGATGGTCACGGAGTTTGCCGCGCTGGTGCGCTTTTACAATGCGCGGAACGAGCCCGACGGCGACTGGACGCCGTTCTTCCATGCCGACGAAACCGTGGTGATGAGCCGCATCCTGGCGCTCGACCTGGCCGGCGCGACGGCACGCTTCGACGATTGGTGGCGCAGCACGCCGGAACAGGTCGGCATTGGCGCCGGCAGCCGCGGCCAGGCGCGCGGATGGGATTTGCACGCCTTGCCGGTGGCGGCGCTGGCGCGCACCATCAACGACTGGTATGTGGCGCTGCTGGACGCGCAGAGCGAGAGCGCGCTGTCGTTGCGGCTGCTGATCGAAAGCGTGATTGCGCAGTTGCGCGCCGACAAGTCGGGATTGCTGGCGCTGTTGCAACAGCAGGGCGGCCATTTGCTGCTTGATCCGGTATGGACGGCAGAGACGGCTGCGGGGGCTGCGGCGTCAGCGCAGACCCCGCAGCCGCAGCTCAGCAAGGCCGTGGTGCGCACCGATTTCCACGCCTTCATCAAGGCCATCGAAATGATCCGCAAGGAAGCGACGGCGCGCCTGCCGGCATCGCTGCTCAGCCAGCAACACGATCCCGCGACCGGCATGCTGATCGCTTTCGTGCAGCAGTTCCAGAAGCTCAAGGGCAAGCTGAACCGTTTCACCCGCAACTATCTCGATTTCTACTACGACAAGATGCTGGGCAGCGTGCCGTTGCCGGCAGTGGCCGACCGCACCTGGCTGGTGTTCCGCAAGAATCCCGCCACGCGCGACGTTCTGGTGCCGGCGCAGACCGAATTCCTGGCCGGGCTGGATGCCGACAGCCGCGACATCGTCTACGTGTCAGACAACGACCTGGTCGTCAGCGATGCCCGCGTCGGCGCATTGCAGACGCTCTATTTCGACCATAACCGTTACAGCGCCCCGGAAAACCTGCTCGGCGCCGATGGAACGCCGCTGTCGGCGCCGCCGGCCGGCGCGCGCACCTGGCCTACCGGCGCCTGGTTCAATCCGCTGCCGCTCAATGCAGACGGCAGCGCCGGCACGCGCGCCTATCCCATCCTCGGCGCTCCCAAGAACAGCCGCCAGGCGATCACCTGGAGCGACGCCCGCATCGGCTTTGCATTGGCCAGCAAGGTCTTGCTGCTCAAGGAAGGTTTGCGCAAGATCAGCGTCACGGTATTGTTCGACGACGACTTGCTGGAGCGCCGGCTCGACCGGCTGGCGGTGGCGATGCAGGATGCGGAGCCGGGCGACGCCGAGTCGGATGCACTGGAGGCGATCCGCCGCCAGGATATTTTCCTGAAGGTGTTCCGCCGCCTGTTCCACATCGGCATCACCGGCGAACACGGCTGGCTGGCGGTGCCGGACTACCTGCCGGCCTACGACGGCCATGCGCTTACCCTGAGTTTCGAGCTGCCGCCGCAGGCGCCGTCGGTGGTGGCCTACAACGCCGCGCTGCATGAGGGGCAATTCGCCGTGACGACGCCCATGATCCGGTTTGAAATCAATCCCGGCGCCTACCTGTATCCCTACGGCTTGCTGCGCGATCTTCGGATCACCGGCGCGCACATCGAAGTCGACGTCAGCGGTTGCCGCGACCTGGTATTGCACAACAACATCGGCCAGCTCAGCGCGGCGGCGCCGTTCGCGCCGTTCGGGCCGCTGCCCAAGCTGGGCAGTTACCTGGTGGTCGGCAGCACCGAGATGGCCGGCAAGCGCATTTCGGCGTTCAGCGTGGAGGTGGAATGGGCCGACCTGCCCAAGGTCAATGGCGGCTTCGCCACCTATTACCAGGGCTATGACGTCAACATCGCCAACGATGATTTCCTGGCGACCGCTGCGGTACTGGGAAAGGGCGCATGGATGCCGGCCGGCGAACAGGAGCGGCCGACGGTGCAGTTGTTCCGCACCGAGCTGCGGCCGGGACGCGGCGAACGCATCAACAGCCGCATCGTCTGGAACTGCAACAGCATCACTCACTTGTTCGAGCCCGACGACGGCGTCTCGCTGAGCAAGCCGTTGACCTACGGCCCCGGGGCCAAGAACGGTTTCTTCAAATTTACGCTGGCGGCGCCGGTGTTTGCGTTCGGCCACGAGCAATATCCGCATGTGTTGTCGTCGACGCTGGTGAACAATGCCCGCATGAAGCGCCTGCGCCGCCAGCGGCCGGTGCCGAATGCGCCCTACACGCCGCAGGTCAATGCGATCTCGGTCGGTTACCGCGCCGCCAGCACGGTACGCATCGATCGCATCGACAGCAGCGTCGGTGAAAGCGCCGACCAGTTCATCCACCTGTATCCAAGCGGCTGGGAAACGCTGGGCGTGGCCAGTTATCCGACGGCGGCGCTGTTGCCGCGTTTCGACTTCGCCGGCAACCTCTACATCGGCATCGATGCGCTTGCGCTGGGCGGCATGCTGACCCTGTTTTTCCAGTTGCGCGAAGATTCCCTGCCGCTGCCGGCGATCGACGAGGCATCGCGCCAGTCCGGCGGCGTCGACGCCGGGCTGCACTGGTTTTATCTGGCCGGCAATGAATGGAAGGCGCTGGCCGGAAGCCGCGTCATCTCCGACGGCACGCAGAACTTCATGACCTCCGGCATCGTCACGCTGTCGCTGCCGTCCGATATCAGCAATGCCAACAGCGTCATGCCGGGCGGCAGTTACTGGCTGCGCGTGAGCGCCGACCGCGACCTGGAAAAATATTGCAGCCTCTACGACGTCCACGCCCAGGCGGTGCAAGTGCAGCGCGGCCGCGATGTCTCGCCGCAGGTGCCGGTGGTGCTGCCGGCGGCCAGCATCAGCAGAAGCAAAAAACCTTTGCCCGGCATTACCGGGATCGTGCAGCCGATTGCGTCCGGCGGCGGCCGTGCGGCGGAGACCCGCGCGCAATTGCGCACGCGCGTCAGCGAACGCCTGCGGCACAAGAACCGGGCGATTTCGGCGGCCGATTATGAAGCCTTGATCCTGCAATATTTCCCGGAAGTCTACAAAGTCAAATGCTTCGCCAACCTGGCCACCGATCGCGGACCGGACGATTGCATCCGCCCCGGCCATGCGCTGGTGGTGCCGCTGCCGTACTGGCCGGCAGTCAGGCATCAGGACCAGATGCCGATGCTCAACGGCAACCTGATGCAGGAAATCCGCCAGTTCCTGCAAGAGCTGGCGTCGCCGTGGAGCCGCATTTCCGTGGAAAACCCGGTCTATGAGCAAATCCAGGTGCGCTGCACGGTGCGGTTCTCGGGCGGCCTCGGCAACGGTTATTACATCAACCTGCTCAACCGGGCGATTTCGGATTTCCTGACGCCGTGGCAGAGCGGGCGCGGCTACCGCACCCATTTCGGCTGGCGCATCCGCCAGCACGACATCGAAGCCTTCATCGGCGAGTTGCCGTATGTGGAAAGCATTTCGGGCTTCTCGATGCTGCGCATCGCGTCTCCCGATGCGCTCACTTTCGCACTGTTCGATACGGCCGCCGGGGCCGGCGGCCAGGGCAACGCCGACATCACGCCGCTGTGCCCCTGGAGCATCGCCATCCCGGCTTCGCGGCATGCCATCGATGCGGTCGACGACATGCTGCCGCGCAATCCGACCCGCACGGCGCTCAGCCGCCTTGAAATCGGTTCAACCTTCATTATTTCGGAAGAAAAAAATGACCAGCAAATCAATGGCGCGGCGTAATCGCGACACCCTCAAGCGCAAGTTCAACGATGGCGAAATGCCGTCGGCGTCGGCCTTCGCCGAGCTGATCGATTCGATGCTCAATATCGTCGATGAAGGCTTCGACAAGACCGCCGCGGACGGCCTCAAGGTATCGCAACTGAACCAGGGCAAGCTGCTGAGCTTTTACCAGAACATCGATATCAAGAGTCCGATCTGGTCGATCCAGTTGGACGGTCCGGAAGGCGGACTGGCGTTCGGCAATGCCGTCAACGCCAGCGCGCTGACCTTGCGCCAGTTGCAGGTCGAGCATGACGGCGAGGTGCGCGCAGGCGATTTCGAACTCGACATGGCCGGCCGCATCGTCGCCGACGGCCGGCGCGGGCGCGCCGGGCGCCTGAGCGTGCCGGCCGACGGCAAATGGCACGACATCACCGATACGCTCAAGGGCTGCAACGCGTTTGAAATCACCGCCGGCGTCGGCAAGCCCGGCACCGGCAAGTATGCGCTGATGCACGCGTTCGCCATGATGGCCTTCAACGGCAGGAGCGAGATCGATTACCGGCAGGCGCATTTCGGCAGCAAATGCAATCGCCTGCAACTGCAATGGGCGCCCGATCCCGAGGGCGCGCGCCATGCCTACATCCTGCAGATGCGGGTCGGCTGTTCCTACGACACCGGCCGTAATGCCAAGGACCGCACCTGGGTCTCCTATTACCTGACCAACCTGTGGTTCGACCCCTTGATGGAAGAATGCGCGCTCGATCCCGAACCGAAGGTGAAGTCATGAGCCGGATAGCCGGGCGCGAGCGCGATGCGCAGCATGCCGACACGCTGCAACTGGTCCTGACGGCGGAGCAGGGGAACCTGGTGATTACCGCGCTGGCGGAATGCGCGTTCAAGCTCGTCTATGAACTGATCGGCAAGCTCAATCGCCAGGCCAACGCCGCCATGCAGGCAGGCGATACCTACGCCTGCCTGGTCGGGGCGGCCGAACTGAAGCTGATCCTCGAGGCCCTGGGCAAGCTGCCTTACCAGCAGGTCCACGCGCTGGTGCATGAATTGCAGCGCCAACTGCAGCAACAGTTGGATGGCGCCGCCCGCATGGGCAAAACCGGAAAAACAGGCCGCAAGGCGGGGAAGCGATAAACGATGAAGACGCCCGAACACATCGAAAAGACCGTCCCGGACCGGGACGGCCTCGATTTCGATGCCTTGAGAAAGGCGGGCATTGCCATGCTGCAGGAACTGTGCGGCGAAAAATGGACCGACTACAACCTGCATGACCCGGGCGTGACCATCCTGGAGCAACTCTGCTACGGGATCACCGATCTGGCCTACCGTTCCGAGTTTGCACCCGAGGATTACCTGGCCGGACCGTTCGGCAAGATCGATTTCACGCGCCATGCCTTGCACCAGGCCGACGATATCCTGCCGAGCCAGGTACTGACGGCGGATGACTACCGCAAGATCATCTACGACCGCATCCCGGAAATCGAAGACGTCTGGCTCACCCGCGACGATGCCGCGGCCTGCGCGGGGCTGTACCGGATCGCGCTGAAGATCCGCGAAAGCATCCAGGATGAACTCAGGCCGGACGAACAGGCGCAGCTCGAGTGGCGCGTGACGCAACAGGTGATCGAGGTCTGCAATGCGCATCGCAACCTCGGCGAAGACCTCGCCGAAGTCGCGATCATCGGTTCCCAGCCGGTGTTCCTGTGCGGCGATGTCCAGATCCACAGTCTGCGCGATCCGGCATCGATCTTTGCCGATATCTTCTTCCGTTGTTCGCAACAGATCATCTCGGGTTTCCGGGTCGAACGCTATCTCGATGCGCGCGACGACGGCGCCACGCTGGAGCAGATGTTCAGCGGCCCGTTCACGGTGCACGGCCGCATCGCCGCCACCGGCGCCGACCGTCCCGGCGCGGCGACTCCCATCGCCCGGCTGATTGCGCTGGTGCAGGCGGTCGAGGGCGTCACCCATGTGCAGCGGCTGGCGCTGTGCGACGAAAACGGCCAGCCGGTGCAGGGCGAGAGCGCCGACGGCAAGGTGTTGCGGCTGCGCTTCCCGGACAAGCCGCAAAGCACTTTCCTGCGCCTGCATTTCGCCAGCGGCGCCGTCGGCCATTACGACAGGCCGCCGGCAGGGCAAAGCGCCGCCGACGCCGCCGACGTTCATTTGCAGGAAGACAAGGCGCAGGTGGTGCTGGACGATGCGCGCGTGGCCTTGCGCAAGACGCGCTTCGAGTTCGACACCGTGCGCAATACCGTGCAGTCGCTGGAGCAGATCGTGCCGGCGCCGGAGGGCGTGCAGCGGCCGCTGCGCGACTACTATTCGATCCAGCATCAGTTTCCGGCGATCTACGGCATCAACCGTTTCGGGGTGCCGTTGTCGGCGCCGCTGAGGAACAAGGTCAGCGCCAGCCAGCTCAAGGCGTACCTGTTCCTGGCCGAGCAGTTGATGGCCAATTACCTGGAAAACCTGCAGGAGATCCCGCAGGTGTTTTCGCTCGACGACGTGCACCAGACCTATTTTTCGCAAGTGCTGGACGACCAGGCGCTGCCGCATATCGAGAGCCTGTATGTGGATGCGCCGCCGCGGATCGCTTCCATGCTGGCGCACATCGTCGCCCGCCGGGACAAATCGGAAGACCGTCGCAGCCGGCTCATCGACGTATTGCTGGCGATGTACGGCGAAGAGTTTTCGCAAAAGTCGCTGCGCCGTTTCAACTATTACGAAGACCGCCATTCGGCGCGCTGGCTGGTCGACAACAAACTGGCCTTCCTGCGGCATATCGCCAGCCTGAGCCGCGACCGTGCGACGGCGTTCGATTACACCAAAGGCAGCCGCCGCGACGACGGCAGCGCCAACCTGGCCGGCATCCACGCCAAGATTGCGATCCTGCTCGACTTGCGGGCGCCGCCGGGCGGCCCGGCGCTCAGCCAGGAACTGCTGACATACCGGTTGCGCCTGAGCGCCGCCGCCGAACTGTCGGCGGACGACTATGCCGGCGCGGCGCGCCATCTCGGCAAGCTGGCGGCGGAAGCAGAGGAGGCCGGCACAAAAGATGCGGAAGCTGCCGAAGGCGACGAAACGCACGTGCGCCATGCGCCGGGCGGCGCCATCCTGCCGGCGTCCTTGCTGACCCAGGGCGTGCGCCTGGAAAACTATATCCTTGAGCAGCACGGCGAGACGATCCACGTGCATTTCCAGACCCACGACGCACGTCTGGGCATCGTCAGGCTGGGCAACTATCCCGAGCTGGCCGAAGCCGACCGCCATGTGCAACAACTGCGCGGCTTTATCTGCCGCTTGAATATCGCTTCGGAAGGGTTTTATCTGGTCGAGCATGTGCTGTTGCGACCGCGCGAGGTGGAGGAGGACGCCGCTGCGGCCGGGTCGAGCAACGGCGAATTCTATTCCAACCGCATCAGCGTGGTGTTTCCCGGCTGGTCGGCGCGTTTCAGCGATCCCGATTTCAGGAACCTGGCGCAAGAGACCGTCTGCCGCAACCTGCCGGCACATCTGTATCCGGAATTCCACTGGCTCGATTTCGTCTCCATGCGCGACTTCGAGCAGCGCCAGCGCCTGTGGCTGGACAAATTGCGCCATCACGCCGAGGCTGCCGATGCCGAGCGCCTCAACGAGGCTGCCGCCAGCGTGGTGCGATTCCTGCAACGCCAGCGCGGCGCGGCCAACCGCACTTACTGGGTGTGACGAGATGACGACCGCACATCGCATCGACGAACTGTCGTTCGATCTCGGATTCGAATCTCCGACGATGGCGATCGCACGCGCCGATGCCTTGCGCAACCTGGTGGTGGATAAATTGCTGCCGCTGATGGATCGCGTATTCGACCAGTTCGGCGATGACGATACGGTCTGGCGGATCGACGAACTGGTGGTCGACATCGGCAATGTCACCGAGGCGGAATTGCCGGCGGCGCTGGTCGCCGGGCTGCGTACTGCATTGGAAGCGGCGCTGCACGAAGGAGGCAAGGCGGCGGAAATCGACCGGCTGCCGCCGCCGCAGGCGGGCAAGGATGCGCCGGCCCGCCGTATTGCGCGGCGCCGCGCCGACAGCGAGATATTGCTGGCGTTCCTGGCCGACGGCACCCTGCCGTGGCAAGTGGATACGACAGCAACGGCGTCGCACGAAGCCTTGCTGTCGGGGATACTGGAGCAGGGCGCCGAGATCTTCCTGTCGGCGCTGTTGGCGTCGCCGCGTCGCGCCGTGATGCTCGCGCGGCTGGCGCGCCAGTTCGCACCGGCGCAGTTGCAGACGTTGTTGCGCCGGATGGATCCCGGCCGCGCCGACGCCATGCTGTCGCACCTGGCGGCCTTGCAGGCGTTGCTGCAAGACGCCGTCCTGGCGCGCACGGTATCGAACGGCGCCGTGCATGCCGCCTGGGAAGAAGCGCTTGCCGCCGGCCTGGAACGCAGGGACGCCGTGCCGCAGGCGCTGGCCGGGCGCGCGTTGGCATGGCTGGCTGTGCAACAACGGCAGGATGTCGGGGCGACGGCAGCGCAATTGCTGCAGGAGTTTGCCATCCGTCACGGCGACGGCGAGTCGGACAATGACATCATCCGCGCCATACGCGAGGTCGCCGATGCGGCAGTTGCAACTGCTGCTGGCGTTGCAGCGAGCGCATCGTCCGTTGCCGCAGCGTCCGCCATCACTGCCGCGCCTGCTGAAACAGCGATCACAGAGGCAATCGACGAAGCAACGGCGCAAGTCGTCCCGGTATCGGACGTGACAGCCGGCAATCGGCCGACCGAGGACTTGCCTGAAGAATGGCGCGCACTGGCGCAGCATGCCACCGACCGCGCGTTGCTGGCGCGACTGGTGCGGCGATCATCGCCGGCATTGAAGCAGGCGATGTTGCGTCGCTTCAATCCCGATCATGCCGCGCCCTTGCTGGCGCAGCTCGATGCCTTGCAGCGTTTGCTGGAGTGCTCGCCGTTTTCATCAGCGGCGGTGCAGGCGGCATTGTCGGCGGCCTGGGAGTATGTCTTCAGCGTCAGCTTTGCGCCACCGTCGCAGTTGCCCGCAACGATGACGGCGCCGATGCTGGCCCAGGCGGTTGCGGTGCTGGCCGACCTGTCGACGGCGGCGACGACAATCTCGACGACGACTGCCGAAGTGCCGCCGCGCGCACGCGTGCTGGCGCAATTGCGTGCGTCCGGAGCGGTGCCGGGAGATTCCGGCGGATTGCTGGCGGCGCTGTCGGTTGTCGAGAAAATGCCGGACGAGTTTTCATCAGCACCGAGACACGAAACTGCGCCCGCAACTGCGCCCGCAACTGCGCCCGCAACTGCGCCCGCAACTGCGCCCGCAACTGACCCCGCAACTGACCCCGCAACTGACCCCGCAACTGACCCCGCAGCCGTGCCGCCATCCGATCGGGAAAACACTTCCGAAGCAACGGGCAAGTTGCATGAACCGCCGTCGACGATCGTGCCGATCCGCAATCGCGTCACCTCGGCGCTGATGGGCGGCAATGCCGGCGACATCTACGACGACTGGCATGCGTTCAGGGAGGGGCAGCCGGATCTGCTGCGTTCGGCGATCCTGCATTACGTCGGTTATGGCGAAATTCGCGAAAAGATCGCGTCGACTTTTCCGCTGTCGCTGCTGCTCGACATGCAGGCATTGCTGGCGCCCGAAGCTGCGGCATTGAGCGCGCTGGTATGGAACGATGTTCAACTGCGCACGCGCCTGGGCGCCGACAGCGCGGCACAGTGGATTCACTGGCGGCGCAACTGGTGGCGCGGCGCCGTCGCCTATCTTTTGCAAGCGGCGAAGGCGCAAGAAGGGGCGACCGGTGCCGTCGCTTCCGCAACCTTCGACATGACGGACTATCTTGCCGCAGCGTTGGAAGGCGCCGGCGCCGTTGCCGCCGATGAGGACTTGTCCGCTCATGTGACGGCGCTCGCGCATGCCGTTGCGGCGGATGAGACGGCGAAGCAAGAACTATCGCAAGAGTTGGGACCGGAAGCGGAAAGCGCGGCGTTGCAGGCGCCGCCCCCAACGGGCGGCGACTCGCTGGCATCATTGGCATCATTGTTCGAGGCAATCCGCGACGGCGCGCAGCCATTCCGGAAGCAGGCATTCAGCGTTGAGCAACTGGAGCAACTGGTGCGCGAAGCCGTGCGCGAACCGTCGTTCCATCAGGCAATCGTCTCTCATGCGGCGGTTGCACGGGACCGTCGCATTTACTATGTCCGGGTGCTGGATGCACTGGCGCGGAACCGTATCGTCGACCTTGATGAGTTTGCCGTCGGCGAGGCGGCAGCCCCGATGCATGAAGCGCTGATGCAGGACACGCAGGATAGGGCGCTATTGCCCATCCATCCCGCCGATTCAACAGCGTCAACAGCGTCAACCGATTCAACCGATTCAACCGGATCAACCGATGCGACAGCGACGCCGATCCCGGCAGGCAACACCGACCTCTTCGACGAGCGCGACAAGGCGCATCTGGTCGGACGTCTGGCCAAGGCATTGATGAAAGGCGATCCGGCGCTGCTCTACAACGACTGGGACATCCTGCTGCACAAGCACGCGCCCTTGCTGGGCGAAGCATTGCGCCACTATGGCATCCGCGACGACATCCTGGAACGGATTGCAGCATCCTTCCCGGAGAGCATGTTGTACGACATGGCAGTCTTGCTGGCCCCGGCGGCGACGCCGGCATGGCTGCAATTGCGCGATCAGGCGGCATGGACCATGCCAGTTGCCGTCACGCCGGCACAAGGGCAGACGGCATTGCCGCCGGACGACGGCATGACGGCAGCGGAGGACGACGACCAGACACCTCCGACGCCGGAGATGTTTGCCGTGTGGAAGCGGCGACTCTGGCAAGCGGCTTTGCGGCACTTTTTGCATGGCGCACCGTACGACGGGGACAGCCTTGACGGCATGAATGACATGGATGGCGGCAACGCATTGCCGTCAGAGCAAACGCCGGATTCCACCGTCGGATCGGTGCATGTGCTGGCGACGTCTCTGGCAGAGGATGCCGACCTGGCCGGATTGCCCTGGCAACGCCGTTTCCTGAGGCGTTGGGGGGATGTGTCGGTACGCACGGGACAAGCGCAGCAAGACCGGGCGCAAGCGCCGGTCGCAGTTGTCCCGGCGAGCGCGGCCGACCAGGCCGGTATCGAGTATGACCAGGATGGCGAGGACGATGGGAATGACGACGTTCGCGCGATCCTGCGTCATCACCATCGCCTGACAGCGCATGGCGACAATGCGGCAATATCTGCTGCCGCGTCCGTCGCCGCATCGACGACGCCGACATCCATATCGACGGAGGCGACATTGCCCGCCAGCCTGCCGGATGCAGTGCGGGCCGATGTGCGGCAACGCTTCGCGCGTATCAAAGACGATCCGGCACGGATCGATGCGCCGCGGTCGGCCGCCGACCTGGAACGCCTGGTCGGCGCATACATCGCTGCGCACGGCACGGACGACGTCCCGCAGCAGCAGCGCATGACCTTCCTGCAGGCCATTGCCGCGCAAGCGCCGCCGGCGCCTGCATCAAGCCGGGAACATTATTTCAGGACGGTGCTGCAGGCGCTGTTGCAAGGACAGACGCTGGATCTGGAAGAAATCGCCGAGGCGAGTGCCGCAGTGAATACCAATGCCAATGTCGGCGCCGAGGCGTCATCGACACGCGAAGCGGTCATGGCGCCCGTGTCGGCGGGCAACGGCGCTGCCGTGATCGGGACCGATGTCCGTGAGGAAAGTGAAACCGCAGGAAGCGCAGGCGTTCCCGGTACGTCCGACGCTCCGAATCGGCAGGGGGCGGGAAATCAGCGTCATATCGATTTCCTGCTGACACAGGGTTTTGGCGCCGGTGCCGCGCCGCCGGACGGGCTGGCGGAGTGGCTGCGCGCAGCGATCCATGCCGCCGCTCCGGAAATGGCGACGATACTGAGACAGTTGTCGCGCAGTCCGGAGGCGGTGGCGCGCCTGCTGGCGTTGTTGCCGATGTCGTCCTGGCCGCAACTGGCTGCGCTGGCGCCGCATTCCCCGTTGCAGGTGCAGCGCATGCGCCGTTACGCGAGCGATGTCGCCGACATGTTTGCGGAACCGAACCGGCAACTGCCCGCCACGGAGCTGGCGCGTTTCGAGTGGCACTTCCTGTTGCCGTATCTGTTTGCGCCGGACCGGATTTTCGACCCGGCGCGCTTCACCGGCGAACTGGTGCACTTCCTGGTGCGCGAAGGCGGGCTGTCGGCGCCGACGGGCCTGACGGCGCGCCTGCGCAGTCAGATGGGGATTGCCGTCGCGCCGCCGCGTGTCGCCCTGCGCGCAGTCTCCCAAGCCGATGCGCCCGGCGCCGCGCCGCCGGGTGATGCCGGCGGCAATGCCGTACTCGCCAAGGCGGCAAACAACGTTGATGCCAACGACCGCGCCGTCGCCCAGGCCGATGACGACGTGGCGTTGCAGGCGCCCGGCGGCATCCATGTCGCCAACGCCGGCATGGTGTTGACCTGGCCGTTTCTGTCGCGCGCCTGGGAGGTGCTGGAATTGACGCGCGAGGGCAGGTTCGTCGACGAGGCGTCCGCCCAGCGTGCGGCCTGGTTGTTGCAGTTCGCCGTGGATGAACAGACCGCCGTGCCGGAGTACCAGTTGACGCTCAACAAGCTGCTGTGCGGCATTCCCTTGCAAGCGCCGATCGTGCCCGAGATCGACGTCACGGACAAGGAACGCGAACTGGTCGAGCAACTGCTGACGGTCATGATTTCGCATTGGAAGGCGGTCGGCAATACCTCGATCCGCGGCCTGCGCGAGACCTTCCTGCAACGCGAAGGGTATTTGTCGCGCAAGGACGACGACTGGCATTTACACATTCCCAGGCGGACCTTCGACATGTTGCTGGAAAAACTGCCGTGGAGCATTGCCACCATCCGGCTTCCCTGGATGGAAAAAATATTGTGGGTTGAATGGACGTGAGCGCAGCAACGGAAACCGGAAAAGGGAACGACATGGATGCCCTGAAAGCCAACGCGGCAAGCCTGGAGCGCGAAATCGCCTGGTTCGGCGAAGTGCTGACCACGCGCTTCCACGGCTATTTCATGCACGAGGGCGGACCGCATGACATTCACAAGCACACGCCGCCCGATGTCGGCAATGATCCTTCGCCGTTCGCCACCGCGATCCGCGAGTACGACATGGGTTTCGACGAACGCCTGGTGCTGATCCTGACGCTGCTGCCGCATGTGCGGCCGCAAGCGCTCGACTTGCTGTTTACCGCCAACAAGAACATCGAACGCAGCTATACCGAATTCGGCGGCTGGAAGGGCAAGAACCACGCCGGCCTGATGCCGACCTGCGAGACCGCGGCGTTCATCCTGGCCGGCGACGATCTGGCGCGCCGTTTCGAGGTATTGCGGCTGTTCGACGCCGAGCATTTCTTTCTCCGCCACACGATCCTGCGGCTGGAACAGAAAGCCGATGGCGAGCCGGCGTTGAGCGCAGCCCTGAATGTGGAAAACGATTTCCTCGACCGCTGCACCTCCGGCCAGCAGCACAAGCCGGATTACAGCGTCGGCTTCCCGGCCAAGCGCATCACCACGCAACTGGACTGGTCGGACCTGGTGCTGGCGCCCGAGGTGCTGGAAGAAATCGACAACATCAGGATCTGGCTCAAGGGCGGCGCGGAGGTGATGCAGCGCTGGCACCTCGACAAAAGCGTCAAGCCGGGGTATCGCACACTGTTCTACGGACCGCCGGGAACCGGCAAGACCCTGACCGCGACCTTGCTGGGCAAGGCTGCCGATGTGGACGTGTATCGCATCGATCTGTCCAAGATCGTTTCCAAGTACATCGGCGAGACCGAAAAGAACATGGCCAACGTATTCGACCAGGCGCAGAACAAGAACTGGATCCTGTTTTTCGACGAAGCCGACGCCTTGTTCGGCAAGCGCACCGAAGGCAATAGTTCCAACGACCGCCATGCCAACCAGGAAATCGCCTACCTGTTGCAACGGATCGAAGATTTTCCCGGCGTGGTGATCCTGGCCAGCAATCTCAAGAGCAATATCGACGAGGCATTCGCGCGGCGCTTCCAGACCGCGATCTACTTCCCGATTCCGGACGGACTGCAACGCCTGCGCCTGTGGCAAAACCTGTTCCCGCAGCGGCGCCACCTGGCCGACGACGTCAACCTGGAAGATCTGGCCGAAGACAACAGCCTGTCGGGCGGCGCCCTGATCAACGTGGTGCGTTACGCCGCCATGCGCGCCGAACGGCAAGGGCGGCCGACGATCGGCAAGGACGACCTGCTGCGCGGCATCAAGAAGGAATTCATCAAAGAAGGGCGAACGATCTGACATGACAACATCTTCGACAGGATCGGCCGCGTTGGCGGCCATTGCGCGGGTGGCCCTGGCAAGCGCTTGCCTGCTGCTGCCGGCGTGGTCCGGTATTGCCGCGCAGACGACGGAAGATGCGCCCGCGGAGACAAAGGCAGCGGCGCCTGCGCAGACCAAGGCAGTGGCGCCTGCGCCACAACCGGAGGCCGAGGTCAAACCTGCGCCGGTTGTGACGCCGGCGCCGGAAGCCGTCCCGTCCCCCGCGCCGGTCAAGGTTCCGGCAAAGGCGCCCGTCAAAGCGACGGTGGAAGATACGCCCGCAGCGGCATCTGCGCCAGCGTCGATCGCGGCGCCGCCGGTTGCGCCCGCGCCGGCAGTGAAATCCGCGTCGACGGCAATCCCCGTGCCGGAAACGATTGCTGCGCCCGTGCCGGCCAAAGCGATTGCCAAGCCGCCCGCCAAAGCCGCCGCAACGCCTGAAGACAAGGCGCAACCGGCCTGGGCCGGCGACAAGCTCATGACGCCGCAGGCGGCGCAGGTCATCGTCAGCAAGGTCGTGATCCGGCCCGACGAGCAGGACGGCCCGGCTGCGCAATTACTGTCGCAGAATGTCCTGAAGCAGTTCACCCCGGCCCTGCGCAAGCAGATCCAGCAGGCCTTGCTGGAGATCTACTCGGAAGATCCCGCCTACATGCAGGCCTACCGCGAGAGCACGATGCCGCTGTCGGACAACATCGTCGGCCCGATCACCTTGTCATGGCTGAACCGGTTCTGGTTCGAATTCAAGATGGAACCGTCCGGCAATCTGACCAACGCGTCGGTGTCGGCGTTGCTGCATTTCGCCGCGACGGTCAAGGCCCATCCGGAATGGAAAGCCGACCTGATCAGCGCCGACCTCGGACGCTGGATCGACGGTTTCGACGACGAAGACAAGGCGCGTTACTACCAGATCCGCCTGGCCGGGACCGACGAACAGATCCTCGCGATGTTGCGGCTCTATCACTACGAGACCGACAATAACCGGCGCCCCGGTCCCGATTCGGACCGGGCCTTGCTGACCATCTACAGCTACAGCCTGAACGCCGCCGACCTCAAGCTGCTGGCGTCCAAATCGCAGGTGATCGCCAAATTGTCGGCGCTGCAAGACGTGGTGTACCTGAACCAGCCGCTGTTCGACGCCGCCGTGCTCGATGCGCTCAAGGACCTCGGGCCGCAAGCCGAGTCCTACCTGCCGGCCGCGAGGGAAGCCGCGCTGGAGCAGAGCTACCGGCTTACCCTGGCGTCGCTGCAACTGTTGAGGGACGGCAAGACGGTGCCGGACGCGATCATCAACGAACTGGAAAAGCTGTCCGGCACCTATCCCAACCAGGCATTCTTCAGCGAAGCGATCCTCGACGCCACGGCCAAGGTCAGCGAGCCGATCGACCAGTACATGCCGGAGATCATCAACGCCGCCGAGACCAGCACCTCGTATATCCTGACCGCGCGCGCGTTGGCCGAACTGAGCGCCAACCGCAAGAACGAACCGGTGCCGCCGGTGATCCTGGACATGCTCAAGGGCTTGCAAGACCTCGAGTATCCGCAACTGTGGCTGTTCGATAAAGCGGTCATGGCGCGCTTGCGCAATGGCATCGGCGCTTGCCCGAGCGGCACGCCGGGCAACGCCTCGGACCGTCGCAAGATCTCCGCCGAACAGATGAAGCAACTGGAAGCGGCCATCAAGGACCAGAGCCTGTACGACCAGCTCGACAAGCTCTGGAAGGAGAAGTCGTGCAGCATGATCGATGCGCTGGCGATGCCGCAGCAGATCGAAGCCCTGTACATCAAATATCGCGCTTCCATCCGCGCCACCGCGCGCAAGCGGCCGCCTTACGATCCGAACAAGCATGTGCTGTGGGACGGCAACGGCTGCGGTTGCGTGCTTGACGAGCTGGTGGGCGAGGTCTACGGCTTTTATCCGTTCTGGCTGGCCGGCAAGACGCAAAAGGTCGATTTCAGCACCTTGTCGCGCATTGCCTATTACGGTCCGACTTTCGACGACACCGGCGTGCTGCGGCAAGCCAACGACGGCCGCGATTTCGTGGCGGCGGCCGAAAACGGCGACCTGACGCAGAACGATTTCGTCAATATCGCGCAACGCCACCAGACCGCGGTCGACTGGGTCATCCAGCGCAACGACTGGCGCTCGTGGAGCAAGATGGACAAGGGCCGCAAGGAACAAGTGTTCGAACGCCTGACGGCTAGCATCGTCAAACTGATGTCGATCAAGCTACATAACTGGACCTCGACCATTTCCAACCACCTGCCGTTCGGCGAACGCTTCGTGCCGACCAACGGCGAGGGCGTCACCTTGTTTTTCGACGGCTATCCGGACGATGACGTGTCGGTCGGCGTGTTCAACAAGTTTGTCGATACTTTGCGCGGCAGACTGCGCCGTGCCCATGCCGGCGACGCCATCAATGTCATGATGCGCCACACCGCGCTGGGCGACGGCATCTACGATTACGCCAATTTATACGGGCTGATCGCCACGGCGGAAGCCAGTCGCAGCAACAATCTGCTGGACAAAGTGGAACGCGACCAGAATGCGCGTCCGCGCATGCTGGTGTTGCTGGAAGAGGAAACCACCGATTCCAAGAAACAACTGCGCCTGCGCATCGAGGGGGCATTGCATGGCGAACAGCGCGCCAAGCTGCTGCGCCAGATGGTGCCGGTGATTACCTTCGACAACGACAACTGGCAGCAACTGCAGGACGACATCATCTATTTCAAGGACAATTTCGGCGGCGTCGGTTTCTGGCCGATGTCCATGACCGCGCCGCCGCCGGCCGCGGCCGGCAAGGAAAAGCCAATCGATGAAATATTGCCGAGCACGGCCGGAGTGCAACAGTGCGACGTCAGCCGCAATGTCAGCCAGTGCATCGCCGATTTTTACCAGACCAATCCGGGCGCCGAGGCATCTCCGGTCTGCAAGACCGTGTGCGAAAACCTCTACGCGTTCCGCCTGGCGACCAAGCTGGCGTTCATGCTGCTGATCGGCTGCGCGGCGCTGTATTACTGCTCGTGCCTGTGGCGCGAGACCATGGCGCGCTATCACCATGCGCCTGGAGTGATCGTTGCCGCCGTATGGATTCTGCTAGCGATGGCCTTGCTGTTCTGCGATCCGTTCCTGCGATGGCTGGCGCGCGGTTACATGCTTCCGATTTTCCTGGTGTTGTTCATCATCGGCTTGATCGCCTGGTATCAGTATTTGTTGAAAGAACGCGATGAGCAGCCATGAGAACCGGCGATGACAATCACGACGCGATGAGCGCGCACTCCGCAGCCAAGGGTATGCACATCCTAGAACAGCCGCAGCCGTTCCGCGACTCCATGCTATGGGAACTGCAGCGCCGCTACTTCAGCGAGCGCGGCGCGCGCGCCTGGCGCGACGAGGAAGTGCCGCATTACATCACCAGCAATCCCACGATTGCATCGGCCTACGCCGAGACCGTTTTTGTGTTTTTGCAGGAGCGGCAACGGCGGGCGCCGTTTGCCGGGGGGCTCGATGAACCTTTGACCATCTGCGAACTGGGCGCCGGGTCGGGGCGTTTCGCCTTCCATTTCCTGCGCCGTCTCGTGGAACTGTGTTCCGCATCCGGCGTTGCGCCGACTGCTTTCCGCTATGTCCTTACCGATTTCACGCAGAGCAACCTGGATGCCTGGCGTGCCCATTCGCGCTTCCAGGCGTGGTTTGCCGACGGCTTGCTGGAGACGGCGTTGTTCGATGTGAACCGGTCCGACGAACTGTTCTTGCAGGTCGGCGGGGCACGGCTGGGGCGCGGCGCGTTGCAGCAACCGCTGGTGGTGCTGGCCAACTACGTGTTCGACGGCGTACCGCAGGATCTCTACTATTTCGAGGATCACGTGGCCCATGACTGCCTGGTGGCATTGATGGCCGATGGCGAGGCGCATGACGTGTCGCCCGAGGCAGACGCCGCCGGATTGCTCGAACATCTCCGTCTTGAATACAGCTTCAGGCAACTGACGGCAGCGCCTTACGACGATCCCGTGTTGCAGCAACTGTTTGCGCACTATGGCAAAACGGTGGAACACGGACATCTGCTGTTTCCGGCAAGCAGCCTGCAGGCACTGGAACGTTTGCGGGCCTTGTCGCGCAGCGGCTTGTTCCTGCTCTCGGCGGACAAGGGACACTACTTGCCGGAAGAGATGGTGCAGGCTGCGCCGCCGGCCTTGTCGCGCCACGGATCGTTTTCGCTGAGCGTGAATTACCATGCCTTGCTGCAATGGGGAAAGCACCACGGCGGCGTCGCGCTGCAGCCGCAATATCGCCATCGCAGCCTGGCGATCATCGGCGTGCTGCTGGCCGATGATGCGCATCTGTACGAAGCGACGGGCCGGGCTTATGCGCATCTGCTGGCCGGATTCGGCCCCGACGATTTTTACACGCTGGTCAGCTTCATGCGTCGCCATCTGGCGAAGATGGAAATCAACGACATCCTGGCCTATCTGCGCTTCGGCCAGGATGACGCCCATCAGTTGTTCCGCGTCATTCCCCGGCTCAAGGAACTGGCGCCAACGCTTGACGACAGGCACGTCGAAGAGGTGCGCGCGCTGGTCGATCGCAGTTGGGACAGTTATTTCCCGCTGGGAGAAGAAAACGATCTGGCGTTTGAGATCGGTTGCTTGCTCTATGAACTGGATGATTTCGACGGCGCATTAAGTTATTTCGAGCGCACCGAGCAACTCTACGGCGCCAACCCCGGCGTCTGGTACAACATGGCGGCATGCCTCCAGCAACTGGGGCAAGACCGTCCGGCGCAAACGTTGCTGGAAAACGTATTGCGGGTCATGCCCGACAACGAAGGCGCGCGCGCTTTGCTGGATCGGTTGCACGCGCGTTGATGCGAACCGGCGTCAGGTTTCATGGATGAATGCCCGCTTGGAGCGTGATTTGCAATGAAAGCGCCGCTGCAGAATCATACCGTCGCCAAGAGTGCCGTTTCCGGCGTGTCGGCAGACCGCCGCTCCGGCGAGTCCACCGGCTTTGTCGATAACCGGGAGAGCGCCGCCGTCCAGCGACAATTGGCCGATCTTGCCAAGGATGGAATCCGGACGCAGCCGCATCGGTCCCTCGCTGACATGATGAACGACAACCCGCGCACGATACAGCAACGGCAAGCTTCGGAAACGATCGGCGGCGGCGCTGCTTCAGCCGGCAATGTGGCGTCGCAGGATCGGGCGGGGGTAAAGCCGGCCTTGCAGGCCAAGAGCGGCGTGGCGCAGCTTGAGACGGTCATCACCCACAGGGCGGGCTCGATTAATTTTGGCGGAAAGAATTGGGCGGTCGGCAAGAAGATGGAAGCCAAACTGGATCCGTTCGACCCCGTCAAGGGAACGGCGACCGGCGACAACTGGACATGGATGCAGAGCCTGAGCCGTACATTGAAAGACAAGATGATCCGGGGACATCTCTTGAATCATGACCTCGGCGGTTTCGCCGTGCCTGAGAATCTGTATCCGATCACGCATCGCGCCAACATGGATCACAAGCACAAGGTCGAATACCCGTTAAAGCGCGCCCTGCAAAAATTGCATGAAAAATATGAGGACGATGAAGAGGGGGCCGCAAAAGACAGGTTGCTCTATGACGTGACCGTGATCGGAGAAGTCGAGAATGCGAAATTTCATATAGATGCCAAAACGGAGGAGGGCAATAAGCCGGTGCCAGGGGTAGACGGCTATGACGTCGTGTCCACCCCGAAAAAGAAGACGCCGATCAGCAAACACACCGATCCCGGCGCAAAAGTGCCGCCCGACTGGTACCACGGAGACAGGAGGCATGGAATAGCGGGTGTCGGGGAACGGAAGGAAATGGAGGATGAGGAGAAGAACGGGCACCTGGTCTTCGATTACAAGGAGAACAAGGATGTCGATATATCCCCCAACGTGGCAGTCAAATATACCAAGCCTGAGAAGCTGTCCGAGGAGGATTCGGAGGTCATTGCGGAAGTCATCGACGCTTTCGCCGAGTATTTGGGCGAGGAGGAATTTCTCGCTGACGCCGTGAGAGAGCAAGCCGACTTTTTTTCGGCGCACCTGGAAAATTACTGGGTGAAGAATCTGACGGCGCACTCCGATGAGGAGGTCATTGAAGCGCTCCAGGTCGAGATTGAAAAGGCATGGAACGCCAAACGGCGGCTCAGAGGTTACCAAAGAGGCGCCGGCCGGGGCGGCAGCAAGGGCGGCAGGTTAGGCAGGGTGGGTGGCAAGGCAGATCGGGCGGATACGGATGCAGATGACGGGGAAAGAAAGGACAGCGCAGGCAAGGGGCGCGGAGGCAGAGGAGGTAGCAGGCGAGGCAGGGCAGGCAAGGTCGGCAAAGTGGACAAGGTCGATGTCGATGCTGATGCCGATGAGGCGGATAAGATAGACAAGGCTGTGAAGTCGGTCAGGGGCCGGGGAGGCAGGGGCGGCAGGGCAGATGACAAGGCGGACAAGGCTGATAAGGGGCGGGGAGGCGCCAGAGGAGCCCGAGGAGGTCGGCGAGGCAGCGGGAGCCGGCGCGCCAGGCGCCATTGATCGCTTCCACCATCCTGTTCAGCGGCGCTTCGGCATCTTCGGTCCCGGGGGCGCGTCCATCGGGACTTCTCGATCAACTCGCTGAACGCATATCAGCCTGTCCAGGGAATCCAGAGGATTTGTCGACAATTTTCCAATCTCGCCCTCTTTGACATGGATCAAAGTTGATGGCTGGCGCTACCGCCAGAATGAGCTTTCACGCTGCATCCCGCCACGTGGATGTACATGGCGGCCTGTCGCGAAATGCCGTCGAGGCGCCGAATCTGCACGCTGCGTTGTCGGTCGAGAGCGGCGACATCGTCACAGCGAGGTGAGCCATACGCGCGGCGCAGTGCTCTTCTCCGCGTGGCGACGGATCATTGCTCCTTCAACGGGACATCTATGCCGCAGGTCCGTCGATGATGCTGCGCGAGCTGTTGCAGGCGTTGCGCTTGAGCATTGATCCCACCCGCATGCATACCGATTCGGTTGGTGCTTAAACAATTCAAGGAGAACTGACATGAGCCAAAAAGAAGTAGTCATTTGCAATCCCGTCCGCACAGCCATCGGCACCTTCGGCGGAAGTTTGAAAGACGTGGCTGCACCGGATTTGGGGGCAACCGTCATCCGCGAAAGCCTCAAGCGCTCCGGCTTGCCCGCCGACAAGGTGCAGACGCTGGTCATGGGTAACGTGATCCAGGCCGGCGTCAAGATGAACGCGGCGCGTCAGGCGGGGATCGGTGCAGGCTTGCCGGTCGACGTCCCCGCGCTAACCGTCAATCGCGTCTGCGGTTCGGGGGCGCAGGGCGTGGTGAGCGCAGCGTTGGAAATCTGGAGCGGCATGATCGACTGCGCGATTGCCGGCGGCATGGAAAACATGGATCGTGCGCCGTACTTGTTGCCGCAGGGGCGCTGGGGCGCGCGCATGGGCGATGTGACCATGTTCGACAGTATGTTGCGCGACGGATTGAACGATGCGTTTTCCGGTCAGCATTCCGGCTGGCACACCGAAGATCTGGTCACGCAAAAGAATATCTCGCGCGACGATCAGGATCGCTGGGCGTTGCGTTCGCAACAACGTTTTTCCGCCGCGCAGGCTGCCGGCAAGTTCGACGCTGAAATCGCCGCCGTCGAAGTGCCTGGCCGTAAAGGGCCGACCGTGTTCAGCAAAGATGAACATAACCGCCCGGAAACCACAGCCGAGTCGCTGGCCAAGCTCAAGCCGGCATTCCGCAAGGACGGGACGATCACGGCAGGCAGCGCGCCGGGGCTGAACACCGGTGCGGCCGCGATGATTGTCGCCGAACGGCAATGGGCTGCGCAGAATGGGCTCAAGCCGATGGCGCGCCTGGTGTCGTATGGCGTGGGGGCGGTCGAGCCCGGCATGTTCGGCTTGGGACCGGTGCCGGCGGTTCATCAGGTGCTCGCACGTGCAGGGTGGAGCGTGGCGGATGTGGATCGTATTGAAATCAACGAAGCATTTGCCGCCATTACGCTCGCCTGTTTGCGCGAACTGGGCTTTGCCGAAGACAAGGTCAATGTCGAAGGCGGCGCCATTGCCCATGGACATCCGATCGGCGCCACCGGCGCAGTGCTCACGACGCGTCTGCTGCATTCGATGCAGCGCGACGGACTCAAACGCGGCGTGGTCACGCTTTGCATCGGCGGCGGGCAAGGCATCGCACTGGCGTTGGAGATGTTGTAGCCACCTGCATCAAGCGGTGGCAATTCTCCGCTAGCGCATTTTTTCACTTCTTGAAAGGAATGATCATGACACTCCCTGGCATCGCGACGACGGCTCTTCTGGTTGCCATGATGGCGGCTCCGGCCTTTGCCAGAGACGGCAACCCTGATGGGTTCAACTGGAACAGGGACAATATCCGGGGCTGGTCCTTGATGACGGAGCAAGAACGCACTCAACATCAAGCCAGGATGTACGCTGCCAAGAGCTATGAAGAGTGCAAGGCGCTTCAGGAGGAGCAAGACAAGGCCATGGAAGCGCGCGCAAAGGAAAAAGGCGTGCCCCTGCCTGTGCCTCAACACGATGGCTGTGATGTCATGAGGTCCAGGGGCGTCATCAAATAGACCGATTCGATGCCGGTGCGAGCGCTAAAGGCGGCATCCATGAGGGGCGTTCATCGGTGCGCCGTCGTGGCGGATGGCGCATTCATCGCCGGCAACGACCTCCTGACGGATGGCGGCGTCACCGCAACCCGCTAGCCCAACAGAATGGGGTGTCCGTGCGTATCGAACGGAATGAACATGCCGGTCGAACCGGTCTTGATCGATTCCACCATCCTGTTCAACGGGGCTTCGGCGTCTTCGGTCCCGGGGGCGCGTCCATTCCGGCCGGAGAGGGCAGCAACGAAGACAACACTCCAATTCAAAAGAACCTGCCGCGACTCCTCAATCAACTCGCTGAACGTGCTGAGTTCTTCCGGCGCCTTGTCCAGGCACATCATCGGCGTCAACGTGCCGCCGATGCCCGCCTCAAAATTCATGCGCTGTTCTGCGGAGCAGTCCTCCGGTAATTCCGCTTTGGTGAACACGAAAAGCAGACGCTGCGGTTCAGGTTGTTGCCGTGCGGCGTTCAGCAAGTCTTCGAAGCTTGAAATACCCATGTTTTTCTATCCTATAAATATAGAACGCATCTCACGCCTATTTGTGAAATGAGTTCCAGATTGGCGCCAGGCCGGTAAAAGAGGCCTCCGGCGGGGATGCAGACGGCTCATCATCGCTACTGCAGCAGGAACCCGGGGCGTACATCCAGCGTAATGCCGGTCAGTTCCGCGCCGGATGCCAGCAGCGTCAGGTATTGCTGGATCGATTTGTGCCGCACGTGCTCCGATAGATAACGTTCGATGGCGGATCGCACTGTTTCGTAGGGAAGCGCGGCGCCTGGGATCCGGCGTTCTATCGATACGATATGGAAGCCGTAACGTGAGTTGACGAGCCCCGGCAAGAGACCGATGCGGGTATTCCCGAAGATGGCTGTCTCGAATTCCGGGACGCTTTCACCGCGGGTCAATTGCCCCAGATTGCCGCCGACCTGGCCGGAGGGGCAGTTCGACAAAGTCTGGGCCAGCGCCTCGAAGCGGTCGGGATGCCGGATCAGCTCGCGATGGGTTTCTTCCGCACGGGCGCGGACTTTGGTCATGGCGGCTTTTTCCGTCAGCGCAAACAGGATGTGGCGCGCAAAAACCAGTTCGGGACTGTTGAATTTCTGCATATTCGCTGCATAGTAGCGTCGGCACTCCTCATCGGACGGCGCCGGGGTGGCGCATTCCAATTCCAGCAGGCGATCGATGGTGTCGTCGTCCAGTTCCGCGCCTGCGGCCAACAGACTTGTTTCCACGGCCTTTTGCGTCAGCAGCTCGCGCACCACCAGCGCCAGACGTGCCGCATGGTCGACATCGGCCTCGTTCGGATGGGATGCGGATTCGGCCAGGATCGCATCGGCGTCGATTTCGACGCCGTTGACACTGAGCGGGATTGAATCGGATGGCGCGGGAGCGCTGCTCATATCTGGATGCATGGGATTGTCTCGCTTCAGCGCTTGCGCACGATCTGGTGAGGCCTGAACAGGTAGCTGACCGTCGCCACTCCGCTCCAGATATGGACCAGGCGGGTGAATGGCGAGACCAGGAAGATGGTGAAGCCGACGGCGATATGGACTTTATAGACCAGCGGCACCTGGGCAATCAGGGCGGCGACGCCGGGTTCAAACGTGACGATGCCTTTCACATAGTCGCTTAATATCTCGAACATCACGCCGTCCATATGCCCGATCGACAGCGGCACCGTGGCCAATCCGAGAGCAAGTTGCAGCCACAGTATCGCCAGAACCAATATATCGGCGCGCGTGCTGTTGATGCGAATGCGCGGATCCGACAGCCGGCGATAGAGCAGGATCGATAAGCCGATAATGGCGACGATGCCGGCGCTGCCGCCTCCGGCCATCGCCACGAATTGATGTTGGGATGCGTTGAGGAACGGCGACACCATCCAGTGCGGCGCGAGAAATCCGGCGAAATGGCCGGCAATCACGATCAATACGCCGACATGGAACAGATTGCTGCCCAGGCGCAACTGACGGCGTCTCAGCAGTTGCGACGAATCGCTCTTCCAGGTGTATTGTTCGCGATCGAAACGGATCAGACTGCCGATCAGCCAGATCGCAAGGCAGATGTAGGGATAGATGCCAAACAAAAACGTATGAATGAATTGCTGGTTCATGATGGCCTCTTGTCGTAAAACCGGATAGGCTGGGGCGTCTCCAGAAGGGGGGCTTGCGCGCCAAGGAAACTCACCGGTTCGTCTTGCCACTCCTGGTCCAGCGCCTGGCCATCGACTTCACGGCTTGGCGGTATATTGGCAACCGACGCGGCGACTGGCGCCGGGATGGCCAGCGGCGCTTCGCCCGCCAGCGGGAGCAGGGCGGCGACGGCGGCGAAGTAGGGCGTATTGCGTGCGGCAAGCTGCGTTGCGATCGCCCGCACGATGTTGGCGACTTCACCCAGCAATCCGGATGCTTTCGCGGGTGTTTCCTGCGCCAGGAATTCCAGAAAGACCGGCAGATAATCCGGCAACTCGCCGTCGGTGAGAAACAATTCCTTCGCTTCGTACATGGCAAGCAAGTCCACCATGGCCTGCCCGCGTTCACGCGACTCGCCGTGGACATGTTCGAACAGATAGAGAGAGGTAGTCCGACCGCGATCGAAGGTTTCGACGTACTCCTCTTGCAGATCCATGAGCGATGCGGTCGACAGTCGATCGACCAAGTCGTTCAGGGCCGAACGCGTGGCCGGCGGAAACGCGCGATGCCGGGCCAGCGCGATGCGGATTTCGGCCAGCCCGTCCAGCAGCGATTGATCGGGATAGTCGAGCAGCGCGCTCAGCATGCTGAAAATCGGTCGGTTGTCTTCCATGTTATTTGTCCACCACATGTATGGGAATCATTTTGAGCTCCTTGAAGGCGCCTTTGCTGCCGCCGAACAGGCTGGTTTCGGAGGCGCCGTCCGAGCATCCGTTGCCGAACGAGAAACCGCATGATGCGCGCAGGTCGAAAGCGTCCTCCGCATATTCGCGATGCGCGGTCGGAATCACGAAACGATCCTCATAGTTGGCGATTGCCAGATAGCGATACATTTCGTCGACTTGTGCGACGCTGAGGCCGACCTCGGCCAGCACTTCCGGGCTTTCTTTGCGTTCGACATGGCGCTCGCGCATGAAGGCGCGCATTGCCAGCATCCGTTTGAGCGCCAGGCGCACGGGGACTTCGTCGCCGGCCGTGAGCAGATTGGCGAGGTAGCGCAGCGGAATACGCAGGGAATCGACGTCCGGCAGCAATCCCTTCATCTCAAGCCGGCCGTCGTTGGCGGCCGAATTGATCGGAGACAGCGGCGGCACGTACCAGACCATCGGCAAGGTCCGGTATTCGGGATGCAGCGGAAAAGCGATTTTCCATTCGACCGCCATTTTGTATACCGGGGAACGGCGCGCCGCTTCGAGCCAGTTATCCGGCACGCCGTCGCGCGCGGCCTGTGCGCGCACGGCCGGATCGTTGGGGTCGAGAAAGATGGCAAGCTGGGCTTCGTACAGATCTTTCGGGTCGGCTACCGATGCGGCGGCCTCGATCTGGTCCGCGTCATACAGCAAGACGCCGAGATAACGGATCCGCCCGACGCAGGTTTCCGAACATACGGTCGGTTGGCCTGCTTCAATGCGCGGATAGCAGAAAATGCATTTCTCGGATTTTCCGCTTTTCCAGTTGTAATAGATTTTCTTGTAAGGGCATCCCGATACGCACATGCGCCAGCCTCGGCACTTGTCCTGATCGATCAGGACGATGCCGTCTTCCTCGCGCTTGTAAATCGCGCCGGAAGGACAGGAAGCAACGCAAGCGGGATTGAGGCAATGTTCGCACAGCCGCGGCAGATACATCATGAAGGTGTTTTCAAATTCACCGTAGATGTCGGTCTGCACCTGGTCGAAGTTGTAGTCCAGCTTGCGCTTTTCGAATTCGCCGCCGAGGAGTTCTTCCCAGTTCGGCCCCCATTCGATTTTCTCCATTCTCTCGCCGGTGATCAGGGAACGGGGACGGGCGACCGGCGTGGTCTTGACGTCCGGCGCATTGTGCAAGTTGGCGTAGTCGAAGGTGAACGGTTCGTAGTAGTCGTCGATCTCCGGCAGGTTCGGATTGCCGAATATCTGTGACAGCACGCGCCATTTGCTGCCGGCGCGAAGCTCGATCTTGCCGTTCGCGCGGCGCTTCCATCCGCCGTTCCAGCGATCCTGATTTTCCCAATCCTTGGGATAACCGATGCCGGGCTTGGTTTCGACGTTGTTGAACCATGCATATTCCATCCCCTCGCGGGAGGTCCAGACATTCTTGCAGGTGACGGAGCAGGTATGGCAGCCGATGCACTTGTCGAGATTCATCACCATGCCGATCTGTGCGCGGATTTTCATCGTTTTCCTTCCAATTGGTCATCCATCGCAGAAAACGCGGGAACGTTCCCGGCGAAGGTTTGCTGGCGGAGGGTGCCGGACCCGGAGGAGGCCGCGGCCGGCGTCGACTCATCCTTCCAGTCGACCGTACTCATCTTGCGCACAATCACAAATTCGTCGCGATTCGAGCCGACCGTACCGTAGTAATTGAAGCCGTAGGAAAGTTGCGCATAACCGCCGATCATGTGCGTCGGTTTCGGTATGATGCGCGTCACCGAATTGTGGATGCCGCGCACGCCGGTGATTTCGGAGCCAGGGGTGTTGATGATCTTTTCCTGCGCGTGATACATGAATACCGCGCCCGCCGGAATGCGCTGGCTGACAACCGCGCGTGCGGTCAGGGCGCCGTTCAGGTTGAAGGCTTCGATCCAGTCGTTGTCGACCACGCCGATCTTTCTGGCATCGATTTCGGACAGCCAGACAATCGGCCCGCCGCGCGACAATGTCAGCATCAGCAGATTATCGGTATAGGTGCTATGGATCCCCCATTTTTGATGGGGCGTCAGGAAGTTCAGCGATATCTCGGGCTGGCTGTTCGAGCGGCTGCCCGTCATGCCCACGGTGCTGCGCGTGTCGATCGGCGGTTTGTAGACGCATAGCGACTCGCCGAAATCGCGCATCCATGCGTGATCCTGATAAAGCTGTTGACGTCCGGACAGCGTGCGCCATGGAATCAGCTCGTGCACATTGGTATAGCCCGCGCTATAGGAGACATGTTCCGATTCGATCCCGCTCCAGGTCGGGGAGGAGATGATCTTGCGCGGCTGGGCCTGGATATCCCGAAAGCGGATTTTCTCGTCCTCCCGCGCACGTGCGAGATGGGTGTGATCGATGCCGGTAAGCGCGGACAATGCTTGCCAGGCCTTGACCGCGACGGCGCCGTTGGTTTCCGGCGCGAGCGACAGAATCACCTCGGTCGCATCAATTGCCGACAGGATTTGCGGCCGTCCGTGCGAGACGCCTTCGTCCGCGACCGGATAATTCAAGGCCCGAAGCTGTTCGATCTCGTCACCGGTTTTCCAGGCGATGCCTTTGCCGCCATTGCCCAGCGAGTCGAGCAGCGGCCCGACCGATGTGAATTTGCGATAAGTATTCGGATAATCCCGCTCGACGACGGTGACGTTGCCCATCGTCTTGCCCGGGATCGGATCGCATTCATGGCGGCCCCAGTCGGCAATGCCGTCGGTCTGGGCGATTTCTCCGGGACTGTCATGCTGCAGCGGCGTCAGCACGACATCGTGTTCCACGCCCAGATGACCTGCGGTCAGTTCGGAAAACTTTTTGGCGATGCCCTTGTAGATTTCCCAGTCGCTCTTGGACTGCCATGCCGGATCGACCGCCGCCGAGAGCGGATGGATGAACGGGTGCATGTCGGACGTATTCATATCGTCCTTCTCGTACCAGGTTGCCGTCGGCAGGACGATGTCGGAATACAGGCAAGTGGTCGACATCCTGAAGTCCAGCGTGACGACCAGGTCGAGCTTGCCTTGCGGAGCCTCATCGTGCCATTTCACTTCCCTGGGCAACTCTCCTGCGGTTGCGCCGAGGTCTTTTCCCTGCACGCCATGTTCGGTGCCGAGCAAATGTTTCAGGAAATACTCGTGCCCTTTGCCTGACGATCCGAGCAGGTTCGAGCGCCAGATAAACAGGTTTCGCGGAAAGTTCTCCGGCGCATCGGGGTCGACGCAAGACATTTCAAGCGAGCCGTCCTTGAGTCCCGTTGCAACATGCGCGGCGACATCCGCACCGGCTGCCGCGCGGCCGATCTCAAGCGGATTGGTCTTGAATTGCGGAGCAGAGGGCAGCCACCCCATGCGCTCCGCCTGGACGTTATAGTCTATCGGGCTGTTGGCGAATCCCTTGCCATCCGTCAGCGGCGACAACAGCTCGGTGATTTTCACAGTCTCATAGCGCCATTGGTCGGCATGCGCATAGAAGAACGAGGTTCCGTTCATGAAGCGCGGCGGGCGGTGCCAATCGGTGGCGAACGCAAGCGGCAGCCAGCCGGTTTGCGGCCGCAGCTTTTCCTGGCCGACATAATGCGCCCAACCGCCGCCCGATTTGCCGACGCAACCGCACATGACAAGCAGATTGATGATGGAACGATAGCTCATGTCCATGTTGAACCAATGGTTCAGGCCGGCTCCCAGGATCACCATCGATTTGCCCTCGGTCTTGTGGGCGTTGTCGGCGAACTCGCGGGCGACGGCGATGACATCCTGCCGCTTGACGCCGGTGATTTTTTCCTGCCAGGCGGGGGTGTAGGGCACGTCGTCATCGAAACTGGCCGCGACATTGTCGCCGCCGAGTCCCTGATCCACGCCGTAGTTGGCGATGAACAGGTCATACACCGTCGCGACCAGCACATCGCCGTTGCGAGTCGCGATGCTGCGCACGCCGATCCGGCGCGGCAACACGCCGGCATGACCGGTGTGGGTGAAATGGGTATGTTCGACATTGCCGAAATAGGGGAAGGCGACGTCGACCACCTCATCGTGGTTCGCCACAAAGGACATGACCGGCCGGATCGGCCTGCCCTGGATATCTTCTTCTTTCAGATTCCACTTGCCGGCATCGATACCTTCCTTTTGCCCCCAGCGAAAGCCGATCGATCCGACCGGCGTCACCAGTTTTCCGCTCAATTCGTCGAGCGCGACCGTTTTCCAGGCGGCATTGTTGCCCTGGCCGAGCGCATCGTCGAACTCGTCCGAGCGGAGCAGGCGCTCCGGCACGTAACGGCCGTCCTGTTTGACGATGCGGACAAGCAGCGGCATGTCGGTATAACGCCGGCAATAGTCGGCGAAGTAAGCGCTTTTGCCGGCGACGTGAAATTCCTTGAGCACGACATGGCCCATGGCCAGACCGAGCGCCGCATCGGTTCCCTGTTTGGGGTGAAGCCAGATATCGCCGAATTTGGCGCCCTCGGCATAATCCGGAAAAATCGAAACGACCTTGGCGCCGCGATATCGCACCTCGGTCATGAAGTGCGCATCGGGAGTACGCGTTTGCGGCACGTTGGATCCCCACATCATGATGAAGGTGGAGTTGTACCAATCGGCCGATTCGGGAACGTCGGTTTGCTCGCCCCAGGTTTGCGGCGAGGCGGGCGGCAAATCGCAGTACCAATCATAAAAACTGAGATTGACGCCGCCGATCAGCGACAGGTAACGGCTGCCTGCGGCATAGGAAACCATCGACATCGCGGGTATCGGCGAGAAGCCGGCCACGCGGTCCGGGCCGTGCCGCTTGATGGTGTGGATGTTCGCGGCGGCGATGATTTCGTTGACTTCATCCCAGTTCGAACGGATAAAGCCGCCCAGGCCGCGGCGCTTTGTATAGGATGCACGGGCCTGCGGGTCGTCGACGATCGCGCTCCATGCTTCGACAGGGGGGAGCGTCAGACGCTGCTCGCGCCACTGCTTGAGCAGGGCGCTGCGAATTAATGGATACTTGAGGCGGTTGGCGCTGTACAGGTACCACGAATATGATGCACCGCGCGAACAGCCGCGGGGTTCGTGATTGGGCATGTCGGGACGGGTGCGCGGATAATCGGTTTGCTGGGTTTCCCAGGTGACGATGCCGCTCTTGACATAGATTTTCCAGGAACAGGAGCCGGTGCAGTTGACCCCGTGGGTGGAGCGGACAATTTTGTCATGCTGCCATCTTTTCCGGTAGGCATCTTCCCATCCGCGGTCTTCTTGGGTGGTGGCCCCATGACCGGCTGCGAACGTGGGGCGCTTTGTCGAAAAATATTTCAGGCGATCTACAAAGTGGCTCATCGGGGCTGGCTCCTGTCATTTGAGGTCCCGACTCTACGCGCTTTAAAAACCGACTCTCCGTAAGTTCCTGAGGTTCTCTTGATCTATCTCAAAGATGCGAGCAATTTCATTTCAGGGGTATATTCTGAAGAAGTGAGCCGAGCCATACCGGTTCGACGTATCTGTTGACCCAATCCATCAATGAAGGAGACACAAATGGCAATGCCGCATCTTTCATCCGGCGAGATCGCAAGTGTGCTGCCGCTTGGCGACGCGCTTCACGGCACGCCGATCAAAGCAATATTCAAGGACCAGCATCTTGAAGTGATCCGCATCGTTCTTGCCGCCGGCAAGCGTATGCCGACGCACGCGGTGGCAGGTCCGATCACGGTGCAATGCATTGAAGGGGAAGTGGATCTCGAAGTCGATGGAGCGCACAAGAAGAAAGTCCGTGCCGGCGATCTTCTTTATCTGGCGGGCGGCGTCGGGCATGATTTGACCGCGATTATGGATTCTTCCCTGCTGGTGACCATTGCACTTCTGGCGCCGCAACGCTGAGTGCATGCCGCCGTTGCCTGCGACACGCAGTAGAACTCAACCTTCCCGGCCATCCAGGCGAGGCCGAAGCAGGTACCTGCCGTAGACGGCAATAAACAATAAGAAAGCGACAGACCAGCATAGGGCGGCAGAGGCGAGCATGCCGGCTCTTACGTCGTCCCGCATGCCGATTGGCGGTCCCAGAGCAGCAGCGACACGGAGAACGGCGCCGGCTTGTATCGATAGATACATGACCAGCTCGGACCAGCCGGACGTCAGCATTCGCCCGGTGTGCCCCAATGAAGTACGCGTCATCATGCCGATAATCAATCCAGCCATGGAGCCGACCGTCAGCGCATGGAAGGCCGCACTGGCGGGAACGAGCTGGAATGCGGACAACGCGATCAGGATAAAGCCCAGCGGAATCCAGGCATATGACACGTGGAGAATCCACAGCAATGGATATGCTGCGGTGCGGTGCGACTGCCATCCGTAAAGTCGCCACAGTTGCGCGGCCGATGCAGCCAGCGCCAGCGACGAAACCAATACTGCCGGCAAACCCGATAGGTATGAAATGCTGGCGGCGACGATCAGCGCGAGGCAGATCTTGTCGAGACGTGGACGTACGACAGGAGTGACACCGGGGGCTCCGTTCTTTGTAAACATGGGAATGACGCGTGCGGCGATGACGGACTCGATAATCACGATAATCAGGATTGCCGCATAGACGGCCGTGACTGGAGAGAATAGGGGCCAGCCATTGACGGCTGCGTGGAACATCACATTGGTCAGCGTCAGCAGACCCAGCAAGCCGACCAGGAAATAATTCCGCTTATTTCCCGAACTTCGTAAAATCCGATAGATCGGCCACGCGGCAAACGGCAGGAACGCCAGATCGATGACTGCGGCCCACAGCGGCGGTGCAAACAGCATCGCGCCGCGCCCCGCCAGCCATAACAGCAGCAGCGCCGCAAGATGGCCGCTCCTTGGCGTCCACAAGCCGGTCCAGTTGCGTGCCGCCGTATATAAGAAACCGATCACGATGGCAACGGCAAATCCGAATACCATCTCATGCATATGCCACAAGAGATTGACATTCTCCAGCCCGGGCGCCCATCCAAGATACTGCGCGATCCACAGCGGAATGCTGACGGCGGCGAATGTCGCGCCAAACAGGTAGAACGGTCGAAACCCGAGGCGCCACAACGCATGCTCTTCGGGCAATAGCGCACGCAGGGGGGAAATGGCGGGGCGGTCATTTTTCGGATGCATTGCCGGACTATAGACAATTGCCTCGCAGCGGACTTGATTTGAATCAAATGGCTTCACCTCATCTTGCTTTGAAGGGGAAAAGGATGGGATTGACGCATTTTGAGTACGGCGGGGTAACGGATTTTCCGCGGAAATGCAGGCGAGAGGCGTTTGGATGGTTCGGAACGACTCTCTGTTATCCCTGCGTCTTCAACATATGCGTCAATGAAGTCATCAATCAGTTGCCGCATGCCTCCGCCAGTGCGAAAGATGACATGCTGGACGGTTTGGCCAGCTTCCCCGCTCGTCCCGTCGCCTTCCGCACGGCATGCCGCCCCTCGGCGGCGGCGCCGGTTGATGCGGAGACGACCTCGTTTGCACATCGCCGGTAACACGAGCTTGTTACAGGCGTATGAAATATCCGATAAAAAAGACAAAAATTGGTACGTACCTGTCGTTGACAACTGGTACGCACCAATTCATAATCGCTGCACAGTTCTAGCGGCGGCTACTGCGTACGCCGGCCTTGTCGGCCGGTTATCGCGCCGTCGTTCGCACTTGTCCCCGGCGGTTTTTTTTTGTGACGCGGCAGGGGAATTTTCTTTTGGCCTTGATAACGAAAGAGCATTCGTCATGCGTAAATGGGAAGAGTCGGAAAGCAGAAAGGCGCGCATCGAAATCATTCCCATGATCGATGTGATGATGTTCTTGCTGGTCTTTTTCGTATTGCTCAGCCTTAACGTCATCCCGGCATTGGGCATCAAGACGGCGCTGCCGTCGTCTTCATCGGCCAGGGACCTGCAGACGCAAAATCTGGCGCGCATCACTCTGGCGGCTTCGGGTGAAATGCAATTGGAAGGACGTGCAATACAGCCTGATGCCCTGGTTGCAGGTCTCAGGCAGATCGAAGCGAAGGAGCCGGGCAAGAAGCTGGTGCTTATCGTCAATGCGGATCAGAAGATTGAATTCCAGCATGTGATCGATCTCATGGATACGCTCAAAGGCAACGGCTTTGAAGCGATTTCCTTTGTCACCAAGCGAAAGTGAGCGATGGCGACGGTCTATCAGAACAGGAACCTGATCGCGGCATTGCCGTCGCTGGGGCTGGTGATGTTCCTGTTGATTGGCGGCGTGCGGGAAGTGCGTTCGCTCAAGCCGAAATACGACGAACCCGTCAAGCTGGAAATCATTGATATGAGCGAGGTGCCGTCCCCGCCCGAGCCGGTCAAACCGCCGCCGGTCAAGTCCGAACCGCCGCCGCGTCCCCAGCCGCCCGCCGCACCGGTACGGCCCGCGATGCAACCGCCGACGCCGGCGCCATCGATACCGCAGATGCAGCAGCCAAGTCCGTCGCCGACAGCAACGCCGTCGCCGGTCGTCGAGGCGGCGCCGGCGCCGGCCAAGACAACCGAAGCGCCGATGTCCGCGCCTGCACCGGCTACCCCGACGGCGCCAAAGACCAATGTCGAGGCTGAGTTCGTCGCTCGCGTCAAGGCCTACCTGAACTCCGTGAAGCGTTATCCGACCGGCCGCGAGGCGAGCCTGGCGCGTCCGGAGGGCAGCGTCAAGATCTGGTTCATCCTGCGCCGCGATGGCTCGCTGGTGGAGATGGGGATTGAAGCATCTTCCAATTCCACCCTGCTCGATGAAGCGGCGCGCAAGAGTGTCAGCCGCGGCACGTTCCCGGTCTTTCCGGAGCAGTTCAGGCCGGGCGAGCAGCAACATAAATTCGTGGTCGATCTGCAGTTCAAGCCCGCCGGCAACTGAGCCGCGGGGTCTGCATGCGAGCACGAGGATTCATAAAACAGACATCGGATCGACGATGCGTAGAGGAGCACATTGCGATACGGGCACCGATTGCGATGAAGCTGTCAAGTGCCCGAATGCCATTGATCTTAAATCCTATAGGGGAGTAACACGATGAACTTGAAAATCAAGAAGCTGACACTGCTTGTGTCAAGCCTCTTTGTGACCGATTGGTCGCTGGCGCAGACGGCCGACACCACCGACCTGGGCCAGGTGACGGTGCATGGCCAGGCCGGCGTTGCCGATACCGGCCTGATCCAGCAGGAGGAGTCGCCCAAGGCGCGCAGTTCCGTCACGCGCGCGGCGATCGAAAAGCAGGGCGCCAGCGTCACTGCGTTCCAGATGATCCAGAACCTTCCCGGCGTGTCGACTTTCGACCAGGACGGCACCGGCCTGTTCGGCGGCACCTTGCGCGTGCGCGGCTACAACAGCAACCAGATGGGCCTGACGCTCGACGGCGCGCCGTTGAACGATTCGCTCAACTACAGCATCAACATCCAGGAATTCGCCGATCCGGAAAACACCTGTGAAGTGTTCCTGACCCAGGGCAGCACCGACATCGACGCGCCGCACGTCGGCGCCAGCGGCGGCAACATCGGCATCAATACCTGCGATCCCAAGGATGCCTTGGGCGGCAAGTTCCTGTTCGCCGTCGGCTCCAACAGCTATCGCAAGGAATTCCTGCGTTTCGATTCCGGCAAATTCGCCAATGACCGCGCCAAGTTCTTCATTTCGGTATCGCAGGCCGGCGCCGACAAGTTCAAGGGCGACGGCAGCGCGGACCGCAAGCACATCGATGCCAAGGCGGTGTTCGATTTCGGCGGCGGCAGCTATTCCAAACTGGCGTTCCTGTACAACAAAATGGATAACGCCAACTACCGCACGCTGAGCAAGAACGATATCGCCACCGGCGGCTACAACCTCGACTTCGGTACGGTCGCGCCGACGCACCTGCCCGGCGTCAACGGCACCGTCCAGGATGAAACCGGCGGCGCCAATGCCGCCATCATCGCCAACGGCTACTACGGCTTCAACAACAATCCGTTTGAAAATTACCAGATATCCATGGTCAACCACTGGCAGCTCTCGCCCAAGGCCAGCCTCGACGTCAATCCCTACTACATCTACGGCTACGGCACCGGCGGCAACCAGTTGATCGCCGTGAGCGAATCGGCCACCGGAATTCACGGCGGCGTGGCGGACATCAACCATGACGGCGACACCCGCGACAAGATCCTGGGCTATGGCAGCAACATCAGCCAGACCAGCCGTTGGGGTCTGACCACCAAGCTCAACTACCAGTACGACATCCACAATCTCAGCGGCGGATTGTGGTTCGACAGCGGCCTCTCGCGCCAGTACAGTCCGGTGGTGCCGATCGACAACTCCGGCGCTACCGGCGACTATTGGCTGCGCGACACCAATGCTTACTTCAAGTATGCGGACGGCACGCCGTATAACGCCAGCCGCAACTGGAAGACCAACGTCAATGCCCATACGCTGTTCCTGCAAGACAATTTCAACCTGATCAACGACAGACTGAATGTGCTGCTCGGCCTCAAGCGCCAGGTGGTGCAGCGTGAGTTCAACAACTATGCCAGCGGCAGCACCGCCAACGGCAACGGCGTCGATTACACCGTCAACCAGAGCTATGCCAATTATCTGGGCAACCTCGGGCTGCGCTTTCAGTTCACCGATCGCCAGTCGGTATTTTTCAATGCCGGCCAGAATGCCCGGGCGCCGGAGAACAATGCCAATACCGGCCTGGCGCAAACCACCGCCAGCCCAGGCTATACCACCAGCATCGTCAACGGCGTACTGGTTGCCAAGGACGGCTCGGGCAACCTCATCCCGGTGCGCATCGCCACGCCGAACATCAAGCCGGAGAAGTCCAACAACTTCGATCTCGGCTACCGCTATGCAGGCGACAAACTGACCTTGTCGAGTTCGATGTTCTACGTCGATTTCCAGGATCGCCTTGCCAGCCAGTACGATCCGACGTCCAACCTGACCACGCAATTCAACGTCGGCCGTTCCCGTACTGTCGGCCTCGAACTGGAAGCCGGTTACAAAGTGAACCAGACCTGGAGTCTCTACGGTTCGCTGACGCGTACGGACTCCACCATGCTGGACGACAAAGTGGCGGTCAGGACCACCGGCGGCGCGGCGACGTATCTGCCGACCTCGGGCAAGCAGATGCCGGACACGCCCGACTGGCTTGGGTCGCTGGCGCTGCAATATGCGCAAGGACCGTTCTATGCCACCGCGCAGGGGCGTTACGTCGGCTCGCGTTACACCACGCTGGTCAATGACGACAAGGTCGGCGGCTACACTTTGTTCGACATCGGCGCCGGTTACCGTTTCGCCCAGGCGTTGTTCATGAAGACGCCGACCATCCGTTTCACGCTGAGCAACCTGTTCAACAAGCAATACCTGAGCATGACCGGCCCCAGCGGTTCTTCATTCGCCGCCAACGTCAGGCCGGTGGTGACCAGCAACGGCACCGTGGCCGGCAACCTCGGCGCCAGCGGTGCGCCGACCACGCCGTCGTTCTATGTCGGTGCGCCGCGTACTTTCCAGGTGTCGTTCAGCAGCGATTTCTGACGCGTGCATCTTTTATGAACCGAGGCGCCGCAGGCTGAATGGTCCGGCGGCGCCGTTTTTTGCAGGGTCTTGACATGAACCTTATCCAGTTCTTCCATGACGCTACGTTTTATGCGATGTATGTCGCCGCTGGCGTGGCGATTTTCCTCATCATTGAGCGCCAGTTGTTCTTTTTCTTCAGTGCGCGCGACGCCAGGAAGCTGCTTGCGACGATGACGGCCGACGACGACTTCGTTCCGCGCATCGACACCGCCATGCTGGACCGCAAGACCGTGCCGGTGGCATTGGTACGGGAAACCTTGCAGACCCGTCGACTGACTTCCGATCGGGTAAAGCTGGAAGATCTGTCGGAGGCGATTTATATTGCCAGCAAGACACGCGTCAATGCGCGCCTGTGGGTGCTCGATACGATCGTGACCGCGGCACCCTTGCTGGGTCTGGTGGGAACCATCCTCGGTATCATCGATACGTTCGCGGTATTGGCCTCGTCGGGCATTTCCGATCCTTCGGGCGTCTCCAAGGGCATCGGTACGGCGCTCTACGCCACCGCGCTGGGGATCTCGATCGCCTTGATCGGTTTGCTGTTTTACAACTATTTGCGCGCTTGCGCCGATCACTTGAACGACCAGCTCAAGGAGTTGCTGTTGCGCGCCGAAGGACTGTCGCACGAAGACCAGGCACAGCCGGAAAATGCGATGCGGCCGGAGCATGCCGGGCGCGAGCCGATGCAGGCCGTTGGCTGAGCCCGGGCGGAGCAGGGGAGAGAGGAAATCTTATGCCGGCGCTTCAAAGCGATGTGTTGCCGATGCCCATAAAATACATGGGCCTGAGATTTACAGATGGTACGTACCACTGTAATATGCCTGTCATCATGAAAAATATGAACACTTCAACCACTGCTCCTGCCCAGCCGCGCTACAAATGGCTGGCCGATATCATCCGCGACACGATCGACCAGGGCGTGCTGACCGACAATCAGGCGCTGCCGTCCGAACGCGAACTGGCCGAACGTTACGACGTCAGCCGCGATACCGTGCGCAAGGCGGTGCGCTACATGGAAGAGCGCGGCATCATTTACAGCGGACATGGCCGCGGCACCTTCGTGGCGCCGGCGATTGTGCGCGGGACCACGCGTTTCATCGACAGTTTTTCGCAGGACACGGATAGTCGCGGCGGGGTGCCGGGGCAGCGCATCCTCAGCGTGGAGACCGTGGACGCCAACATGGCCATCGCCGGCCTGCTCAATCTGGAACCGGGTGCGCCGTTGGTGCGCGTGCGCCGTATCCGCCTCATCGACAACGTTCCGGTAGGCTTGCACGACGCCTATTTCGTCTTGCCGCGCGGCGCCAGGCTGAGTCGCTCGCAGATCGAAAAGACCGGGTCGCTTTATAAACTGCTGACGGAAAAGTTCGGTTTCTCCCCGGCCGAGGCGGTGGAGAATCTCTGTTCCGGCGCCGCCGCAGCCGAAGATGCGGAATTGCTGGGCATAGGCGTCGGCGATCCCTTGCTCATCTGCGAGCGCATCACGCTATCCGAGCGCCGCGAGCCGATCGAATACTGCCTGATGAAGTATGTCTCCAGTTACCGCTATCGCACGCGCATCGCCAAGCACAGCGGAGGCATGAGCTGATCCGGCTGCATCGGGGGCCGCCATGGCGTCGCTGACAGCGCAGATCACCTGCATACACCGATGAAACAGACCGTCAAACTCGTGTTGGTCCGCACGGCCTGGATGATCGGCATCTTCGTCGCGCTATCGGCGCTGGCGTCGTTCAGCGGTCGCCTGGAAGCACGGAAAGAAGGCGCTTATCGCTTGCGTGCGGCGCTGTTCATCAATGGCACACTAGGCGACAAATCGTTTTTCGATTCGGCTGCGCACGGCATGCAAGAGGTGCGCCGGACCTTGCCGGTGGCGGTCAGGGTGATCGAAGGCGGCACCGATCCGACCCGTTGGGAATCGTCGCTGGCCGATCTGGCCGATAGCGGCGACTATGACGTCATCGTCGTCGGCACCTTCACCATGGTGCCCTATGTGCAAAAGCTGGCGGGCCAGTTCCCGCACGCGCGTTTCATTGTGTTCGACGCCGCCGTCGATTATCGGCATTGCAATTGCCGCAACGTCCATTCGATCCTGTTCCGCCAGAACGAAGGCGCTTACCTGGCCGGTTATCTGGCCGCCATGCTGGTGCGCGACGGCTTGCCGGGAATCTCGCGCGACAGCAGCCTGGGCGTGGTCGGCGGGATGCAGTTCCCGGTCATCGAGGATTACCTGATCGGGTTCGGCGCCGGCGCACAAGCGGCCGCACCCGGCATCCGCGTGGCCAGCCAGTACGCCAACGGCTTTTCCGACCCCGCTGCCGGCAAGGAGATTGCCCGCGCCCAGATGGCGCAAGGCGCGGCAGTCGTGTTCCATGCCGCCGGCGCCAGCGGGCAGGGCGTCAACGAAGCCGCCAGCGAAGCCCATCGTTACGCGATCGGGGTCGACCTCGACCAATATGCTTTATATCAACGGAGCAACCCGACCAAGGCCGCCGCCATCATCACCTCGGTACTCAAGAACGTCGACGTGGCGATCGTGCACGCCATTGGCTTGCACCTGCAAGGCAAACTGGCCTACGGCAGCACCGAATCGCTGGGACTGGCCGAAAACGGCGTGAGCCTGGCGCGCCATTCCGCTGTCCTGGAAAGTCAGCCGGCGACGCGCATGGAGCAGATCGACAAGGTGCGGCAGGAGATCGTCGCCGGCCGCATCCGCGTGCCCAGCGCCTTCGCACGCAGCCCCGACCCTGCAGCGGCGACGACATGAGCGCGTCGCCGCCTCCGGTGCTGGCGCTGCAAGGCGTCTCCAAACTGTATGCCAACGGTACGCTGGCCAATGACAACGTCAGCCTTGCGATCATGGCCGGCGAGATCCACGCCATCATTGGCGAAAACGGCGCCGGCAAATCGACCCTGATGAAGCTCTTGTACGGACTGGAACAGCCCAGTAGCGGCCGCATCCTGCTGGACGGCAACCCGCTGTCGTTGCGCCATCCCGGCGACGCCATTGCTGCCGGCATCGGTCTGGTGCCGCAACACCTGCAACTGCTGCCGTCGTTTACCGTGGCGCAAAACATTGTGCTCGGCTGCGAGCCGACCCGCGGCTGGGGACAATTGCTCGATCGCCGGCGCGCCGAGGAGCAGGTCGGCGCCGCCGCGCAACGCTTCGGTTTCGCGCTCGATCCGCAGGCCCTGGCTGGCGAATTGTCGGTCGGCGAGCAACAGCGTGTCGAGATCCTCAAGGCCTTGCATCGCGGCGCGCGCATCATCATGCTGGACGAGCCGTCCGCGGTATTGACGCCGCAGGAAGCGGATTCCCTGTTCGCATCCCTGCGCAAGATGGCGGCGCAAGGCCTGACCGTGATCCTCATCACGCACAAGATCAATGAAATCCGTGCGGTATGCGATCGTTTCACCGTGTTGCGCGGCGGTCGCGTCAGCGGCGCCGGCAACGCCCACGATCTTGGCGATGAAGCCATCAGCACAATGATCGTCGGCTACGCATTGCCGCCGGCGTCGGCTGTCCGGCGCCGGCGCGGCGACAGTGATCGCGGAATCCCTTTGGTCCGCGCGCGCGGATTGAGCGTGCGCCGGGCGGACGGGCGCATCGCGTTGGGCAACGTATCTTTCGACATCGCGGCAGGAGAAATCCTCGGCGTGGCCGGCGTCGAAGGCAATGGCCAGGACATACTGGCGCAAGTGCTGGCCGGCTTGCGGGCGCCGTCGCAGGGGCGCGCAGAGATCGATGGCGATGAATTTACCGGACGCGGCGTGCGCAATGCCCGCACCCGCGGCGTGGCGGCAATCCCCGAAGATCGCTTGCACGACGGCGCGGCGCCTGCCATGAGCATTGTCGACAATGTCATCGCCGTCGATTACCACAAGCCGCCCTTGTCGCAGCACGGCTGGCTCGACATGACGGCAGCGCGGTCGCTGGCGCGCGGCATCATGGAACGTTGCCGGGTGACGGCATCGGCTGCCGATGCCGCCATCGGCACGCTGTCCGGCGGCAACATGCAAAAGATCGTCCTGGGACGCGAGATCGCCACCGCGCCGCGTTTCCTGATCGCCAGCCAGCCCACGCGCGGCGTCGACATCGGCGCCGCGCAGGCGCTGCGGCAGCAAATGTGCGACTTGCGCGACAACGGCGCCGCCATCTTGCTGGTGTCGGCGGATCTGGACGAGTTGCTGGCGCTGTCGGATCGCATCATGGTCATGGCGCAAGGGGAGATCGTCGCCCATTTTGCAGCGAACGAAACCGGTCCGGCCGAGCTTGGCCGTTACATGACCGGTTCGTTGCGCGCCGGCGGCGCGGACGCGCTGCTGACGTCGTCCTGTACGCCGTCGATCGCTGGACGGCAACTGCAGGACAGGGCGCCGGCATGAGCGGGCAAAGCGCGGCAAAATCCGGCGCCGCCTCGGAGACGGCGCATGAGCTGATCGCAAGACAACAGCGGCGGCAAGACCTGCAGCAGCGGCTGCGGCTGCCATTGGCGATTCTGGGCTCGCTGCTGGCCGGTTTCATCATCACGGCCATGGTCAGCAAGGAACCGGTGCAGGCTTTCCTGACCTTGATTACCGGCGCCTTGCCGCGCTGGCAGTGGAGCCAGGCCGACGGCTGGCGGCTCATGCGGATGGTGCGCTTCGGCGCCGTGATCGAAGACGCCGTGACGCTGACCTTCCTCGGGCTGGCGGTTGCCTTGCCGTTCCGCGCGCGCCAGTTCTCGCTCGGCGCGGACGGCCAGATGTTCCTGGCGGCGCTGGCGGCCACCGCCGTCAGCCTGTACGTGCCGGGACCCGGTTATCTGGTGCTGCCGCTGGTGTTCGCGGCGGCCTGTGCAACCGGATTCGCCTGGGGCGCGTTGCCGGGCATGCTCAAGACGCGTTATCAGGCCAATGAAATCGTCACGACGCTGATGCTCAACCTGATCGCGATCCAGTTCTACCGATTGGCGGTGTCGGGCTGGCTGCGCGATCCCGATGCCGGTTTCCTGGTGACGCCTCTGTTGCGGGACCAGCTTGTCTTGCCGCTGCTGATGGACAAGACCAATGTCACCGTCATGCTGCTGATTGCGCCGCTGGCGGTGCTGCTGGCCTGGCTGCTGCTCATGCGCACGACCTGGGGTTACGAGATCCGCCTGGTCGGCCAGGCGCCCGCGTTTGCACGTCAGGCCGGGGTGCCGGTCGGGCGCGCAGTATGGCTGTCGATGGCGTTCGGCGGTTTCTTTGCCGCATTTGCGGGCGTGCATATCAGCAATGCCTTGCTCAAGCGCCTGCCGGTCGACCTGACGCCGGGACTGGGTTATGAAGGACTGGTGGTGGCGCTGCTGGCGCGCAACGAACCACGCGCCATTCCCCTGGCCGCTTTCCTTTACGCGTATTTACGGACCGGCGCGCAAGCCATGGAACGCACCACCGATGTGTCGCGCGAAGTGGTGCTGGTGATTCAGGCGTTGATGATCTTGTTCGTGGTGTCGGAGCGGCTGCTGCCGGGTATGGTCGAAGCCTGGCAACAATGCTGGCTGCGCTGTCGGCAATTGCTGTCGAAGCAAGCGGTGCCGTCGGTGCCGACGGCGGCGGTAAGCGAGGCGCGCGATGAATCCTGAGCCGCTGGGTTGGAGTCTGCTGCTGGCCGGATTGCTGGCCGCGCTGCTGCGCGCTGCGACGCCGATCCTGCTGGCGGCGTTGGGCGGCCTGATTTCGGACCTGGTCGGCAGCATCAACGTGGCGCTGGAAGGACTGATGCTGGCGGCGGCGTTTTTCGCCGTGATGGCGTCCGTCTATGCAGGCCAATGGTTTCCCTGGCTGTCGCCGGTTTGGCATCCGTGGATCGGCTGCCTGGCGGGCGTGCTGGCGGCGTTGTCGCTGAGCGCGATGCTGGCGGTATTCCATCTGGAGTGGGGCGCCGACCTGATCGTCGCCGGCATTGCCGTCAATATCCTGGCCGCCGGCCTGACGGTGTTGCTGCTGGCGACGCTGGTCGGCGACAAAGGCTCCACCGCCGCGCTCAACAGTCCGGTGCTGCCTTCGCTGCACTTGCCGTCGGTCGCAGGCTGGCCCTGGCTGGATGTGCTGCTCAACGGCGCCGATGGCCGCGGCCATCACGTGCTGGTGTACGCGGCGTTGCTGACCGCGCCGCTGCTGGCGTTCTTTTTGAAACGCACGCGCTACGGCGCCTGGTTGCGCGCGGTCGGCGAGAACCGCGAGGCGGCGCTCAATGCAGGTATTCCGGTCAGGCGGGTGCAGTACGCGGCGCTGCTGCTCAGCGGCCTGCTGGCCGGGCTGGGCGGGATTTACCTGAGCATGGGCTATCTCAGCCTGTTCCAGGCCGACATGACCGCCGGGCGCGGCTTCCTGGCGTTGGCGGCGATTTTTCTCGGCGCTCGCAGCGTGGCGGGAACCTTCGGTGCGGCCATGTTGTTCGGCGCGTCGACGGTGCTGGCCACGCAACTGGGGGCGCGGCAGATTCCGACGCAACTGGTCTACATGGTGCCGCCGCTGGTCACTCTGCTGGCGCTGGTGGCCGCTGGTGCGCGCCGGCGCAGGCAAGCGTCGCGGACATCATGAAAAACAATTTTATTGAACAGGAGATCCGAGTGGTCGACAACAACATCCGGGATCGCATCCTCGCTTCCTTGTCGCTGGCAGGAATGGGAGATGCACTGGGGGCGCAAACCGAACAATGGAGCATTGAAGAAATCGCGCACCGGCACGGTGGGCTGGTGACCGCCTTCGGCACGCCGCCGGCCGATACCTTCGCCGGCGCCAATGCCGGCAAACGCGCCGAAGTCACCGATGATGCCAGCCAGATGTACTATCTGGCGCGCGCGCTGATTGCCGCGCAAGGCAAGCTCAATTACGACAGTTGGGTGGCGTGCCTGCTGGATTGGGCGGAACACAGCCCCAAAGCCGGTTTCATGGGGCCGAGCACGGCGCTGATGGTGAAGGCGCTGCAAGAGGGCAGCGATACCGACGAGGTCGGCATCATCGGCAGTTCGCGCCGCAAGATGACGACGATCGGCATCACCAACGGCGCTGCCATGCGGGTGGCGCCGGTGGGCCTGATTTTCCCCGGGCGCCTGGAGGAGGCTTGCCAGCAGGCCCTGGTAACCTGCCTGCCGTCGCACGATACCGATGTCGCGATCTCGGCCGCTTGCTCGGTGGCGGCGGCGACCGCGCAGGCGCTGGTTGCCGGCGATCTGCACGAAGTGCTCGCCGCCGCCGTGCGCGGCGGCCATATCGGCGAGCGTCTGGCGCGCCAGCATGCGCGCAGCGTGGCCGGGCCGAATTATCTGGCGCGGCTGGATCTGGCGTTCCGCATAGCGGAAGAAGCGCACGACGACTATTCGTTCCTGACCAATATGGAACGTCTGGTCGGCAACTCGGTGCTCGCCGCCGAATCGGTGCCGGCGGCGCTGGGCGTGGTCAAGTATGCCAAGGGCGATCCGCTGCGCACCATCACCCTGAGTTCGTCAATCGGCAACGACACCGACTCCATCGCCACCATGGCCGGCGCGATCGTCGGCGCCTTGTGCGGCACGGCGGCGCTGCCGCAGGAGATGTGGCGCGAGTTCCGCCTCGCCAATGCCGCCGAGTTCGATCTCGATGCATTGGCCGATGGTCTGGGCGGCCTCGCACAATGCCGGCCGGCGGCATAGATGCATAGCGCTCAATCCATGCCGACGGCGTATCCGCATTTGTTGGCGAACTCGGTCGGACGTCGTTTCGACCTGCTTGCTTTTGGCGACCCGGTGCTCGACATCGTGCTTGATGCCGCCGTCATGCCGGCGCCGGGCGGCAAGGTGGTGGGACGCTTGCGCGGCGCCTGGGGCGGCGGCACGACCGCCAACGCCGCCTGCGCGGCCGCGCGCCTGGGCCTGGCGAGCGGGATATTCGGAGGCGTCGGCGACGATGTCCATGCGAGTGTCCTGCACCAATCGCTGGCGCATTTCGGCGTCGATCGCTCCTGCCTGATATCGGTCCAAGGCGTGCCTTCCGCATTGGCAATCACCATGCTCATGCCCGGCGGCGAGAAATCGATCATTTACCTGCCGATGCCTGCGATGCCGACCGACGGTATCCGCCTGGATGCGGCGTTGTCGGCGGCACGGATAGTCTACGCAATGCCGTATGACCTCGACGAGCTGACGCAACTGAGCAAGCTGGCGCGAAGCCACGGTACCCTGGTCGCCATCGATCTCGAACCGGCGGTGGCGCCCGATCCACAGGCCATGCGCGCACGCGCGGCGCTGGCCGACATTGTATTTTTCAACGAAGCGGGATTTGTCGCCGGCACCAGCGCGGCGCCGGGCGACGCTGCCATGCGCAGCGTGCTCGAACTCGGACCGGCGCTGGTGGCGGTGACCTGCGGCGCAGCGGGTGCGATGGCGATAGGACGCAGCGCGGCGGCAATCGAGTACGCGACGCAGGCAGCATACCCCGTGGAGGTGGTGGATACGACCGGCGCCGGCGACACCTTCAATGCAGCGTTCCTGAGCGCCATGCTGCGCGGCCTCGACTTGGCCGCCGCCTTGCAGTTCGGCTGCGCCGCCGCCAGTTGCACGGTCGCGGCGATGGGCGCCCGGACAGGGCTGCCCGACCGCGCGCAAGTGGAGCGGATCGTACAACAAGCCCAATCAGGTGAATACATGAAAGCGAATCCGCGATGACGCCGATCATTATCGACTGCGACCCCGGCATCGATGACGCACTCGCCTTGCTGCTGGCGGCAGGCAGTCCCGCAATGGATATCCTGGCGGTGACCACCGTGGCCGGCAACCGTCCGGCCCCGGTGACCGCGCGCAACGCGCGCAAGATCATGGATCTGGCCGGTCGGCATGCGGTGCCGGTGTATGCGGGCGCCGAACGGCCTTTCAGCGGGGGCGAGGCGCGTTGCAATCTGGTGCACGGGGTCGACGGCCTGGGCGGGGTTGCGCTGGCGTCCGAGCGCGAGATCAACGCGGGACACGCGGCATCGATGCTGGTGCAACTGCTGCAAGAGCGTCCGGCTGCGACGGTCGAACTGGTTGCCATGGGACCGCTGACCAATCTCGCACTGGCCGAGATGCTCGCGCCCGGCATCCTGCGCCGGGCCCGGCGTCTGCTGGTCATGGGCGGCGCCTTGCGGGTCCCGGGCAACGTTACTCCGGCCGCCGAATTCAACTTTTACGCCGACGCGCTCGCGGCGCACATCGTGCTGGGAGCGCAAGCCGAGCTGTTGCTGTTCCCGCTCGACGTTACCGCCAAGGCGATCATGAGCGACGCCTGGATTGCATCCATCGGCGCGCTCGGTTCGGACAGCGGCAGGGCGGCGGCGGCAATGCTGGCGGCGTATGCCGAACAGGATCCGTTGTTGCATGACGCCTGTCCGGTGGCGTACCTGCTGGAGCCTGCCTTGTTCGCCGGCGAACCTTGCGAGATTGCCGTCGACTGGCGCGCCGGTCCGACCGACGGTCAGGTGCTGGCGCATTTCGCGCATAGCCGCGGTGCTGCGTTCGCGCCCAACGTTGTCGCCATGACCGGCGTGCATAATGCCGACTTGCTGGCATTGGTGCGCAACCGTATTGCCGCACTGCCTTGATGCCGGATAGCTGGAGAGCGATGTGAGCAAGCACCCGAATACGCACTTGAATAGACGCCTGTACCGATCGTGGCAGGCCCTCATCCTGTTCGTGCTGGCGTTATCGGCCTGTTCCGCGCCGTCGCAGCGCGACACCCAGGCAGCATCTTACGCCGCAGCCCACAGTGTGGGCAGTCTGCGCCTTATCGGCGAACAACGCATACCGCTCAACCAGCCGTTCATGGATACGATCGTGGGCGGTTTGTCGGGCCTTGACTACGATGCCGCCACCGACACCTGGCTGGCCGAGAGCGATGATCGTTCCGAGGTCAACCCGGCGCGCTTCTATTCCCTGCGCTTGCGATACGACCTCAACGGCTTTGACAGCGTGGAGCTGACCGGCGTGACGTTTTTTCGCCAGGCTGACGGCAGCACTTATCCGAGCGTCGCCACGTTCGCCAAACGCGGCGGCGATGTGCCGGATATCGAGTCCATCCGGCTCGATCCGCACGACGGCAGCGTCTGGTATTCCAGTGAAGGCTACCGCCGCTTGGGGTTGGCGCCGTTCGTCCGGCAGGCCGGGCGCGACGGTGGGCTATTGCGAAATTTTCCGGTCGGCGCCATGTTTGCCATCGATCTTCGCGGCGAGCGCGGCCCGCGCGACAACCTATCCTTTGAAGGCCTGAGTTTCTCTCCCGACGGTCGCTATTTGTGGCTCGGCATGGAGGCGCCCTTGTACCAGGACGGGCCGCTGCCGACAGTGCAGGCAGGTGCGATGGCGCGCGTGACGAAGTACGAGCGCGACGGCGCCATGGCGGCGCAATACGCCTATCCACTCGACCCGATTCCGGTTGCGCCGGGCGGACGTTATGCCGACAACGGCCTGTCGGAAATACTGGCTGTCGACGATCATCGCCTGCTGGCGATCGAGCGCGCAGGGGTGCAGGATAAGCAAGGCATTTTTCATTTTCATATCCGTCTCTACGAGATGGATGTGGACGGCGCCAGCGATATCCGCGATGTCGATACGTTGCGGACAAGCCGCTTCACCCCTGTCGCCAAACGGCTGCTGCTGGACTTCGATCATGGCCAACTGGAGATGGTCGACAACCTCGAAGGAATGGCCTGGGGCCCCAGACTGGCCAACGGCCACGACAGCCTGGTGCTGGTCTCCGACAATAATTTCACCGCATCTCAAGTGACGCAGTTGCTGGTGTTCGAGGTTCTGCCCAGGCAGGATTAAACCGCCTTGACGCTGTTCCCGCCGCCGGAAAACCAAAATCCGGCAACAGATTCCAATATAAAAAACGCCTTTCCCTTTGCCTTCGGGATCGTGAAATCGTTTTCATTGAATTTCTTTATTATAAATAGGTACGTACCAATATATATATTTTTGAATTCAATTTTTAATAGACGTGTCATAAAAATGTGTTAGAAAATTTATTTTAAATGTTTTTTTAAATAAATAAAACTACCACGTAACCATTGCAAACAATGACTTTCATTGAATTCAATGGCGACATTTTCTATTTTGTGTACGCGCAAACTCGAATGCCATAACTGCAATAAAGAGATCTGAGGATGAAAACAGGACCGTACCAGCAAAGGAACCTTGGCAAACTCAGCCAACACCCACGCTTGCCTGAGCCGACGGCGTACTGTTGCCGTCCCCATCATCTAACGAGTGAAAAATTATTATGGTTGAGAGAACTACACCCGCCTCCTCATCGTCCGCGCCGATCGCACCGACGACCGGAGAAATCGAAATGCAGGATTCACCTGTCGTCCGTCATCCACCGACGCCGCAGGAGCAACTAGCGACACAATCCAACCGCAGTGCATTGGCCGCTGCGGGCACGACGATGCAACGCCAATTACAGGGGCCTGACGACGCTGCGGAAGCATCCACTTCCAGCCCGCTTATGCTGCAGGCAGGCATGACATTACCCGGTGCACTCGATGCACTTGCCGAGCATACGCGGCAATTACAGAGCGACCTGGAGCGGGAGAGCCTGCGCCTCGACGGCAACGCGCCCACGGCTCAGGAGGCTTACTATCACACGCTCACTCCCTTCGCTTCGACAATGCAGGAATTCCAGCAATTCTGCACCAAGCACAATGCATTGCCGGCGCCCTCGGCAAGTGCCGGGTACACACTGAAGCAGCCTAACGACCATGCCGGGATTCTGATCGTGGGAGTCGAACATGGGCGCTACCTGATGTATGAGCAACTTGTGCTGGTGGACACGAAGATTCCCGTTAAGACTTCTCCAGGCGCGGACGACAGGCTGGAGACGCACCGCTTCGTGCTGGGCGACGATCAGCATCCGATACCACTGGATGAACTGGACCACGCTATCGAGCAGGTCAATGCCGCCAACAGCGCTTCCATAAAAGGGAAGAATAAGGCGGACGCCGCCAAAGCAGGCGCCGATGAAATGGAAACCCCATTTCGCACGCAGCGCAAGCGCCTGGCGCGCGCAGCGCCATTGCGTCTGCGAGAGAACATCAAGGAGTCGACCGACATGTTCGTCGATGCGCGTCTCGGCGCAAAAAAAATGGCGAACAAAAAAATGTGGGCCAACAGTACGCACGCGATGCCGCAAGGCGTAGGGCGGGTTGACGAGAATGGCGTCTACGATTTTTACATGAGCGACGATGCGGTCGAAAACACCTGGAATATCTTCCAGCACTTGCCTTCCAAACCGCTCAAGGTACCCAAAGGGCCCGACGGCAAGCCCCGCGCCTTCCAGGCCGAGGGTCCTGTGATCGCCTGCTTCGAGGGTATCGCGCACATCGATGTGATGGGACCGAAAGGCCAGGAGGAAAGCGTCAAGGCGGCGAAGTTGAGCGTGCGGCAATTGATGGCATATTTTCGCGACCTCGAGACCTCGGTGGAACGCCGGGATGTCACGTTGCTCCTGACGATGGAAGACAGGAGCATCCACCAGGTCGTCTTTGGCGACAACGGCTTATGGATCAAACTGCGCAATCCCAAAGCCTTGCTGGAGAAGGGGCCGGCCGCGGCGTTCGGCCACTTCCAGGGCGCGGGGGACGGCAGGCCGGAGATTTTCACCTATTCCTATGATGGCGGCGACAACGGTCTGGAGGGCAGCGAGAGCGGACATGCGGAGCCGCAATTGGTGGTGCCGGGCGGCAGCCGCCTGCCTGCCGGACCTTTTCTGCTGGGGCCGGCCGGTGCCGGCGTCGCAAGGACCACCAACGATTTTCTGGTGTCCAAACTGGGCGCCGACCAAGGCGGTGCGGTACTTCGCCTGTTCACGCAGATGACCGAAGCGATTTCCGGGAATGTCATTGCTTCGACCAGGTTGATCGCCAACGTGGCCACCGGCAATCCCGTCTTTGCAGGCGGGCGCGGCGGGGTGACAGAGGCCACCAATAAACTGGTCTCGGCGGTTGTCAGCGGCGCCCTGGTGATGGTCATGAATACGCTGCTGGAGGCATTGCCTCATGAGAAGAGCGGTGCGCGATTCGGAGGAACGCACGGCTTCAGCGCCGCCGGCGGCGGTAAAAAGGTTAGTCCCGGCATCATCTTTCTGGCGATTGCGTCCATGGCGATTGTCCAAAATTCGTTGACGGTCCTTTATCGGGCCTTGGGTTATTTTGTTCCTGCCGGTCTCACCAAACGTGATACCAAGGTGCAGATCCTGCTTAATGACGTGCTGTTGCCGACACTGCCTGAAATGGCGCGGCTGTCGGCCAGCATGCTGGTGCAAATGGGTTTTCATTTCAGTCGCGGCAGCGGCGGCGATATCGGCATGCTGGCGGCGCAGTCGCTGGGTAATGCCGCGCTGGACAATTTTCTCGGCCGGCGCATTGGCGAACCTGCCAACAATGTGATTCTCGAAAACCTGCGCCTGACCGGTCGTTTTCTTCTGGAGACGGCGACGCGCGGCGCAGGCAACAGCTACAGCTCGCCGGAATACAACCCCGCGCATGTGACTGCAAACATGCGGGAAGGGATGATCACTCGCATGATCACGCATGGCCCTTATAAACTGCTGATGCCGATCATCGGCAATATGCTGAATTACTTCGGTACGACGGGACCCAACGCCGGTGCTTACTACGGTCAGGTGTCGCGTTCCGGCGCTGCGCTTTTCAACCTGCCGGAATTGCTTATCGGCGTTGGCGACGCAGGGCTGGCCAAGGCCGATAGTCTCCTGCAGAAATCTGCGGATCAAGTCGGGCTGACGGAGTTGGTCAAGGTCTGCAACAGCTTTTTTGACGATGTCCAGCGCCACGGCAACCGCGTGTTGCTCAGGTCGAAAGGGCCGATCCAGAGCGAACTCGACGATGTCGACGCCGCTATCCGCGCACAAAAGGCTGAGCCGGGAGAAGCAGAGGAGCATGAGCGCGGGCTCGACGCGAAGATGCAGCAGATGGTGCTCGACTCCCAGGCGGGAAAGGCCGCGCAGGGAGGTCCCACCGCAATGCGGAGCAATCGCAGGCAATTGCCCAAAGGAAGCGCCAAGTTCATGCGTGAACTGGACCGGCAACAACAATTGAACAGCAGCGACGAAGCGCAGGCCGCGCTCGGGCATATTCCTTATCCGGTCAAGGTAAGCCATGACGGCAGGACAAGACCGACAGGCGGTAAAAAGTCGACGCCGTTATCGCTCCACGATAGCGCGACGATTCCGCTCAATGCAACAACCTGGAGCGAGACTGCGCAGGAGTTCGCATTGCCTACGCATAATCGGATGCTGAACGCCCTAGGCCTGAACGACATGAGGCTGCCTGACGGTTCGGAACTGCCGCGTTTGCTCAAGCTTGAAACACTGGACTATATCGTCAAGTACACCTTCAATTCAGGGCCTTTCCATTACGGTCTGCGCTGGGATAAAACCGGACAGAAATTCCGCCAGACGATCGTCGAGGGCATCAAACTTGAACTGCAGGCCATCAACAGACGCGGCCATACCGAGGGCGCATCGCCGTGGCGCCGTACCGGCGGCGCAGACTTCTACCATCCTATCGGTGCGCTTTATATCAACCTGGCGATACGCTGTTCGCCGAAATTCTCCGCCATCGTGCAGCGCGCGGTCGGACCGGAAGCGCCGTATCTTACCGCCGATCCGGGAGACGATTCGGTGCATGTCAAGCCTGGCGACCTGGTCATGTTGACCGAGGTTCTTTCTTCCACGATGTCGTCCAGGCTGGCCGCAGCGTTCGGGCAGGCGCTGGGGTTCGGCAGTCTGCCGGAAGAGCGCAGCGTCAAGCTCGCCATCAGGACGCGCGCCGTGGTCATCACTCCCAAGACCGACCTCGGGCAGGCGGAATCGCTCAATCCTCCCGGCACAATGTACCGGGTGCGTCACATCGACCCGACACCGCCTCCGCCTGAGCTGGCGCCGGGAGAGGAGGCCGATCTGGCGACCCAGATCAGTCGGGTTGCTTATATGGAGGAGGCCGATACTGTCGAAATGGAGCAGCGTTATCTTGATTTTGAAAAAGGAAAACTCGGCCCGAAAGACGACGGCCTCGAGATGCTGCACCCCGTCTCCGGCCATCTTTACCGCTATGACGGCCGCAACGATGAGGCGGTATATGACAACGCAATCAAGAGCTATTACCTCGGCACCAAGATGGAAACGCCGACGCTGACGACGGAAAAGGCGCGTTGGCGGCATCCGTTCAATTCCGATTACGCTCCCAGGATCACCAAGGACGCGATCAACGCCGCGATGTCGGACAAGGAATCGGCAATACGCGCCTACCTGGACTGGGCTTCGGAGAATGCTCCCCATGAAGAGCGCAGGATAAAGCAGGGCTTCTATTCGACGGAGGACGGCAAGGCCATGCTTGAGGCGCGCAAGACCGTCAAGGCTGAGGCAAGGAAGATCGCCGACATCTATGCCGCGCTGCCAGGCGATGCCGCCGACCGTTTGCCGAATGGCCAGCCTGGCGAGTTGCTGGCCTGGACCGTCATGAACATGCTGCGGCTGCCGATCGACATGTTCGGTGTCGACGAACACGGGCATGTCGACCTCGACAATCCGACCAGATTGAACCGGACCTACGACAAGGTTCCGGTCGACGATCGTCGTGCGATTGCCGTCGGCGTGGGGGCCGACGGGTATTACATCATCCGGCCAGAGGGCGGCGAGGCGAGGGCCTTCAAAGTCGAAGCGGGAGGAACTGGACACTCGGCAGGCAACCTCCTGCACGTCATCAACTATCGCGCCTACGCGGCGCATCAGCAATATGAACAATTGACGCTGGCCGACGGAAGGCCCGGCCTGAAGCCAGACGAAAGGGCAAGAGATACCGTACGCGACCTGACCGCCGAATTGAAAGACTATGCCTCGGTCAGCAGCTATGCGGTATGGCTGGATGGCCTGACTGGCAAGTACGATGAGCTGGGCGGCAATGACTCTGCGACAGTGAAGAAGAAGGGGAAAGAGAAGGATAAAGTGTAACGGCGCGAACGATGGGGAAACGGTTTTCCTACTGCGCCGCTCGATAGAGTTGCTTAAGTCGGGGGTATTGGGAACGCCTTCACCGCGGCATGCCGAGCGGCTTGGCTTGCCCGTTCCAACATACAGGGAGTGCGGTCGGCCGCGCTCCCTGTATTGAGCCGGTGTGCAGGTGTCGCCTAGAACTTGCCGGTCACATTGACATTGACCGACTGCGTGCTGGTCTGGGAATTGGCAATGCTGTGACTGTACATCAGCGATAGCGCAATACCGTTTTTTAGCAACAGCTTCAACCCCAGCCCACCCAACCACTGGCTGTTATCCTGAGAAGTGTCTGCGACGGTGTATATCGGACTGGACAAGGTCGGATCCGCATACGTCATGGCCGCCTGACCGGCGCCTTGCAAACTGTGCTGATAGGCGATTCTGGCTTGCGGCACCAGCGTGCCGACGGCCAGATGATAGCTGAGCTCGCCGCGCATACCCAACGACGCCGCGTCGTTGCGGACAGTTTGCCCGAAATACGTCAGAGCGCCGGCGCCGTTGCCGCTTTCGGTATAACGGTCCAGTCTTGCGCGCGCGATATCGACACGTCCGAAAGGCGACAGCATCCAATTGTCGCCACGCCATTCATAGCCCGCCGTCAACGACCCGAACAACTGACGGCCGCCGCGCGAACCGCTGGCGTTGACGCCGGCATCGCTTACGTAGCGCATCAGGTCGAAATGCAACGCACCATAACCGGCTACGACATCCACATATACTTGCGGTGCGGGCCGGACGCTGGCATAAGCGACCATCATGACAGCCTGACCGACACTCCTGGCGCTGGCATCGTCGGCAGTGTAATTGCTGCGACTGTAGCCTGCGCCGAGGCCCAGCGTCAGCTTGCTGCCGACACGATAATCACCGCCGAAGCTGATGCCGCTGGTCGTCAGCTTGAAGCCGCTCTGGACGCCATTGGATTTTTGCTGTCCCAGGTCTAATGCGCCGCCGATCCACCACGACATCTCTTGCCGACTTGCCGCACCTGGCGATTGCGGCAAGTCGGGCAGGCCTTCATCCTCCGCGTGCGTCGGCGTCGCTGTTGATTGTGCCGCCGGACTGGTTCTGCGCAGACCGCGGCGCAGGGCCTCCAGGCCGGTGCCTGCGTAGTTGACGGTGTCGCCATTGACGGCCCAGAAATTATCGGTGCTGCCGGAAGTCGCCGCGGGATTGACGCTCAAACCGAAGGAGGAGCGTGCCCAACCATCTCCGTGCAAGGTTTCCAGACGTTGGTTGAAGTTGTTCAACTGCGCACTGGAAAAACGCTGGACCGCTTGCGTTTGCGCCGCCATCAATGCCGTCACCGCGGCATTTTTGGTCGGGTCAGGCAAGGCCGCATAGACAAATACGCCAGACCCGGTAACGGTACCGTTTGCGGTAGTAATGACTACATCGATTGCGCCTGCTGCATGCGCAGGCGTGGTCACGGTGATTGCATTGACTGCATTGGCGACAATCTTCGCTGCCACCCCTCCAAACGATACGGCACTGGCACCGCCCAGGTTGGCGCCGCTGATGACGACACGGGTGCCGCCCAGGGCCGGGCCGCCGGCTGGCGACAGCGAGGCGATCGCCGGGCTGGTGCTGGCCACCGTCAGCGTGAAGGCACCGGATGTCATCGCGTCATTATTGGTATCCCCGCCATATGCTGCGGTGATCGAATGCACTCCGACCGACAGCGTCGAGGTGGTATAGGTTGCAGTCGTGCCGGAGACCGTGCCGCTGCCGATCACGGTGGAACCGTCCTTGAAACTGACGGTTCCTGTCGGTGCGCTGCCGCCGCTCAGTGTCGCCGTCAATATGACCGGTGCACGTTCGCTGACCGAAGTTGCCGACGCAGAGGCGACGATCGTCGGAGCGACCTTGGCGATCGTCACCAATGCCGCAGCCGAGACGGCGGTCGTATTATTGGCATCCCCGCCGTACTCGGCCGTCAAAGTATGCAGGCCCACTGCGAGGGTGGCGATGCTCAACGTTGCCGTTGTGCCGGAAACGCCCGCGCTGCCGAGGGTGGACGCGCCATCCTTGAACACCACCGTTCCGCCTGGCGCGCTGCCGCCGCTGAATGTCGCGGTCAATATCAACGCCGTGCCGTAAGGTGCCGATGCGGCAGACAGACCGAGTGCAACGGTCGGCGTCATTTGCACCACGGATACGGACACCGCGCCGGAAGTCACGGCGATGTTGTTGGCGTCTCCGCCATACACTGCGGTGATGCTATGCGGGCCGACCGTCAGCGAAGATGTCGTCAAGATCGCCGTAACGCCGGAAATACTGGCAGTACCCAGAGTCGCTGTGCCATTCTTGAACGTGACGGTTCCGCCCGGCGAAGCAGCCCCCGTCAGGGTGGCGCTAATGGTCACCGCACTGCCGACACTGACTGATGCCGACGATACCGTTACCGCAATACCCGGCGTCACCTGCGTCATCGCAACCGACACGGCTGACGAGGTGGCGGCGGCATAGTTGGCATCGCCGCCGTAGACTGCGGTAATGGAATGCGGTCCCACCGTCAGCGTAGAGACGGAAAGGATGGCCGCGCCGCCCGAGATGACGCCGGTACCAAGCGTGGTGCCGCCGTCTTTGAAGGTGACGGTGCCGCTGGGCGAGCCGGTCCCGGACACGTTGGCGGTCAGGGTGATTGCGGCGCCGTATGCTGCCGATGTCGCCGATGTCGACAACATCACCGCAGGCGTCGCCTGAGCGATGGTCACTGTCAGCAACGATGACGTGATGCTAGCGTAATTGGCGTCGCCGCCATAGACCGCGGTAATGGTATGCGTACCTGCCGCGAGGGACGAAGTGGCGAAGCTGGCGACGGCGCCGGACACGGTACTGCTTCCCAGCGTGGTCGCCCCGTCCTTGAATGTGACCGTGCCGGAAATGCCCGCGCCGCCGGTCAGCGCGGCGGTCAGCGTCACCGTGTTGCCGTAGGTAGTCGAGGTTGACGACGCACTCAGCGCAACGGACGGCGCCGCCTGTGCCACCACCACTGTCAGTAACGATGATGTGGCGCTGGCGTAATTGGCATCGCCGCCATAGACCGCGGTAATGGTATGCGTACCCACTCCGAGGGACGAAATGGAGAAACTGGCGGCGGCGCCGGACAGGGTGCCGCTTCCCAGCGTGGTCGCCCCGTCCTTGAATGTGACCGTGCCGGAAATGCCCGCGCCGCCAGTCAGCGCGGCGGTCAGCGTCACCGTGCTGCCGTAGGTAATCGAGGTTGACGAGGCACTCAGCGCAATGGACGGCGTCGCTTGTGCCACCGACACCGTCACCGGCGTCGAAGTGGTCGAATCGCCGCTGAAGACCGCTGTGATGGAATGTACTCCCGCGGTCAATGCAGACGTGATCAGGCTCGCGTTGCCGCCGGAGATGGTTGCCGTTCCCAGCGTCGATGCGCCATCCATGAAGGTGACGTTGCCGCTGCCTGCGATGCTGCCGGCAAGGTGTGCGGTGAGGGTGACCGCCGTCCCAAAGCCTACTGACCCGGAGGAAGACGACAACGTAACCGACGTCGCAACATAGGGCGCAACCGTGATGGTGTAGAAAAATGTGTCGATTGGCACGCCGTTGGTATCGCTAAGCGTGACCGTCAGCGACGCGGTCCCTGCCTGGGTCGGAGTACCGGCCACATAGTAAGTGCAAAAGTTGGGATCGGTTGAGGCGGGATTCAATGTGAGTCCATTGATCCAATTGCTGTACACGAAGGTCAGTTGCGGACACATCCCATTCGACGGAATCACGAACGTCTGGTTATAAGACACGCCCACTGTGCCGTCCGCAAGGGCGGTGGTGGCTCCCGCCTGTGCCATGGACAGGGTGCAACACCACGCGATCAATGCCAGTACGCCTTTGCAAATGGCAGCGCGGATAGTCCGCGTCAGCAGCCCGCCAGCTTGTTTTTCCCCGTGCGCCCGCAGGTTTTTTTTAGAATTATTCACTACACTCATCTTCCGTATTCTTATCTGGACGGCCTTGGCGACGGCCTCCACCTGGTATGGTGTGTCAACATGGCGGCAGCACACTGCGCCATGCGCGAATCGAGACACAACCAGGACTCGCCGAGCCAAAGCATCGGCAGCAGACTATACATAGAAACGACTGCGTGACATATAGTCCGAATGGACTGTGCGAACGTTTTAACAGAAGACGGTTGCGAAGGACTTCAGGCGGGACCGGCAAGTCGACACGCAAGGTCGCGTCATCAATACCTTGCGGGTCCGGGCATGGCGTTGGGGGTGAATTTTCAGGCGTCGGGAGGGCAGAGCCATGCTATCGATGGCTCCACGCGTACTAAACCGGTGTTGAAAACGTTGCGGGTTGATCGTCCGGCGGCTCGGGATCGTTAACCGCAACGGACGGAACACTTGCCAGCCAACTCTGCAGTTGCGAAGGGGACACCGGCTTATGCAAGAGCGGCAAACCGCTGGCGCGGGCCTCTCGTAGTCGGGCCGGAGCAGTATCGCCGGTGATCAGCAGCGCGGGAAGATCCATTCCGCATTCCGCGCGAATGGCCTGGATTGCTTCTGTGCCCGTACGCTGTTCACGCAGGCGGTAGTCGCTGATGATGATGTCGGGACGCCGGGATCTGGTCAGCCATAGCGCCTCTTCTATTGAGTCGGCCGCCATGCAGTGGTATCCCCAATCGCTCAGCAATTGAACCATGCCGGCGCGGACGATCTGGTCGTCATCAATGATCAGGATGTGCGCCTCGGGCAAAGCCGGGTGTTTATCAGCCGGCACGCTTTGAGGCGCTTCGGGACTGAAAGGCTGAACTGCCGTCGGCATGACGAGTCTGAACACACTGCCTCGATGCGGCACTGACAGCAACGACAGTTCATGCCCCAGCACAGCCGCCAGTCCCTGCACAATCGCCAATCCCAAGCCCAGTCCTTTTTGACGATCCCGTTCGGGATTGCCAAGCTGATGAAATTCGCGGAAGACTTCCGTTTGCTGTGAAGGGGCAATGCCGATACCGGTATCCCATACTTCAAGCCAAACATTGCCGCCTCGCCTGCGACAACCGATCAATACGCCCCCATTGACGGTATAGCGAATGGCATTTGACACGAGATTACGCAAAATCAGCTCGACCAGAGCCGGGTCCGACATGACAACGACATCGGTTTCGCGCGAACGATAGACGATCGACTTGGCATCGGCTTGCGGCGCAAGTTCATTCTCGATCTTGTTCATCAGCGATTGCAGTTTGAAAGGATGAAGCTGCGGTTCAACCACGCCGGCCTCGATTCTCGAATAATCCAGCAAGGTATGCAGCATGTCGGCCGATGCGTCTGATGCCGAACGGATACTGGCAATCAACTGGCGCTGGGCCGGAGCAAGCTCTGTCCGCGCCAGCACTTCAAGAAAGAGGCCTTGCGCGTGAATCGGCTGGCGCAGGTCATGGCTGGCTGCGGCAAGGAATCTGGACTTGGCGATATTGGCCTGTTCAGCCTTATGCATGGCCTGTTGGGATTTTTCCGACTCAAGCCGCAGGCGCTGTACCAGGTCGACGTTCTCGAAACGCAGTTCGATGGCCTGGCGCGATGCTCTCGCGCTGTTGCGCGCCTGTACCAATAATGTGCAAACGTAAAGGACCGCGGCGATGCCCAGTGCGTTAAACGCGACTTCATGGAATTGCCAGACCTTGGTCGCAATCATGCCCAGCTCCAGCACACAGAACGCAAAGAATGCCGGCAGCACAGGGGACAACAGCGACATCGAATTGCCGACGATGCCCGACAATACCGCCAGAACCAGGACGCTGCCTGAAGGGGAGGCGGTACCCAGCGTTATCCATGCCAGCGAACCCCATACCGCGCCGTCGATTGCGTGCAATGTCACCAGGCGTCGTATCAAGGAGGGGACGTCTCCCGGCAAAATCGACGACGCCAGGATACGCCGGGCATCAAAGACGTCGAACAGCTTCGATACGATTACCAGTGCGCACCAGACAAGGAGTGCGACAAGATTGCTTTTGTTGTAAAGCGAATAGACCATCACAAGCGCAACCAGAATCCCCGGGATGGCCGAGCTCCCCAAATTGCCGAGCAGGAGTCTGATCTGTTCGATCTGGATACGTTCTTCTTTTGATCCCGGCACGACTATTTGCATGCTAGTGCACCAATCCGCGTCGATGCGCCGAGGCGACCGCCTGCGACCTGCTTTCCACCTGCAACGCCGCAAGGATTGCCTGGACATGCCCGCGTATCGTATTTTCGGAGAGATCCATGCGCCGCCCGATGGCTTTGTTCGACAATCCCTGGCACAGGAAATCAAGCACTTCGAGTTGCCGCGGCGTCAGGTGCAGCTTGCCGGATTGCTCGGTTTCCGAGGCGCAGTCGATTGGCTTATCGCTGTTGCATCCTCCTCGTAAAACCAGCCGGATGAAGGAAAGAATGTGATCGGCAGAATCGTTTTTCGACACAAAGCCGGTTGCTCCGCGCCTGATGGATTCACTTACGGCTTTCTCGGTATCGTCGGACGACAGGACCACTACCGGTGTAGCAGGCCATTTACGCTTGAGCAGGGCAATGCCGTCCAGCCCGTTCAAGCCGCGTAACTGAATATCGAGCAGCAGGATTGAAGGCGGCTCGTTCAGCAACTGCATGGCTTCCTCCATCGAAGAAGCCTCCTGGATTTCCGTATCCTCCAATCCGGTTGCCAGCACCATGCGCAATCCGGAGCGAAACAGCGCATGATCGTCGATTAACAATATTTTTATCATTGGTGTCACTACAGCAGCCCCTTGCAATTCCATTTGCATCAACTTACTTCGATCGAATGCCATCTGTACTGCGCTATTCGATGATTCGGCTCGACGGACATAAAAACTTCATATTCGCCAGGCCGCAATCCTATACCTGAATATTACAACGCCAGTAAGGCGGACGTGTCCTGCCTGGACGGCGTAGCTGCATTGTCGGCTGCCGGCGCCAGCTTGAGCGCGCATTGTGAGCGAATCGAATCGATGCCGGTATAGTCCGTTTGGACTGGGTGAGCCAGAAAGATGCGCAAGGCATCGCCTTATCCATGCTCAACAGCTACAGCTTTGCGCAAGGGCTGCGCTTTGTCGTGATCGTCACCTCCGGCAGCGCCGCCTACAACGTCATCAGCCTGCCATATTCGACGGCCCCGGCGACCGCTGCATTGCGCTGTCGCCGATGGTCATGGCCGCTGCGGCAATGGCGGAAAGGACTAGTTCTTTCGGCCAGGATGCTTCTCCTTTTGCCTGCTCCGGCACAGCCCTTAGAGGAATTCCTGGCGCCGGTTTTCCTGTATAAGCTGATAAGCACTTACAAATGGAACAGGGGGCGAATCATGGAACGAGAGGGCAAGGCCTATTCGGTATTGGGGGGCAGTACGCTCGCCTTTACCATATGTTTTACGATTTGGATGATGTTTGGCGTCATCGGCATTCCGATCAAGAATACCTTGCATCTGAATGAAACAGAGTTTGGCCTGCTGACTGCCATGCCGGTGTTGACCGGCTCGCTGATACGGGTGCCGCTGGGGATCTGGACCGACCGCTACGGCGGACGCATCGTGTTTTTCTGCCTGATGCTGTTTACCGTGCTGCCGATCTATCTGATTGCCTATGCCACTGCATACTGGCATTTCCTGGTGCTGGGCTTGTTCGTCGGTCTGGCCGGCGGTTCGTTTTCGGTCGGCACGCCGTATGTCGCGCGCTGGTTCAAGAAGGACCGGCAGGGCCTGGCGATGGGCATTTTCGGCGCCGGCAATTCCGGTGCCGCGGTCAACAAATTCGTCGCGCCGGTATTGATGGCGGCCGCCGGCTGGACGCTGGTGCCCAAGGTCTATGCCGGCCTGATGCTGGCGGCGGCGCTGATCTTCTGGGTGCTTTCGGCCAGCGATCCCAGCCATATCGTGAAATCGAATTTGAGCCTGGGCGCTCAGTTCAGGATGCTCAAGGACCCCAAGGTCTGGCGCTATTGCCAGTATTACTCGGTGGTGTTCGGCGGCTATGTGGGCCTGAGTCTGTGGATGGTCAAATACTATGTGACCGAATATGGCTTCGACATCCGCCACGCAGCCCTGCTGGCAGCCTGTTTTTCCTTGCCGGGCGGCATCCTGCGCGCCTTCGGCGGCTGGCTGTCCGACAAATACGGCGCCTACAAGGTGACCTGGCGGGTGATGTGGGTGTGCTGGGTCGCCTTCTTCCTGCTGTCTTATCCGCAGACCGATTTCACGGTCAAGACGGTCAGCGGCTTGCAGACTTTCCACATCAGTCTGAGTCCGGTGGTGTTCACTTCGATCCTGTTCATCGTCGGCATCGCCATGGCGGTCGGCAAGGCTTCGGTCTTCAAATTCGTCTCCGACGATTACTCCAGCAATATCGGCGCCGTCTCCGGCGTGGTCGGCCTGGCCGGCGGGCTGGGCGGCTTCATCCTGCCGATTCTGTTCGGCGCCGTGGTCGATCTGACGGGAGTAAGCAGTTCCTGCTTCATGCTGCTGTACGGCACTGTATGCGTGTCGCTGGTATGGATGCATTTTCAGTTCCGCAGAGAAGGCATGCTGGCGGCGCAGGCGACTTTGCGGCACTAAATTCGACAATCACAGGAGTTTGACATGAGTCATGTATTGAGTAGCTGGGAACCGGAGAATTCCGAGTTCTGGACCAAACAGGGCAGCGCCATCGCCAACCGCAATCTATGGATTTCGATTCCGTGCCTGATGCTGGCGTTCTCGATCTGGATGTTGTGGAGCGTGGTCGCCGTCAATCTGGACAAGGCGGGTTTTCAGTTCAGCAAGGATCAACTGTTTTTCCTGACCGCCTTGCCGGCCTTGTCCGGCGCGACCTTGCGCATTTTCTATTCGTTCCTGGTGCCGGTGTTCGGCGGCCGCCGATGGACGGCGATTTCCACCGCTTCCTTGCTCATTCCCGCCATCGGCATGGGCTTTGCGCTGAGAGACCCTGGCACTTCGTATTCGACCCTGCTGGTGCTGGCCTTGCTGTGCGGTTTCGGCGGCGGCAATTTCAGCTCCAGCATGGCCAATATCAGTTTTTTCTTTCCCAAGGCGCGCAAGGGCTATGCGACCGGCATGAATGCCGGTGTCGGCAATCTGGGCGTGTCGGTGGTGCAGTTCCTGACGCCGTTCGTGATTTCTTCGGCCATGTTCGGCGTGGCCATATCGGGCGATGGCTTCCTGTTCCACAATGCCAAGACCGGGGCCGACCATCTGTTCTGGCTGGCCAACGCCGGCTTTATCTGGGTGCCGTTCATCGCGGCGGCGACGGTGATCGCCTGGTTCGGCATGAACGACATCGCCTCGGCCAAAGCCTCGTTCGCCGATCAGGCAGTGATTTTCAAACGCAAGCACAACTGGCTCATGTGCTGGCTGTACACCGGCACCTTTGGTTCCTTCATCGGTTTTTCGGCCGGCTTTGCGATGCTCCTCAAGGTCCAGTTTCCTGAAGTCGATGTTGCCAGGCTGGTGTTTCTCGGCCCGCTGGCCGGCGCGCTGGCGCGGCCGGTGGGCGGCATGATCTCCGACAAGATCGGCGGCGCCCGCCTGACCTTCTGGGTATTCGCCGGGATGGCGGCGATCATCGTTGCCGGTATATTGCCGGCCTTGCATCAACACCAGTTCGGCATCTTCCTGGGAGCTTTTATCGGCATGTTCATCCTGACCGGCATTGGCAATGGGTCGACGTTTTGCATGATTCCGCTGATCTTCCAGACCGAACGCGAGCGAGCCGTCGCCGGCCAGGGCGAGCCGGCGCTCAAGCAAGCGCGCATGGATGCGGCCAAGGAGTCGGCTGCGGTGCTGGGTTTTTCAGGGGCAATCGGCGCCTATGGCGGATTCTTCATCCCGCAGAGTTTCGGAACCTCCATCAAGATAACCGGCGCACCGGATTTCGCCTTGTATGCCTTCATTGCCTTCTACATCAGTTGCATGGCGATCACCTGGTGGTATTACTCGCGCAAGGGGGCGGAAATTCCCTGCTGAAACAACCGTCCCGTCAATCAGGCCTCGTCCGGCGATATGCGCCGGCGAGGCTTTTGCTTTTTTGCGGCTGCGGCGCGCGTCCTAGTTCTTAAGAACTAGTCGGCACTAGTGCCAATGCACTGGCCGGCACACCGCACCGAAGAATGTTCACTCAGAGGCCCGATCCATACACTGGCGACAGGTAAGAAATGATGTGAGCGCTTTGCTCGCCTGATATGGAGTGTACGATGAGTCATTTTCTGGATAGATTGAAGTTCATGTCGCGGGTGAAGTCCAGCTTCGCCAATGGTCATGGGGCGGTAGTCGAGGAAGACCGGAAATGGGAAAACGCCTACCGCAGCCGCTGGCAGCATGACAAGATCGTGCGTTCCACGCACGGCGTGAACTGCACCGGTTCCTGCTCCTGGAAGGTGTATGTCAAGAATGGCCTGATCACCTGGGAGACCCAGCAGACCGATTATCCGCGCACCCGGCCGGATTTGCCCAATCACGAACCGCGCGGCTGTCCGCGCGGCGCTTCGTACAGTTGGTACGTGTATTCCGCACAGCGTGTGAAGTATCCGATGATTCGCGGCCGCCTGATGGAAATGTGGCAGGAAGCACGCAAGACCATGGGGCCGATCGAAGCCTGGGAAGCGATCAGCCAGGATCCGGTCAAAGCCAAGCGTTACAAGTCGGTGCGCGGCCTGGGCGGTTTTGTGCGCGCCGACTGGGATACCGCGCAGGAAATCATTGCCGCGGCGAACGCCTTCACCATCAAGAAATTCGGCCCCGACCGGGTGGTCGGCTTTTCGCCGATTCCGGCCATGTCGATGGTGTCGTATGCCGCCGGCGCGCGTTATCTCAGCCTGATCGGCGGCGCCTGCTTGTCATTTTATGACTGGTACTGCGATCTGCCGCCGGCCAGCCCCCAAGTGTGGGGCGAACAGACCGACGTGCCGGAATCGGCGGATTGGTACAACTCCACCTATCTGATGGTATGGGGTTCCAATGTGCCGCAGACACGCACGCCGGACGCCCACTTCTATACCGAAGTGCGTTACAAGGGCACCAAGACCGTCGCGGTTTCCTCCGATTACGGCGAAATGGTCAAGTTCGGCGACATCTGGCTGGCGCCGAAACAAGGCACCGACGCCGCGCTGGCCATGGCGATGGGGCATGTGATCCTGAAAGAGTTTCACCTGAGCGGCAAGTCCGACTATTTCCGCGACTACGCCAAGCAATATACCGACATGCCGATGCTGGTGCGGCTGGTGGAACGCGACGATTGCCATGTGGCCGATCAGATGCTGCGGGCCTCGCAATTGCCCGGTTCCCTGCATGAACTGAACAACCCCGACTGGAAAACGCTCGCTATCGATGAAAGCACGGGCGAGATCGTTGCGCCCAACGGTTCCATCGGTTACCGCTGGGGCGAAGGCAAGGTCAATGACGGCGAGAAGGTCGGCCGCTGGAACCTCGAATCGCGCGACGGCGGCAGCGGCCGCGAGATCGATCCGCTGTTGAGTCTGGTCGCCCAGCATGACCAGGTGGTCAGTGTCGGCTTCAGCTATTTCGGCGGCGCCGACGCCAACGACATGGTCATGCGCAACGTGCCGGCGCGCAGAATCACGCTGGCCGACGGCTCGCAAGCCCTGGTGGCCACCGTGTACGACCTGTTGCTGGCCAACTATGGCGTTGACCAGGGACTGGGCGGCGCGGTAGCGCATTCCTACGACGACGATATTCCTTATACGCCCGCATGGCAGGAAAAGCATACCAGCGTCAAACGCGACCTGGTGATCCAGGTTGCACGCGAATTTGCGCAGAATGCGCATGACACCCATGGCAAGAGCATGGTGATCGTGGGCGCGGCCTTGAACCACTGGTATCACAATGACATGATCTATCGCGGCATCATCAATATGCTGATGATGTGCGGCTGTGTCGGCCAATCCGGCGGCGGCTGGGCGCACTATGTCGGCCAGGAAAAACTGCGGCCGCAGTTCGGCTGGGCGCCGTTGGCGTTCGCCAGCGACTGGACCCGTCCGCCACGGCAGATGAACGGCACCAGCTTCTTCTATGCGCACACCAGCCAGTGGCGCCATGAAAAGCTCCATATCGATGAAATCCTGGCGCCGACCGCGGACAAATCCAAGATCAGCCACATGAGCATGATCGACATGAACGCCAAGTCCGAACGTCTGGGCTGGCTGCCCTCGGCGCCGCAACTTGAAACCAATCCGCTTGATGTCTGCGATGCGGCTGCCGCAGCCGGCATGGAGCCGGCCGACTATCTGAAGCAAAGCCTGAAGTCGGGCGCGGTCAACATGAGTTGCGACGACCCCGACAATCCCAAGAATTTCCCGCGCAACATGTTTGTGTGGCGCTCGAACATCCTCGGCAGCTCAGGCAAGGGGCATGAATATTTCCTCAAGTATCTGCTGGGCACGCAAAACGCCTTGTTTGACGATCCCGACCAGGCGGTGAAGCCGTCGGAGGTGAAATTCCACGAACAAGCCCCGGAAGGCAAGCTGGATTTGCTGACGGTGCTGGACTTCCGCATGAGCACGACCTGCCTGTACGGCGACATCGTGCTGCCGACTGCGACCTGGTATGAAAAAGACGATCTGAACACGTCCGACATGCACCCCTTCATTCATCCTTTGAGCGAAGCCGTGCAACCATTGTGGGAAAGCAAGACCGACTGGGAAATCTACAAAGGCATCGCCAAGAAATTCACCGAAATCGGCGGCGACTATCTCGGCACGCGCAAGGACATCGTGCTGCAACCCTTGATGCACGACACCCCGGGCGAACTCGGCCAGGCCTTTGAACCGAAGGACTGGAAAAAGGGCGAGTGCGATCTGATTCCCGGCAAGACAGCGCCCAGTTTCGTGGTGGTGGAGCGCAACTACAAGGACATCTACAAGAAGTTCACTTCCATCGGCCCCTTGCTGGACAAGCTCGGCAACGGCGGCAAGGGCATCAACTGGAACACCGAACATGAAGTGCATGAAATCGGCGGCATCACCAAGGTAGTGACCGAAGCGGGCGTCTCGCAAGGCCGTCCGCGCCTGGAAACGGCGATTGACGCCTGCGAAATGATCCTGACTTTCGCACCGGAAACCAATGGCCACGTCTCGGTCAAGGCTTGGGAAGCGCTGGGCAAGATCACCGGCCGCGATCACACGCATCTGGCGGTGGGGCGCGAACATGACAAGATCCGTTTCCGCGATGTGCAGGCGCAGCCGCGCAAGATCATTTCGGCGCCGACCTGGTCGGGCCTGGAGTCGGAAGAAGTCAGCTACAACGCCGGCTACACCAATGTGCATGAACTGATCCCGTGGCGCACGCTCACCGGCCGCCAGCAGTTCTATCAGGATCACCGCTGGATGCTGGATTTTGGCGAGGGCCTGTGCGTGTACAAGCCGGCCATCGATACCAAGACCGTCGCGCCGATGCTCAACAAGTCGCCCAACGGGGAAAAGGAAATCGTGCTCAATTTTCTTACTCCGCACCAGAAATGGGGGATCCATTCGACTTATTCGGACAACTTGCGCATGCTCACGCTCAGCCGCGGCGGCCCGCATGTGTGGGTCTCGGAGATCGAGGCGAAAGAGGCCGGCCTGGTCGACAACGACTGGGTGGAGGTATTCAACAGCAACGGCACCCTGACGGCGCGGGTGGTGGTCAGCCAGCGCGTGCCCAAGGGCATGTGCCTGATGTATCACGCACAGGAAAAGATCATCAATACGCCCGGGGCGGAACTGTCCGGAAAACGCGGCGGCATCCATAACTCGGTCACCCGCGCCGTGCTCAAGCCAACCCATATGATCGGCGGTTACGCGCAACTGGCATATGGCTTCAACTATTACGGCACGGTTGGCAGCAACCGCGATGAATTCGTGGTCTTGCGCAAGATGAAAAAAGTGGATTGGCTGGAAGGCAAGCTGGACGAACGGTTGGAAAAACCACTGGAAAGCGGAATGAAAGAGGAGTCGGCATCATGAAGATCCGTGCACAAGTAGGTATGGTGTTGAATCTGGATAAATGCATCGGCTGTCATACCTGTTCGGTGACCTGCAAGAATGTCTGGACCAGCCGCGACGGTGTGGAGTATGCGTGGTTCAACAACGTCGAGACCAAGCCGGGCATCGGCTATCCGAAGGAATGGGAAAACCAGAACAAGTGGAAGGGCGGCTGGCATCGTACCGAGGCAGGCGGACTGGAACCCCGGCAAGGCGGCAAGATGCGCATCCTGGCGAATATCTTCGCCAATCCCAACCTGCCGTCGATTGACGATTACTACGAGCCCTTCACCTTCGACTACGAGCGCTTGCAGAACGCGCCGCTGTCAGAGACGCCGCCGACGGCGCGTCCGATTTCAGTCATCACCGGCAAGAAGATGGAGAAGATCGTCTGGGGACCGAACTGGGAAGACGATCTGGGCGGCGAATTCAGCGCGCGCAGCAAGGACGCGCTGTTTGAAGGCATGCAAAAAGAGATGTACAGCACCTTCGAATCGACCTTCATGATGTACCTGCCGCGGCTGTGCGAACACTGCCTGAATCCGGCCTGCGTGGCTTCATGTCCGTCCGGCTCGATCTACAAGCGCGAAGACGACGGCATCGTCCTGGTTGACCAGGACAAGTGCCGGGGCTGGCGCATGTGCATCTCCGGCTGCCCTTACAAGAAGATCTACTACAACTGGAGTTCGGGCAAGGCGGAAAAATGCACCTTCTGCTATCCGCGCATCGAGGCCGGCCAGCCGACCGTATGCTCGGAAACCTGCGTGGGCCGTATCCGCTACCTCGGCGTGCTGCTGTATGACGCAGACAAGATCCAAGCCGCCGCCGCGACCGCCAATGAACAGGATCTGTATCAGGCGCAACTGGACTGCTTCCTCGATCCGCATGACCCGGCCGTGATCGCCGAAGCGCGCAAGCATGGCATCCCGGACAGTTGGATCGAGTCGGCGCAAAAGTCGCCGGTCTACAAGATGGCGATGCAATGGAAGATTGCGTTCCCCCTGCATCCTGAATACCGCACCTTGCCGATGGTCTGGTACATCCCGCCGCTGTCGCCCATCCAGCAGGCGGCGCAGGCCGGCCACATGGGCATGGACGGCATGATTCCCGACGTCAAGTCCTTGCGCATTCCGGTGCGCTATCTGGCCAATCTGCTGACCGCCGGCGAGGAACAGCCCATCCTGCTGGCGCTCAAGCGGATGCTGGCCATGCGCGCCTACAAGCGCTCTGAAACCGTACATGGCCAGTCCGATCTGGAGCTGCTCAAGCAGGTCGGCCTGAGTGCGGCGCAGGTCGAAGACATGTATCAGACCATGGCGATTGCAAACTATGAAGACCGGTTCGTGATTCCGTCATCGCACAAGGAAATGGTGGAAGACAGCTTCAACGAAAAAGGCAGTTGCGGGTTCACCTTCGGCAATGGCTGCTCGGGCGGCGTTTCCGACGGCGCCTTGTTTGGCAAGAAGCCGCAGGGAAGCGTGATTTTTGTCGATATGCCGAAGTCGCGCAAGAAATTGCAGACAACCGATTGACGCCGCTACCAACGAAAGGAAATCGTATGCAAATTTATCGCATCTTGTCGGCGTTGCTCAGTTATCCGCAGCCGGAGTTGATCGCCGCCATTGCCGAGATAGAACTGGCCTTGCAGGACGAGCCCGAGACGCTGGACGCGCTGGAGGAACTGCTGGACTTTCTGAAGGCGACCGATCTGATCAGCCTGCAGGAAAACTATGTCGGCACGTTCGACCGCACACCTTCGGTGGCCCTGCATCTGTTCGAACATATCCACGGCGAGAGCCGCGACCGCGGCCAGGCCATGGTCGATCTGATCGAGGAATATCGCCGTTACGGCTTTGAACCCGAGATCAGCGAATTGCCGGATTACGTGCCGCTGTTCCTGGAATTCCTCAGTCTGGTGGAGCCGGAGACCGCCGAGAAGCTGCTGGGCGAGGCGATTCATGTGATCGCCGCCATCGGCGCGCGCCTGCTGCGCAAAGGCAGTCCCTATGCCAATGCCTTGCTGGTGTTGACGACATTGACCGATGTCGTGCCGCAGGAGCAGGGCGAGCCGCCGGTACGCGACATGGACGAGGCGATGGAAACCTTCGGTCCCGGCGCCGACGGCGTCGAGCCTTTGCTCAAGCCGATGCTGTCGGGCACGCATACCGTCAATTTTTATCCCAGGCAAACGAAGACTGCCGCAGCCGGTCCGTTGCCGTCCTCTTGTCAATAGTTAATAGTCAATAGTCAACAGGCGAGACCATCATGACTTACTTGCATCAATTCATCTACGGCATCTATCCGTATGTGGCGCTGGCCATCTTTTTGCTGGGCAGCCTCGTGCGCTTTGAGCGCGAACAATATACCTGGAAGAGCGACTCGTCCCAGATGCTTCACGCCGGCAATCTGCGCGTGGGGAGCATCCTGTTCCACGTCGGCGTGCTCGGGCTGTTCTTTGGCCACCTGGTCGGTCTGCTGACGCCGGTCGCGGTATGGGACATGCTCGGAGTCACGCATAGCTTCAAGCAGATGATAGCGATGGTCGCCGGCGGCGTCTTTGGCACCCTGTGCATGCTCGGGCTGCTGATCCTGATGCACAGGCGGCTGACCGATCCGCGCATTTCCGCCGTCACCAGAGTCGGCGACAAGGTGTTGCTGGTGTGGATTTTCATCACGCTGGGGCTGGGCTTGTCGACCATCTTCGAATCGGCCAGTCATCGCGACGGCCACATGATGGTATTGCTGATGACCTGGGCCCAGCATATCGTCACCTTCAGAAGCGATGCGGCCGATTTCATCGTTGCCGCGCCGTTGCTGTTCAAGCTGCATCTGTTCATGGGACTCAGCCTGTTTGTGATCTTTCCGTTCACCCGGCTGGTGCATGTATGGAGCGGTTTTGCCTCGGTCACTTATCTCAACCGCGCGTGGCAGTTGGTGCGGCCGCGCTGATCATCAAAGGAGAATCAGATGCCAGTCGTAGTCAATGGATATGAATTGACGGATGCCGAGATGGAGCAGGAGCTACCGCTCCATCAGGGCGCCCGGGATGCAATGCAGAGCGCCATGACCGCCCTGGTGTTGCGGCGCGTGCTGCTGGACGAGGCGCGCCGGCTGCAGGTGCAGGCCCCCGCCGACGGCGCCCGGGAGCAATCCGACGAGGCGCTGATCGACGCCCTGTTGCGGCAGGAAGTGCGCGTGCCGGCGCCGCAGCGCGACGAATGCCTGCGCCAGTATCACGCTTATCCCGAACGCTTCAGGGTGGGCGCGCTGGCCGAAGCCAGCCACATCCTGTTCCAGGTCACTCCGGGAGTCGATCTGGACGCCTTGCGCCATCATGCCGGCGTGGTGCTGGCGGACCTGCTGGAGAATCCGCAACTGTTCGCCGAGTGCGCCAAGGCCAATTCCAATTGTGCTTCCGGCGAGCTCGGCGGAAGCCTCGGGCAGATCGCCCCCGGCGCCACCGTGCCGGAATTTGAACGGGCCCTGTTTGCCGCCGAGGCGGGCAGCATCATCCCGCGTCTGGTGGAGACGCGGTTCGGCCTGCACATCATCCAGGTCGGCCGCAAGCTCGACGGCGCGCTGCCGTCGTTTGACCAGATTGAACCCGGCATCGCCAAGGCCATGCATCAGGCCAGCCACGACCATGCGCTGCGGCAGTATCTGCACCTGCTGGTGGGCCGCGCCAGCATCTCAGGCATCGACCTGCCGGGCGCCGACAGCCCGCTGGTGCAGTAACGGGCATCCCCGTGACCGAGGGGCCCGGCCAACTGCGCCGTCTGCATTGACCTGTGGCGACAGCAAGAATCCTCAATTACCAACTGGCGCCATCGCCGGTGACGGTGTTCGGTTGCCTGCTGCCGGCGCCCTGGCTGGGCATGATCGCGGGCCTGCTGCTGGCGTTCGGACCGGCGCAGGGCTTGCCTGACCGGTTCGCACCGATCACGCTGGCGGTCACGCATTGCCTGGTATTGGGCATGCTGGCGCCGGTCATGATCGGCGCCTTGTTCCAGCTCATGCCGGTGGCGGCCGGGCAGTCTGTCGCGGCGGCACGCAGGATTGCGCCCTATGTAGCGGTCGGATCGGCACTGGTCGCAACCGGCCTGTGCGCAGGTTTTCTGTTCGGATGGGCGCCAGGTTTCATGCTGGCGGCAGGATTGGCCAGCCTGTTATACGGCGCGGTGGCGTGCGCGCTGGCGGCAGCCGCCTGGCGCGTGCGGGCGACGGACGCGACTACCCGCACCTTGCGCTGGATCGTGCTGGCTTTGGCCATGGCAGTTGCACTTGGCGTCGCGATGGCCGGCCAGTTTTCCGGATGGTGGCGCATTGATGTGCTGCACATGCTGAAATTGCATGTTGCATGGGGGCTGCTGGGTTGGATTGCGAGTCTCTTGGCCGGTGTGGCGAGCACTACCGTGCCCATGTTCTGGCAGACGGCTCGTCCCTCGGCGCGCTGGCAGGCCGGTCTGCCGGGATTGCTGTGGCTGCCGCTGCTGTGCGCGCTCTGGCCGGGCTGGTGGCGTTTTTCCCTGTATCTGGGCTGCGCCGTGGTCGGAACGCTGGCGGCAACAGGTCTTTATGTGCTCGGGCGCGCCAGGCGCCGTTTTGATCCGGCCTGGCCTTTGTGGCTGATGTGCGCCGCCAGTTGGTTGCTGGCGGCAGCGCTGGTCGCCGTCGACGCCGCATTTTCCCCCGTCTTGCCGCACCGGCTGGCGGCGGCGCTGCCATGGTGGATAGGTACGCTGGCGCTGGTGGGCGGCGCGGTCATGCCGGTCAACGCCATGCTGGGCAAGATCATTCCTTTTCTGGTGTTCCTGCATCTGCGCCGACACACGCCGATGGGGCAGCGGGTCGTCGCCATGCAGGCGATCCTGCCGCCGCGGCGGCTGCGCTGGCAGGCCAGCCTGACGGCGCTATCTTTGCTACTGCTGCTATTGCTGCCGTTGGCGCCGGCTGTACTGGCCGTGGCGGCCGGCCTGGCTTTCGCTGTATCGCAGGCGTGCATGGCGATACTGCTATTGCATTGCCTGCTGCGCTACCGGCGCGAACTGAGCGCGATCCTGTTTCCGGCTGCCGCGATATCCCCCAAATGAACTAGTTGCAACTGGCTTTGCGGCCAATTGCGTTGGCTTGCGCCGGGCTCCACAATAGCCGCATGGATACCATTGCGTCATGTTCCGCGCTGATCGACCGCTTCGGCCGCCGCGTCAGCTATCTGCGTCTGTCGGTGACCGACCGCTGCGACCTGCGTTGCAGCTATTGCATGCCCAAAGGCTTCAAGGGTTTCGAGGAACCCGGGAACTGGTTGCGCTTTGAAGAGATCACCCGGGTAGTCGCGGCGTTTTCCCGCATGGGAGTAGGGCGGGTGCGTCTGACCGGAGGCGAACCCTTGTTGCGGCGCGGGTTGCCGCAACTGGTGTCGCAGTTGGCCGCGTTGCCCGAGGTGCAGGATATTTCGCTGTCGACCAACGCCACCCAACTGCAAAAACATGCGAACAGCCTGCGCGCTGCGGGCGTGCGGCGCATCAATGTCAGCCTCGACAGCCTGGACCGGGCCTGCATGGAGAAAATCACCGGCCGCGACAGCCTGGCCGGCATCATGGCAGGTTTGCAGGCCGGCAAGCAGGCCGGATTCGATCCGATCAAGCTGAACATGGTGGTCATGCGCGGCGTCAACGATCACGAAATCGCGCGCATGGCGCAGTTCTGTTTTGATGAAGGCTTCATCCTGCGCCTGATCGAAGCCATGCCGATGGGAGACACCGGCCGCAACAGCCAATACCAGGATATCGGTCCGCTCAGGGAGCAACTGGTGCGCCAATTCGATCTGCTGCCGTCGGCGGCCGAGCTGGGCGGCGGTCCTGCGCGTTACTGGGAGACCCGGGACGGCAAGGGAAAACTGGGCTTCATCTCGCCCATCAGCCAACATTTCTGCGCCAGTTGCAACCGCGTGCGCATGGCGGTCGATGGCACCCTGTATATGTGCCTGGGGCAAGAACAGAAATTCGAACTGCGTCCCTTGCTGCGCGCCGGCATCGGCGACGCCGAGCTGGAGCAGGCGATCCGTGCCGCGATCGAACTCAAGCCGGAACGTCATGAATTCAATGAACGCCGGCAACAGATCGTTCGCTTCATGTCGCAGACGGGCGGCTGATGGAGACTGCGATGGAAGTCAAGAACATTCATCAGTTCATTGAGGGATTTCAACGGTTTCAAAACAAGTATTTTGCCGGCAAGGATACGCTCTACGACAAGCTCAATCATGGCCAGAATCCGACCACCTTGCTGATCGGCTGCTGCGATTCCAGAGTCGATCCGGCCCTGCTGCTCGACTGCGATCCCGGCGACATCTTCGTGATTCGCAATGTGGCCAATCTGGTGCCGCCATGCAATGCGGCGGGGCATCAGCAGGGGGTGAGCGCAGCGATCCAGTTCGCAGTGGAGATGCTCGATGTCAAGCGTGTCGTCGTCATGGGACATGAAAAATGCGGCGGCATTCGCGCCCTGATGCAAAACCATCAGCCCGTGCGCCAGATCGACTTCATCGGACGCTGGATGAAAATGGTCGAGCCGGTCAAACAGCAGGTGCTGCAACAGCTTGCGCATTGCCAGGAATCGGAACAGATGCGCGCCTGCGAACTGGGCGCGATCATCCTGTCCCTGAACAACTTGCGCAGCTTTCCGTGGATATCGGAACGCGAAGCGCGTGGCGAGCTGGCCTTGCACGGCTGGTATTTCGATATGAGTCAGGGCGCGTTGCTGGCGTATTCGGAGCGTTCCGACACTTTTTTGCCGATGGTTTGCCCGCTTGGCGTGAGCCATCGGAAAAGTACCGGCGCTGCAGCCTGAATCACGGCTTGCCGCAGGAGCACCGGATGCGGCGTTTTTTCAAAGAGACAGACGTTCGCATTACCACGCGCGGCGAAAGCGCTTACACTACGATGGGTACTGAAAAATGTTGACCCCGGATATGATTTTCACCACTGATCTACCAATGCGGAAGCGCCTGACCTTCCGCATCCTGATGACTACGCTGACCGGACTGGCGCTGACGCTGGTCGCGATCGGCTATACCTTGTTGCTTTCCTGGCAACTCGAAGGGGGCGGTGCGGCCATCAATGAGGCAGGCAGTCTGCGCATGCGCTCTTACCGTATCGCCATCGAACTGGAACATGCACAGGCGCCGGCAGTAGTTGAACAGGATTTGGCGGACTTCGGCCGCAGCTTGTCTGACCTGCAAAATGGCGACGCCAAGCGGCCGCTGTTCCTGCCGCTGGAAGTTGGCATCCGCAAACAAATGGAGTTGGTGGCCCAGGAGTGGCAGCAGCATATTCATGGCAACGCCAGAGCAGTGCTCGACGCCGCCGACGCTCGGGCAAGACAGGCGGCGCTGAGGGCTTATGTCAGGGAAGCGCCGGGTTTTGTGGAGCAGATCAATGTTCTGGTCTCGCTGGTCGAGAAGGAACAGGCCGAAAAAACCACCTGGCTGCGCCTGTGCCAGACCGCGCTGGTGTTCCTGTCGCTGGCCGCCAGCGTAGCCGTACTGTATCTGCTGTATCTCTGGATCGTCGGTCCCGTGAATCGCATGCAGGCCGGAATTGCGCGCATGTCCAAGGACGACCTGGAAGTGCGTCTCCCGGTCGAGAGCGAAGACGAATTCGGCGTGCTGGCGCAGGCGTTCAACACCATGGCCGATCATGTGCAGTCGGTGCATCGCACGCTGGAAGACCGGGTCAGCGAAAAGACGGCCAAACTGCAGGCGCAGAATCATGAAATCAGCACGCTTTATGACGTTGCCGGATTTCTCGCGGGACCGCATGCAATCGAGGAACTTTGCCGCGGCTTCCTGCTGAAGATCATGCAAAGAATGGAGGCCGACGGCGGCACCGTGCGCATCCTCGACCGGCGCGGCGATCATCTGCATATCACGGTGCATGAAGGCATTTCGGAAAACATGATCGAGGAAGAGCATTGCATCAAGACCGATGATTGCCTGTGCGGCACGGCGACGCATCAGGGCATCATTGTGGTTAGGGATTTCCGGCAATTGAGTCAGCAGAAGCAATATCGCTGCCGCAACGAAGGTTTTTTCTCGCTCGCCGTGTTCCAGATATTGGCGCGCGACGAAGTCATCGGCAGCTTTTCGCTGCATTTCGCCAAGGAGCGCGACATTGTCATCGAAGAACGGCGCCTGCTGGAGACGCTGGGGAAGAACCTTGGCGCGGCCATCGAGAATCAGCGCCTGATCGCCAAGGAAAAGGAATTCGCCGTCTCGCAGGAGCGCAATCTGCTGGCGCAAGGTTTGCATGACAGTATTGCCCAGGGCTTGAATTTCCTCAATCTGCAAGTGCAGATGCTGGAAGATTCGCTCAAGCGCAACGCCGTCGACGAAATTCGGGAGATCGCGCCGCAATTGCGCGCCGGCGTGCAGGAAAGCTACGAAGACGTGCGCGAGCTGCTGCTCAATTTCCGCACCCGCTTGCAGGATAACAATCTGGAATCGGAAATGTGCAATGTCGTCAACCGCTTTCAGCGTCAGAGCGGAGTGCAGGGCGATATCCGCTTCGCCGGCAGCGGCGCGGCGCTGGCGCCCGAACAGCAGTTGCAGGTGCTGTTCATCCTGCAGGAAGCGCTTTCCAATGTGCGCAAGCACGCGCAGGCAAGCAAGGTCGATATCGTGGTCGATAATGAACGTGATTTCTCATTGACCGTCACGGATGACGGCAAAGGATTCAGCTTCGCGGAAGTCCTCGAAAAAGGCGATGCCCATGTCGGCCTGCGCATCATGCAGGAACGCGCCGAACATCTGGGCGCGAGATTTGATATCAAGAGTCAGAGCGGCGGCGGCACCACGATTTCATTACGGCTGTTAAGGCAGGAACGTCTGGTGGCCTGAATTTTTCAGGCCGCCGGCCTTGTGGCGACGGCGCGCAAGTTTTACAAGAAACGGAAAGAACCGCATGGCAATCAGGATTTTACTGGTCGATGATCACTCGCTGTTTCGCAGCGGCATGCGTCTGCTGCTGCAACGCAATCCCGAATTCGAGATCGTCGGCGAAGCCTCGGACGGCCTTGACGGCGTCAAGCGCGCCAAGCAACTGCGTCCGGATATTGTGCTGATGGACTTGAACATGCCGGGATTGTCGGGGCTGGAAGCGATGCAGTTGATTGTCGATGATTTGCCCGATACGGCGGTGCTGATGCTGACCGTGTCCGAAGAGGCCGAAGATCTGACGACCGCGCTCAAGCAAGGCGCGCGAGGCTATCTGTTGAAGAATATCGAAGCCGATTATCTGACCCAGGCCATCAAGCGCGCCGTGGCCGGCGAGCCGGTGATCGCCGAATCGATGACGGCCAAGCTGGTGATGCAATTCCGCTCGGGAAACAATCTGAGCAGCACGCCGGAAAAAGAAAAACTGACGCCGAGAGAGCGCGAAACCATGATCTGCCTGGCGCGCGGCGAAAGCAACAAGGAGATCGCCCGCAATCTTGATGTGGCCGAGAGCACGGTCAAGATTCACGTGCAAAACATTCTGAAAAAACTCAATCTGACCAGTCGCGTGCAGATCGCCGTTTATGCGGTTGAACACGGCCTGGACAAGTAACTCCACGGCACCCGCCGCGAGCGCAACAGGCGCTTTGCGCGCCGTCATCAGCGAACTTCCGCATGCACCGCGACAAGCAATTTCCAGGCCGCAGGCCAGCCGGCGACCTGGCTCTGGTTCCTGCCCGGAGATCGCTTCGCAAGGTGCAGGGCCAGGCTGAAACGCACACTTAAATGATGCGTCCTTGATGTACATTAAAGATTCGCAGGACAAGCCATCCTATAGTGCTTCTCAGCGCGTACCGGCCCTGTGTTTTCTGGCGGCCGGGCCACTCTTTTCGACGACATTACCCCTATCTTGACCAGGGATATCGACATGTCGCACTTTCGTCATTTGTCCCGCAATGGGTAAAGCAGGTTTGTCTTCCCACTGTTCGACTGGTTATTTACCGGAATAGGAAATATCACCATGCTGAAAACTTCATTAGCGCATTTCAAGATCAAGCTCAAGTCCCTGCTGCCGATTGTCCAGGGCGGCATGGGCGTGGGCGTCTCGGCCCATCGACTGGCAGGCACGGTTGCCAGTCTGGGCGCGATGGGGACCATATCGAGCATCGATTTGCGGCGCCACCATCCCGACCTGATGGAACAGACCGGGCGTTCACGCGACAAGGAACTGATCAATGCCGCCAATCTGGTCGCGCTCGATCGTGAAATCCAGGCGGCCAAGAAAATCGCCGGCGGCAAAGGCATGATCGCCATGAATGTCATGCGCGCCATTTCGCAATACGTCGGCTGCGTCCGGCAATCCTGCGAAAGCGGCGCCGATGCGCTGGTGGTGGGCGCCGGCCTGCCGCTTGATCTGCCCGATCTGACGCGCGAATATCCCGATGTCGCGCTCATTCCGATCCTCTCGGATGCGCGCGGCATCAGTCTGCTGCTCAAGAAGTGGATGCGCAAGAATCGCCTGCCTGACGCCATCGTGATTGAAAATCCGCGCTATGCGGCAGGTCATCTCGGTGCCGCCAGCATCGAGCAGATCAACGATCCGCACTTTTCATTTTCGCGGGTTCTGAAAAGCACGCTGGAGCTGTTCAAGGAATTGAAGATCGAACGCGAGAGCATGCCCCTGATCGTTGCCGGCGGCATTCATACGCATGAGCAAGTGCGCGATATGCTCAGTCTCGGCGCCAGCGCAGTGCAGCTCGGCACCGCCTTCGCCGTCACCGAAGAGGGCGATGCCCATCCCAACTTCAAGAGCGTGCTGGCGCAAGCCAGGCCGGAAGACACCGTCACCTTCATGAGCGTGGCCGGCTTGCCTGCGCGCGCAGTGAAAACGCCATGGCTGGTGAATTATCTGGAAAAGGAAGAAAAGATGCGGCGTCGCGCCAAACCGCAGCAATGCACGGTGGGTTTCGACTGTCTGCAGGAATGCGGCCTGCGCGACGGCAACCCCAAGGCGGGGCAGTTCTGCATCGATACCCAACTGGGGTTCGCCCTGGAAGGCGACGTCAAGCGCGGTCTGTTCTTCCGCAGCTCGGAGCGTCTGCCGCTGGGCAACGCGGTGCGGCCGGTCAGGGAATTGATGCAATACCTGCTGACCGGCATCCTGCCGGAAAACCAGCCGCTGGCGATTTGAAAGCGATCAAAAATTTGAGCGAATTGCGGCGTTACGGATCGGGATCAAGACGTTCAGTCTTGACCTCGATTCGCACCTGGCGCTTCATCCCAAACAGGGCAAGCTCGCACTCACGCCTATTGATGAAATGAGTTCTATGTACTACGGTGAAAGATTCAACAGCATCACGCATCTGATCGGAGCGGTGCTGGCAACGTTTGGCGCCACCCTGTTGATTGTGCTGGCTGCGCGCGTGGGCAATCCCTGGAAAATCGTCAGTTTCAGCATCTATGGCGCAATGTTGCTGAGCCTGTATGTATTTTCGACCCTGTATCACAGCGTACGCGGCGCCGTCGCAAAAAACGTCTTGCAGAAATTCGACCATTGCGCGATCTACCTGCTGATCGCCGGCAGCTACACGCCGTTTGCGCTGGTGCCCCTGCGCGGACCGTGGGGCTGGTCATTGTTTGGCGTGGTGTGGGGACTGGCGCTCATCGGCATTGTCCAGGAAATCTGGCTGGCCAAAGGCGCGCGCATCGGCTCGCTGATCATTTACATGCTGATGGGCTGGCTGGCGGTGATCGCCGTCGTGCCGTTGATCGACGCGCTGACATGGTCCGGCTTCCTGTGGCTGGCCGCTGGAGGCCTGTTTTATACCGTCGGCATCTATTTTTATGCGACCGATCATCGGATACGCCACGGCCACGGCGTATGGCATCTGTTCGTGATGGCGGGCAGCGGCTGTCACTACGTCACCATCCTGTTGTATGTCGCCTAGGAACGCATTTCATCAACATCCGCAAGTGAGAACGAGCCTGTTGAGTTCCAAGCCTCAGGCCGAACGGAAGGTGAATTGCGCGAACATGGCGGCAATCTGTTCCAGCAGCGCCTTGCCGGGATAACCGGCGGTGGAGACGGCCTTCAATCCGGCGTCCGCGCAGCCTTGTGCGCGGAACAGTTGCAAGGCGTAGTTGCGCACTTCCATGTGCTGCAGGGTCTGCGCCAGGCTCAAGATATCCTCTTCCCCCAACAGGCTGGGATGGATGGTGGTTCTGAATTCGTAGGGAATGCCACTGGCCAGGATCAGCCTGGCGCTGTTGTGGGCCTGGCGCCAGCTATCGCCGACCGAGGTGACGCGGTGATAGCCGTCGAAGGGCGCCTTGATATCGAAGCCGACCCAGTCCAGCAGCGGCAACAGGGCGGCCAGCCGGTTCGGATAGGCGCCGGCGGTATGCAGGCCGATACTGAAACCGAGTTCTCGCACGGCGCGAATGGCGTCGCCCAGCATGCTGTCGGTAGTCGCTTCACCGCCGCTGAATACGACCGCGTCGATCAGGCCGACACGGCGCTCCAGTAACTGCATGATTTGCGGCCAGGGAACGGCGCCTTCACCGGTGCGCGATTGCAGATGCGGATTGTGGCAATAGCCGCAGCGCCAGGGACAGCCTTGGACAAAAATGACGGCAGCCAGCTTGCCGGGATAATCGGTTGCGGTGAAGGGGGCGATGCCGCCCACTTTCAGCGAGCGCATCGAACCAGCGTTATTCGGCGACATGATGACAGGCCATCACATGAGAAAATCCACAATCGACGTAGATGATTTCGCTTGTGATGCCGGACGCCAGATCGGACAACAGGAACGCCGCCGTATTGCCGACTTCCAGGATGGTCACATTGCGGCGCAGCGGCGCATTGGCCGCGGCGATGCCGAGCAACTTGCCGAAATCCTTGATGCCGGAGGCCGCCAGCGTCTTGATCGGTCCGGCCGAAATGCCGTTGACGCGGATGCCTTTGGCGCCGAGCGAGTCGCTCAGATAGCGCACGCTGGCTTCCAGCGACGCTTTGGCCAGCCCCATCGTGTTGTAGTGCGGAGCGGCGCGCACCGAGCCCATATAGGTCAGGGTCAGCAGCGAGGAATCTTGATGCAGCAAGGGCAACGCGGCTTTGGCCAGCGCCGCGAAGCTGTATGCCGAGATGTCATGCGCGATGCGATAGGCGTCCCGCGACAGTCCTTCCAGAAAGTCGCCGCTGATGGCTTCACGCGGTGCAAAACCGATGGCATGCACCAGTCCATCCAGTTGTTGCCAGTGCTTGCCGAGATCAGCGAACAGCGCATTGATCTGCTCATCGGAGCCCACGTCACAGTCGAAGATCAGTTCACTGCCGAATTCCTTCGCAAAATCTGCGGTGCGTTCCTTGAAGCGCTCGCCGACGTAGGTAAACGCCAGTTCAGCACCTTCGCGTTTGCAGGCCTGGGCGATACCGTAGGCGATGGAACGATTGGACAACAGGCCTGTGATGAGGATTTTTTTGCCTTGCAAGAATGCCATGTATGACTCCGAGGTATGCGTGCCGCCCATGATTGGCATGGTCTGGATATCCTGCTGCCAGCCGTATCGACCGGCTCCGCGAGATGTCCTGCATCTTAGGCGGCGCACACCGGGCTGTCCTTGATGTACCTCAAGGCGGCGGCCCGGCGTCGGTCATCATGGCAGATGCAGAAGTTCGCGGCGGCTCGGTGGGTGGTTGGAACGCATTTTATGTGTTGATGAAATGCGTTCTAATTGATCCAGGTTAAAGATTATCGATCTACCTGCGCTGTACAGTACCCGCTTACCATTGAGAAAGGCGTTCGATGCGTTCGCGGCCGCTGTCGGAATTAGCAGGACGGTTGTGCCGGACGCTGGACAATCAAACGATATGACTATGGATCAGGCAGTAATCAAATCCACTCCTTCCCAAGAAACCGCCGCAAATTCCGCCACCGAAATCAATGCCGCGAAAGTGCTCGAGCTGGTCTGTCCGGCCGGCAGCCTGCCGGCGCTCAAGGCGGCCGTCGATGCCGGTGCAGACTGTGTTTACCTGGGTTTTCGCGACGCCACCAATGCGCGCAATTTCGCCGGTCTGAATTTCGACGAAGCGGCCATTGCCGAAGGCATCGACTATGCGCATCAGCGTGCGCGCAAGGTATTGCTGGCGTTGAACACTTATCCGCAAGCCGCCACCAGCCAACTGTGGCGCGGCGCCATTGATCGGGCTGCCGTCGCCGGCGTCGACGCCGTCATCATGGCTGATCCAGGCTTGATGCGCTATAGCGCCGACAACTATCCCGATTTGCGCATCCATCTGTCGGTGCAAGGTTCGGCGACCAATTATGAAGCGATCAATTTCTATCAGAAGCATTTCGGCGTGGCGCGTGCGGTGCTGCCGCGCGTGCTGTCGCTGGCGCAGGTTGAACTGGTGGCCAAGAACACCGGCATCGATATTGAAGTGTTCGGTTTCGGCAGCTTGTGCGTGATGGTCGAGGGGCGTTGCGCTCTGTCGTCCTATGTCACCGGCGAAGCGCCCAATACGCACGGCGTTTGTTCGCCGGCCAAGGCGGTGCGCTGGCAACAGACGCCAAAGGGGCTGGAGTCGCGTCTGAACGGCGCGCTCATCGACCGCTATGACGATCATGAGAACGCCAGTTATCCGACCTTGTGCAAAGGGCGCTTTGATGTCGAAGATGAAAATTATTACGCCATTGAAGAACCGGCCAGCCTGAATACGCTCGCGCTATTGCCGCAACTCGTCGCCATGGGCGTCAAGGCGGTCAAGATCGAAGGCCGCCAGCGCAGTCCGGCCTATGTATCTCAGGTCACGCGCGTCTGGCGCGACGCCATCGATCATTGCCTGTCGCAGCCGCAGCGCTATTCGGTCAAGCCAGGCTGGATGAGCGAATTGAACAAGGTGGCGGAAGGGCAGCAGCATACGCTGGGCGCCTTTCATCGTGCCTGGAAATAAGAGGGAAGAACATGTTAAAACTAGCCTTGGGACCGATTCTTTATTACTGGCCGCGCGATACGGTATTCGCGTTCTACGACAAGATTGCTGCAACCCCGGTTGATATCGTCTATATCGGCGAAACCGTGTGTTCGCGCCGTCATGAATTGCGTCCATCCGAGTGGCTGCAGGTTGCCGAAACACTCACGGCGGCGGGCAAGCAGGTGGTGTTGTCGACGCAGGTGCTGCTGGAATCGGGCAGCGATTTATCGACGATGCGCCGGATCACCGACAATGGCCGCTTCATGGTTGAGGCCAACGACATGGGCGCGGTCAGTTGCCTCACCGGCAAGGGCGCCTTTGTGGCCGGCCCGCATCTCAATATCTACAATCCGCCGACGCTGGAGCTGATGGCGTCGCTGGGCGCCAGCCGTTGGGTGATGCCGCTGGAAATGGATGCAAATAGCCTGGCAATCATGCAAGAGACACGTCCTGCCGGGCTGGAAACCGAAGTCTTCGCCTATGGCCGCATGGCGCTGGCGTTCTCGGCGCGCTGCTTCACGGCGCGTCATCGCAATCTGGAAAAGGATCATTGCCAGTTCAGTTGCATCGCCCATCCTGACGGCCTGACGTTGAAAACCAAGGAAGGGCTGCCGTTCCTGGTGCTTAACGGCATCCAGACGCAGTCGTCGCTGGTATACAACCTGCTGGGCCAGGTGAAGCAGATGCAGGCGCTGGGCGTGGATATATTGCGCGTCAGTCCGCAATCGGCGCATACCGAAGAGATCATCGGCGCATTCGACAGCGTGCGCACGGAGCGCGTGGCGGCAGAGGAAGCCGCCGCCGCCATGCAGCAATGGATGCCCGAAGAATCATGTAACGGCTACTGGTTCGGCCAGCCAGGCCAGTCATTGAATACAGACAGGAGTTACGCATGAACCGCATGAACGGCATGACCAAAGCCGGCAGCAACGCCGGAAAAGTACTGCCGCCGATGGTTGCGCAGTTGATGGGGATGTTGCCGGCCTATCCGGGGTCGCTGCTGTTCGTGACGGCGCTCAATGTGGCGATTGCAAAGCACATGCCGCAGGATGTCCGGCAATCGCTGAGCGGCAAGAAGTTGAGGATCAGGGTCAAGGATGCGGGCGTCGAGTTCGATTTCGAATGGCGCGAGCAGCGTTTTGCAGCCTGCCGCAAGGGCGACGGCAGCGATCTGACGATTGCCGCCAACGGCCATGATTTCGTGTTGCTGGCGCAGCGTCAGGAAGATCCGGATACCTTGTTCTTCAGCCGGCGCTTGTCGATGGAAGGCGATACCGAGCTTGGCCTGATGGTCAAGAACACGCTTGATGCCATCGATTTGTCGGCCTTCAATCTCAAGCGCCTGGTGCGGGCCCGGCTGGAGAGCATTTTCAGGGTGTAACCCTTTCCCCGGCCAGGGTACCGGAAAACGCCCTATGTCGAGCTGCACCTGAAAGTGCAACCTGTGGCATGGGGCGTCTTTATGTTCGCGCCGTGCGCGAGCACATTACTTCGTCAATGCCGCAACGGTTTCGCTGAAATAGCGGCGCTCATGAAACTCTCCCTTTTTTCCCGTATTGAACGAAGAGACCGGGCGGTGATATCCCATCACGCGGGTCCAGATCTCGCATGGTTGACGTTCTTCATCGGACAGTGTGACGCATGCTTGCGCCATGAAGTTGCTTTGACTCAAATCGGACATAATGCTCTCCTGTGAATTCCTGTGGATATGAGGCTGAAAAACGACTGCTGCTGCAAATGACTGCAATGACTGCAACTGCGGTTGCTACGAGCAGGCGGACGCCATCGGGGCGATCAGGCCGGTTCGCGTTGCTTCCTGGCGATGATGTCTTCATCGCATTTCGGGCAAAAGGCATGACTGCCGCCGAGATAGCCGTGTTTCGGACAGATTGAGAACGTCGGCGTGATCGTGATGTACGGCAGAGAAAACCGGCCCAGCGCGCGCTTGATCAGCTTGCGGCAGGCATCGGCGCTGGAGATCGGGTCCGTCATGTAAAGATGCAATACCGTGCCGCCGGTGTACTTGCGCTGCAATTCGTCCTGACGCTCCAAGGCCTCGAAAGGATCGTCGGTGAAGCCGACCGGCAACTGCGAGGAATTGGTGTAGTACGGCATGTCGGCGGTGCCGGCCTGCAGGATGTCGTGGTAGCGCTTGCGGTCTTCCTTGGCGAAACGGTAGGTGGTGCCTTCGGCCGGCGTGGCTTCCAGGTTGTACATGTTGCCGGTCTCGTCCTGGAATTCCAGCATGCGGGCGCGGACATGATTGAGCAAGCGTATCGCCAATGCATGTCCCCAGGGATCGGTCAGGTCATGCTGGTTGTCGCTGAAGTTGCGGATCATTTCATTGACGCCATTGACGCCCAGTGTCGAGAAATGGTTGCGCAGGGTGCCGAGGTAACGTTTGGTGTAGGGAAACAGGCCATTGTCCATGTGCCGCTGTATCACCTTGCGCTTGATTTCAAGACTGGTCTTGCCGAGTTCCAGCAGATGATCGAGCGCGGCCAGCAGACCAGGCTCATCGCCCTTGTGCAGATAACCCAGGCGCGCGCAATTGATGGTGACCACGCCGAGCGATCCGGTCTGTTCGGCCGAGCCGAACAAGCCGTTGCCGCGCTTGAGCAGTTCGCGCAGGTCCAGTTGCAGGCGGCAGCACATCGAGCGGATCATGTTCGGCTTGAGTTCCGAATTGATGAAATTCTGGAAGTAGGGCAGTCCGTAGCGCGCCGTCATTTCGAACAGCAGTTCGGCGTTGGGACTGTCCCAGACAAAGTCCTCTGTGATGTTGTAGGTCGGAATCGGAAAGGTGAAGACGCGGCCCTTGGCGTCGCCGGCCATCATGATCTCGATGTAGGCGCGGTTGATCATGTCCATCTCGTGCTGCAGGTCGCCATAGGTGTAGGGCTGCTCAATGCCGGCGATGACCGGCACCTGATCGCGCAGATCTTCCGGGCAGACCCAGTCGAAAGTGAGGTTGGTGAATGGCGTCTGGGTGCCCCAGCGCGATGGCACGTTGAGGTTGTAGATCAGTTCCTGCAGATACTGCCTGACGTCGTTGTAGCTGAGATTGTCGGTCCGGATGAACGGCGCCATGTAGGTGTCGAAGGAACTGAAGGCTTGCGCTCCGGCCCATTCGTTCTGCAGCGTGCCGAGAAAATTGACGATCTGGCCGATTGCGCTGGACATGTGTTTCGGCGGCCCCGACTCGACCTTGCCGGGAACGCCATTGAGGCCCTCGGCCAGCAACATGCGCAAGGACCAGCCGGCACAATAGCCGGCCAGCATGTCCAGATCATGAATATGGATGTCGGCATTGCGGTGGGCCTGGCCGACTTCGGCAGGATAGACGTGACTGAGCCAGTAGTTGGCGATCACCTTGCCGGAGACATTCAGGATCAGGCCGCCCAGCGAATAACCCTGGTTGGCGTTGGCGTTGACGCGCCAGTCCAGTTGATTGAGATATTCGTTCATCGAGGCTTCGACATCGACCAGGGTCTTGCTGTCGTGGCGCAGCTTGCGATGCTGTTCGCGATAGACGATGTAGGCGCGCAGCGTGTCGCGATGGCCGCTGTCATACAGGACCACTTCAACGGTGTCCTGCACCTGTTCGACATGCAAGGCCGCAGCGCCGGCGGCAAGCAATCGGCGGCAGACTTCAATGCTCAGGACCTGAGCTTCGGCAACATCGAATTCTCCTGTGGCGCGGCCAGCGCGCAGCAGGGCCGATTCGATCTTGGCGGCGGCAAAGGGCTTGCTGCTGCCGTCGCGCTTGATGATTTCGCTATGGGTATTCGTTACATTCATGACATCTCCACAAAACACTATATATTGTGCCCAGGTGAAGATTAGTAACTAAATATAGTGAGGTCAATTGAAAACGCCGCTGCATTCAGTTTCTTTGATGTGGGTCAAAATAAGGAAATCGCGTTTCTCTTGAGGTGATATTACTGCTGCTTTTTTCCAGCTACGGGCGAGTGTTGCCGGCGGGTGTAGCGCAATTGCTGCCGGCAGGCGAGAAATGCCATGTCAGTATCGATATCGATGCTCTGGATATGTCGCTGGTGCCGGGCTGCGTATCGGCCGAGCCGAATGGGCTGATGTATGCCGAAATCCGGGATACCTTGATAGCGCTGGCGCAGCGCACGGACATCGTCGGCTTGGACCTGGTGGAAGTGTGTCCGCCTCTGGTCTGGATGTGGGTACCGGAGTGACGTCCTATCTTGCCGCGCATGTGATGGTCGAATTCATGGGGCATATTTTCTCGCGCTAAACAGGTTTCGGCGACGTTGTGGTCGGGCCGGAGCCGGTCGCAAACGTTGTGCAATTTTCATATGCAGGAATTCCTTTAGCGGCGTATCACTGCGGTTGCATCGATTTCGAACAGCATGCCGTCCAGAGCGAGACGTGGAACGGGAATCAACGTGCATGCAGGCCCAGGCCGTCCTGCCAAGAGCGTTTGCAATGCGGTCGCAAATATTTCCAAGCGTTGTTGCGAGTGCTCAACGATCAGTACAGTAAGTTTCACGACGTCGCCAAGATCGGCTTTTGCAGCGGAAAGGGCCAGTTGCAGATTGAGAAGGCCTTGTTGTACTTGCTCCGCAAAATCCGGCGGTAACGTGCCGTTCCGGTTTTCGCCTCCTTGGCCTGCCACATAGATGAAACGCGCGGGTGTTTCAACAATCGCCAGATGTGAATAGCCGTTACCACTTGGGTCGTACAATCCTTGTGGATTGAGGAAAACCGGCTTGGAGAAATCGGAAGAGGGTATGAGGGGAGAGGTGGACATCAGGCGCTCACTTTCAAAACAAGGGAGTGAGCAGCATAATTCCTAAACCCGACTTGAGGTCAAGTTGTGGTTTCAGGCGGGCTGCATGTGGTGCATTGAATCGAGGAAAGGGTGAAACAGGGCGCGACGCCAGCAAGATCATCGAAGATCATCGGTACCAATCGGTGTGATCACGTTGATCCGGCGCGTCAATATGGCTGACGTGCCAGCGCATTCTCTGAAGGTTATGGCCGCGACACGCTCGTTGGCACGCCAGTGACTTCCGCCACATTGAGCAGCAGCATCGGCGGATACAGATCCAATTGCCGAGATGTCCCCATGTTGATCAGCAAGGAAAAGCGTTGCAAGGTCGACGCCGGTATTTGCGACACAGGCTCGTGAGCGACAAGAATCTGCATCGCCTTGGAGGCAGCGAAGCGCCCCGTATTGGCGCCGTTGGAAAACAGGCCAAACATGCAGCGCGCCTGGCGTACGATGCTCTCGGTTGCACAGAAAGTGGGGAGGTGTGCATCCAGCGCTGCCTGGGTCACCAGATCCCGATTGGTAAAGGCCAGGAAAGTACTGGGACCGATATAAAGAAAGTCGGCTTTGCGCTCGGCGATGCCTCGGATCAGTCCCGGCAGTGCATTGGCATCGGGCTCTCCGGTTGACGTGAGGGGAATATCGGAATTGACCAGTTCGAACTTCTGCTCAGCCGCCAACTTTTGCAATTGAGCCCGTACCAGCGCCGAGTTGGGTTCTGCAGGATTATGCAGGTAGCCCAGTCGGGTGAAGGGGCGGTAGGCGCGGATCGCATTGAGTTGCACCGGCAGCGGCGCTACATGGCTGACGCCGGTAATGTTGCTGTTGTGCTTGTCGAGCGAACGCATCAGTCCTGCGCCCACCGGATCTGTCACTTCGGTAAAAACGATAGGAATGTCCCGGATGGCGTCCTGTGGAGGGGCATCCGCCTTGCCAGCCAGCGCCAAGGTAGTCGGCGTACCCCAGACATAGATCAGGTCCGGCTTGGCTGCACGTACTTTGCGCCGTAACTCGACGGCGTCGTCGGCACGGCCGGTAGCGCGGATCGACACATACCGCACCGACAATCCGTTGTGCTGCAGGTAACTCCTGAAACCTTCTTCGATATTTTGTTCTTCCCGCGGCAGTACCATGACAATGGTCACCGTGCCGACCGCCTGCGCCGCGGCGATGCTGTTACGCGGATCGGTAATGGTTTTTTGTGCAACCGCCGCCTGCGTGCCGTAGATGCCATAGAGCAGCAGGGCCAGCACAACGGCCACGGTACGGAACCAGTGTGCAATGCGGGAAAACGTATCAGACAGAGAATGCATGGAATGATCCTTGAAAAATCAACTGGCTCTGGGCAGGCGAACGGCGGGCGCGGGGCCTCGCAAGCCGAGCCCTATCCCGATACCGCCCAGCAGGAGCAGAATGCCGACTGCCGCAACGGCTCCCGACAAGCCTAGCAATGTGATGCTCAGTGCCGTCACGAATGGCGCCGTGATGCTACCGATGCGCTCGATCAGACGGAAAGCCGCAAGGGCCTGTTCGGGGGTGGCGCCGCGCGATCCGGCCAGGACGTCATCTTCGAATACCTCGGTGACCAGGGTGAGCTGTGGCGACGACTGGACTGCTTGTCCGATGCCCAGCAGGGCACAGCACGCCGCCATGCCCGCAATGCCGCCGATGATGGGTAGTTGCAGGCAGGCGGCAGCGGCCAGCAGGCAGCCCGCGACAATGAAAGGTTTCCGTTGGCCCAAGGTGTCTGACCAATGCGCCATCATCGAAGCAGTGGCTGCAAAGCACAGGAAGTACAGCAACATCACGCGCCCGGCAGTGTCGGCGGGCTGTGCGATTTGACGCATATAGAGCGGCACCACCACCACCAGCACGGTGACGGCGACCAGACGGGCGGGTACTGCCGAACCCAATATCACACACATGGCGCGTGGGTTCAGCAGCACGGCGGCATATCCGCTCCAGCCAGGACTGGCGGTTGGCACGGTACGACCATCGGAATTTGATGAGCGAGGCAAACGCAGCCGCAATATGGCAACTGCGGCGCCGACCATGCACAATGCGCAAGCCAGCATCGCATAGGCATCGCCAACCCGACCGGCCAGCATACCGCCGAATGGCGGACCGACGATGCCGGCAGCGACAATGGCTGCCGCCACTTCAGCCAGGCTGCGCGCACGCTGTGTCGCAGGCGCATGGCGCACGATGGCCGTCTGCACCAGGATCAGGCCAAAGCCATACGCTGCACCGCTGACGGCACGCAGTATCACAAGCACGTCGACATCACGCGCCAGCGCGGTGCAAGCCAGCGCTATTGCCCCTGCCGGGACGACGAGCAACAGCAAATGGCGCAGGTCGAAACGCTGTGCCAGCATGGGGCCGACCAGTTGGGTCAGCGCCAGCGTCGTCATGAAGGCAGCCACCGGCAGACCCGCCATCATGGCGGGCGATAACCAACCGGCCGAGGTTTGCATCTCGCTGGCGAACGCGGTAAAGAACGGACGCAATAACTCGTCGGACAGCGCGATGAGGAATACGGCAAGGCGTAACCGGGTCATCTGCCGACTGAAGTCGCCGACGGCATCGCCCGCAGGAGCGCTCACGGCCGCAATGCAGCGCTGCATTGCCTCGGTTTCTGCCTGCTCATCCAAACGTCGGCGACGTAATTGCGCCAGCCATCGCCAGGCGCGCGCCAGACGATAGTCGAGCAGCGGATGCAACAAGGAACGCCGCCATAGTCCCCGCGTGAGTTCTCGCACCAATACCGCACTGATGACCAGCGCCAGCACGAGGTCCAGCAGTATCTCGCCGAGCGCTTTGTCCACATAGTTGAGCGAATAGGCTGCGACCACCCGCACGCCGCTGCCACCGGCTGTGGCGACCTGCTCGGACAATGGCTCGCCGACATCGGCCGCCGCGCCGACATGCGCCAGTTTCGCGCCGTCGGGGGCGCGCAACTCCAACCACGATAGTTCAGGTGCTGCGCTCAGCCGCTCCTTGAACAGCGCATCCAGACCGGTCAGCGACCGCAGCGGCACGCCCAGTTGCAAGGCATGATCGATCTGCCCGGCCAGCGTGGCTGCAACCACGCTGGCATTGGCTTCGATTTGAGTCGTGACAAATGGACGGGCGGCTTCCCGTGCGATCCAGATCGTGGCCGCTGGCGCCAGCAGCAAGGCTGCAAGCAACAACAACGTTGCCTGACGTGGCGGCTGGCGCCCCTCGCGCTGTGGTGTCTCCGGCTGGTTCAGCATGGCCAGGGTGCGGCACGCCCAGTCGTACATGATCAGGAAAAGTATGCCGAACGTAAGCAAGGCCAGTGGTGCCGCTCTGATCACGATGTCCTGCGCCGCACCACGCGCCTGGGTTCGCAAGTAATCCGGATCCGACACGATCCAGATCGCCGCCGCCGGCGTGCCGGCAGCATCGAGCATGTTGGTTCCGGTAAGAATATTGCCTGGCAACGTGCGCAGCTCGATCGCCGACGCTGAGGCGGTATGCGACTGGTCGGTGTCGATTGGGCCGAACAGGCGTGCCGTCCAGCGCGAATCCACCAGGCGGCGCAATGCCGGGTCACCGCTCAACGCCACCGTCGCCCCTTCGCGGGTAGTAACAAAGCTCAGGAGCACGGCTGGGTCTTGACGCCGCAGACGTTGCAGGCGTTCCTGAAAGAACTGCAGGTCGCTGGCGGCCAACCCGAGACGCATCGCGCTTTCGCCTTCATCGGCCAGTTGCCGGATCACCCGATCGGTTCGATTTTGCGCAAGCGTGCTCAATACCTGTTCCACCCGCCAAGCGATGAGAAGCAGCGACAGGCCGAACAGGACGCCGCAGAACAAACCAGCGAAAAGCATTGCCTGCTGCCGCAGTTTTTTGCGGGTTGCAAATGTTTCCGGTGGAGAAACCTCTATCGTCTGCTGCATGCTAGACTCCGATTGCATTTTATTTTAGTTCCCGGCGCCAAAGAATCGCGCACCTCGGCGCTTGTCACGCCCCATGAGGAGATATTGTCTTGTTTTCATCGCGACATTCCCAGTTGCGGCAGCATTTCACGCCTGACGGTATTGCCTGCAACTCCGATTTGCATACCCGCCTGTTGCTTCCGGAGGACCAAGCGCTGTGGAGCGCACTGCGCGACGACGTGCTTGGGGCGCTCCCGGACCCCGACTGCTATGTGCGAGAGCGCGACGAGCAGGAGTTTCTGCTGGATCACTGTGCTTCTGGTGGCGAGACTATCGGCGTCTTTCATAGAGATGCCCTGGTGGCCTATGCCATGCTCGGACTTGTCGCGCCGGACGATCCTGACCATCTGGGCCGGGCACTGGGGATGAACGCCTCGGAGCGGGGCGCGACAGCCCATCTGGCCAGTTGCATGGTCCGACACGACTGGCGTGGCCTGGGCCTGCAACGCGCATTGCTTGCCGCGCGGCTGGCGCTGGCGCGATCGCATGGGCGTCATCTGTGCATCGCGGCCGTTTCGCTGCACAATCATTCGAGCCGTCACAACATGCTGCGCTTCGGCATGCATCTGGCATGGGCCGGCGACCTCAATGGCTTGCGCCGGCAGATCACCCTGATCGATCTGCACGGTGAGCTGAGTACGGCTTCCGACGACAACCGCCTCATCGACAGCCAAGACCTGGCCGGCCAGCAGCAAGCCTTTGCCGATGGCTATGTCGGCGTTGGTGAAATGCGCTTCCCGGATCGGCTCTGCCTGCGATTTGAACGACGTATCCGCGGCGGCGGCTTTTCCGCATCGATAATATAGATAAAAAGCCGCCTCCCGGCGACAGCGTAATCCGGCGTTCATCGGGTACTCCGGTAACGCATCATCAGGCAGGTGATATCGTCTGCTTGCGGACCGTCAGCTTCGAACTGTTTGATACGATCGACCACGTGGGTAGTAATCTGCTCCACCAATAACGCCTCTGCCTCCTTCAGCACGAGTGCCAGTCTCGGTTCGCCGAACAATTGCCCGGATGGATCAACCGCCTCGGTGATGCCATCTGTAAAGAGAAATAGACCGTCGTCCGGCTGGAGCGTGATGCTGCCTTGTTCAAAATGCATGCCGCCGGCAACCGCAAGCGCGATGCCACGGGTGTGGGCTAGACGCTCGATTTCACCGTTGGCACGCAATAGAAAGGGCGGATTATGGCCGGCATTGACATAGGAAAGGCTGCCGTTACGGGTGTCAAGAATCGCGTAGAACATCGTGACGAACATCATTTCTTCGTTATCCGCAGCCAGGAGGTCGTTGACACGTGTAATACATTCCGTCGCGCTGTCGGCATAGAAGGCTACCGCGCGCAGCAGCGTGCGCGAAATGGCCATGAAGAAGGCGGCCGGCACGCCTTTTCCGGAAACGTCGGCTACCACCAGTGCGACACGGTGCTCATCGAGATTGAAGAAATCATAGAAGTCACCGCCCACTTCCTTGGCTGGCAGCATGGTTGCGTGCAGCGACAGTTCCCGATGAGCGGCAAACTCGCGCGGCAGGATTGACGACTGCATCTTGCGGGCGATTTCCAGTTCCTGTTGCAAGGCAATGAACTGGGTCTTGGCGCGTAACGCCTCGCGTAGTTCGGACACTAGGCGATCAAGTTCCTGATACTGTTGACCGACCCGTCCCACCAGATTCTGGAATCCAAGCGCCAGCACGCCGAATTCATCGGCGATACGCTCCGAGCGCGGGTCGCTGGGAGATTCAATTGATTGCTCATGCCGGTGTGGGCTGCGGGCATGCTCGATGCGCTGCAGATCTTCCAATATGCCGCGCCGGGCGGCTTCGTCCAGACCCTGCGCCAATTGCATCATTTGCTGACGGATGAAACGCGCCTGCCGCTTTCCCTGACGTTCACGCGAACGGCGCAGTGTTTCCAATGCATCGATCTTTTCGGCAATGCGGCGGATCATCCGGTAAAGCAGACGAGATTCACGATTTTGCTGCGGAGGTTCCTGCTCGTCGGTATCGCCATCGGCCAACCGTGCAAGCTCATGCGTGGCCAGCGTCATCGGCACGAACTGCGCGCGCAGGTAGAGCAGCAAGGCACCAAGGCAACCCGCCAGGATGGCAATATAAAGAAGCGCCAGGAAATTATCGAAAACATCCAGCAACGGTGGCAACGGTAACTGTGCCAGCAGCGTCCCCAGCGCGTGGCCGCTAGGTGTGTTAAGCCCCAACGCCAGTACCATTCCAGCCTGACCGCCACTGGCGTCGATGAAGTTGACGTGGCCATGTCCGGTCCATTCGCTGGCCAGCGGCGCATCGCTGTCGAGCAGCGGATGGCCGCGCAGGTCGACTACGGCCACTTGCAGGCTGCGGGTACTCTCGGTCACGACTGTCTGCGTAGCCTGCAGGCGTTCGCGCAAGCGGGTCACACTGTCTTCGAGCGGATGCGCGACCATGATCAGGGCCTGTCCGGCAGGCTGCTGCGACGGGCTTCGCAGGTTGATTGCGCGCACCAGGCCAATTTGGTATTCATGAGCTCCGTTTTGCCAGACTCCATGGACCGTCGGCGTACCCGAATCGCTTTGACGCAGCAGATTCAGCGTCAGCGGATCAATGCGTGCAGCATCCTTGTGTTGTCCGCCTGCGGCGCGCAGCGTGCCATCAGCGTTGAAAACGGCAAAAAGCAGCGTCGAAGAGGCACTTTTGTCCAGTGCTTTTCCCAGCGTCTGGTCGCTATCGCTTTCGACGAGAGTGGTCATGATCGGATTGGCGAGCAGGCGATCAAGTTCGGTATCGAGCTGCGCATGATCCCGTTCGAGCACAGCTTGCCAGGCTTGCTGCAACACTTGTGCGCCATTGCTTAGCAAACGTCGCTGGTCGGCCTGGCGATATTGGATATGTATGCCATAGATACAAGCAGCCAGTACCAGCATGCCGCCAATGGTTGCCAGCGAGGCGCGCTGCAAAGCACTCAGGGTCCGTCCGGAGACACTGCCGACCGGCGCGGCCTCGGTGACGGGCGACTGGCGCACGATTAGAGGCCGGGCAAGCTCATCGAGGACTTGCACGATCTCCGGATCAAAGTGCGCGGCGCGCACTTCATCGATCTTGAGCAGCAAGGCTTCATTGCGTCGGCGCAGCCCATGCAGATGTTCGGCCAGGGTCGACTGGTATTGCGTGGCCGGATCGCTGATTCGCCGGTTCGGCAGTAGCGGCAGCAAGCCGTTGGCCAGCGCATCGACCGCTGCCTGTGAAGCTTTCAGAGGCAGCAGCAGACGCTGTTGCACCAGACGCAGCAGCAGTAGCGACACGATGCCCGCCAATACCAGCGCCGTCGCCAGCGACCACCACCAGGCCTGCCAGGGAGGGGCGCCGGCGACGCTGCCAACATGCAGCCAGCCGACGATGGCGCCTTCTGGTGAACGTAGCGGTAGCGCATCCACATACATTGCCTGGCCGATAACAGTATCGTAGCCAGCATCGTGGGCATCGACGGATGCCGTGAGTTCGCTCAGGAGACGTTTGTCGGCGCCGACACCGGCGAGGATATTGCCGTGGGCGTCAGTGAGCGCCATCATCCTGAGCATCGGATTATCCTTGACCAGGCCGGCGAACCATTCATTGACGGCCACCATGCGATCGATCGGAATCCGATAAAACAGTGCGCGCTCAATGTTGTTGGCCACGGCACGGCCGATCAACTGTGACGCTTGCTTGAGCTCCGGTGCCGCGATGCGTGCGGCCGCATGCTGCGCCAGCCAGCCCAGGCCGAGTGCCATGGCCAGCAGCACGCCCAGCGCCAGCAGCGACCAGCTCAACCAGAGTCTGCGTAGGCGCGGGTGCATCAACGGACCTCCAGATTGTCGATCCGGTCAGTTTCACGGTCGGTGCGCGCAAGATCCTGACGGATAGCGCGGCCTTGGGCAAGGGCATTGGCCAGTGGGCCGGTGAGCAGATCATTGCGGGCTTCACGCTCGCCTGCCAGCGCCGCCACCTGATGCTGCAAACGACGCTCGAGCGGGCGCAGCAGCATCCAGCCAAACATGCCGCCTATCAGCGTAAGCGCAGCAGCCCAGACAAGCGCAAGGATCCAGAAAGCACCAAATTGGCCAAAGGTGCCCGCTCGATTGGCTAGCCGGTAACGCAGCGCAACGCCCCCGGCGACTTCGCCAAAGCCATTGATGACGGAGCCGCACAACAGCCGGCCTTCGTCGTCCTGCGTACTCCAGTCGGTACGGGCCGAGGTCAGGCAATTGTTGCGCCAGGCGGCCGGGATGTTGGCGCCCACGCCGCCGCCATCGGTGGTAAAGACAATGTGGCCCTGAGCATCGAAGATATCTACAGACAGGATCACCCGTTCCTGTGCATGCACCTGTTCGATCAGTTGTTGGGTGGCCTTTTGCTCAGGCAACTGCAGGCCGACCTGAAGGCCGGATTCAAGATTGCCTCTGATGGTGTTGAGGCCGAATTCGAAGCGCCCCTCGCGCAAGGCTGCGCCGTGTTGCTCCAGGGCTTGCGACCATGCCAGGATGCCGGCACTTGCCATCAGCAACAAGGCCAGAGCCAGGGCCATCACATAAAAGCGGTTCAGCGTGAGCGTCAACAACCAAAGGCGCCTCAGGGGCTTCATGTCGTCATCGCCTCTGTGGCGGGGGCTCCAATCAGCTTCATACGGCTCGCCCAATCCTTCATTCCGTGCGCAGAAGAAATGCAGACGCCCCGATCGATCTGTCGCAGCGTCAGTGCATACGACGCATCACGGTCCCTCAACCTGCGCTTGATGCCTAGTCGTCTTTTCAAACCGTTTCCCCCATCCCATTAGAACGCGCCAGACGTGCTGTTCGCTTGGCGGCCCGCGCGATATTGTAGATTGAAACTTTGCCTCTTGTGTGTAAAATGCCTCGGTCGTCGCGCCGCGCGAACCTCGTCCTGGCCGTAATCCGCCGCTGTGTAGCGTCGCCAGACGGCCTGTGGCGGCATGTTACGGCGCCAGAGAGCGGAGCGGCACTGATATTGCTTATCCGGATGCGACGATGATCTTTACATTCTATTAACGCGCGGGCGCCGACGGCGAGCCGCGCATGAGGGGGAGAGCGGGGCATGCCTGTATCGGTAAGAGAGCTTGCTTACACCTATGGCCAGGGTCATCTTGCTCGCAAAGTGCTCAAAGGCGTGACGTTCGATGTGGCAGACGGCGAAGTCGCCATCATCACCGGGCCATCCGGTTCTGGGAAAACGACCTTGCTGACCATACTGGGAGCTTTGCGTACCTTTGACGAAGGCACGGTGGTGGTCAACGGGGTGAGTCTGCAAGACCAGCCGACTGCTGAACTTCTGCGGATACGTCAGCGCATTGGTTTTGTGTTCCAGCGACATAACCTGCTCAAATCCCTTCCCGTGTTCGAGAATGTCGAGTCGGGTCTGCATCTGCTGCCGGAATCCGATACAGAAATGAATCGTGCCCGTGCGCAGGCCATGTTGAGCGCGGTCGGGCTCGGTGACCGCGGCAATGATTATCCTGCCACCATGTCCGGCGGCGAACAACAGCGCGTGGCCGTGGCGCGCGCACTGGTACGCATGCCGGACCTGATTATCGCCGACGAGCCAACCGCAGCGCTGGATTCAAAATCCGGTCGGTTGGTGGCCGACCTTACGCGTGATATCGCCGGTAAGCTGGGGTGCGCGGTAATCGTGGCGACTCACGACGAACGGATCTTCGACATCGCCGACACCCGCTTGCATATGGAAGACGGCAGGCTTGTGAAGTTATGACATGTCTTCTGAATCCGCAACTCCCGTATGCCTTCCCAATAATTATCGTGCAATGAAATTTCCTCACTTGAGACAACGCTGGTCGTCCTGGCCACGCCACAAGCGAATCGCTGGCATAGTCGCCGGCGCAGCGGCTGTTGCCATGGCGGCGACGGCAGCCGTACACCGATCATCGAAGCCAGTCGCGAATGCGAGCCAAGCCGGGCCCGCCGCCATCGTGGCGCGCGGACACATCGAACCGGCTGGCCGCGTGCATGATGTGTACGGTCCGTCGACCGGCGGCACGATTGAACAGTTGCGGGTGGCAGAGGGAGATACGGTACACAGCGGCGATATTCTGGCGGTGCTCGATACGCATGCCGTGCGCCGGGCGGAAGTCGAAGTCGCCGAACGTGATCTGGAAGTGGCGCGGCGCGAACTGGAACAGATAGCGGCCGGCGCCAAGAAGTCCGATATCGCCGCCCAGCATTCCATGGTGGAAGTACGCAAGGCCCAGTTGGCGCACGCGCGGCAGCAGCTTGAACGTACGCAGGGCCTCCTTGCCATCGGCGCGACCTCGAACGCCGAGCTGGAACAGAATCAGATGGATCTGGGCGTGGCGCAGCACCAGGTGGCACAGGCGTCCTCCCAGGTTGTCGCATTGTCGGAAGTGCGGCCAGTGGATATCCAAGTGGCACGTGCCCGTGTCGAGCAGGCGCGCGGCAAGCTCAAGCAGGCAAGGGCAGAACTGGAGCGCACTCTGGTGCGAGCGCCGGTAGATGGCACCGTGTTGGCGATCAAGGCACGCAGCGGCGCCACCTTGAGCACAGAAGGCCTGCTATCGATGGGCGACATGGCACATCCGATCGTCGTGGCTGAATTTGATGAAACCGACGCGCCGAAGGTAGCGGCGGGCAGCGTGGCTGTGATTTCCTTGCGCGGTTCCGATCAGGTGCTGCGCGGCCGCGTCGACAAGGTGTTCAATTACGTCTACCTCAACGGACGACCGACTACCGAAGTACTCAAGGGGCGCGATGCAAGAATCGTGGAAGCGGAAATCCGCCTGGACCGGGGACAGCAAGTGCCGGCCTTGGCTGGACTGGAGGTGACAGTGAGTGTCCCGGTTGGCGCATCGATGAAATGAATTTGCCATTTTCCACCCGGCTGGCTCTGCGCCAACTGCAATACAAAGGATTCGGCCTGCTCGCACCATTCGCCGGCGTGTGCGTAGCGGTCATACTGGTGTTCATCCAGCTTGGGTTCAAGGATGCGCTCACTGGCAGCGTCCTCAATTTCGATCGCGCGCTGTCGGCGGATATCGTCATCGCCGGTCGGCAGTTTGAAACCATCGCCTATTCGCCGCCATGGTTTGCACGCAGCGCAATCTACCAGGCACAAGGCGTTCCCGGCGTGAAAAAAGTGACACCAGTTTATATATACATGGCGCAGATTCGCGCCAACGAAAGAGGCGATCTGCTCGCCACCCGCTTCATTGGCTTCGATCCGGCCGACGAGGTCCTGACTGTCCCCGGACTGGATGTCCAGCGCAGCCAGCTACGGCTGCCCTACACTGCCTTGCTCGACGCACGCTCACGCAATCAGTTGGCCGACATGGTGCCGGCGCTGGAGCAGGGGAAGACGCTACGTATCCATCTGCAGAATCCGGTCGCCGGCACAGCGACCCACATCGATATGATAGGCACCTATTCGCTTGGACCTGACTTTACCTTTCCCGGCAGCCTCGTGGTGAGCGATCTGAATTTCTATCGCCTGTTCCAGCAACCGGCGGACCGTGTCTCATTGGGCCTGGTCACGCTGCAGCCAGGTGGCGATCCTGAACGCGTGCGCAATGCGCTTGCCGCCCGTCTCGGGGACAATGTGCAGGTTTGGCTGCATCGCGATTTCGTCGAAGCTGAACGGCAGTATTTTACGTACCGTACGCCGGTGGGTATCGTCACAACTTTCGGCATCGTCGTCGGCATCCTGATCGGTGTGGTGTTCATCCTCGAAGTTCTGCATGGCATTATCGAAAGCAACTTGTCAGAATATGCCGTATTGCGAGCGATGGGCTACGGCAACGGGTTTTGCCTGGCGCTGGTGCTGCAACTTGCCGTGGCCGTGGCCGTGGCTGCCTTCGCCGCCTCGCTATTGATAACGCTGTTGTTCTACCGCTTGTTGGAACAGGCCACGCTGCTGAGCTTCACGCTGGAGCCGGGCATGACTTTGACGGTGTGTCTTGCAACGCTGATCATGAGCATGCTGGCGGTCGTATTTGCACTACGAAAATTGTTGAGCAGCAATCCAATCGATCTTTTCGCTTGATATTCGCCATGTCCGTCACCGCATTTTCCCGCATACCGTCCTTATCGCTGTTGGCAGTCCTTTGGCTGACGGCTTGTTCGCTGGCACCGGATTATCAACGTCCCGCCGCTCCGTTACCAACGCAGTGGCCCCAGGGCGAAGCATATCGAACACTCAAGAATGCCAGCGCCGCAGTGCCGATGGGCTGGCGCCGGTTGTTTACCGATGCGCGCTTACGTACGCTGGTCGAACAGGCACTGACCAACAATCGCGATCTCCGGGTCGCCATTCTCAACATTGAAAAGGCACGCGCCCAATATCAGGTGAACGGTGCCGCACAGTTCCCTACGGTTTCGCTCGGAGCTTCCAACGCATCTGCTCGTACGCCCGCGAGCGTGTCGCTGCTGGGCGTGGAAGCCACCACCCACCGTAACGACCTCAATGTCGGCATTACCTCATACGAAGTGGATTTGTTCGGACGCGTGCGCAATATGAAGGAATCGGCGCTGGCGCAATACCTGGCGACCGAGGAGGCACGCCAGAGCCAGGAACTGAGCCTGATCGCTGAAGTGGCATCAAGCTATCTGACGCTGGCGGCGGACAAGCTGCGCCTGAAACTGGCACGCGACACACTGGACAGTCAGGAGGCCAGCTACAGACTTACCCAAGCCCGCTGGCAGCAGGGTGCCGCCGCACAGTTGGATGTCTATCAGGCGGCCACGAGCGTCGAGGCCGCGCGCGCCGACGAGGCCACCTACAAGAGTCGCGTAGCGCAGGATATCAATGCCCTGGAACTTTTGATCGGCGCGCCGCTAGCCGAGTCGCTCCAGCCGCCGACGGAATTGGCGGCAATTGCCGAGCTGCCGCCGGTGCCGGCACAAACACCTTCCGACGTTCTGCAAAACCGTCCTGACGTGCTGCAGGCAGAGCATATGCTGCGAGCCGCCAACGCTGATATTGGCAGCGCGCGCGCAGCTTTCTTTCCGCGCATCTCGCTGACGGCCGCAGCGGGAGTGGCAAGCGACAGCCTGTCCGGGCTGTGGCGCAGTGGCGCTGAAGCATGGAGTCTGAGTCCATCGGTTTCCCTGCCGCTCTTTGACGCCGGCGGCAACAGGGCTAGGCTGGATGTGACGAAAGCGCAGTATGCGATTGAACTCGCCCGTTACGAAAAGACTATTCAGACTGCCTTCCGCGAAGTCGCCGACGCCTTGGCTGAAGCCGGAACTCTCGATGAACGCCGACGGGCACAGGACGCTCTGGCTGATGCCTCGGAGCATAGTTATCGAATCTACGAAGGGCGCTACCGCGGCGGCGCAGATACTTACGTCAACGTACTGACCGCGCAGCGATCAATGTACGCGGCACAACAACAGCAGATTTCGGTGCGCTTGGCACAACAGATCAATCGCGTCACTTTGTACAAGGTACTGGGGGGCGAGCGCTGAACTTGTCGTGTCCGCTTCAGGGCAATACCGGATAGGGCCGGCAGTCCATTTGGCTTTTACTGACGCTGCGAAGAAGGGCGCGTCCCGCCCGGGCTGTGCGGCGGAAGATCCGACTGCAGCCTTTTTCTGCTGTTTTTCGTATGCTACACTGCGCCGCGTTAGCGAAGGGAGGAGCGATGTCTGAATCATCTGAACTGTTGCTTGAGTTAAAAAATGATGTGGCGGAGATAGATCGTCTGGCTGAGGCGGTCGACGATTTCTGCGGTGAGTGCGGGCTGCCGCCCAAGTTGGTGTTCAACCTCAATCTGGTGATCGAAGAAGTAGTGACAAACGTGATCAACTATGCGTTCCCTGATGGCAGAGCGGACGAACCCATTTATGTGCGCATGGCGCTGGAAGGTGACGGCAGCACCAATTCGAGGGTGGTAGTCGAGGTTCGCGATACTGGCACAGCGTTCGATCCGCTGATGGGCGGTCCTCCTGATTTCGAACTGGATCTGGAAAAGCGCCCCGTGGGCGGACTCGGCGTGCACTTCCTGAAGACGCTGATGGACGAAGTATCATACCGTCGTACCGAACGCTACAATTGCCTGAGGTTTACCAAATGCATCGGTACTTGATCTCTTTATTATTGATACGCGTCGAGCTTGCGACGCCTGAAGGCATCTGAATCATGAATACTTCTTTTGAAAAGCTCGGTTCAATTCTTGTGGTTACCTTGACAGGCAAGATTAACAGCGTCAACGCAGCCCAGGTCGAGTCCGACATCATGGGGCAGGTGAGCAACGGCGAACGCGCATTGCTGTTGGATATGGACGCTCTTGAATATATATCCAGTGCCGGCCTGCGGGTGGTTCTCCTTGCTGCAAAAAAACTCAAGCAGTCCGGCGGTGTACTGGTGCTGTATGGGATGCAAAGTCAGATACGGGAAGTTTTTGACATTAGCGGATTCCTGAATATTTTGACCGTGACCGATACCCGTGAGCAGGCTCTAGCCATCTTTCCATCGCCAGGATAGCGAGAGGATTTACGGCATTGGATCGATTGCCGGATAAGGCTTCGTAACCTACGCAGTTGATCCAAGGTACGCGGGACATGCTCATTTTTTGAGCAAAGCGCTGAACAATAGGCACCACACCGAATTCCATCGGTGAAATAGAGTTATCCACAGCCTTGCACACAGGTTCTGTTGATAATGAGTCGCGCAAAGATATCCAAGATGACAGACGCGCAGCACTTTTTGACTTGAACCGTGTTTTCCATAGTTCGGCTCAAAATGGCCATCATTGCGTCGCCTGGTTCTTCGGAACAGGTTCTTGCTTTTGCCAGAAATAAATCAAAAACAAGGCCCCGAGTGCAAATACTGCGCCGGCATAGAACGTCGTTGTCGAACCATGCATTTCCCAGAACCAACCTGCAATAACACTGGCAAGCAGCATAGCGAGACCGCTGACGAGGTTGAATACGCCAAATGCGGTTCCCTTGAACTCGCTAGGCGTCGTATCGGCTACCAGGGTAGTCAGGATACCTTCGCTGAATCCCATATGTAGTCCCCACAGCGCTACGCCCGCCATTAGTCCGCCGATTGAACTGAACTTCGCCAATGCCAGGTCAGCAAGGATAAGCAGCACGAGCCCGATACCCAACAGCGTAATTCGGCCGATACGATCCGACAGTTTCCCGACGGGATAAGCCGATAGCGCATAAAACAATGCCATTACCACCATGACCGTGGGAACCCAGGTGGGAGCAAGACCAATTTGCTGCGCGCGTAATACCAGAAACGCTTCACTGAAACGGGCCAGTGTGAAAATGGCGCCGACGATGACGATCCACCAGTAGGAAGTGGAAAATTCCGGCAAAATGCTCCAGCGGATAGGGGCGCGAAATCGATGAATCGATGTATCTCGTACAGGCTCCTTGAGTCTGACGAGGATGATCCCCACCGAAATAAACGCAGGAATCACTGCAAACCACAATACGAGTTGGATGTTGCCTGAGAGCGCAGCCATAAGCAGGATCGCCACCAACGGGCCGAGGAACGCTCCCGCCGTATCCATTGACTGCCGCAGGCCAAAGCAAGCGCCACGTATTTCCGACGGTGCGATATCTGCGATCAGAGCATCGCGCGGCGCATCTCGAATTCCTTTACCGATTCGATCCAAGAAACGCGCAGCAAATACAGTCTCCACCGAGGTGGCCAATGGGAACAGCGGCTTGGTCAGTGCGGCCAGGCCGTAACCCAGTAGCAGCAATCCCTTGCGGCGGCCGATCAGGTCGCTGATGGCGCCGGAGAAGACTTTGACGATCATCGCAGTTGCCTCGGCGGTGCCCTCGATCACGCCGACCGTCAAGGCACTCGCGCCAAGGGTGCCGACCATGAAAAGCGGCAGCAAGCTGTGAGTCAGTTCCGACGAAAGGTCCATGAAAAGGCTGACAAAGCCTAGCGCCCATATCGCACGAGGAATAGCGGGTTTTTTTAAGCCTGTCGCCGCAGAATCCGATTTGTGGATCGACATGTAGTGGCCTTTGTCGGAATATGTCTGTTGGAAGAATCCAGCGCTCGATCCAGTCAGAAGAAATCGGCCTGGCCAATACTTTTCGGTACAGCGAGACAATGTGTTGGGCGATCCCGTCACCTGTCTTTGCACATGATGAATCATTTGCGGGTATTGTTTGATTCAGCGCTTCAATGCTACGCGTGTAAGAACCTTTTGTGTTGTAACACCAATCCGATGATTCGAGACGCCATCGGCTCGACAAGCATGTCACTTGATCTCCGGGCCGAGATTGAGTCATATCAAGGCAATTCCGAAGAGATGGCGTCGCCCCTGCTTTATCTGACGCAAATAATGGATACGCTTACAGTCGGTTTTGGTCGGTTTTTTTTTGATGCATTGCCGGATGCAACACTGCTCATCACCATATCCGACTCATCGCTTTCATCGCCGAGATTGGCGAACTGTTGTCCGACAGACCGATGATACGCAGTGAGCGCACCTCAACGGAGCAGAGTTCGAGATTATCTTCAGTATCTCGGGCGTGAATCTGATCGCGTTTGCAAACCAATGCGGTAGGTGGGATCACCTGATGAAATTGGGTGTCACGCCCGTACAACAAGAGGTGCGAGATAGTTGAGTAATCTGCGTCAGGAAAAGATATGCTTCAAGCGGATATCCGTCTATTCATAATGAAAACAAAATAATAAACAGCAGCATGAACAAGGGAATCGCAGACAGTCCAATTTTCCTGATCGCCGAGCTTGCATCTCAGGCCATGCCCATGTCGGGCGGTTGGCGTCTGGAGGCGCGGCTGAGACTGGTAGTCGGTTTTTTGCGACGTGCAGGAGGCCTGTTTCGGGCAATGAATTTCTGAGCAGGATGGCGCGAAACAGGCAGCCAAGGATTGCTTAAAAAGGACGGAGATTCGCGTCGCCGTGCCTGGGAAGTCAATGAGGCCGTGATATCCGGCCGACTCGCTGTTTACATTCGTTTGTTCAATCAAGATCGACATTGGCTGGCTGCCTGGAGGAAGGTATGAAAATCTCGCAATTGAAAATATCAACGCGCCTAATCATCGGTTTTTCATTGGTGTCGATCTTGCTGAGGGTCGGCCGGGATTCGGGAAATTTTTGCAGGAATGATAGTAAGTTTATGATTTAAAAGGAAAAACTTATTTTGTAATTGAGCGGTTCGGCCTGCCTGTCCAGATCCAATGGGTACTCGCCAAAACGATTAATATGAGCCCTCCGGTACGGCGCCATTCCACGCAAAATCTCCTCAGTAAGCTGGTAGCCCTTGGCTTGAAGGCGTTTCAAAATCTTCGACATGGTGTGTACGTTGTGCAAAATGACCATATTGGCCACCAGCTGGTTGTACTTGATCACTTTGCGTTGTTCGTGCCGGATATTTTCGGCAATGATGCCATCGCCCCCGAAGAACAGCCATTTGACGAAGTCATTGAATTCCTCGCTCTTATTTGTCGCCGCATTGATCGTCTTGCGCAGTTCGGCGTCGTTGATGTATTTGAGTAAGAACATCGTCCGCACTGCCCTCCCAAGCTCACGAAACGCGTAATACAGGCGATTCTTCCTGCTTGCGGTGCCCAAGCGTCGAAGAATGGTCGAAGGAGCGATCTTTCCTGCTTTAATCGAGATTACGACGCGCAGCATGTCTTTCATGTGGCGGGCAATGAGTTCCCAGTCAATGTTGCCCCGGAAAAGACCGCCAATATGTTCATATTGATCGGTGCGATCAGCTCGGAAGAAAACCAGATCCTTGATGTTGCGAATACGGGGCATCAAGTTAATACCCAGGAGGTGCGCGAGCGCGAAGACGGGGGTGCTCTGCGCTTGGGTGTCACCATGTAGCGTATCGGGCTGAATATCCGACTGGTTGTAGATCAGTCCGTCCAGGATATAGACCGCCTCATAGACGCCGCACGGAATGAAATGGCTGAAAAGCGCGATGTACTTGTCAGAGACGTGGTAGTAGCCAATGCCTCCGTATCCGCCATACCGGATGTGATACTCGGAGAGTAGGTTTTGCTCGAAGACGTTCCACTTGGTCCCATCCGCAGACGCACTTTTCCCACTTCCCCAGTAGCGAGGCAAGGAGAAGCGGTTATAGGCGTTGATCACCTTGACGATGGCCTTGTCTAACCGCTGTTCCGTGACGTGCTTCAGATTCAGCCAGGCGACCTGTTTGCGACTGAGCCCTTTGACTGAACGCGCCGTCTGCACGGGGCCCAAGTTGCATCCATAGCAAAACAAGGTGGTGATGAAGCGCTTTCGTGGATCATCGACCTTGGCTTCAAATCCGGACAGCGGCCCAAAATACTTGTGGAGGTCAAGCCACTTTTCGGTTTCCGTGAGGATGTCCAGAATGCTTGCCTCACTCATTTCCGACGTAATGGCGTTGTCGACTGCATCCATGCCTTCAGGCGGTTTGGAACGCTCGGGCCGACGGATGACCACTCCGGATGAATCAAGATCGACGTACCCGTTCTCCGGAAAGCGCTGGTCGACCTGTTTGGCTAAGGAGCGCATCTGCTCCTTTAAGTCGGCCACGAAAAGATCCGGATCAACTGGAAGCCCCATCATTTCGCCGTAGATCTGCACCTCGGATTCATATTGCTCCCAGCTTACCAGGTGACTGCGGTAGTCATCGTACTCGCCGCTATGTTCGACGTAGAGGTCCCCGGATTTGAGTTCGTCCATGACTGCGCTGAACACCGCCAATTCAAAATATTTTCGATGGAAATGCGGCTCCGGATCATCCTGCCGCTTTCCGAACACCAAGACGCGCCACTTCTCCGGAAGCCATTCCAAGTCAAGTTCGGTGATACCCGACTCATGGCAAGGCAGTTGCTCCCGATGGCTCGTGCGGTAGTTCTGCAGAAAGCTGATCGCCTCGATGAGGCTGTCATCTTGGGAGCTGGATCGCAGGCTCAGCGCCTCAATGCACTTGAAGAACAGGCTGCGCTTGGGCGTATAACCACTTAGCATGAATGGGAAGTAGTTGTTCCCTGCGAAGGCCATATGCTCATCGCATTGGCTGATCCATCTTTCGTAATCGCCATCTAGTGATTCATCAACCCGAGCGATTTTTTGCTCGCCGTCGCCGTCTTCACTGAGTACGCTAAGAACGTCTCTAAACTGGCCGATCAAACGCTCGGTCTGCTGGGAATGCTGCAGGTGGTATTGACGCAGTCGCTCTTCGGCTGTGTTGTGCAAATTTCTCACAGACTTGACGAAGATATCGGCGATATCGTCCATCGCCTTCTCCAACTGGGTCTGAATCAATAGAACTGCTAGGGTATAACGCTTGATCGGCTTCATCGCGCGCATTTCAGCCAGGTCCAATGCCCGCGCTTCCAACGTCATTTGTTCCCGTTTGCTCGCCGCAATATGCTGGGTGCTCGGCAATCCACGAGCCATTTCCATCATGTTATCCACGTGCTGAAGGAAGTCAGTGACTTCCCTTACGTTTGGCTGTTTCGGCTCCCGCTTAAGACCGTCCCAGACGCTGCGTCCTGGCTGTGAAGAAAGAACCATGTCCAGGCGTTCTATGGTGCTGGGCTGGAGAACACCGCCGACACTTTTATAAATCTGTTCGTTCACAGCGCTGCGGCATTTTTTGGCTAGCCGCAGAAGAATGGTAAATCCGGGGAGCTCGTACTTACGCTGAATGAGTTCTTCAATCAAGACATTGACGATGTCAGCCAGTTCTTGCTTGGTCTGGGCTGCCTGTGTCGCAGCATCTTCTAGCCATTTCCCGGCTTTCGGATCGAGTTGGCGCCGCCCCAGATACGTGCGTATTTTTTGATGATGAAGAGTCCGGCTCCCAGACAAGTCATATTGAGCCACGACCTGCTTGGAGGGCCTGCGCAGCGACGCCTGGTCACAGATGTGGTCAATGATTTCCTTCGGAACCGTAGACAAGGAACCAAAGTGCCCAAGACGCTGGAATAACTTTAACTGAATCAGCATAAAGCATCGAGGTCCTACCTGACGATATTGGCCGAAAACAAATTCAATTTCCGTGTTGGATGGCGTGTAGACAGCTGTCAGCTCTTCCAAGGTATATTCAGCCTTTAGCCGCGGATAAGCTGTTTCATGGACGGCCGTCATGCGACGCCGCCTTGCTGGTTACGGTGAGAGAGTTTTTCGATCATGGTGGGCACGTTATCGTTAAAATCAGAAACCAACCGATTAATACATCGACCAAACAATGCATCTGATTCCGCAAACATGCACTAACGCCGAGCCCATTGTCAACGGCAAGAATTCACATTCACGAAGGTCGCCTGCGATTTGATCCGGCTTGAGCTACAACATGTCAATATTGCGACCACGAAATGGTATAAATCGCGGCACGAAATAGATTAAATCGTGGCTGTTACCCTTCGCATTTCACACTTGAGGATCTGCATGAGGAAGTCCAAAATTCGCTCCTATTCGACCCGTATTGAGAAAGGCGGCAAGATCTCTTTTCCCAGCTTTATCTTCGGCTGGAAGGTCGGTCAACGTGTTTATTTTTCCGTAAAAGATGGTGGCGTGCGTCTGGCCGCAAAGCCTTGCGGACTGCACAACGGCCGAATTTTATCGACACGGCTCGTCAAGAAATTTAGCAGCAAACATTTCAAGGTGGCTTGATAGCTATCCGATAGCTTCACGATAGCCATTGTGTGACGCTCCCGAGAAGCGCGGAAACGACCTCAGACTTTTGTCACTAAAGCCGGTGCTGCGCGATGCAAGAGTCGGCGGGCAACAGGAGGAGATGCATTACCTATATGTAATCGAGCTGCAATGCAGCTGTTTGCCGTCACTCCTTAAAATTCATTTCAACGATCAGCCACCAAAATAAATGACGGAACTGATCGATCCCGGCCTCATTGCGTGGGCTTCTTGAAATGTTTTATGGAGAGTCGATATGACTACTGCTACAACCTCTCGTATTTTCTTCTTTTCCCTGCTGACACTGGCGGCCAGTACAGCATTTGCCCAAACCACCGCCTCAGACATCAGTCAGCGTGATGCCGCGAATGTCAGCGCACGTAATAACTATCCCGTCGTGCAGTTCGCCAGCACCAAGACTCGCGCTGACGTGCTCGCCGAACTCAAGCAGGCCCAGAAGGACGGATTAATCACAAATGGCAACGATTACCCGATCGTTCGTCAAGCATCTTCCCCGAGGGCACGTGCTGAGACGAAGCATGAAGTATCAGAGGCGAGTAGTTTCATGCCGTCCCTGTATCAGGGGGCTTAAGGAATCTAGCGTTCGCGCTGGCTGGCGCAGACGGCTTCTTTCCTGACTTGACCACCGCCCGTTCGACGGCGCGGTGGTTTTTTATCGAAGGCGACAAAACCCTTTTGTCACTAAAGGACGCCAGCCTCACACAGCAGCATTGGGAAACAGCAGCGTGAATCTAGTTTTACCCTGTGTGGACTGTACAGACACCTCGCCTTGATGGGCGCGCATGATGGCTTTTGTGATGGACAGCCCTAAACCAGCAGAATCAGAGTCCAGCTTGGTACGGGCCTTGTCCGCCCGATAAAAACGGTCAAACAAATGAGGAAGATGTTCAGATGGTATCTCCAGACCATCATTTTCGACATGCACGCTGATGTCCTTCTCTGACCTGTCGATCGATACCGCAATGGTTCCTGCCGCCGGCGTATAACGCATGGCGTTGGAAATCAGGTTGCTCAATGCTCTGCGCACCATCAGGCGATCGCCTCGAATCGAGGCGTCCCCTGCAAGCCGCATCAGGACATTCTTTTCTTCTGCCAGCGCGTCGTAAAAATCGAATAGCTCAGAAATCTCTTCTTGCAGACTCAGTCGCTCATAGCTGGGCAAGGTAATACCGTTCTCTGTTTGCGCCAAGAACAGCATATCGGAAATGGTCCGGGCGAGCCGCTGTAACTCCTCGGCATTCGACGAAAGGATGTCGCGATAGGCCTCATTGGTACGCTGCTGCGTCAGGACAACATCTGTCTGGGTCAGCAAATTGGTAATGGGCGTGCGCAACTCGTGGGCGATATCAGTCGAAAAGTTCGTGATGCGATTGAAATCGCGCTGCAATCGTTCCAGCATGGCGTTGAGCTTGGCCGCGAGATCGGCAATTTCGATAGGCAGCATCTCGACGGACATGCGTTCACCGAAGTTATGAGAAGAGACTGCTTGTACTTTGTCCGACATCGCGCGCAAGGGGGCTAGCCCACGGCGCGCCGCCCACCAGCTCAGGAGCACAACAATTAAGGCTGAACCCGCGATGTAGAGAACAAGGGTGGTCTGGAAATTGCGCATGAAGTGATCATGGATCTCGGTGTCAACCGCCACAATGACTTGCAGTTCTCGACCGCTTTGATCATCCTTCAGACGGGCTTTGATCGCTTGGAACTCTTGGTGCTCGCCCACAGGCACCGCAAAGGAACGACCCGGCACGGCAGACTGTGCAGCAGCGAGCATCGAGGCGGCAGCATTGCCCAGTGTCGAATACAAGGCCTGTCCGCTCAGTGAGCTGATGTGAACGTAAAAGCCCGGATGGTTGTGTAACGCCTCCCCAAAGGTCGAGGTAATGGCGTCAGCGCCTCTTTCATTGACCACCATGCGGATGAGCTGCAGTTCTTTTTCCAGCAGTTGCTCATCCTGATCGGTGAAGTGCTTGGCCACGGTCGAGATGATGAGCAGGCCCAGTCCGACCAACACTGCTGTCGATGCTAAGGCGAACAAGGCAGTCAGGCGGACCGTCAGCGAGCGTTGACGGATCACGTGGCGCTCTCCGTGTGCTCAGGGGCATCCAGGATGTAGCCGACACCTCGAACAGTCAAAATTAACTTTTCGTCAAAACCATCATCGACTTTCGCCCGAAGGCGGCGAATCGCCACGTCAATGACATTGGTGTCGCTATTAAAGTTGATGTCCCAGATCTGGGAGGCGATCAGGGAGCGAGGCAAAACTTCTCCTCGGCGCCTGGCCAGGAACTCCAATAGCGCGAATTCCTTGTTCGTGAGTACCAGTTTGCGGCCGCCCCGGCTTGCCGTGCGGCGCGGTAGGTCCAGCACGAGGTCGGCTACCGTCAGGCGATCTTGCAATACAGCGCTACTCCCTCGACGCAGCAAGGTGCGCACCCGTGCCAACAGCTCGGAAAAAGCGAACGGTTTGACCAGATAATCATCCGCACCCATTTCCAGCCCCTTCACGCGGTCCGACACGCTATCGCGCGCCGTCAGAAACAGCACTGGGACCGTTTTTTGCGCTTCACGCAAAGACTGAACAATGCGCCAGCCGTCGACGTCGGGCAGCATCACATCAAGGACGACCAGGTCGTAAGGTTCCGTCATCGCCAGATGGTAGCCATCCAGCCCGTTTTTGGCCAGATCAACAACGAAGCCGGCTTCGCTGAGCCCGCGCTGGATGTATTCGCCGGTTTTCGGCTCATCCTCAACGACAAGAAGTTTCATAGTAGCAATGAGTAAGAAGATGAACACATGGTACGTGCAGTTGATGGGAATGACGAGATCATTACAGGAATGTAATGATCGGGTAATCCAACTGATCGCCGGCACTCTTTATCATCAGCGGCATATATCCTCACCTCGGAGAAGTCCATCCTATGTCGAACTCATCGTCCCCACTGAGCTCCCGCCGCCGTTTCGTGAAGGGACTGGCCGCCGGCGGCGTGCTGTTGGGGTTGTCCTCGCGAGCGCTGCAAGCGGCCGCTCAGAACGTAGAGAAGCCGGCCCGTGGTCCAGCAGCCCCCATCCTGACCGGAAACGTGTTCGATCTGGTGGTCGCGGAGTCGGTGGTCAATTTCACCGGAAAGCAAACCACCGCCACGACGATCAATGGCTCCCTGCCGGGACCGACCTTGCGCTGGAAAGAAGGCGAAATGGTTACTATCAACGTGACCAACAAGCTGCGGGAGCACACGTCCATTCACTGGCACGGCATCATTCTGCCTTTCCAGATGGATGGTGTGCCGGGTATCAGCTTCGCGGGAATCGCTCCTGGAGAAACGTTCAGCTACAAATTCAAGGTGAAGCAAAGCGGCACGTATTGGTATCACTCCCATTCTGGCATGCAAGAGCAAACCGGCATGTATGGCGCAATCGTCATCGATCCGAGCGACAGTGGCAAGAAGATGGCCGATCGTGAGCATGTAGTCCTGTTCTCGGATTGGATGGATGAAAATCCGATGTCGGTGCTTTCCAAGCTCAAGAAGCAAGGCGATTTCTACAATCTGAACAGATTGACTGCCGGTGACTTCGTTCGCGATGCACGCAAGGATGGCTTCAAAGCGGCCATGGACAACCGCGCGATGTGGAATGAGATGCGCATGAACCCGACCGACTTGGGGGACCTGTCGGCAGCCGTCTTGACTTACCTTGCCAACGGCGTTACCCCGGCAGGCAACTGGACCGCATTGTTCAAGTCTGGAGAGAAGGTTCGCCTGCGCTGCATCAACGGTTCCGGCAACACCTTTTATGACGTACGGATTCCGGGCCTGAAGTTGAAGGTCATCCAGGTGGACGGCGTGGATATTGAGCCGGTGAGCGTCGATGAATTCCGTTTCGGCCCGGGCGAGACATGCGATGTCGTCGTGGAGCCCAAAGAAGACGCCTACACGATATTTGCCCAGTCCATGGAGCGCACTGGTTATGCCATGGGAACGCTGGCCGTTCGTGCTGGCCTGACCGCTCCGGTACCGAACGTCGACAAGCCTGAATGGCTCAGCATGAACGACATGATGGGGGATATGTCTTCCATGGGCGGAATGGATCACGGCGCCATGGGGGGAATGAACCATGGTGCCATGGTCAATATGCCGTCGATGAACATGGATTCGATGTCCAGCATGGACTCCATGGACAGCATGGACGCCACGTCGTCGGGGTCATCCATGGCGGGTGGCGTGCAACCCATGCAAGGCATGGACCATAGCCAGCATCAGATGGCCCCCGGCAATCCGTTAAAGGTCCCGAGCAAGAAGGCGCGCCACGCCAGCACAGAGTACGGTGCCAGTACGGACTCCAAGGTCGACAGCGCCCGCACCAACCTGGATGATCCCGGCGTTGGCTTGCGCAACAACGGACGCCGTGTACTGACGCTGGCTGACATGCACACCATCGGTGGGCCCTTGGACGATCGGGGACCAGAACGAGAAGTCGAGCTTCATCTGACCGGCAATATGGAGCGCTACGCTTGGTCTCTCGATGGCTTGGAGTTTGGCAAGTCGACGCCTGTGCATTTCCGCTACGGCGAACGCCTGCGCGTCATCCTCCACAACGACACGATGATGACGCATCCCATGCACTTGCACGGTCTGTGGAGCGAACTGGAAACGCCGAACGGCGATTTCCTCGCTCGTCGCCACACCATTCCGGTGCAGCCGGCGCAGCGCATCAGTTTCCTGGTCACGGCGGACGCCTTGGGTCGCTGGGCATGGCACTGCCACCTCATGTACCACATGGACATGGGCATGTTCCGCGAAGTCGTCGTCAGCTAACCAGGATCTGCACTGAAAGGCATATCGAGAATGATTTTTACCCGTTACCCCACCCGGATGTTACTGCTGGCGCTTGCGTCGGTGAGCATGAATGCGGCGCAGGCCCAGTCTCACGCAGGCCACGGCGCGCCGACCACCGACGCAGCGAGCCAACCGGCAGTCACGACGATGGACTCCATGCAGACCATGGACACAATGAATGGGGAGACTTCCAGCACTCCTGGGACGGATGATCACGGCGCGATGAACCACGCGGGCATGGACCATGGCAGCATGAACATGGGATCGACTTCGACTGCGCCTTCCGACGCCCGGGATCCACACGGCTATTCCAATGGATACACGCTCAATACAGGCCCCTACGCGCAAAAGGATACCAGCAGCCTGATGATGTCGGACATGCACTCATTCGGCTCTTTCATAGTGGACCGCTTGGAGCGGGTCCACACCCGCAAAGCCAACTCTGTTACTTACGACACCCAAGCTTGGATCGGTAACACCTACGACAAGTTCTACATCAAGGCCGAAGGCGATATCGACCGAGGTCGCGTGGGCGATTCGCGCACGGAATTGCTGTGGAGTCATGCCGTCACTCCCTATTGGGATAGCCAGCTCGGTCTGCGGGTCGACGTGGGCAGTAACCGGCCGGGCCGCAATTGGCTGGCATTTGGGCTCCAAGGATTAGCACCATACTGGTTTGAAGTCGAGGCAACGGGCTACGTCGGCGAACAAGGCCGCACTGCGTTGCGCTTATCGGCAGAGTATGAAGTGCTCCTGACACAGCGCTGGATACTGCAGCCCCGCGTCGAGGCCAACTTGTACGGCAAAGAAGACCCCGACCTGGGCATCGGCCGCGGTCTGTCCAGTGCGGCGTACGGTATGCGCCTGCGCTATGAATTCTCGCGCCAGTTTGCGCCCTATGTTGGGATCGAACGAAGCCAAAAGTTTGGCCGTACTGCCAGCTACACCCGTGGCGCCGGCAGCAATGTCGGCGAGACTAGGCTTGTGGCCGGCGTTCGCATTTTATTTTAATACGGAATTTTTGATCATCCACAGGGGAGTTGCCATGTCTTACCAGTCCTTTATCACCAAAACCGCCTTCACCATTGCTGCAGCAGCCTTCGCCACCGCAGCCTTTGCCCATCCCAAGCTTCTGGGCTCGACCCCGGAAGACAATTCGACCGTCAGCGCGCCCGAGAAAATCGAATTGCGCTTTTCCGAGAATCTGTCCAAGCAGTTTTCCGGCGCGAGTCTGGTGATGACCAGCATGCCGGGCATGAGCCACGCCGCGCCGATGAAAATGGGAGCAAAGATTTCTGGCGCCGAGGATCCCAAAACCATGGTCATCACACCTACGCAGCCATTGATGCCTGGTGTTTATAGCATTGACTGGCGTGCGGTCTCCTCGGATACCCACCCGATCACCGGCAAAGTTACTTTTACGGTGAAGTGAGCTGGCAATGGATTGGGTGACCGTTCTGGTGCGTTTCGCGCTGTATTTGGACCTGATGCTTGTCTTCGGCTTGCCCCTGTTTCACCTGCATGCCTTACGCAAGCCGGAACGTTCATCCGTGTTGGCCAGGAAGCTTTCGGCATTGACCGTAAGCGCAGCCATTGTTGGCATGATCCTTTCAGCGATCAGCATGGTCTTGATGACCAAAGCGATGAGCGGCGCAACCGATTTCAGTTCGATCGAGCAGCACATGTTCGAAATGATGCTGACCGATACGCCGTTCGGCCTGGCCTGGTGCTTGCGCATGGGGATGCTGGTGCTGAGTGTCTTGGCGGCATTGTTTTTAGCGCAAGCGCCAACCTCGAAATTCAGCATGATGAGCCTGGCCGGCGGCGTTGCCTTGGCTACGCTGTCCTGGGGTGGACATGGCGCCATGGATGAAGGCGCGCGTGGCCAGTTGCACCTGGCTGCGGACATCATCCACCTGCTCGCCGCGGGCGCTTGGATAGGTGCGCTCGCCGTATTTGTTCTCCTATTGGCACTGCGCGATGGTCATGACGCCAACAACGTTACTTTGCTTAGTCGCACGCTCAATGGATTTGCCCTGATGGGCACTCTCATCGTCGGTTCATTACTGATTACCGGTGCACTTAATTACTGGCTGATCGTCGGCCCGACAGTGACCGGATTGTTCTCGACACCTTATGGGCAACTGCTGATCGCCAAGCTGGTTCTCTTTGGCATGATGCTTGCGCTGGCAGCGGCGAACCGATATCGGCTAAGCCCCGTACTCGAGCGAGCGCATGTCTTCGGCGAGCATCAGGAAGCGGTTGCGGCGTTGCGAAGAAGCCTGTTTTTTGAGACAGCTTGTGCTTTCTTGATTCTGGCGCTAGTCGCCTGGTTAGGTACATTGGGACCGATGGTCGATTGACGTCATCGGAAGGTTATCGAGGTTCTGGAACTGCGCCGAAAGTTCCAGCGCAGTTCGCCGATTTAAGGAACTGGAGAACGAAAGAACCGCCGTTTCGATTCCGGAAGCGGCGGCGTTTTCGCTTGCCTTGAACAACGTAGAGACACTAAATTTTTTTGATCTGCACGCCTGTTTTTGTGAACATCACGTCGTTGAATCACTCTCATGGTTGATGGTTTTCAGATCAATCAACGATAGGAGTCCACATGCGTATCTCATTTAAAACAGCGATGGTAGTGGCGGCACTCGTCGCCTCATCCACAGCGTTTTCGCAGGCTATGTCTCCCGGGCCAGCTAACGATACAGGCGCAGATGCATCGATGCCTTCCAAGGCGTCATACGACGAACAGTTCCTCGACACCATGGCCAAACATCACGAAGAGGCCGTCAAGATGGCACAGCTCGCCGACAGCCGTAGCGCACACGATCAGCTCAAGCAGATGGCTAAAAAAACAATCGAAGACCAGAACGCGGAAATTGCGCAGCTGCGCAATTGGAAAGAGCAGTGGTATCCCGACAAAGGCAGTGCCGTGAACATGAAGCTGCCCGGCATGATGGAATCAATGAAAGGCATGTCGATGGAGAGGCTTGAGGCCAGTCACGGCGATGCTTTTGACGCTATGTTCATCGATATGATGAACAAACATCATCGCGGTGCGCTCACGATGGCAAGGGACGCCGTCAAGAAAGCTCGTCATCCTCAAATTGTCGCCTTCTCAAAGAAGGTCATCTCACAACAACAACAAGAAATTTCCACGATGAGTCGCTGGAAAAAGGAATGGAAGCTGGTCGACCATTGAGCTTGTGGTCCTCTGGCTTTCCGCGCAACCAGGCTCTGGCATCCGCTGGAGCGCAATCCGGGTAAACCGCCCATCCATTTTTTAAGGAGATCATGATGTCACGTGAAGAATTCCGTACTTGTATCGAGGCTTGTTATGCATGTGCAGCAGCTTGCGACCGATGTGCCGCAGCCTGCTTGCAAGAAGACGATGTAAAGATGATGGCACGCTGTATCGCTACCGATGCCGACTGCGCGGAGATTTGCCGAACGGCCGCGGCACTGATGGCCAGGGGTAGCGAGTTCGCTCAGCAGGTATGCAAGCTGTGCGCCCAAATTTGCAAAGCCTGCGCCGAGGAATGCGCGAAACACGAGGCACAGCACTGCCGGGACTGCGCGCAAGCCTGTACGCGATGTGCCGATGAGTGCAGTAAGATGGCGGCCTAACCGTCGACGCTGTCCGGCCTTTTGGCCGGACGTGTTTTTTCTTCTTATCGCATTGGATATTTTATGTCGTCTTATTCGCTGACGGACCGTTGGCGCCATTCCCACGTTTTTGACGAAGGGAATCCGCTGGCCCAACGCAATACCCGATGGGCCGTGTTCCTGACTGCAATTATGATGGTGGCCGAGATCGTCGGTGGCTGGCTGTACAATTCAATGGCTCTGCTGGCTGATGGCTGGCATATGAGCTCGCACGCATTGGCGCTTGGCTTGTCAGTGCTGGCCTATGGCGCTGCGCGCCGCTTTGCCCAAGATAAGCGATTCACATTCGGTACGTGGAAAATTGAGATATTGGGCGGCTATACCAGCGCCATCGTCCTGCTTGGTGTGGCGGCGCTAATGCTGTATCAGTCCGCAGAGCGCCTGATCTCGCCCAGCCCGATTCTTTACGACCAGGCTATCGCTATCGCGGCGGTCGGCCTTCTGGTCAATCTGGCCTGTGCGTGGTTACTCAAAGGCGGGCACTCTGATCATCATCACGGCCATGATGACCACCACCATCACCACGACCTCAATCTTCGATCAGCTTATCTGCATGTCATCGCTGACGCTGCTACGTCTGTGTTGGCCATCCTCGCGCTCTTCGGTGGCAAATTATGGGGAGCCAGCTGGCTCGACCCGGCCATGGGCATCGTCGGTGCCGTGCTTGTGGCCGTCTGGGCTAGAGGCTTGATTCGGGATACCGGGCGCGTGTTGCTCGATGCGGAAATGGATGCTCCCGTCGTGCAAGAGATCCACGACGTCATCGCCGCCAGCCCTTGGCCGGCGGAGGTGACGGATTTACACGTCTGGCGCGTGGGCAAAGGTAAATATGCCTGCATTCTCTCACTGGTCCTGGACAATGAGGGCAGCCCTGACGACTTCAGGAAACAGCTCAGCGTCCATGAGGAACTGGTGCACATAACGGTCGAGATCAACCGCCGGAAGTCGGTTCACCACTGACATTTACGTCCTGTTTTGGCGCGGTACTGGCTGGCGTCACTTGCCGCATTTGTTCGAGGTGCTCACGGAACTCGGCAGCGACTGTTCGTTGCGCTTCCAGCTTAGCCTGTACGGCGGCCAGTTCGACCTGGAGGCCGTGCACCTGCTGGGTCGCAACTGCCAATTGCGCTTTCATATGATCGGCTTGCACGACTTTTCCCCCCAGCTGGGACGCAAGCATCCGGCAGCGCTCTTCGAGCGCGTGTGCCGTGTCCAACTTTTGCTGAAGCTGGCGCAGTTGACCATCGCGATCGTATAGCCCTTGTTTCGTGTGGGTGAGATCTGCGACCAAACGGACGCCTTCTTGGTTCAGCCGCGTGGCTTCTTCCTGTTTTACCACCAAACTCTGCTGCAGCGTACGGATCTCCGCCTGCAGCTGCTGCACCTGTTGCTCGTGCCGGCGTGCATCTTGTTCCCGCTGCTCTTTGACCGAAGTACGGTAATGATCGAGCGCTTCCCGCGCATGCTGATGCTTTTCTTCCAACGAGCGGCTGTGGTGCTGATTCTCCAGCAAGCGCTCCTTGAAGTCGACGACTTGCTGCTCGGCGGTGTGACGGGCAATGGACTCCTTTTGTAGACGTTCCTGCGTTTCGTGGTGCGATTGTGTTTCCTCGCGAAGACGCGTCTCGGCGTCATGTAGATGGCGTGTTAGCGCGGCAACTTGCTGTCCTGCAGCTTCCAGCTTTTCGGCATATTGTCGTTCAGTTTCGGCGCTCTGGGCCTGAACCGCGTCGACTTTGGCCCTTGATTCGTCCTGAAGCTGGGCAGCCAGGCGCTCGACGAAATCGTGTAAGGCCTCGGAAATGGACGTTTTGCGTCCGGCGAGATCGCCGTCTTCGGCCTCTAGCTCCTTCAAGTACTTATGGATGGTTGTTTTCGAGCCGGTATTACCGAGTTCGATACGTACTGCGTCTAGCGACGGGTGTTTTCCCAGCACGATCAGGGCGTCCCGAGCTCGCTTTACATCAGATTTATAGAGGCCGCTACGCGCCATGACCGCTCCTTTAAATAAAGTACCGTAGTATGTACTACGTATATACATACCGATTATAGCGAAAATAAAGTCAGAATTTGTTCTTAAATCGCACTAAATATTGGATAGTTATTTATCCTGATGGGCTAAAATCAACCTAATTTGCTTCCATCCATCTGTACTACCGATTTCTAAGCCATATCGCGCGATGATTCCAATTGACGATTACTTACATGCCGCCACCCGAGATAACACCCGCAAGAGTTATCGCGCGGCAGTAAACCACTTTGAAGTGGAATGGGGAGGATTTCTGCCGGCTACGGCCGATAGCGTAGTGCGCTATTTGGCGCAGTATGCCGGCGTACTGGCACACAACACCTTAAAGCAGCGTGTTACCGCCCTCGGCCAGTGGCACGTAGAACAGGGGTTTCCGGATCCGACGAAGGCGCCGGTGGTGCGCAAGATGCTGCGCGGGATCCATGAACTGCATCCCGCGCAGGAGAAACGGGCCAAGCCGCTGCAACTGGATGCGCTTGAGCAGACAGTGGCATGGCTCGAGCAGCAGTGTGAACTAGCCAGGCAGCAAGGGCGTAGCAGCGACCTTCTTCGGCATACACGGGATCGGGCGTTGCTGCTCGTTGGGTTCTGGCGAGGATTTCGTAGCGATGAACTGGCCAGGCTGGAAATCGACCATATCGACGCCATCGCCGGGGAAGGCATGACAATCTATTTGCCGCGTACGAAGACTGACCGAAGCCTCAAGGGCACGACTTACAAGACCCCAGCCTTATCTAAGCTCTGCCCGGTAACAGCCTACCTGGATTGGCTTGCTGTCAGTGGACTGAAAAGCGGTGCCACATTTCGCGGGATCGACCGTTGGGGCGCCATCAGCGAGGCACCTGTCAATTCGGCCAGCATCATTCCCTTGCTTCGGCGCATCCTGAAGTCCGCTGACGTGACGGACGTGCATTTATACAGCTCGCACTCCTTACGACGCGGATTTGCGACTTGGGCCAGTGCGAACGGATGGGAATTGCGGGCTCTCATGGAATATGTCGGATGGAGGAATATCGCCTCCGCATCTCGTTATGTGGACTCTCATGATCCCTATCATCGGGAAATGCTGGAACGTCTTCTCCCCAAAAATCTGAATCTCCTTGATCAGTCTTGAACAAGACGTCTAAGCGTGGGAGGCTGCGCTTTGTGGCGGTAGTTCACGAAATGCGTAGCAGTTTCCGCGCGCGTCATTGAGCGCGTGATGCTCGGGTAGACGATTTTTAGCGTGGAATTCATGGCGCAGCAATTCGTTGATGCGGTCGGCTACCAGTCGCCCTTTAACCCAGAAAGGGACCCGGTCCTCCAGCGCCCGCGAAAATAGATCCCAGTCGGTTTGAAAGTCATAGCACAGCTGGATTTCCTCGCCAGTGGGCCGGACAAGTACCAGCCACTGCGTTATTCGACCGTAGAGCGCATCGAGTGACAGTTCTGCTTCTGGTGAATAGCCCAAGAGCGGCACCACTGTCTCACGCACAAAATCACTGCACCGCCGAATGTCAAAGGGCAGCTCCGCATAGAACTCCTCACCTGTTTCCGCCACCAGTGCGATGCTGATCAATTGCGGATTTACAAAGTCGGTGAATTCTGTGTCGACGAATACTTTGAGTGCCATACGGGGTCCGATTCAGCGTAGTCGGCTGAGATAAGGTTGCGTTCTGGAAATAGGATTTTAATGCAGGAAGTTTGCATCAATGCGCAATACGCATTCAAGTTTTTCACCGCATTTCCATGTAATATCAAATGGCGACTGCGGGGGCGTGTCGTCACCGTCTTAAAGACTGAAATTGCGGCGCTCAGCGCTTTCATAAAAAATTCAAAATGCATGGGCGCAAATGGAAAAAATATTTTTGGTGATCGACCTTGAAGCGACTTGCGCAGATGACGGCTCCATCACGGCAGAACAAATGGAAATCATCGAGATCGGCGCCTGCTGGGCGACGGCGTCCGGTATCGTACTGCAGCGCTTTCAACATTTCGTTCGACCGCTAGAACGTCCGACCTTAACGCCATTCTGCACATCCTTAACCGGCATCTCTCAAAAAGATGTGGACCAAGCTTCACTTTTCCCTGTCGCCGCGCAGGCATTGCAAGAATTTATCGCCGAAACGAGCTTCCAGGGGGCCATCTGGATGAGTTGGGGCGCTTATGACTTTAAGCAAATGGTAAGAGACTCTCAGCGCCACGGCATTGCTTCGCCCGTGGATATGCCGCATCAAAACGCGAAAAGAATGTTCGCCAAGGCCCAGCGCATTGGCAAGGAAGTGGGAATGGCGAAGGCCTGCGCATTAGCCCGTATCGCCATGGAAGGCCAACATCATCGGGGGCTCGATGACGCTGTCAACATCGGGAGATTGATGCCCTGGATTCTGGGCACAGCGCATTTGGGCGCTTCTCATGCATCAGCCGCTTGATCTTCCGATTATGGTGCTGAATGTCTTTATCGATACCGAGTTCACCGACTTTGTAAATCCGCAATTGATCAGCATTGGCCTGGCGGCAGCTTCCGGAGAAGTCTTCTATGCAGAAGTGCCGTATTCCGCAGAGCTGTGCAGTACGTTCGTCCGCGATGTCGTTCTCCCGCTGCTCGGGCGTGTCCCTCATACGGAATGCGCTACTGCTCAAGTCGGGCAAAAGATGATTGATTGGTTGGAAGAAATCAGGAGAGACGCAGAGGTACGTCTCTGTTTTGATTTCCAGACTGACTGGGATCTATTTGTCCAGGCGATTGGCCACGTCCCGCCGAGCTGGTGCACACCACGGCTCATTTCATCGCGCAACATCAACGCATTGCGCCGATACGCGTTTTACAAGCACAACAACTTCCCCGAACACCATGCTCTTTATGATGCGATGGCGGCCAGACATGCCTTCCGGGAACGAAACTGATTCGCGCTCTTGCCTCAAAACGATATCTAACGGGGGAAACAATGACGGAAAAATCTAATACGACCAATGCTCGAGGCTCACTTTGGAACAGGTGGGACCCTCATATCCATACACCCGGTACTGCACTAAACAACGGCTATTCTGGAAGTGATCCATGGGACGGATTTCTCAGCAAGATTGAACAGAGCATTCCTCCGATCCGCGCGCTCGGGATCACCGATTATTGCAGCATTGAAAAATACCAGGAAACTATCGCGAAACAACGTGAAGGTCGACTCCGTGACGTCGGACTGATTTTTCCGAATGTCGAGTTTCGACTGACAATCGAAACCAAGAAAGGCTCTGGCGTTAACTTGCATTTTCTGTTTTCGCCTGACGATGCTGACCACGTTCTACGCATAGAGCATTTCTTGGGCGGCCTTGAATACAAGCATCAAGGAGAGATTTTTCGATGCAATCGCACAGATCTCATCCGTCTGGGCCGAGTGCATAAAGGACCAACTCTTGAAGACGAGGTAGCGTATCGCGCCGGGGTCAACCAGTTCAAAATTGATTTCGAGCGGCTACGCGAGGCATGGGGACAAAGCGACTGGGTGCAGAAAAATTGCCTGATCGCAGTCTCGGGCGGTGGCACTGATGGAACCTCCGGTCTTCAGACGGAGGACGGCCAATGGGCGACGCTGCGACAGAATATCGAAAGCTTTGCTCACATCATTTTCTCTGCCACTCCTCAACAGATTGATTTCTATCTCGGCAAGGGTGCCGCTACAGTTCAAGATCTCGAAGCGAAGTGGAAAGGCAGAAAACCATGCCTCCATGGTTCGGATGCTCACGAGGAACAGCGCGTTGGTGTTCCCGACAAAGGCCGGCTCTGTTGGATCAGCGGCAACCTCACGTTCGAAGCGCTCCGGCAAGTCGTCATCGAACCGGAGGGCCGGGTGTTCATCGGTAGCATGCCGCCCCGAGGTGCCATGCCTGGCAACAGCATTGAGGCTGCTTCATTTACGGATGCCGACTGGTTGCGACCGGATGTTGTGCCAATCAATGGCGGGATGGTAGCTATTATCGGTGCTCGTGGATCAGGGAAAACTGCACTTGCGGATCTGATCGCCACGGGCGGCTTTGGCGTATCAAAGCAACTCAGTGGCAGTTCCTTTCTCAAACGAGCGGCCGCTTTCCTACAGAATTCCCGCGTCAAGCTGACTTGGGAAAATGGCTCCGAAACTGAGAATGCCGTGTCGTCAGCGGAGATGGAAGATCTGCTGGACGCGTCTCATGTTCAATATCTATCTCAACAGTTTGTCGAAAGACTTTGCTCTTCCGAAGGATTGAACGACGAGTTGATCGCTGAAATTCAGCGCGTCATATTCGAGGCGCACGATGATTCTGAGCGTATGGGAACCGAGGATTTCACTTCACTTTTGGCGTTAAGACTGGACCAAGTTCAAAGCGATCGCGAACGACATCGGCGCACTCTCGAGCGTGCGACAAATGCCATCACCGAGGAGCAACTCCGCAAAGATAGCCTTCCTACGCTTAGCAAGGATCGGGATGAAAAGCAAAAGCTGATCGACAAAGATAAAAATGATCGCAAGTTACTGATTCCTAAAGGACAGGAGCAGCGCACCGCCCGGTTGGAGGCGCTAACCCTGGCTCTCGAACAGAAACAACAGACGGTTGGTGCCGTCAAGCTGCAGCTACAGGCCTTATCAGGCATTCAGGCGGATGTGCGCAATTTTCTGGAAAATGAGGTGCCCAATTGGATCGCCAATCTTAAAGAGAAACGCAACCACGCGCGATTAAGCGAGCAAGATTGGAAAGAGTTTAATTTGCAGTTTTCCGGCGACGTGGACCGTCTATTAAAGGAAAAAGTCAACGAGGCCAACAGAAAAGTTACTCTCCTCGAGGGTGATATTCGACGCGAAACTGAGGCCGAAGAGATTGACCCGTCTCTTCCATTAATTCCTGGCGACGCTGTCCTCATTGATCAACCAATTAATGTGCTCCAGCGCGAGCGGGATCTGCTTCAAAAATTGGTCGGTATTGACGAGCAAAATGCCCGCCGATACAAGACATTGTCCGATAAAATTTCCAAGGCCGAAGCTGCGCTGGCAAAAGTTGTTGGTGAGATTGACCGGGCCAGCAAAGCGGACGACTTTCTTAAAGCGTTGCGCACAGAGAGAAATACTGCCTATCAAGGAGTATTCGATGCAGTATCCAACGAACAGAGCGAGTTAGCCAGCCTATATGCTCCCCTGAAAGAGCGTATTGAGGACGGACTCGGGTCGGTTGCTAAATTGTCGTTCTCAGTACGCCGACTCATCGATATTGCCGGTTGGATCGCGCACGGAGAAACACTATTGGATTTGCGGACCGGGCCTTTTCGTGGAAAGGGAGAGCTTGGTAAAGCGGCGGAATTGATACTGGGGCCTGCCTGGCGCAATGGAAACTCGGCGGACGTGGCCGAAGCTATGAACCAATTTATGACGCTCTATGCGGGCAAATTAAAAGAACACATGCCGGCGACTGAAAAATTCAGAGACTGGGCGCGCAAAATTTCGTCGTGGCTTTATAGCACGAGCCATATACAAGTTGGATACGGCTTGCAATACGATGGGGTAGAAATTGAGAGTTTGTCGCCAGGGACCCGCGGAGTGGTGCTTCTGCTTCTGTATTTGGCCATTGATACAGGTGATGACCGCCCACTCATCATCGACCAGCCTGAAGAAAACCTGGACCCGCAGTCGGTATTCGATGAACTAGTACCGGTATTCAAAGAGGCGAAAAAACACCGGCAGATCATCATTGTGACTCACAACGCTAACTTGGTTGTAAACACCGATGTCAATCAAGTCATCGTCGCACGCTGCGGCCGCCATCGTCCCGGTCAATTGCCGCAGATTACTTATGAGAGTGGCGGATTGGAAGACCCTAGGATTCGAGAAGCAGTCTGTGCAATTTTGGAGGGAGGAGAACGGGCCTTCAGGGAAAGGGCTAGGCGCTTAAGGGTATCGTTATGATACATACTGAGCAGCTCGGCGCGGACTTAGAGGCGGCTGTGAGCTCTGAACCGAACCGCGTCAGGACTGATGCGGTGAGCATTTTGCAACTATCAAGAACAAAGGTACGCTTCCAGTAGAACTCCGCAAACGTGCATCCTAAGCTCCAGCTTAATACCTTTGAACTTCGTCTATAATCTAAGTCATGAAAATGCTGCGCACATTTCTGATCCTGTTGTTGGCCATTGCCATTCCCCTTGAGGGACTTGCAGCGGTACGCATGGTCGAAATGATGCGCACTAATTCTGCGTCTATGGAAATGGCGACATCCGCGAACGCCGCAGATGAGCCTTGTGTGATGAATATGTCGGACACCGATAAGTCATCCAAATCGACGGCGCCGTGCAAAATGGGCGACGCCTGCAAGATTTGCCAGGTTTTCCCATCGACGACATCTTCCGTCGACATCAATCCATTGATCCTTCCACTGATCGATACCGTTTCACTGTTGCCTGAGTCATTTCTGCCTTCTCATGACCCATCCGGGTTGTGGCGTCCCCCTCGTTCACTCTAAATCTCATTGATTCGTTGATGCGTCCGGCCTAGCTGCCGGGCGAATGTTTGCGCGCTTTTGTACGCGCCGTCACGCTATGGAGTGAACAATATGTCCTTTCGCAGGATATCCAGTACCTTGCTTGCTTTGCTCGCAGGGATGTCCGGCCTTGCCAATGCCGGCCCTTTGTCTTTTAACGCTGCGCTCGAGATTGCCGAGCGCCAGTCCCCCAATCTCGCCTCTAACAGGGCACAAATCCAGGCGGCTCAAGCGTCTGCGATACCCGCCGGCGCGTTGCCTGATCCAAAGATTTTCACCGGCATCGACAACTATCCCGTGTCGGGTCCGGATCGGGGCCGGCTCAATGCCGACTCGATGACGATGCAAAAGATTGGCGTCATGCAGGAGTTTCCCAATGCGGCGAAACGCCAGGCCCGCATTGCCGTAGCCGAGGCCTCAATCGAAACAGCCGAAGCACAAAGGCAGGTCGAGCGTCTGAAATTGCGCCGGGCGACTGCCTTGGCATGGCTCAATCGCTACTATCTGGAGCGCAAGATCGCTTTGTTTGACAACTTGGACAAGGAGAATCAGCTCTGGGCAGAGGCAGTACGCGCCCAGGTCGCATCCGGTCGTACGCAGATTGCCGATAGCGTCATGCCGAAACAGGAGGCGGTGCAGCTTGCCGACCGTCGCGACGATCTTATCCGCGATCTGGTCAAAGCAAAGGCTGGCTTACGTCGTTACGTCGGCGGCGAGGCTGATGAGCCACTGGTCGATGCATTGCCCGCGCTGAACATCGACGCGGCCTATCTGCGGGAGCACCTGCATCGGCATCCGGAACTACAAGCCTTTACCGCCGAAACACGAAAGGCAGAAGCCGAGGTCCGCGAAGCGCAAGCTATGAAAAAGTCGGACTGGGGTGTTGAGCTTGCCTATCAGCGACGCGATGCACGGTTCGGCAACATGGTCTCCGTCCAGTTCACGTTTGAGATTCCTGTGTCTCCTTCAACCCGACAGGATCCCCGCATTGCCGCTAAACAGCAGGAGTTGTATCGGATCGATGCCGACCGTGAAGCCATGCTGCGCGATCACACCAACGAACTGGAAAACGATCTCGCCGACTACCAGACCCTGACCCGTCAACTGGAGCGCGCCAATCAGACCGCCTTGCCTCTGGCACAGCAAAAGGTCGATCTCCAGTACGCAGGTTACCGCTCGGGTAAGAGCGACTTGACGACGGTGTTGACTGCACGCCGCGAAATCGTCGATCAACGTTTAAAGATCATCGACATAGAAGCTCAGCGCACGGCGATGGCCGCGCAGCTCTATTTTGCTTACGGAGAAGACCTGCAATGAAGAAAAATACCTATCAAATTGCCGTACTGATGATTGCAGTTGCCGCCGTGAGTAGCTCAGGCGGTTATTGGCTTGCCCACCAGAATAACGGCGCTCAAACCATGCATAGCGAAACTGCAGGCCCGACCACGCAAGTGGAACGTAAGGCGTTGTATTGGTACGACCCTATGATGCCGAGTCAACGCTTCGACAAGCCGGGTAAGTCACCTTTCATGGACATGCAACTGGTGCCGAAATACGCAGATGAGCAAGCAGATGGCGCCGGCATCAAGATTGACGCCGGCATTGCCCAGAATTTAGGAATGCGCACCGCGAAAGTGGAGCGAGGCAACTTATCGGCAACGGTGAACGCCGTCGCCAGCGTGCAGCTGAATGATCGCCAGGTTGCGATTGTTCAGTCACGTAGCAGCGGCTTTGTGGAGCGCGTGTATGCACGAGCTCCTGGCGATGTCGTTGTACGCGGTGCTCCTCTGGTTGATTTGCTGATTCCTGAATGGGCCGGTGCCCAGTCGGAATTCTTGGCGGTGATCAAAACAAACGATCCGGCATTAATTCAGGCTGCCCGTGAGCGTCTGCAACTACTCGGGATGAGCAGTGATCTGATCAGCCGCGTCGAAAAGAGCGGACGTCCTCAAACCGTGGTGACAATCGTCGCTCCCATCGCAGGCCTGATTCAGACGCTCGATATCAGAAGCGGAATGACAGTGACAGCGGGCGCGCCTCTGGCCAAGATAAATGGTCTGGATTCCGTATGGCTGGAAGCGGCCGTTCCCGAAGCGCAAGCTGGACAGATCAATGTCGGCGGCAAGCTGGAAGCTCGTTTTTCTGCTTATCCAGGTGAAAACTTCACTGGCAAGATCCTGGCCGTTCTGCCTGAAACGAATGCCGACAGCCGCACGCTTCGAGTCCGCATCGAACTACCCAATCGCGACGGCAGGTTAAAACCTGGTATGTATGCCCAGATCAATTTGGACGCAGGCAAAGCGACACCAGGCTTGTTGGTGCCGTCTGAAGCGGTCATTCGCACCGGTACCCGCAATGTCTTGCTGGTCACTACGGGTGACGGGCGATATCAGCCGGTCGACGTTCAACTTGGCCAGGAAGCCGACGGCAAGAGCATCGTGCTGGGTGGCGTCACCGCGGGGCAGCAGGTTGTAACGTCAGGGCAATTCCTGATCGATTCCGAAGCAAGTCTTAAAGGCGTGCTGGCGAGATTGAATACATCGTCATCCTCCAATGCTGCTATAGCGCAGGCCGCACTCAATGAGACAACCGGGAAAATCGAATCGTTGAAGGGGCTCGAAATCACGCTCTCGCATGGTCCAGTCAAAACGCTGGGTTGGGGGCCGATGACGATGACATTCAAATTGGCTCAGCCCGACATGGCATCAGGCCTCAAGACCGGGGACAGCGTGCATTTCAGTTTCAGTGAGAAGAATGGCGACTATGTGATCGAGAAGCTGGATCGGAGCGCGCCATGATAGAGAAACTCATCAAATGGTCGATTGCGAGCCGTTTTCTGGTCTTGCTCTCCGTACTTTTCCTAGGGGCATGGGGTGTCTGGGCGCTCAAGACGACGCCGGTGGATGCCTTACCGGATCTGTCGGATGTGCAGGTCATCATCCGCACCAGCTATGCCGGCCAGGCGCCGCAGATCGTGGAAAACCAGGTGACCTATCCGCTGGCGACCACCATGCTGTCGGTGCCGGGAGCGAAGACCGTGCGCGGCTACTCCTTCTTTGGAGATTCTTTCGTCTACGTCCTGTTTGAAGACGGCACCGATATGTACTGGGCCCGCTCCCGGGTGCTGGAATATCTCAACCAGGTGCAGGGGCGCTTGCCAGCTTCCGCCAAAGCATCGTTAGGGCCGGACGCCACCGGAGTCGGCTGGATCTACGAATATGCCTTGGTCGACAAGACCGGGCAACACGACTTAGCCCAGCTACGTAGCCTGCAGGACTGGTTTTTGAAATATGAACTCAAGAGCTTGCCCAATGTGGCGGAAGTGGCGACAGTCGGCGGGATGGTCAAGCAATATCAGATCGTGCTCGACCCGGTGAAGCTGGCGGCCTACCGGATCACGCAAGACAGGGTCGTGGAAGCAATCAAGAAAGCCAATCAGGAAACCGGCGGCTCGGTGTTGGAGATGGCGGAAACCGAATACATGGTGCGGGCTTCCGGCTATCTCAAGACGCTGGGGGACTTTCGCAATATCCCATTGGCGAGGGGACAAAACAGCGTCCCCGTCAAATTGGGCGATGTGGCGACCATTCAACTGGGGCCAGAGATGCGGCGCGGTATTGCCGAGCTCAACGGCCAGGGTGAAACAGTCGGGGGCGTTGTCATCCTACGCTCTGGTAAAAACGCACGCGACACCATTGCCGCCGTCAAAACCAAACTGGAAGAACTTAAGAAGAGCCTTCCGTCCGGCGTCGAGGTCGTTCCCGTCTACGACCGCAGCCAGTTGATCGACCGGGCCATCGACAACCTGTCGCACAAGTTGCTCGAAGAATTTCTTGTCGTGGCGGTGGTGTGCGGCCTGTTCCTGTGGCATCTGCGCTCGGCGCTGGTGGCGATCGTTTCCTTGCCGCTCGGCGTCATGATTGCCTTCATCGTCATGCGTTACCAGGGCGTCAACGCCAACATCATGTCGCTGGGCGGCATCGCCATCGCCATCGGCGCCATGGTCGATGCCGCAGTCGTCATGATCGAGAATGCCCACAAGCATATCGAGGCGTGGAAGCACGAACATCCGGGGCAATCCCTGCAAGGGGACACCCACTGGCGCGTGATCGGCGAGGCGGCGGCGGAGGTCGGGCCGACGCTGTTCTTTTGTTTGTTGATCATCACCTTGTCGTTCATCCCGGTGTTCACGCTGGAGGCACAGGAAGGACGCCTGTTCGGGCCGCTGGCGTTCACCAAGACCTATGCCATGGCCGGCGCCGCGGGCTTGTCCGTGACGCTGATTCCTATCCTGATGGGCTACATGATCCGCGGGAACATCCCCTCGGAAAACAGCAATCCGTTGAACCGCTGGCTGATTCGCTGCTATCGACCATTGCTGGAGGCCGTCCTGCGCCGACCAAAAACGACGCTGGTCATCGCCGGCCTAGCCTTGCTGACGACGCTATGGCCGATCAGCCGACTGGGCGGCGAGTTTCTGCCGCAGATGGATGAGGGCGACTTGCTTTACATGCCGTCAGCGTTACCTGGTTTGTCTGCATCCAAGGCTGCGGAACTGCTGCAACAAACTGATCGCCTGATCAAGACCGTCCCGGAAGTCGCTAGCGTTTTCGGTAAAGCCGGCCGAGCCGAGAGCGCGACCGATCCGGCGCCACTGGAAATGTTCGAAACCACCATCCAGTTCAAGCCGCGCGATCAATGGCGCCCCGGCATGACGCCGGCGAAATTGATCGATGAGCTCGATCGAGTCGTCAAAGTCCCTGGCTTGTCGAACATTTGGGTTCCGCCGATCCGTAATCGGCTGGACATGCTGGCTACCGGGATCAAGAGTCCGATTGGCGTAAAAGTCTCAGGGACCAGTCTTGCCGATATAGACAAGACGGCGCAACAGATCGAACAGGTCGCCAAGCAGGTTCCCGGGGTCAGTTCTGCACTTGCAGAACGTCTCAGCGGCGGACGTTACGTGGACGTCGACATCGATCGGCTTGCGGCCGCCAACTACGGGCTCAATATCGCCGACGTGCAAAGTATCGTGTCTTCGGCAATCGGCGGCGAGAACGTAGGCGAGACGGTCGAGGGGCTGGCGCGTTACCCGATCAGCGTTCGCTATCCGAGGGAAATCCGGGACTCGCTGGAGAAACTACGCGATCTGCCGATCCTGACCGGCAGCGGCCAGCAGATCACGCTGGGAACCGTCGCAAAGTTGAAGATCAGTGACGGCCCTCCAATGCTCAAGAGCGAGAATGCGCGACCGAGTGGCTGGATCTACGTCGATGTCCGGGATCGGGATTTGGCTTCCGTCGTTGCCGACCTGCGCACCGCAGTGGCTGCCAAGGTGAAACTGGCGCCGGGACTCAGCATTGCCTATTCCGGGCAGTTCGAGTATCTGGAGCGGGCGAACGCACGCCTGAAACTGGTGGTGCCGGCAACGCTGCTGATCATCTTCGTGCTGCTGTACCTGACTTTCCGGCGCTTCGACGAAGCGGCGCTGATCATGGCTTCGCTGCCGTTCGCGCTGGTCGGTGGCATCTGGTTCCTCTATCTGCAAGGCTACAACCTGTCGGTTGCCACCGGTGTGGGATTCATCGCCTTAGCGGGCGTGTCAGCCGAATTCGGCGTGGTTATGCTGCTGTA
>NZ_CBXX010000003.1 GCF_000577615.1 Herbaspirillum sp. RV1423
AAGAAGGCCGGGATGCCCGCCCCGCCGGCGCGCAGCTTCTCGGCCAGCGTGCCTTGCGGGGTGAATTCCAGTTCCAGTTCGCCGGCCAGGTATTGGCGTTCGAATTCCTTGTTCTCGCCGACGTAGGAGGCGATCATTTTCTTGATCTGCCGCGTGGTCAGCAACTGCCCCAGGCCGAAACCGTCGACGCCGGCATTGTTGGATATCGCCGTGAGGTTCTGCACGCCGGACTCGCGCAGCGCCGCTATCAGCGCTTCCGGTATGCCGCACAGGCCGAAACCGCCGACAGCGATCGTCTGACCGTCCTTGACGATGCCGGATAACGCGCTGGACGCGTCGGGATAGACTTTATTCATACGGTCGCCTCTCTTTTCTGATTGTTGCAGGATGTTGCCGAAACCTGCCGGCACATTCTAATCCATCTGTATGACCTCAGCTTGACGGCTCACGCTGTCTAGACCGGCATGGCCTTATTGTCGTTGAGGTCGAGCCAGCCCTTGATGATGCGATAGGCTTTCCAGATCCATGCCAGTGCCCAGATCAGCACCGCCAGCGGAATGCCGACGATGGTCATCCAGACGACGCCGCCGGCGAACATCCAGAACAGATACCACCAGAACGAACGGATCTGCCAGCGATGATGGCTATAGACGAAAGTGTCCGCAGCATCGCCGCGCTTGAGGTAATTGACGATCAGCGGCAGCCACGACAACATGCCGAGCGAGAACACCAGACTCAGCCCGTGGAAGATGTACAGCCACCAGGCCAGATCCTTGGCCGATTGCAGGTTGGTATCCAGCATCAGTTCCTGATTCATGCTCATGCGCACCTCCTGTGCATTTAAGTAAGTATGTTCAAGATGCCATCCAGACCGACAAAGTTCAATGCAACATCGGCCTGCGCACGCACCACAGGCTTGGCGCGAAAAGCCACCGAAAGACCGCTGACGCCCATCATCTTCAGATCGTTGGCGCCGTCGCCCATAACGATCGCTTGCGAGGTCGGTACGCCCAGAGCGGCGCAAACGCGTTCGACGGTCAGGCGCTTTTCATCGGCATTGACGATGCCGCCGACGACTTTTCCGGTGAGTTTTCCGTCGATGATTTCGAGCACGTTGGAGTGCGTGTAATCGAGATTCAGACGGCTCTTCATGCGGTCGGTGAAGAAGGTGAAGCCGCCCGACACCAGCAAGGTTTTCAGACCGGCGGCCCGAATCGCTCGCAGCATCTTTTCCGCACCCGGCGATAACTTCAGACGTTCATCGTAGACGCGTTGCAAGGCGCCCGCATCGAGTCCTTTGAGCAAGGCGACCCGGCGCGTCAGGCTCTCATTGAATTCGATTTCGCCGCGCATGGCGGCTTCAGTGATTTCCGACACCAGCGGCTTCAACCCTTGCATGTCGGCGATCTCATCGATGCATTCAATCGTGATCAGGGTCGAATCCATGTCCATCGTGACCAGCTTGAAATCCTTCAGCGTACACCCTGCTTCGACGAAGGCGTAGTCGACTTGCTGCGCCAGACAGGCTGAGTCGATTTGCGCCTTGAGCCCATCGTTGAAGGCGACGCCTTCGCAACGCCAGGCATGAGCGCCGACATCGATGATACGCTGCGGCCGCGCAAGCCCGATGATCGCCTCGACATCGGCGCGATTGGTATTCAGTCCTTGCAAGATCAGATTCATGATGCGTCTTTTTCGTATTTTCAAAATTCGTTCAGCCGACCAATGAGCGCATGGTCGCTTTGACCTGTGCCACGCGCGCGCTGAGGTCGGGCATGTTGACGGTGATGCGCAACTTGTCCTGGCCGTTCAGCTTGATGTGGCGGTTCTTCTGGATCAGTTCGATGATGCGCATGGCGTCGACCGGTGGATTCGGCACGAACTGCAACACCGCCGATTCGGCATGCGCGTCGATCTTGATGATGCCCAGCGGCTTGGCGGCGATGCGCAGGCGGTGCGTCTCGACCAGCGCCTTGGCGACTTCAGGCAACTTGCCGAAACGATCGATCAGTTCTTCCTGCAAGGCGTCGATGGCGTCCTGCTCGGTGCAGTTGGCGAAGCGCTTGTACAGCGACAAGCGTTCGTGCACGTCGCCGCAATAATCGTTGGGCAGCAAGGCCGGCACATGCAGGTTGATCTCGGTGGTGCTGGCCAGCGGCGCAGCGAGGTCCGGCTCCTTGCCGTCCTTGAGCGCGCGCACCGCTTCGTTGAGCATGTCGGAATACATCTGGAAACCGATCTCATGCATTTCGCCCGACTGGCTGTCGCCGAGCACTTCGCCGGCGCCGCGGATTTCCAGATCGTGCATGGCGAGGTAAAAACCGCTGCCGAGTTCTTCCATCTGCTGGATCGCTTCGAGTCGGCGCTGTGCCTGCTTGGTCAATCCCTTGACGTCGTTCACCAGCAAATAGGCATAGGCCTGATGATGCGAACGGCCGACGCGGCCGCGCAATTGGTGCAACTGGGCCAGGCCGAATTTGTCGGCGCGGTGCATGATGATGGTGTTGGCGGTCGGCACGTCGATACCGGTCTCGATGATGGTGGTGCACAGCAGGATGTTGGAACGCTGCGCGACGAAATCGCGCATGACTTTTTCCAGGTCACGCTCGTGCATCTGGCCGTGCGCGATGACCACGCGTGCCTCCGGCAACAGGGCTTCGAGCATGGCCTTGCGGTTTTCGATGGTCTCGACTTCGTTATGCAGGAAATAAACCTGACCGCCGCGCTTGAGCTCGCGCAGGCAGGCTTCGCGGATCGTCGATTCGCCTTCGGCGCGTACGAAAGTCTTGATCGCCAGGCGCTTTTGCGGCGCCGTGGCGATGATCGAGAAATCGCGCAATCCTTCCAGCGCCATGCCGAGCGTGCGCGGAATCGGCGTGGCGGTCAGCGTGAGTACGTCGACCTCGGCGCGCAGCGCTTTGAGCGATTCCTTCTGGCGCACGCCGAAGCGATGTTCTTCATCGATGATGACCAGGCCCAGGCGCGAGAACTTGACGTCGTCGGATAGCAGCTTGTGCGTGCCGATGACGATGTCGAGTGTGCCGTCGGCCATGCCCTTGATCGCTTGCGTGATTTCCTTGCCGGTGCGGAAACGCGACAGTTCGGCAATGCGCACCGGCCAGTTGGCGAAGCGATCGGCAAAGGTCTGCGCATGCTGCTCGGCCAGCAAGGTGGTCGGCGCAAGAATGGCGACCTGCTTGCCGCCCATGACGGCGACGAAGGCGGCGCGCAAGGCGACTTCCGTCTTGCCGAAGCCGACATCGCCGCAAATCAGACGATCCATCGGCTTGCCGCTGGTCATGTCGCCGATGACGGCGTTGATGGCGGCGGCCTGGTCAGGCGTTTCTTCAAAGCCGAAGCTCTCGGCGAAGGTTTCGTAATCGCGCGCGGAATACTGGAACGCGTGTCCCTGGCGCAGCGCGCGGCGCGCATACAGGTTCAGCAATTCGGCGGCGGTGTCGCGGATCTGTTGTGCCGCACGGCGCTTGGCTTTTTCCCACTGCCCGGAACCGAGCGCGTGCAGCGGTGCGTCTTCCGGCGAAGCGCCCGAATAGCGCGAGATCACGTGCAATTGCGACACCGGCACGTAAAGCTTGGTTTCCTTCGCATATTCGAGATGCAGGAACTCGGTCTCGCCCTCGCCCAGGTCCATGCTGAGCAAACCCATGTAGCGGCCGATGCCATGGTTGGCATGGACCACCGGGTCGCCGATCTTGAGCTCGGACAAATCGCGCACCATATGCTCGACTTGCGTGACGGCTTCCTGTTTCTTGCGGCCGAGGCGGCGGCCCGAGCCGGCATACAGTTCGGTCTCAGTGATAAATGCGACCTGCTCTTGCTCCAGCTCGAAACCGGCATACAAGGGCGCCACGCCCAGCATCAGTTGCTCGTCGTTGGCGATGAAGCTGTCGTAGCCGTCGCACAGCGCCGGATGCAAGTCGTATTCCGCGAAGTATTGCTGCAAGGTTTCTCGGCGGCCGTTCGATTCGGCGCACAGCATGACGCGCTTGCCGGTCTTGAGCAGGTAGGCGCGCAGGTTGGTCAGCGGATCGTCGGTGCGGCGATTGACAGCGACATTGGGGATCGGCGCCGACAGAGCGGAAGGCGCGTCGTCGGTTTGGAGTGCCCAGCGGCCGTACGGTTTGACCAGCGTAAAAAAATCTTCGTCGGTCAGGAATACTTCCTCCGGCGCCAGCACCGGACGTTCGCGATCGGCCTTGAGGAAATTGTGGCGCGAGCGCGTATCGCTCCAGAAGCGTTTGATGGCCTGGTCGATGTCGCCGACGGTGGCGAACATGGACGTCGACGGCACATACTGGAACAGCGTCGCGGTCTGCTCGAAGAACAGCGGCAGATAGTATTCGATGCCGGCCGAGGCGATGCCGTTGCCGATGTCCTTGTAGATTGCCGAACGCGACGGATCGCCTTCAAAGACTTCGCGCCAGCGGCTGCGGAAAGCGGTGCGCGAGGCCTCGTCCATCGGGAACTCGCGCCCCGGCAGCAGGCGCACTTCGCGCACCGGATACAGCGAGCGTTGGGTGTCGGCATCGAAGGTGCGGATGGTTTCGATGGTGTCGCCGAACAAGTCGAGGCGATACGGCAGCGCCGAACCCATCGGAAAAATGTCGATCAGGCCGCCCCGCACTGAATATTCGCCGGGCGACATGACTTGCGTCACGTGGGTGTAGCCGGCCAGCGTAAGCTGCGATTTCAGGCGCGCTTCGTCGAGCTTCTCGCCTTGCTTGAAAAAGAAAGTGTACCCGGCCAGGAAACCCGGCGGCGCCATGCGCAGCAAAGCGGTCGTGGCCGGTACGATGAGCACGTCGCAGTGGCCGTTTTGCACTTCATACAGGGTCGCCAGGCGCTCCGACACCAGGTCCTGGTGCGGCGAGAAGGCATCGTAAGGCAAGGTTTCCCAATCGGGCAGCAAATGGCAGCGCAACTTGTCGTCATCGCCTGCGGCGCGCTGGAACCACGGAATTTCCGACAACAGCCGCTGGGCGTCGGTGGCGCTGGCCACGACCACGGTCAGCATGCGCCGGTCGGCTTTGAGCGCGACGGCGGCCTGCGCCAGCAGACAGGCATCGGCGGAGCCATGCACCGCAGGAGGAACGAAACGCGCGCCCGGCTTGGGAAGGGATTTTTTCAGGTCAAAAGACATTGGCTGGATTGGGAAGCGCACCCGGAGTACGCAAAATACGACAAAATGCTGCTGAGCGAGCTGAGTTTGGCTTTAAAATTCAGCCTCACATTATAAACGAAGCCCTCTGCAGACAAGGCCGCGCCCCGACGGCGCCGCGAGCAGGCATTTCCTGCGCTCTTGCTGCCATGGCGCCCTCGGCATGACAGCTTCCGCATCATCACGCTTGGCCCGACATTTCGCCCTGATCCCCGCCGCCGGCGTCGGCGCGCGCCTGGGCGGCGACATCCCCAAGCAATACATGCCGCTGGCCGGCAAACCGATGCTGCAATATGCGCTCGATACCTTCGCCGCCAGCGACGCCATCGCGCATATATTTCTGGTAGTAAGTGTAAACGACGGCTATGTCGACGATTTCCTTGCCGCGCAGCCACAACTTGCGGGCAAGCTGACGGTATTGCGCAACGGTGGCGCGACGCGGCAAGACAGTGTCCTCAACGGCTTGCAGGCGATTCGCGCGCAGGTCGGCGACGACGATTGGGTGCTGGTGCATGACGCAGCCCGCCCAGGACTGAATGCGGAACTCCTGAACAAGCTCATTGCAGCGTTGCGCGACGATACGGTCGGCGGCTTGCTGGCGCTGCCGGTAGTCGATACGCTCAAGCGCAGCAGCGCAGACATTGCGCAACGCGTGCAGGCGACGGTGCCGCGTGAGGCATTGTGGGCCGCGCAAACGCCACAGATGTTTCGCTACGCCTTGCTAACGGGCGCGCTGGAACAGGCCCATGCACAGAACCGCGTCGGTGATATCACCGACGACGCCAGCGCCATCGAAATGCTGGGCCTGCAGCCGAAGCTGGTGGAAGGCAGCCCGCGCAATATCAAGGTCACGTTGGCGCACGATGTCGCACTGGCCGAACTCTTCCTGAAAACGTAAAGGACAAACATGACTTTCGCCCCTCCCCCTCTATTTCGCATCGGCCAGGGCTACGATTGCCATGCGCTGGTGGCGGGACGCAAACTAATCATCGGCGGCGTCGACATCCCGCACAAGACCGGACTGCTTGGACATTCCGACGCGGATGTGTTGTTACATGCCATCACCGACGCGATTTTCGGCTCGGCCGGACTGGGCGACATCGGCCGCCATTTCCCTGACACCGACGCGCAATTCAAGGGAGCCGATTCGCGCGTCCTGCTGCGAGAAGCAGCCAGGCGCCTGGCTGCGGCGGGCTATGCAGTCGGCAATGTCGACGCCACCATCATCGCCCAGGCACCCAAGATGGCGCCGCATATTGCGGCCATGACGGCGCATGTGGCCGATGATCTTGGTATTGCGCCGGAGCAAGTCAACATCAAGGCGAAAACCAACGAAAAACTCGGATATCTGGGCCGCGAAGAAGGCGTTGCCGCCGAAGCGGTGGTTTTGGTCTACAAACCGTCTGCAAATAAAATCGTTCTCACAGAGTGAAAAACGCTTGCATTGACGATTTAATCGGTATAATTAAACGGTCGTTAAGATTCGAGTTGGTAGTGCGGTATTAGTCTGTCATTCCTCTCTAGGGTTAAACGATAATAACGGGCGAAGCCCAGACTAACTTATTTAGGAATTAACATGGCAACTGGTATCGTAAAGTGGTTCAATGACTCGAAGGGCTTCGGCTTTATTACTCCTGACGCGGGCGGCGAAGATTTGTTCGCACACTTCTCGGCTATCCAATCGAATGGCTTCAAGTCGCTGAAAGAAAACCAACGCGTTTCCTTTGAAGTGACTACTGGTCCTAAGGGCCAACAAGCTTCGAACATCGTTCCGACGGAATAATCGATTCGCGTTCGATAAAAAATCCCCGACATGTCGGGGATTTTTTTTGTCCGCACGTTTTGCAGAAGCGTCGATATCCGGCGATTGGCCATGCAACTGCGCAAATGAAAACGCCCGGCACGACCGGGCGTTTTCAATAAAGCGATGAGCAAGATAATACGGCTATCCTGTCGCACCACTCTTCATCAGATTTCTTCGTACAACGGCAACGTCAGGAATTCGGCAAACGTCGCCGAGGTAGACATTTCCTCGAAAATCTTCGCAGCGCGGTCATAAGTCGGGCCGTTGCCGGCGACTTCCTTGACCTTGACCAGTTCTTCCGGAATCATCGCGCGCACCATGTCGGCGGTGACCTTGCGGCCGTCTTCCAACTTACCCTTGCTGCTGCGGATCCACTGCCAGACTTGTGCGCGGCTGATTTCGGCGGTCGCGGCATCTTCCATCAGGTTGTGGATCGGCACGCAGCCGTTGCCGGCTAGCCAGGCGCCCAGATAGTGGATGCCGACGTTGATGTTGTAGCGCAGACCGGCTTCGGTGATCGGCGTTTCCGGCTGGAAGTTGAGCAGGTCGGCCGCCTTGACGTCGACGTCCGGACGTTGCTTCTCGAACTGGTTGGGCTTGTCGCCCAGCACCGCCACGAATTCCTTCATCGACGCTTCGACCAGGCCCGGATGCGCAACCCAGCCGCCATCGTAGCCGTCGGTGGCGTCGCGGCGCTTGTCGTTGATGATGCCTTGCATCGCAACGGCGTTCTTTTCCGGATCATTCTTGATCGGGATCAGCGCACTCATGCCACCGATCGCCGGCGCGCCGCGCTTGTGGCAGGTCTTGAGCAGCAGCAGCGCATAGGCGCGCATGAACGGCGCAGTCATCGTGACCTTGGCGCGGTCTGCCAGGCAGAAGTCCTTGTCGTTCTTGAACTTCTTGATGCACGAGAAAATGTAATCCCAGCGGCCGGCGTTCAGGCCCGCGCTGTGCTCGCGCAGTTCGTACAGGATTTCTTCCATCTCGAACGCGGCGGTGATCGTTTCGATCAGCACGGTAGCCTTGATGGTGCCTTGCGGTAGGCCGATTTCATTTTGCGCCATCACGAAGATGTCGTTCCACAGGCGCGCTTCCAGATGCGACTCCATTTTCGGCAGGTAGAAGTACGGACCGGCGCCGCGCGCCAATTGCTCCTTGGCGTTATGGAACAGGAACAGCGCGAAGTCGAAGATACCGCCGGAGATACGCTTGCCGTCGATGGTGACGTGCTTCTCGTCGAGATGCCAGCCGCGCGGACGCACGACCAGAGTGGCGATCTTGTCGTTGAGCTTGTAGCTCTTGCCGTTCGATTCCAGCGAGATGGTGCGGCGGATCGCGTCGAACAGGTTGATCTGGCCGCTGATCTGATTGTCCCACACTGGCGAATTCGAATCCTCGAAGTCGGTCATGTAGCTGTCGGCGCCCGAGTTGAAGGCGTTGATGACCATTTTGCGCTCGACCGGGCCGGTGATTTCGACACGGCGGCATTCCAGCGCCTTCGGGATCGGAGCGATCTTCCAGTCGCCGCTGCGGATATGCGCGGTGTCGGCCAAGAAGTCGGGACGCTCGCCGGCGTCCAGGCGTTTGACGCGCTCGGCGCGGGCCGCCAGCAACTCTTGGCGACGCGGCTCGAAAGCGCGGCTTAATTTGGCTACTAGCGCCAGTGCGTCGGGGGTCAGGATCTGTTCATAACCAGGCTTGATTTCACCAGAAATCTGCATCCCGGCCGGCAGTGTCAATTGCGTCATGCTGTGCTCCTAAGTAAAAAAAATCGAATGAGAATTCGTTGTCGCATTGTATTTTTATGCACTTAGTATATTTAAACTAAATCCACATGAGTAAAACGTTTTATCACTTTATCTTTGCGTTTTAGTCATAAGTGAAGGGATAATGACTGCGCAGCTTTTCAGCCTTCGAGGGTACCCTGATGGATCAGTTCAAGCAAATTTCCACCTTTGTCGACGTCGCCGCCAAAGGCAGCCTGTCCGCCGCCGCGCGTGCCGAAGGCATTGCGCCGGCCATGATCGGCCGCCGCCTCGATGCGCTGGAAGAAAGACTGGGCGTCAAACTACTGCAGCGGACCACGCGCAAGATCGTGCTGACCAATGAAGGTACCGCCTTCCTGGAGGACTGCCAGCGCATTCTGACCGATCTGGAAGACGCTGAATCCTCGGTATCCGAGCGCAGCGCCCGGGCCAGCGGCAATTTGCTGATCTCCGCCCCGGCAGGTTTCGGCCGCCAGCACGTAGCGCCGCTGGTGCCGTCTTTTCTGGCCGAACACCGCGACGTCACACTCACGCTCAATCTCAACGACCGCATTGTCGATCTGATCGGCGAAGGCGTCGACGTCGCCATCCGCATCGCTGCGCTGACCGATTCCAACCTGATCAGCGTCAAGCTGGCCGACAATCATCGCGTGGTGGTGGCGGCGCCCTCTTATCTGCGCCGCTTCGGCACGCCGGAAACGCCCGACGATCTGGTCCGGCATAACTGCCTGGCCATCAGCAGCGAGGGTAGCCAGCGCGGCTGGACGTTTCGCCATCACGGCAAGAACAGTATTTTCAAGGTCACCGGAAACATGGTCTGCAACGATGGCGAGGTGCTGCACAACTGGGCGCTGAACGGCAAGGGACTGGCCTGGCGTTCGATGTGGGAAGTGGGTTCTGCGATCGAATCGGGAGAGCTGGTCACCGTACTCGACAAATTTGCCGCACCGGGCAACGACATCTATGCGGTGTTTGCGCAGCGGCGGCATCTGCCTTTGCGGATCCGGGCGTTCGTGGATTTCCTGCGGCACGCTTATGCGCAGCCGGATTACTGGCGCAAGAAATAAGAACGGGGATTGCGTGACGACGCTGGATCCAGGCTTTCGCCGGGACGACGAAGACAGAGCAAAAAGACAGGCGCTTCCTCCGTCGTCCTGACGGAGGTCAGGACCCAGCGTCGTACAACTGTCTGATGAATTACAACCCGGTATGCCCGGCCACGAAAGCTTTCACCATCGCCGCATCGGCAGGCATCACTTCAAACCGCTGCGGCAAGGTTTCGATGTTCTCGAACCCTGCGGGACGTTCGGCATCGCGGCCCAGCGCTTCGCGGATAGTTTCGTTGAACTTGGCCGGCAAAGCGGTTTCCAGCACGATCATGGTGACTCCCGGCGCGAGGTTTTCGCGCGCGACCTTGATGCCGTCGGCGGTATGCGTGTCGACAGTGATGCCGTAATTCTTTTCGGCGAAGCGGATGGTTTCCAGGCGGTCCGCATGCGTCGACTTGCCGGATGCAAAACCGTAGCGGATCACGCCGGCGAATTCGTCGCCATCGCTGCCCGGCTTGCCTGTCAGATCGAAACCTCCGGCCGTCTCCACCTTGTGGAACAAGGCCTTCACGCGCGCACTGTCGCGGCCCACCAGGTCGTAGATGAAGCGTTCGAAGTTGGATGCCTTGCTGATGTCCATGCTCGGGCTGCTGGTGTGATAGGTTTCGGCCGACTTGCGCACGCGATAAATACCGGTACGGAAAAATTCGTCGAGCACATCGTTCTCGTTGGTCGCCACCACCAGCTTGTCGATCGGCAGGCCCATCATGCGAGCGATGTGGCCGGCGCAGATATTGCCAAAGTTGCCCGACGGGACGGTGAATGACACCTTTTGGTCATTGCCCGTCGTCGCACTCAGGTAGCCACGGAAGTAGTACACCACCTGCGCCACCACGCGCGCCCAGTTGATCGAATTGACGGTGCCGATCTTCTGCTTCGCCTTGTAGTCGAGATCGTTGGAAATGGCCTTGACGATGTCCTGGCAATCGTCGAACACACCTTCCACTGCCAGGTTGAAAATATTGGGATCCTGCAGGCTGAACATTTGCGCGGTCTGGAATGCGCTCATCTTCTTGTGCGGCGATAGCATGAAGACGCGGATGCCCTGCTTGCCGCGCATGGCGTATTCGGCTGCGCTGCCGGTGTCGCCGGAAGTAGCGCCGACGATATTGAGCTCGGCGCCCTTCTTCGCCAGCGCGTATTCGAACAGGTTGCCCAGCAACTGCATCGCCATGTCCTTGAAGGCCAGCGTCGGACCGTTCGACAAACCTTGCAACACCAGCCTCTTGCCGTCCTTGTCTTCCAGCGTACGCAACGGCGTGATCTGCGCGGCGTCTTCGCCGGCGCGCGTATTGCGATAGATGTCGGGGGTGTAAGTCTTGCGGGTCAGCGCTTTGAGGTCCGCATCGGGAATGTCGCTCGCGAATTTTTTCAGTACTTCGTAGGCCAGGTCGGCGTAAGACAGCGTGCGCCACCGTTCCAGCTCGGCGCTACTGACTTGCGGATAGTGCGCAGGCAGATACAGGCCGCCATCCGGCGCCAGGCCGCCCAGCAGGATTTCGGAAAAGGAAGGTGTTGCAGAGTGACCGCGAGTGGAAACGTATTGCATGGCGTAAGTGAGATAGGTCTTGCAGCAGGTTGCACGAAGAGCGCCATTATAGCTGGCTCGCGAGACGGTCTTGCGATTTTCCGCCGACGGCGGCCTGCTGGACGTTATAGAACGACGTGCGGCTGCGACGCCAGTAGAATCCTGATCAACTCGGCCTGACGCCTGGCGCCGGTCTTGGCGAACAGGCTGGCCAGATGAGTCCGCACGGTGTTGCGGCTAACGTCGTTCTTCAGCGCATAGGATTCCACCGTCTCGTTCTCCAGCAAGGCTTCGGCCAGCCGCGTCTCCGCCGGTGTCAGGCGATAGATGATCTGCAACTGCACCGCGCGCGCGATGCGCTGGCGCATCATGTCCTGCAGGATCAGGAGCGCGAACGGACCGCCGCACAAGGGATCGAGCGCGGCCGGAATCGTCGCAGGAATCACCGACACCAGCAGCGGCACGGTTTGCTTACGACGGGCGACGGCAAACCATTGCCCCTGGCGCGGCTCCTGCGTCGTCGCCATGCGCAGCGCGCGCTGCAGTTTTTCGGCATCGGCCGGCTCGCACGCTGCGAGCTTGTCGTTGCGCACGGACAAGCCATCGGCGACGGCCAGGGTCTCCGTCGCCTGCTGATTCAGGGAAACGATACGGCCCGCGGCGTTGACCCATGCCGTGCCATACGGCAGATGCGCCACCACCGATTCGCTGGCCGACTGCTGGCGCTCCAGCGTCTGCATGCGCGCACGCAGCGCCGCCGAACGGATCAGGTGCGGCGACAGGCTGCGCAGGAATTCATATTCCGTTTCGGCGTATTCGCGGGCGCCGAGCGGTCTCAGGAAGGCAATCGCTTCAGATTGCGTGGTGCGCTCGCCGATGCGCCCCACCACCATATGACGGCCGCCGTATTTGAACAGAAAATCGTTATAGATCTCGCTCTTGCGCACGAAGCGCTCGTCGAAACGCTGATGGTCGGCGCGCCACTCGCCGACTTGCCCGGTGGCAAGCCAGCCGAGACGATCGTCGACCTGGCTGTAGTATTCCTTGTATTCGAGATCGCCGGCTTGGTAGTCGCCGTTGCTCACGCAGGAGGCGATCACCTCGCGGCTCTGCACGTCCATCTGAACGTAATGGCCGGCGATGGCGCCCACCTCGCGGCAGATCATTTCCATGGCTGGCGCAATCCGGCTGAGATCCTGGACCGAGTCGTAAATCAACTCCACCAGTTGGCCGAAGCGCTGTTCCGCGTTCCCCGTAGACATAATTTAGAGCCCCTGAATCGCTTTGTTCGATGCGACTTCTATCCCCCGCGTCTGAGCATAGAACATTTCACTGTCTCATTCAAATGGGTGAGGCTTTTTTTACGAGCGATCTTTAGAACGCATCTCACGCCTATTGATGAAATGAGTTCCAGAATAAATGCAACAAAAAATGCCTGCCGTCATCTTTCGGTACAAGGTCGTGTCATGAGCGGATAAAAAATGCAGGCACTGCAATAAATCTGTCATAAAACAGCTTGGCGACAACTTCAGCGATAGCATCTTCCCGGTTGCACCGGCGGCCGGTTGCGCCACACAAGACAGGAACAAGAATATCGTTATTTTCAAATGACCTTCCGCAGCGGCGCGCAAGCTTCCTGCGCACCGGCCTTCTCGTCCCCGCTCCCCTCTACTTCCCCGCCACGCTTGCTGCAGCGAAATGAAATAAAACGTTACCAGACTTGTAAGCAGTCGTTCGGCGCGTTATGCTGGCGCCCCTGAACCGTATGCGGATGCCGCATGCTTATTCTCACGGAGCAGCCGGAGACGCCTTGTTCGTCCTGTCTTGCGCCCATTGGATAGAAATGGATAAATGATGAAAAAATGGACATGGATGTTGTGTTTGGTATGCGCCGGCGCTGCTCATGCCGAAAACTGGCAATCGATCGGTGGTACCGATCAGGCCGAACTGTCGATGGACGTCGACTCGATCAAGGAAAGCAAAGGCATCCGCGAAGCCTGGTCCATGTGGAATTTCAAGGCTGCCCGCCCGAATAACGACAGCAACTTCCCGTCGCTGAAGTCGTATCGGGACATGCATCAATACAATTGCAAGGAACAGTCATTGAAGCTGACGCGCGAAATCATCTTCGCGGAAAACGACGGCAAGGGCGCCAAGCTTGACCATTCCGACGCGCTGAAGAGCATGCAGTTCGTCAAGCCGGCACCGAACTCGGTGGGCGACGCGATGTTGCAACTGGTGTGCGGCTACGAAATTCCGGCAACGAAGAAATAAATTCTTATCCATTCGCAATACAATCAGGGCGCCCGATGGCGCCCTTTTCTTTAGCCCTGGGATCATCGCGTCCAAAGAAAAAGGAGTCACGGGGACTCCTTTTTCATTCAGACCAACAACAACAACAACAACAACAACAACAACAACAACAACAACAACGACAACCTCGCCGGAGTCGCTCAGCTCAACTCTTCCAGGCGAATCTTCATGACGCTGCCCATGACCGTCGGCAAGGCTTCGATCTTGGCGATCGCCGCCTCGATGTTGCGCTCCAGGGTCTGGTGCGTGAGCATGATGATATCGGTCTGGGTTTCGCCTTCCGACGGCTCCTTTTGCAACATGGCGTCGATCGAAATCGATGAATCCGCCAATATGCGTGTGACATCGGCCAGCACGCCCGGCTTGTCGGCTACATGCATGCGCAGGTAGTAGCTGGTGGTGACGTCCTGGATGGGCAGGACCGGCGTATCGGCCATGGCATGCGGCTGGAACGCCAGGTAAGGCACGCGGTGCTCCGGATCGGCAGTAGCCAGGCGGGTGATGTCGACCAGGTCGGCGATCACGGCCGATGCGGTCGGCTCGGAACCGGCGCCCTTGCCGTAGTACAGCGTCTCGCCGACGGCGTCGCCGCGCACCATCACGGCATTCATCGCGCCTTCGACGTTGGCGATCAGGCGGCCCGACGGAATCAGCGTCGGATGCACGCGCAGTTCGATGCCCTTGGCGGTCTGGCGTGTGATGCCCAACAGCTTGATGCGGTAGCCCAGTTGCTCGGCGTAGCGGATGTCGGTGGCCTGCAGTTTGGTGATGCCTTCCACATGCGCCTTGTCGAACTGCACCGGAATACCGAACGCGATCGAGGCCATGATGGTCAGCTTGTGCGCGGCGTCGACGCCTTCGATGTCGAAGGTCGGATCGGCTTCGGCATAGCCCAGCCGTTGCGCCTCTTTCAGCACGACGTCGAAGTCCAGTCCTTTGTCGCGCATCTCGGACAGGATGAAGTTGGTGGTGCCGTTGATGATGCCGGCGATCCACTGGATGCGGTTAGCGGTGAGTCCTTCGCGCAATGCCTTGATGATGGGGATGCCGCCGGCGACGGCCGCTTCGAATGCGACCATCACGCCCTTTTCCTGCGCCGCCTTGAAAATCTCGTTGCCGTGCGTGGCGATCAGCGCCTTGTTGGCGGTCACCACATGCTTGCCGTTGGCGATCGCCTTGAGCACCAGATCCTTGGCCAGGCCGTAGCCGCCGATCAACTCGATGACGATATCGATGTCCGGGCTGTCGACGACCAGATTGGCGTCGTTGACCACTTTGACTTGTCCATTGGTCAGCTCGGTGGCGCGCTCCGTGTTCAGATCGGCCACCATGGTAATTTCAATGCCGCGCCCTGCGCGCCGCGCAATTTCTTCCTGATTGCGCTTCAATACATTGAAAGTACCGGAACCCACGGTGCCGATGCCGAGCAAGCCTACTTTGATGGATTTCATAATGTCTTCGTGGTTGATAAAAAAGACCGCCGTGATGAAACTGAAATGGGCGGGTGCTGCGGTAAAACGATCACTACCGGATTTCCGGCCACGCGCGAAAATCCGGTTTACAAGATACGAAATCAGGCCGTGCCGTGGCGCCTGCGGTAGCCCTCGAGGAAATGCGCAATGCGTCCCATCGATTCGGTCAGGTCGTCAGTGTTCGGCAGGAACACCACACGGAAGTGATCCGGCGTCGGGCAGTTGAAACCGGTGCCCTGGACGATCAGCACTTTCTCTTCGGCCAGCAGTTCGTAAGCGAACTCCTGGTCGTCCTTGATCGGATAGACCGCGGGATCGAGGCGCGGGAACATGTACAGCGCCGACTTCGGCTTGACGCAGGTCACCCCCGGGATATCAGTCAGCAGCTTGTGCGCGAGGTCGCGCTGCTTGGCCAGGCGGCCGCTCGGCGCCACCAGGTCGTTGATGCTCTGGTAGCCGCCCAACGCAGTCTGGATCGCATACTGCCCCGGCGCGTTGGCGCACAGGCGCATCGACGCCAGCATGTTGAGGCCTTCGATGTAATCCTTGGCGTGCTTCTTCTCGCCCGAGACCACCATCCAGCCGGCGCGGTAACCGCAGGAACGGTAGTTTTTGGATAGCCCGTTGAACGTGATGAACAGCACATCGTCAGCCAGCGATGCCAGCGAGGCATGCGTGTTGCCGTCGTACAAGACCTTGTCGTAGATCTCGTCTGCGAAGATGATCAGTTGGTGCTGGCGCGCGACTTCGACCAGTTCCTGCAACACTTCGGTGGTGTACAGCGCGCCGGTAGGATTGTTCGGATTGATGACGACAATGGCCTTGGTATTGGGTGTGATCTTCTTCCTGATATCCGCGATGTCGGGCTGCCAGCCGGCCTGCTCGTCGCAGACGTAATGCACCGGCGTGCCGCCGGACAGGCTGACTGCCGCGGTCCACAACGGATAATCCGGCGACGGCACCAGCACCTCGTCGCCGGTGTTGAGCAAGGCGTTCATGCTCATGACGATCAACTCGGAAGCGCCGTTGCCGAGATAGATGTCATCGATGGTGACGTCCTGGATGTGCTTTTGCTGGGTGTAATGCATGACCGACTTGCGCGGTGCGAACAGCCCCTTGGAGTCGGTATAGCCCGAGGCGTTGCCCATGTTGCGGATCATGTCCTGCACGATCTCGTCCGGCGCATCGAAGCCGAACGCAGCCAGGTTGCCGATGTTCAGCTTGATGATCTTGTGGCCTTCTTCTTCCATTTGCCGCGCTTTTTCCAGCACGGGGCCTCGAATGTCGTAGCAGACATCCGCCAGTTTTTTCGATTTGTGAATCGGTCGCACAGTGTAAATCCTTTGTATGAAGCCGGTCCGGCAAGGCCGGACGGAGTGGCGTGCCGCATCGCCAGAACCAACCATTTTGCCGAAAGCCCTCCATTTTATCAATGAATAAAACATAGTCCCGAACCGGAAAACGCTACAATGCAGCACTTTAAGACCTTATTGCCCCAATTTGCCACGGCCTCGCCGCCGCGTCAGGCATCTCGGCACTGCGCGCCATGAAGCTCCATTCCACAGAAACCCAGCAATACCAGACCGTCACCTCCTATGACGACAGCGGCGTCGAACTCAACGCCATCCGTTTCGATCATAGCCTGCTCGTGCTTCCCGAGACCCCGCCGGTGGACTGGCCCGTGGCCTCGTTCGAGCAATTGGACGTCGGGCATTTCTCTCAGATCGACGCTACCCGGCCGGATGTCGTAATCCTCGGCACCGGGCAACGCCAGCGCTTCGTCCATCCCAGGCTGACGGTGGCGCTGACCGAGCGTCGCATCGGCGTCGAATGCATGGACAACCAGGCTGCTTGCCGGACCTACAACATCCTCATGGCAGAAGGCCGAAAAGTGGCGCTGGCATTGATTATCGAAGCAAAAACCGCTTAAAAACTGCTAAGGACATCGCCCTGATGCGCGAATTGTACAAATCCAAAGCGTTCGTCTGGACGCTGCTCATTCTGTTCCTGCTGGTGTGGTTCTACATGCTCGGCGCCCGCACCCTGGTGCCTACCGATGAAGGCCGCTACGCCGAAATGGCGCGCGAAATGGTCGCCACCCAGGACTGGATCACCACTCGCCTGAACGGCATCAAGTATTTCGAAAAACCGCCGCTGCAAACCTGGATGAACGCCATCACTTTCGAGCTGTTCGGACTGGGAGAATGGCAGGCGCGTTTGTGGACCGGCCTGTGCGGCCTGTTCGGCATCGGCCTGGTGGCCTATACCGGCCGCCGCGTATTCAACGACCGCGTGGCGTTCTATGCGCCGCTGGTGCTGGCATCGAGCCTGTTCTGGGCCGGCATGGGTCACATCAATACGCTCGACATGGGGCTGGCCGGGATGATGACCTTGAGCGTGTGCGCCCTGCTGCTGGCGCAGCGCAACGACGCCAACCGCGACGAACAGCGCAACTGGATGTTGCTGTGCTGGGCCGGCATGGCGCTGGCGGTGCTGTCGAAGGGATTGATCGGCATCGTGCTGCCGGGCGCCGTGCTGGTGCTGTACACGCTCTTTTCGCGCGACTGGGCGATCTGGAAAAGACTGCATTTGATCAAGGGGCTGGTCCTGTTCTTCGTCATCACTGCCCCCTGGTTCGTGCTGGTGTCGCTGAAGAATCCTGAATTTCCGCAATTCTTCTTCATCCACGAACACTTCCAGCGCTTCACGACCAAAATCCATAGCCGCACCGGTCCCTGGTATTACTTCATTCCCATCCTGCTGCTGGGCATCATTCCCTGGCTGGGCGTCTTAGTGCAAAGTCTGTGGCATGGCCTGCGCGAAGATTCCGGTGCGGGCAGCTTCAACAGCCTGTCCAACGGCAGATTCCAGCCGCGCAAGATGCTGCTGATCTGGTCGGTGTTCATCTTCGTGTTTTTCAGCATCTCCGATTCCAAGCTGCCGTCCTACATCTTGCCGATCTTCCCGACGCTGGCGCTGCTGATTGCCAGCTATCTTGAGCGCGCATCCTTCAAAGCCATCGTCTGGTCGGCATCGATAGTCGCCGTACCCTGCGCCATCGCCATGGCGTTCATTCCGCGCGTGCCGTCGCTGGCCAAGGATGCCTATTCGCTGCCGCTGGTCACGGCGCACGTGCCGTGGATTTACGCCGCGACCATCGTCGCCTTCGTCGGCGCCGTACTGGCGATCCGCTTTGCGCGATCGCAAAAGGATCTGGCCGTGGTCCTCCTGGCGGCTTCGGCGTTCATCGCCGGACAATTGCTGATGCTGGGCCACGACCCGCAAGGGCGCTATTCCGCAGGCGTCGATTACGTCCCGGCGCTGCAACAGGAGCTGACGCCGGAAACGCCAATGTATTTGGTCGGCCGCTATGAACAGGCCTTGCCGTTCTACCTGCGCCGCACGATGACGCTGGTGCGCCATGCCGATGAAATGGAGTTCGGCCTGAAGCAGGAACCGCAACTGTGGCTGCCGACCGTTGACGCTTTCGTCGCGCAATGGGTCGCCGACCATGCCGCCGGCAAGAAGGACATCGCCATCATGGATCCGGCCATCTATGCCGACCTGAAGCAACGCGGCCTCCCGATGCGACTGATCGGCCAGGACCCGCGCCGCGTCATTGTGGCCAATAATCCCGACGCTGCGGCAGCCGACGACAAGAGCAAGAAAGCCAATCCATGAATCTCACCACCTTCGGTTTCATCTTCGTCGGCATCTGCCTCAACGCGGTTGCGCAACTACTACTCAAGGCCGGCACCAACGCTGTCGGCGCGATCCACCTGACGGCCGACAACTGGTTCCCCATCGGTATCAAGCTGGCCACGCAATTGCCAATCATCGGCGGCCTGACCTGCTACGTGATTTCAGTCGGCGTCTGGATCATCGGCCTGTCGCGCGTAGACGTGACGATCGCTTATCCTTTGCTGTCGCTGGGCTACATCATCAACGCCGTCGGGGCCTGGTATTTCCTCGGCGAAGCGGTGTCGGCGCAGCGCCTGCTGGCGATCGGCGTCATCATCGTCGGCGTGATTCTGCTGACCAGAAGCTGATCCATTCAGACTTCGCTGATTTACAATACGCGGCGGTATGCAATGACATTGTGACAAACGCCTTGCAACGCCGACCGAATTTCACCATCAGATCATTGCGAGCACTCCATGACTCAGCCCTTCCTGCCATTCTCCAGACCAACCATTGACGAGCCCACCATCGCCGCCGTCGCCGATGTGCTGCGCTCAGGCTGGCTCACCAGCGGCCCCAAAGTGCAGGCGTTTGAAAAAGCCCTGTCCGACTATTTCGGCGGACGCCTCGTTCGCACGTTCAATTCCGGCACCTGCACGATGGAAATCGCCCTGCGCATCGCCGGTATCGGCGCCGGCGACGAAGTGATCACGACGCCGATCTCCTGGGTGGCCACCGCCAACGTCATTATCGAAACCGGCGCCACGCCTGTTTTTGCCGATATCGATCCGATCACCCGCAATATCGACCTCGACAAGCTGGAAGCCGCCATCACGCCGCGCACCAAGGCGGTGATCCCGGTTTACCTGTCGGGCCTGCCGGTCGACATGGACCGCCTGTACGCGATCGCCAAAAAGCACAAGCTGCGCGTGGTCGAAGACGCTGCCCAAGCCCTGGGTTCAACCTGGAAAGGCAAGCGCATCGGCGCGTTCGGCGATTTCGTGTCGTTCAGCTTCCAGGCCAACAAGAACGTCACCAGCTCCGAAGGCGGTTGCCTGGTTGTCAACAACGCCGACGAAGCCCGGCTGGCAGAAAAATATCGCCTGCAGGGCGTGACCCGCAGCGGCTTCGACGGGCTTGAAGTCGACGTGCTGGGCGGCAAGTTCAATATGACGGACGTGGCCGCCGCCATCGGGCTGGGCCAATTTGCCCATATCGACGCCATCACCGAAAAGCGCCGCGGACTGGCAAAGCACTATTTCGAGGTTTTTGGCAACGATTTCGAAGCCCGGACCGGTGCGCAACTACCAGTCGCGGACTTTGAAAACTCCAACTGGCACATGTTCCAGTTGGTCCTGCCGGAGCGCATCACCCGCGCCGCCTTTATGGAAAAGATGATGGAACGCCAGATCGGCATCGGCTACCACTACCCGCCCATCCATCTGCTCAAGCTATACCGCGACCGCGGCTTCAAGGAAGGCATGTTCCCCGTCGCCGAGCGCGTCGGGCGCCTGATCGTGTCGCTGCCGATGTTTACTGCAATGAGTAAAGAAGATGTCGAACGCGCAGTCGGCGCGGTAAAATCCGTGCTCGCATAAATCTGCGGCATTTCATGTCTGCAAAGCAACATCTGCGGACATGTCTGGGTTGCAAGGCGATTGTCCACCATATGGTATGCGGCTTGCATGGCATGGTTTACATTATCGCTTTCAACACAGCAATCTTTCATTTCAGGACTTGATGAAACCAGAACTTTCTGTCGTCATTCCCGTATATAACGAGGAATCCGGCCTTGCCAAGCTCTTTGCCCGCCTTTACCCGGCGCTGGATGCTTTAGGCATCACTTACGAAATCATTTACATCAACGACGGCAGCCGCGACAAGTCCGCAGCGATCCTGGCCGAACAATACCGCGCTCGTCCCGATGTCACCCGCGTCGTCCTGTTCAACGGCAACTACGGCCAGCATATGGCGATCCTGGCCGGCTTCGAAGCCACCCGCGGCGAGATCGTCGTCACGCTCGACGCCGACCTGCAGAATCCGCCCGAAGAAATCGGCAACCTGATCGCCAAGATGCGCGAAGGCTACGACTATGTCGGTTCGATCCGCCGCCAGCGTCAGGACTCGGCGTGGCGCACCTGGGCCTCCAAGGCCATGAATCGCCTGCGCGAAAAGATCACCCACATCAAGATGACCGACCAGGGCAACATGCTGCGCGCCTATGGCCGCAACGTCATCGATCTGGTCAACCAATGCCGTGAAGTGAATACCTTCGTGCCGGCACTTGCTTACACCTTTGCGCGCAAGCCGACCGAAATCATCGTCGAGCACGAAGAACGCTCCGCGGGCGAATCGAAATATTCGCTGTACAGCCTGATCCGCCTGAATTTCGATCTGGTCACCGGCTTCTCGCTGGTACCGCTGCAGTTCTTTTCGCTGCTCGGCATCGGCCTGTCGTTCGCCTCGGCCGCGCTGTTCATTCTGATGGTGATCCGCCGCTTCATCCTCGGCGCTGAAGTGCAAGGCGTGTTCACGCTGTTCGCCATCACCTTCTTCCTGATCGGCGTAATCCTGTTCGGCATCGGCCTGCTCGGCGAATATATCGGCCGCATATACTTGCAGGTGCGCGCGCGTCCGCGCTATGTCGTGCAGGCATTGCTTGAGCAATCTTCCGAACAAGACAAACAAACCTCATGAACGCCGTCGTTTTTGCCTACCATGATGTCGGCGTGCGCTGCCTGAAGGTATTGTTGGCGCGCGGCGTGCGTGTGGCGCTGGTGGTGACGCACGAAGACAATCCGGACGAGAATATCTGGTTCAGTTCGGTCGCGGACGTGTGCCGCGAATACGGCATTCCCTACATCACACCGAACGATCCGAAATCGCCGCAATTGCTGACCCAGGTGCAGGCAGCCCAGCCGGACTTCATCTTCAGCTTCTACTATCGCCACATGCTGCCGGTTAATCTGCTGGCCTTGGCCAAACATGGCGCCTACAACATGCATGGTTCGCTGCTGCCGAAATACCGCGGCCGTGTGCCAATCAACTGGGCGGTCCTGCACGGCGAGACCGAAACCGGCGCCACCCTCCACGAGATGGCTGCAAAGCCAGATGCCGGCGCCATCGTGGCGCAGACTTCCGTGCCTATCCTGCCGGACGACACGGCTTATGAGGTCTTCGGCAAGGTAGTGGTTGCCGCCGAGCAAACCCTGTGGCGCGTGCTGCCGCTGATGCTGTCCGGACGCACGCCCAAACTGCCCAACGACCTCAGCAAAGGCAGCTATTTCGGCGGCCGCAAACCGGAAGACGGACGCATCGACTGGAAAAAACCCGCGCAGCACGTGCATAATCTGGTCCGTACTGTCGCGCCGCCCTATCCCGGCGCGTTCGAAGAAATCGCGGGTGATAAAATCACGCTGGTAAGAACGCGCCTGATCCCGGCCTCCGCCCGCCCCACGCTTGAGAGGTCGCACGGCGCGCAAGACAAGTTCTTTGAAGGCGGCCGCCTCTATGCACGCTGCGGCGACGGCAACTACCTGCAAATCCTGGGCATCCAGATCAACGATCAGGATGTCTCTCTTAACAATTATCTGAAATACATGGCGGTCTAGGCCGTCCACTCACTATGAAAAAAGTCCTCATTCTCGGCGTCAACGGCTTCATCGGCCACCACTTGTCCAAGCGCATCCTGGAAACCACAGACTGGCATGTCTACGGCATGGACATGATGACCGACCGCATCACCGACATCCTTGAAAACGAGACATACAAATCGCGCATGCACTTCTTCGAGGGCGACATCACAATCAACAAGGAGTGGGTCGAGTACCACGTCAAGAAATGCGACGTGATCCTGCCGCTGGTGGCGATCGCCACGCCATCCACTTACGTCAGCAAGCCGCTGCGCGTGTTTGAACTGGACTTCGAAGCCAACCTGCCGATCGTGCGCTCGGCCGCCAAGTACGGCAAGCATCTGGTGTTTCCGTCGACCTCCGAAGTCTACGGCATGTGCCATGACGACGAATTCGATCCCGAAGAATCCGAACTGATCTGCGGCCCGATCAACAAGCCGCGCTGGATCTATTCGTGCGCCAAGCAATTGATGGATCGCGTGATCTGGGGCTACGGCATGGAAGACAACCTGAACTTCACGCTGTTCCGTCCGTTCAACTGGATCGGCGCCGGACTCGACTCGATCCATACGCCGAAGGAAGGCAGTTCGCGCGTGGTCACGCAATTCTTCGGTCACATCGTGCGCGGCGAGAACATTTCGCTGGTCGACGGCGGCCAGCAAAAACGCGCCTTCACCTACATCGACGACGGCATCGACGCACTGATGAAGATCATCGCCAACGAAGGCGGTATCGCCACGGGCAAGATCTACAATATCGGCAATCCGACCAACAATTACTCGATCCGCGAATTGGCCGACATGATGCTGAAGCTGGCTGCAGAATATCCGGAGTACGCCGACTCGGCCAAGCAGGTCAAACTGGTGGAAACCACGTCGACGGCCTACTACGGCAAGGGTTACCAGGACGTACAGAACCGCGTTCCGAAAATCACCAATACCTGCGGAGAGCTGAACTGGAAACCGACCTTCACCATGGCCGACACCCTGCGCAACATCTTTGATGCTTACCGCAGCCAGGTTGCCGAAGCCAGGGCCTTGGTCGACTAAGCGCCATTGTTGCAAGGGATTCGCCTGCCTGGGCGTATCCCTGCCCTCCTCTTCCATCCGCGGCCGGCATTTGCCGCCGTCTCGGCACTCGCTCCTGTTTTATCCTCTACAAACCGGAATGAATCCTTAAAATGGGTTTATTCGCCACGTCTTTCGTGCCACAATTTAGCCATCAGGCAACCGGCCCGCAAGAACAACGTCGGCGCTGACAAGCTTCCCCATCAAGAAAGCAAGAGACCTTGCCCCAGATCACTCTCAAAATCGATGCCGATACTTATCGCGGCACGCGCGAAGGCGTTCCCAATCTGGTCCAGCAATTGCTGCGCCATGACGCCAATGCGACCTTCCTGTTTTCGCTGGGGCCGGACCATACCGGCTGGGCGCTCAAACAGGTATTCCGCCCCGGTTTCTTCAGCAAGGTGTCGCGCACTTCCGTGGTCGAACATTACGGCATCAAGACGCTGATGTACGGAACGTTGCTGCCGGCGCCGGATATCGGCAAGACCTGCGCAAAATACATGCGGGCGGTGCGCGACGCTGGCTTCGAATGCGGCATCCATACCTGGGACCACCGGGTATGGCAGGACAACGTTCGCACGCGCGATGCGCAATGGACCAGGGAAACGATGCAGCGCTCATATGCGCGCTTTCACGACATCTTCGGCCATGCTCCGGTCACGCACGGCGCCGCCGGCTGGCAGATGAATGAATACGCATTCGCGCAACTCGATGAGTTCGGCATCGCCTATTCCTCCGACGGCCGCGCGATGCTCAATGAAGACGGCTCGCTCTACGACGCTGCTGCGGGCCCGCATCGCCTGAAACTGGGAGACAAGACCTCATCATGCGTGCAATTGCCGACCACGCTGCCGACGCTGGACGAGCTGCTCGGCCGCACCATCAACGGCGTTGTCATGGATGCGTCAAATGTCGCCGCTATACTGTTGCGATTGACGGAGCAGCGCCGCGACCATGTCTTTACTTTGCATGCCGAACTTGAAGGACAAAAACTTGCCCCCATCTTCGAACAATTGCTGCTTGGCTGGCGGGCACAGGGCTACGATCTGGTATCGATGGGAGATTACTACCAGACCGTGAAAGACGATGTTTTGCCGAACCTTCCCGTCGCATGGGGCGAGTTGCCGGGTCGCTCCGGCGACATGATCCTGCAGGCAGCATGACCGGACTCCACTCTCGACGACACAATACGAACACTTACTTCGGGGCGCTATTTTGACTGACGATACACCATCCATACTGAACAAGATCGTGCCGGAATTTTCCGCTGCGATGACCAGCGGCAAAACCTTTACGCTGTCGGACTACAAAGGCAAGAATCTGGTGCTGTACTTTTATCCGAAAGACAATACGCCGGGCTGCACCACCGAAGGCATCCAGTTCCGCGATATGTATCCCGAATTCCAGAAACACAACACCGAGATTTTCGGCATCAGCCGCGACAGCCTGAAGTCCCATGAAAACTTCAAAGGCAAACTGGAAATGCCTTTCGAACTGATCTCCGATCCTGACGAAACGCTATGTATCATGTTCGATGTGATGAAAATGAAGAACATGTATGGCAAGAAAGTCCGCGGCGTCGAACGCAGTACGTTTGTGATTGACGAATCGGGCAAATTGGTGAAAGAATGGCGTGGAGTGAAGGTGCCATCGCACGTTGACGAAGTGCTGAGCTTCGTGAAGACAATTGCTTGAGAAACGTTTCCGCACGCGGACAACGTTTCCCATAGTAGCGACAGAATCGATCTGAAACATCATTTTGCCGCCGCCAGCCGAAAGATGCGGTCATTTTAGATAAGCCTTTGAATTCAAACAGAAAAATGTTTTTTGGAAGCCGTTTTTGGATCAGGTCCCGAACCTGCCAAAACGGCTTTTTTACTTTGCAATTTAGTCCTTCCACTAATCAAGCCCTCCTTCCTCTTTTCCTGTGCCTGTCAGCGGTGCATGCCTGTACCAAGAAGGGTTTTATTAGCGGCAGCCGTCCTTCGTTGTTGTTCCTCCCGCAGTACCTGTTCGCTCTGACAAAGCGGCATTTTTTCTCCATTCACTACCGAGGTTCTGATGCCCCTGCCCAAACTGCCGAGTAAACCAGCTGCTTTATTAGCCCCCAAAGATTATCCCAAGGCCGACCGCGGTAAACCTGTCAAACCCCACATCGCATTAGTAGAACCTGCTGCACCTGCCGCATCCCCAGTCGCCAAGGCGGCGCCGCAGCCGGCCCCCCCTCAGGCCAGGATCACCGACAAGAGCCCGGTCGAAAAGCCCCGTGCTGCGCCCAAAGCCGTTGAATCGCGCGCCAAGTCGAACATCAGCCGTACCGCGGACAAGCTGGGCGTGTCCAAACTGTTCGTACTCGACACCAACGTACTGATGCATGATCCAACCTCGCTGTTCCGTTTCGAGGAACACGACATCTATCTGCCGATGATCACGCTGGAAGAACTCGACAACCACAAGAAAGGCATGTCGGAGGTGGCCCGCAATGCGCGCCAAATCTCGCGTTCGCTCGACGCGCTGGTCAGCGACATCGCAGAAGACGCCATCGATCTCGGCATCCCGCTATCGAAACTGGGCAACAAGGACGCCAAGGGCCGCCTGTTCTTCCAGACCAAACTGCAAAACGCCAAACTGCCCGACGGCCTGCCCGAAGGCAAAGCCGACAACCAGATTCTCGGCGTGGTGCGAGCGCTCGACCAGCAATATCCTGACCGCCCCGTCGTGCTGGTGTCGAAAGACATCAACATGCGCCTCAAGGCGCGCGCTATCGGTTTGCCGGCCGAAGACTATTTCAATGACCACGTGTTGGAAGACACCGACCTGCTGTATTCAGGGATCCAGCAGTTGCCGGACGATTTCTGGAACAAGCACGGCAAGGGAATGGAATCCTGGCAGGAAAACAAGCACGGCACCAGCTATACCTACTACCGTGTCACCGGCCCGCACGTACCTTCGCTGCTGGTGAATCAGTTCGTTTTCATTGAACCGAAGAACGGCGAACCGGCGTTTTACGGACAAGTCACGCAGATCAATGGCAAGACAGCGGTCCTGCAAACCTTGCGCGATTATGGTCACACCAAGAACAGCGTGTGGGGCATCACGGCACGCAATCGCGAGCAGAACTTTGCGCTGAACCTGCTGATGAATCCGGAATGCGACTTCGTCACGCTGCTCGGCCAGGCCGGCACCGGCAAGACCCTGCTGGCATTAGCGGCGGGGCTGGCGCAAGTACTGGAAACCAAGAACTACAACGAGATCATCGTCACCCGCGTCACCGTGCCGGTGGGCGAGGACATCGGTTTCCTGCCCGGCACCGAAGAAGAAAAGATGGGGCCGTGGATGGGTGCCTTCGACGACAATCTGGAAGTCCTGAACAAGTCGGACGGCGACGCCGGCGAGTGGGGTCGTGCGGCGACGCAAGACCTGATCCGCTCGCGTATCAAGATCAAATCGCTGAACTTCATGCGCGGCCGCACTTTCGTCAATAAATTCCTGATCATCGACGAAGCACAGAACCTGACGCCAAAACAGATGAAGACCCTGGTCACCCGTGCAGGTCCAGGCACAAAGATCATCTGCCTCGGGAACATCGCGCAGATCGACACGCCTTACCTGACCGAAGGCTCAAGCGGCCTGACTTACGTGGTCGACCGCTTCAAGGGCTGGTCGCACAGCGGCCATGTCACACTGGCGCGCGGCGAACGTTCGCGTCTTGCAGATCACGCAAGCGACGTCTTGTAAGAGCTGCCGTTGCAAACAAAAAAGCGCAGACTTCGGTCTGCGCTTTTTGTTTTTGACGCCAATCCGGCTGGTTATAGGATGTGCATACCTATCCACCACGCAATCGCCGCGACGAATGCCGATGCAGGAATCGTGAAAATCCAGGCCCAGACGATATTGCCGGCTACGCCCCAGCGCACTGCCGACATCTTGTGCGAAGCGCCGACGCCGACGATCGCGCCGGTGATAGTGTGCGTGGTGGAGACCGGCACCCCCATTGCAGTTGCAATGAACAAGGTAATCGCCCCGCCGGTTTCAGCACAAAAGCCGCCGACCGGTTTCAGTTTGGTAATCTTCTGACCCATGGTCTTGACGATGCGCCAGCCGCCGAACAAGGTGCCGAGGCTGATCGCACAATAGCAACTGATGATCACCCACATTGGTGGATTGTCGGTGCCGGAATACCCCGCCGCGATCAACAGCATCCAGATGATGCCGATGGTTTTTTGCGCATCGTTGCCGCCGTGGCCGAGGCTGTACATCGATGCCGACAACAATTGGGCACGGCGAAACCAGCCGTCGATCTTGCGCGGTGTCGAGCGCACGAAAATCCACGACACCAGCAACATCATGATCGAACCGAGCACAAATCCCAGCAAAGGCGACAACACGATGAAGATGATGATCTTGATCAGGCCCGACGCCACCAGCGAACCGGTGCCCGCCTTGGCCACGGCGGCGCCGACCAGGCCGCCGATCAGGGCGTGCGAGGACGAAGATGGAATACCGTAATACCACGTAACCAGATTCCAGAAAATCGCACCGACCAGCGCGCCGAACACGACAACATGATCTACCACAGCAGGATCGATCGTTCCTTTGCCGACCGATGCCGCCACATTCAATTGATGAAAAACGAATACCGCTACAAGATTGAAAAATGCCGCCATTGCCACCGCCGTCTGCGGACGCAGCACGCCGGTGGAAACCACCGTGGCGATAGCATTGGCGGCATCGTGGAAACCGTTCATGAAATCGAACAGCAGCGCCAGGACGATCAGCAAGGCAAGAATATGGAAACTAATTTGAACTGTATGCATGGATAAACCGTTATCTTGAGAATCATCGGCAACAACTGGCAACATCGCGCTGCGACGGCGCCGGGCGCCGCACAGTCAATGGCGAGGATCAGGCGTTTTCGACGATGATGCCTTCGATGATGTTGGCGACGTCTTCGCAACGATCAGTAACGGTTTCCAGGATTTCATAGATGGCTTTGAGCTTGATCAGGTTGCGCACATCAGGTTCATCGCGGAACAGTTTGGACATGGCAGCGCGCATGACGTGATCGGCATCCGATTCCAGGCGGTCGATTTCTTCGCAGATCACCAGGATTTGCCGCGAGTTGTCCATGTTGTGCAACAAGCCGACGGCGGTCTTGACCTTTTCGGCACAGGCCAGGCACAGCTCAGCGAGACGCTTGGCTTCCGGCGTGATGGCCTTGATGTCATACAGCGAGATGGTTTGCGCCGCGTCTTCCAGCAGATCGAGGATGTCATCCATGCGCGTGATCAGTTGATGAATGTCGTCTCGATCCAGCGGCGTGATGAAGGTCTTGTGCAACAGGTCGATCGCATTGTGGGTAATTTTGTCCGCTTGTTTTTCCAGGGTCTCGATCGCGTGTACGCGAATTTCCAGATCATCGAAATTGGTCATCAATGCAACCATCTCCTTGGCGCATTTCACACCCAGTTCCGCATGCTGGTTGAAGAGATCAAAAAATTTGCCCTCGGTGGGCATCAGGCGTCCAAACATGTTCCACTCTCTTATGAATAATTAGTGCTTCGCTTGCACAATCCGGGCCGCTGCATGCATGGCCCGCATCGCTCGTCCGGATGGAACCGGACGATAAACCCGGCGCATCAATCGCCGCCGTATGGCGAACCCAGACTGCCGATGTAGTTGTCGTACTTGGTAAATTGCCCCAGGAATGCCAGGCGGATGCTACCGATCGGACCGTTACGCTGCTTGCCGATGATGATTTCCGCAGTGCCCTTGTCCGGTGAATCCGGATTGTAAACTTCGTCGCGATAAATAAACAAAATCACGTCGGCGTCCTGCTCGATAGCGCCGGATTCGCGCAAGTCGGACATGACGGGACGCTTGTTCGGACGCTGCTCCAACGAACGGTTCAACTGCGACAGCGCAATGACCGGGCAATTGAGTTCCTTGGCGAGGCCTTTGAGGCTTCGCGAAATTTCCGAGATTTCCGATGCGCGGTTTTCCGAACTATTACCGCCATTGCCGGACATCAGTTGCAGGTAGTCGATGATAATCAGGCCCAACTTGCCGCATTGGCGAGCAAGGCGACGTGAACGGGCGCGCAATTCGATTGGGCTCAGCGCCGGTGTTTCATCGATATAGAACTGCGCATCGTTCATTTTTTGAATCGCATGCGTCAGACGTGGCCAGTCTTCATCGATCAGGCGGCCTGTGCGCAGACGGTGCTGATCGAGACGGCCGACCGAACCCAGCATACGCATGGCGAGCTGGGTGCCGCCCATTTCCATGGAGAACACGGCGACCGGCAAGCCGCTATCGATGGCAACGTTTTCACCGATATTGATCGAGAAGGCGGTCTTACCCATCGAAGGACGACCGGCGACGATGATCAAGTCGCCCGGCTGCAGCCCGGAAGTCATCTTGTCGAGATCGACGAAACCTGTCGGCACGCCGGTGATGTCGCTGGTGCTGTCGCGGTTATACAGTTCATCGATACGCTCGACCACCTGCGTGAGCAGCGGCTGAATTTCCATGAAACCCTGCGAACCGCGCGAACCTTCTTCGGCGATCGCAAAAATCTTGGACTCGGCTTCATCGAGCATTTGCTTGACATTTTTGCCTTGCGGATTGAAGGCGTTGCCCGAGATTTCATCTGAGACCGTGATCAGCTTGCGCAAGATGCCGCGGTCACGCACGATTTCGGCGTAACGGCGAATATTGGCTGCGGACGGCGTGTTCTGCGCCAGAGCATTGAGATAGCTCAGGCCGCCAACCTCGTCGGCCTTGCCGCTGGTTGACATCGCCTCGTAGACGGTGATCACGTCGGCGGGCTTGGTTTCGTTGATCAGCTTGACGATATGCTGAAAGATGATGCGATGATCGTAGCGATAGAAATCGTCTGCGCTGACGAAGTCGGCGATACGGTCCCAGGCAGCATTGTCAAGCAGCAAACCGCCCAAGACGGATTGCTCGGCTTCGATCGAGTGTGGCGGGACACGCAGAGATTCTAGTTGCGGATCGGGAGATGCGTTCATGGCGCGCATTATACCTGCTAAGAGTAGTCGCTACAGGTGCGGGGGCGAATTAGCCGGCGGTTTTACAAACAACAATCAGATTCGCGTCGAATCTCCGCCATGGCGACCAGCGGACCCCGACCCGACGCAATAAAAAAGCCAGGCGAACCCGGCTTCTTTATCAAAACAAAAGAAAGGACTTGGCGTAAAAATTACGCGTGATCGCCCAGAACAGCAACGGTTACGTCAACCACGACGTCGGTGTGCAGAGCAACCGAAACAGTGTGATCGCCGACGATCTTCAGAGGACCTTGCGGCAAGCGAACTTGCGCCTTTTCGACCGGGAAACCTTGCTTTGCCAGCGCCTCGGCGATGTCGAAGTTGGTCACGGAACCGAACAGGCGGCCATCAACGCCAGACTTCTGGGTGATTTGAACGGCCAGGCCGCTCAATTTTTCACCCTGAGCTTGTGCCGTTGCCAGCTTTTCAGCGGCGGCCTTTTCCAGCTCGGCGCGCTTCGCTTCGAATTCAGCGATAGCAGTTGCTGTAGCGCGGCGCGCCATGCGTTGCGGGATCAGGAAATTGCGTGCGTAACCGTCCTTGACGCGGACGACTTCGCCCAGACCACCGAGATTAACGACTTTTTCCAACAGAATGACTTGCATGTTTTTCTCCTATATCTGGTCGTCAATTACGCGTTGTGCAGATCAGTGTACGGCAGCAACGCGAGGTAGCGTGCGCGCTTGATCGCAGTGTCGACTTGACGCTGATAATGTGCCTTGGTGCCGGTCAGACGTGCTGGCATGATCTTGCCGTTTTCTTGCACGAAATCCTTCAGGGTGTCGACGTCCTTGTAATCGACTTGCTCAACACCTGCTGCGGTGAAACGGCAGAATTTTTTGCGCTTGAACAGCGGATTTTGCTGTTGGCGTTTTTGCTTCAACTTGCTTTTATCGAACTTTTTACCGAATGCCATTTTGCGGCTCCTGATATATAAAAATTGAGTGGTTCTAAACTACGGATTCAAAATCAACGATATGAAACACGAGGCTTTTGCTGTTGCGATTTCTGCGTGCCATGAAGCCGGTGAATTTAAGCATCTCGCCGAGACCGGCCTGATTAAGCCGACCTGAAATTTCACCTGCAGCAAATGCAGTGATTTCAAACTCGACCAATCTCTTGACGCCTGCTTCAGTCTGTTCCGACTGGTGCTGCAACTTTGCAGTCACTATCGGGATGCCGGCCGGGGTATAACGCAGGACGTCACGCTCGGCGATGCTGGCAACAAACTGGAATTGATTCACTCTCCCTGGTGCTTTTCTATCGCAACGTCAGCAATTAAGCCGCTGGTGCTTCTGCGCGATTGCTCTTTGCTGCGTCTTCCTTCTGGACAGCCTTCAGGATTGGCGAAGGACCGGTTTCGGCCTTCTTCATCTTGACTGTCAGGTGACGCAACACTGCATCGTTGAACTTGAAGCCGGTTTCGATTTCGGCCAGAGTTTCGCCGTCAACTTCGATATTCAGGCAAACGTAATGTGCTTTTGCCAGTTTCTGGATTTGGTACGCCAATTGACGGCGGCCCCAATCTTCGACACGGTGAATCTTGCCGCCGCGTGCAGTAACGATGCCTTTGTAACGCTCGATCATCGCTGGAACTTGCTCGCTTTGGTCCGGATGGACGATAAATACGATTTCATAATGACGCATGTAGACTCCTTTTTGGACTGATTAACAAATCGCCCACCTCGGCGTCAAGACGAGTGTGGGAAGAGGAAAGCCCGCAATCATACAACAGGCGGCCAAAAACCTCAATGCTTTCAGGCGTTTGCTGTGGATCGGCCCCGACAAAAAACGGCCAATGGCAATGACATGATTTCAATATTGCAGATTGACACTGCTTTATAACTGTATAAAAATACAGACTGTTTATGCAACCAGCATAACTTCCCCGAAAGCCGACATGCTCAAACTGACCGCTCGCCAGGAACAGATCCTGAATCTGATCAAAGATGCCATTGAAAACACAGGCTTCCCCCCAACACGGGCAGAAATAGCCACCGAACTGGGCTTTCGCTCAGCAAATGCGGCCGAAGAGCACCTGCAGGCGCTTGCGCGCAAAGGCGCCATCGAGATTTCTCCCGGCACGTCGCGCGGCATCCGTCTGCGTGAAACCTCGCTGACCGGTACTGGCGGCCGGCAAATGGCCCTGCCGCATCCGGCATTGATGCAATTGTCGCTGCCTCTGGTTGGACGGGTCGCCGCCGGCTCGCCGATCTTGGCGCAAGAACATATAGAAAACAATTACAACGTGGACCCTGCGCTGTTTTCAGCAAAACCCGACTATCTTTTGAAAGTACGCGGCATGTCAATGCGCGATGCAGGCATCCTTGATGGCGACCTGCTGGCAGTGAAAAAAGCGGATCAGGCCCGCAACGGCCAGATCGTTGTAGCCCGCCTGGGCGACGATGTGACCGTGAAGCGATACAGGAAGACCGGCTCACTGATCGAACTGCTGCCGGAAAACCCGGACTTCAGCATTATCAAGGTCTCCGCCGAAGAAGAGAACTTCGCACTGGAAGGCCTCGCCGTCGGCCTGCTTCGTAGTTGGAATTGAAAGAGCAACACGGCAGCAAGATCAACAACCCGCTAAATTGCGGGTTTTTTTGTGTCTGTTTGAGCCATCAAAATAGAAATTGCGTCATATGATAAGCGCAGAATATTGCGCCTTCTTTGCCAGGGCATTCATTATTCCCGGCGAAACGAGCAACATGCGTATCGAGACACTACTTATTGGTCAAGGGATTCAAATGTCAACGCGTAGCAGCAAAAAACCAGTCAAGAACAACACCCACGATATCAAGGATCTACTGGCAGTCCGCGAATGCCTTAGCCTGCTGGACGATCATAAAGTTGATGAAGCAAAAGTCATTTGTGCTCAAGTCCTCAAACGCGCACCGAACTTGGTATTCGCCAATCATGCCTGGGGTCTGATTGCAATGCATGAGAATGACTATGCTGCAGCGGAAACGGCGCTACGCAAAGCCGTCTCCGCGGATTCGAAAAACTCGGAATACCTTGCCAATCTGGCAACCTGCGTTCTGAAGCAAGATCGCATTGACGACTCAATCGCTCTTTACGAAGAGGCCATCAAGTTCAATACAGAGAACAAAGACGCGCGCATCGGCCTTGCCAATGCCCTCCATGAAAAGAATGATCCCGAGGCATCCATTGCCTATTTCGAAGACGCCGTCAAACGCGCACCCGATGCCCCCGGACCACTTTCTCACCTCGGCAAAGCACTCATTGATGCAAAAAAATACAAGGAAGCGGTCGCCGTCCTGCTTAAATCGCTGGAACTGCAGATCGATTTCGCACCGGCACACACCAATCTCGGCGTTGCATTCCAGGAAATGAACATGCTGGGAGATGCGCTGGAATGCCACAAGACATCGCTACTGCTCGACCCTACAGATATATATGCGCAAAACAAGATTGCCGACACTTATATAAAGCAAAAGAATTACGATAAGGCAAACGAACATTACAAGCGCATTATCGAACTCGCTCCAAAGGACCCAAACAGCTACACAAAACTGGCATCCAGCTACTTTTCCAATGAAGACCGCTACGAAGATGCCATGGCGCTTTTCCACAAAGCTCTGGAAGTCGATCCCAAACATCCACTGACATTGAACAATGTCGGCGCCACTATGTACGACTACGGGGAAACAAAGGCCTCCCTGCAATATTTCCGGGACGCTCTGGCTTTAAAGCCCAACTATCTGACTGCACAACACAATCTTGCCCTTGGGCAATTATTGGCAGGCGATCTGAAAGAAGGCTGGGCCAACCACGAGAGCCGGCTGGATGTGAAGGAACGTCGCTACGTCTACAAGCTCATCCACAAGCTTTTTGAACTAATTCCCAAATGGGATGGCACGTCTTCTCTGAAGGACAAATTCATTTTATTAATGCACGAACAAGGTTTCGGCGACAGCATCCAGTTCGTTCGTTATGTACATTTGCTGCTGGAGCAAGGAGCACGGGTGGCCCTGCACGTAAAAGACCCGCTGGCCAGGCTGTTTCGCAGTGTGTCCGACCAGATCACTTTGGTCAGAGAAAACGACCCAATCCCCCCATGCGATTGCGCCTATGTGTTAATGAGCCTGCCGCATGCAATGGGAACCGATCATGTCGAAGATATTCCTTCCTATCCATCCTACTTGTCCGCCGATCCGGCCGACAGTGCAAAATGGGCTGAGAAAATTGGCCTTCTCGCAGGAAACAAAAGCGATCTGCGCGTCGGTTTCGTCTGGGCAGGCAATCCGGAACATGGCAATGACCGAAAACGCTCCATTCCACTCGATACATTTGCACCGCTCTTTAATACGCCTGGCGTCAAATTCTTCTCGATTCAAAAAGGCCCCGCAACACCAGAACTGGAAAAACTGCCGAAAGAATTGCCTGTTTTCAACATTGGCGACGCATTCAACGATTTTGCCGATACTGCCGCAGCCATGGCAAATCTCGACTTAATTATCAGCGTCGACACATCCGTGGTTCACCTGGCCGGCGCTCTTGGCAGACCGACATGGACATTATTAGCCCACACCCCCGACTGGCGCTGGTTAAATGACAGGGAAGACTCGCCCTGGTACCCGAGCATGCGCCTGTTCAGACAACAAAGCAGAGGCGACTGGCCCGGGGTCATTGCCAAAGTAGCATCGGAATTATCTGCATTGGGCAATAAAAAGAAACAAGACGCAGAATAATCAGACACATCCTTCTCATCTTCAATTTCATTGCGCCAACTGTATTTGTTGGCGTAATGCAATCTTCTCCATCTTCCATTTTGGGAACTTTTACAAGAATACGCGCTAAAGTTTTCCCAAATAGCGTCGAAATAGGATTTGCTTGACGTATGAAGCACGCAGTTTTAGGTCGGACAGCATTGGAAAAATTTTTTTGCCATAAACATTAAACTTTTTCCGATACCGTCCGATAAAGCTAACAACAGCGGTTTGAACGCCTGAGGCTTTAGGTAAAAACCAAAGTTAAGCACTGAAACTCGGATTTATCGGCCTCAAATCTTAGGAGAACTAATATGGCATCAATCATCAATACCAATATTGCGTCGCTTAACACGCAACGCAATCTTAGTGCTTCGCAATCCTCGTTGAATACATCGATTCAACGTTTGTCTTCCGGCCTGCGCGTCAACAGCGCAAAGGACGACGCAGCAGGCTTGGCAATTGCCGACCGTATGAATGCCCAAGTCAAGGGTCTGGCAGTTGCTCAACGTAACGCCAATGACGGCATCTCCCTGGCTCAAACCGCTGAAGGCGCGCTGAGCACGGTTACCGACAACCTGCAACGTATGCGCGAACTGGCAGTTCAAGCAAGCAACGGCTCGAACGGCGCACAGGACCGTAAAACCCTGAACGACGAATACAAGCAATTGTCGGACGAAGTTTTCCGTGTTCTGAACGGCACAACGTTCAACGGCCAAAACCTGTTCACAGGTATCGGCTCCGGTGCAAGCGCTGGTACAGGTTCCGATACAGCCAACGTTTCGGCTTCGCTGACACTGACTTTCCAAGTCGGCGCCAACGTAACCGACAACAAGCTGAACGATCAAATCAGCATCTCGCTGTCCGATCTGTCGAATGCCAGCACAATCGCCAACGTTATCGGTACAAGCGCGAAGGGTCTGATCGGTTTGGGCGACACAACCTCGGTTGACGCTGCTCAAGTCACTTATACATCGGCCAAAGCCGCCCTGGACAATCTGTTCGCAACCGGTTCGACACTGACCGCAACTGCGCTGGCTTCGTCCGCTGTGAGTCTGCAATCCGCCATCGACACAGCCAAACTGGCTCTGGACAAGGCAATCGCCGACCCGACAGCGCAAAGCGATGCGCAAAAAGCGATCAAGAATCTGGACCAGGCGATCAACCTGATCTCGTCCAAGCGTGCAGAGTTCGGTGCGGTTCAAAACCGTTTCACCGCCGTGATCAGCAACCTGCAGATCTCGAGCGAAAACATCACCGCCTCGCGCAGCCGTATCATGGATACCGACTACGCGGCAGAAACTGCGAACCTCTCACGTGCGCAGATCCTGCAACAAGCTGGTACCGCAATGCTGTCGCAAGCGAACTCGTCGCCGCAAAGCGTGCTGTCGCTGTTGAAATAGTCTTAAGTACTATGTAGGATAGTGTGCGGAGACATACGTCTGTATTCTCCGCACATTCCTTTGACGAAGGAGCAAAATCATGTCGACTTCCCCGCTTAATATCACTGCTGCAGGTGACTCCGGCGTCTATGTGCCGACGCAAGCAAATACAAAGCCAGACCCAGTGGTATCGACGGTTGCACCAGCGGCAACACCGCAAACACAACGCTTGACCGAAAGCGACGTCACCCAGGCTGTCGACAAGCTGAACGATTTCGCCAGCCAGAATGCGTCTGATCTCAACTTCTCGAAAGATCAGGAAACCGGCAAAACAATCGTAAAAGTTGTCGATACGGCAACCGATACCGTCATCCGTCAGATTCCAAGCGAAGAAGCAATTGCGATCGCAAAATCGATTGATAAGATGCAAGGCTTGCTGATTAACCACAAGGTTTGATGCACATGGAGTCTGCTACGAACTGTTGAAGTCCTTAGAATATTCATGCGTAATCGCAGTTATTTGCGCAGGGTATATTATTCGCCTCAATAATTCATAACGGATTTGCGCAATTTTTAGTTACGTATTGGCATGCTTCATTTTGATGTTTTGAGGCCCGTCAGGACTTCGATCAACAGAACCATGCTTGTCCATTGCTCGCCACTCTTGTCACTGCGGCAGTGTAATTGGCGCCATGCGCCCTAGAAATCAGGAGATATCATGGCAACCTCTACCGGTACAATTACTACCTCTGCCGGCCCCCTTGACGTAGCAACTCTTGTTTCAAAATTGATGGGTGCGGAAAGTCAAGTACTGACGCCGTTGACTCAGCAAGCAAGCAGCTACAATTCGCTGATTTCGGCATATGGCAGCCTGAAGAGCGCCATTTCCTCCTATCAAAGCGCCCTCAACAATCTGACGGCGGCAAGTTTCAGTTCGCAAAAAGCAACTGTCAACAATTCCGGCACCGGAACCACGTTGACCACGGATCCGTTCACCGCGGATGTCAATAGCGATGACTCGACCAAAATTCTCGCTCAGAAGATTCAGTCGGCCGGCTTTCCCAGTTCACAGACTTTCAACGCCGGCGATTCGCTGGCCATCAAGATCGGCACCAATTCACCGACTTTCATTACGCTGCAAGCCAATTCGACACTGTCCGGCCTGCGCGACACCATCAATGCATCCAAAGCCGGTGTGACCGCGAGCATCGTCACGGACGGCACGGGCGATCACCTCGTGCTGGAGTCCAACACGGGCGGCACAGCCAACACCATCAAGGTACAAGCCAACAATAGCCTGTCCTCGCTGGCATACGATCCGTCCAGCTCGACCCCCAGCACAATGACGCAGACCCAGGCGCCGCGTGATTCAACGGTTGCCGCTTCCGGCAGCTACACCGTGTCGGTTTCCCAATTGGCGCAGGCGCAAAAAATCACGTCCGTCGGCTTTGCCGACGGCACGACATTTGATAACGGGCTGCTTGCCATCAAGACAGGCAACGGCTCTACCACGATCATCAAGCCAACCACTAACACCTTGGCTGGCGTACGCGATGCAATCAATGCCAGCACTGCAGGCGTCAACGCGACCATCGTCAGCGACGGCACGGCCTCCCATCTGGTGCTTGTCGCCAAGGACAGTGGCGCCAGCAATTCGATTCGCGTTACCGGCACGGGCAGCTACTCCTCTCTGAACTTCGACCCTAGTGGCAAGATCACTTCCGCAGGCGTGGCGACGGGACAGACCTTCGATACGAGTACCGGAGGATTGACGCTGAATGTCGGCGGTACGAACACCACCATTTCGTTGAGCGGCTCCGCAACGATGCAAAACATCCGCGACGCTATCAATACGGCCAACGCCGGCGTCACGGCAAGCATCACCAATGACGGCACCCAGGACCATCTGGTGCTGACGCCTTCCGGCACCGGCGCCACCAGCCCGGTGTCGCTGACCGGCACTGGTGACTTTGCCACGCTCTCCGGCAGTACGATGGGCCAGTTGCAAGCCGCCCAGGATGCCAAATTGAATATTGACGGCGTCGCTGTGACAAGCCCGACCAACAAAGTCACCAATGCCATTTCGGGCGTGACGCTGAATTTGTCCAAGGTCACCACCGCCTCCGACAACATCACGCTGAACATTGCCAATGACACCAGCGGCGTTGCAACAACGGCAAGCACTTTCGTTTCGGCCTACAACGCTTTGGCCAAGTCCATCGCCGGCATGACGCAACAAACGCCGTCGACCACACTTGGCGCTGCCGGCACCTCCTCTCCCCTGGCGAGCGAATCGTCAGTGCAGAGCATCATGACCCAGTTGCGTAGCGCATTGTTCGCCAATGTTGCCGGTGGCAACGGCATCAGCAGCCTGTCCGACATCGGCATCAGCTTCCAGAAAGACGGCACGCTTGCGCTGGATTCGACAAAACTGACCACGGCGACCACCAACAACTTTGCAGGCGTTGCCAACCTGTTTTCTTCGACCGCCGGCACAAATTCGGACGGCTCGCTCAATACGACGGGCACCAATGGTATTCTCGTCAATTTGAAAAATCTAGTGACCGGTTTCTTGGCCGATGGGGGTATCATCGATACCAAGACCAAGGGTCTGCAAGCCAGCCTGAAAATCAATTCGGATCGCCAATCCGCCATTCAGACTCGCCTGAGCAATATGCAGGATCAATATACGAACCAGTTCAATGCGCTCAATGTCACGCTGGCCAGCATGGCATCGACACAGAGCTATCTGACGCAGCAACTGGCAAACCTGCCTAAAGCCGGCTAATCGGTAAGAGCGAGCACAGGAGAATATAATGTTCGGAACCATGCAACGCGGCGCCAACGCCTACGCCAATATCGGTGTCGAAACCGGCGTTGTCGCTGCAAGTCCGCACAAGTTGATCACCATGCTGTTTGACGGCGCGCTGGTAGCGATTGCCATGGGCGAAAAATATATGAAAGGCGGCGACATCAAGAACAAGGGCGAATCCATCACCAAAGCGATTTTGATCATCGAAAGCGGCTTGCGCGCCAGCCTGAACAAGAACGTCGGCGGCGAACTCGCCATGAATCTGGACGCACTGTACGAATACATGGGGCGCCGCCTGTTCACCGCCAATGTCGAGAACTCGGTCGAAATACTCACAGAGGTCCATGGATTGCTGGACGGATTGCGAGATGCTTGGGAAGCAATCGCTCCAACCACGCTCAACCAACCGCAAGCTGCCGCATAAAACACGATAACAAGAGTACGTCTTCCCCTCTACAGCCAACGAAAGCATATCAATAATGGACGGTGCAGAAGTCATCTTGTTATATGAACTGGTCGCCGAGCTTACGGACCAGATGCTTGCTGCTGCCCGCAAGGAAGACTGGACCTTGCTTTCGCAGTTGGAGGCGAAATGCGCACAATATGTGGAAACCTTGAAGCAAAATGAAACCGGCGTCGCATTAAGCGATGATCGTCGTGAACGTAAAATCGAGATATTGAAAAAAATCCTTGAAGACGACAAGGATATTCGCAACCTCACCAGTCCGGGCCTGCAGAAACTTTCAGCAATGATCAAGAGCACCGGTACAGAAATCAAACTGTCCAAAACCTACGGCATGAATCAAAGAGGCTAGAAATGATACCGCGGGCAGACATCGCCACAACCGTCCAGCCCGTAGCCGCCGTCGAGGCGCCTACTACAATCGTTTCTGTCGCCGACGCCAAGCAAGAAGCCTTCAGTCGTCTCGCGCAAATCGCCATCGGCCAGCAATTGCAGGCCAAAGTGCTGTCGACCTATAACGATGGCTCCTATCTGGTACGCATCGCCAATACCGCCGCCCGCATGGTCTTGCCGACCGCAACGCGCACGGGAGACACGCTGGTGCTGACGATGGTCGGCAAAGAGCCTCGCCCCACCTTCTTGCTGGATGCAACCGAAGGCGCAGCCGAAAAAGAGGAAAGCAGCTCGGTATCGCTCAGCACTGCCGGCCGCATGATGGAAAAGGACATGCAGTCGCTGAAAGCGGCCCAGCAAGGCGCTCCTACCGTCGTCGGCCGCGACAATCAGATCGACGAAGGAGAGGCCAGAAACGCCAATCAAGGCCAGGCCGCTCCAGAAAGTACCAAGACATCCCTGAGTTCCGCCGGCAAGCTGGTCGATGCCCTCCTGCATGCCTCGGAAGAAAGCGATTTGCCAAGCGCCATCAAACCCGGCAGCCCGCTGGTCGGCAATCCAAGCAATACACCGCAATTGGCAACTGCCCTGCATGATTCGGTAGCGTACAGCGGTGCGTTCTACGAATCCCATGTAGTCGCGTGGGCCGAAGGCAAGCGCCCCCTGACCGAATTGCAAAAGGAGCCGCAAGCGCAACTTGGCCAACAAGTTCAGGCCGGCGCGTCGAGTTTCCTGAACAGCACGGACCCCGCCAATACCCAGCTTGGTCAATTGATCAATCTCCAGTTGAACGCTTTGGAACAGCAACGCATCGTTTGGCACGGCGAAGTCTGGCCCGGCCAGCAAATGGAATGGGAAATCAATCGGGACGCCCCCGACACACCCAACCACGGCGACCAGGAAAACGAGAGCGTGCCGTCCTGGCATAGCGTAGTGCGCTTCAATTTCGAGCATTTGGGCGCTGTTTCGGCCTCAATACGCTTGATCGGCCAGCAGATACATATGCAGGTGCGCACCAATAGCGACGTCACGGCCGCAGCATTGCGCGCAAACGGCAGCATGTTGTCGGAGGCGATGGCCGCCGCCGGCTCCTCCTTGGATTCCCTGATTGTGAAGCGGGATGAACAAACCTAATATCCCCCTTCAGAATGCAGTAGCCTTGGCCTACAATACTACTCAGGCTGCTCCCAAAGTTGTCGCCAAGGGAAGCGGGCTGGTCGCCGAAGCCATTATTGCCCGTGCGCGGGAAAGCGGTGTTTTTATTCACGAATCGAAGGAGCTCGTCTCGCTGCTGATGCAGGTCGACCTCGACCAGCAAATTCCCCCCGCCCTCTACCGGGCGGTAGCTGAACTTTTAGCCTGGTTGTATCGTATTGAAAATATGCAATTAGAGCGCAGTGATGTATGATTCGGGGTTAGATTAAAACCTGCCCTTTTGGGATACGAGCTTACCCTTCTATCCTTTGATTTGAGACGCACAGATGGCAAACACCGACGAGATTCAAGACGACAGCCCGTATCGAGTACACTCGCGCCGGGAGATCATTTCCCTGCTCAATAGCATGATGGAACGTAATCAACTGCTGAGCCTGCTCATCAAGGGAGGCTCTGAATCCATTATTACGTCGATTCTGGACATTGACGAGGACGAAAACAGTGTCGTCGTCGATGCGGCGCCTAGCGCCACGCTGAACGAAAACATCCTGCAAAGTACGCGCATCGGCTTTGAAGCCCTGTACAACAACATTCGCATCACTTTCAATGTCGACAGGGCAAAGTCATGCGAATTCCAGAAGCGCCCGGCGCTCAAGATCGACATTCCGGACAGCCTCGTACGGCTGCAACGCCGCGAATATTTCCGTATCGCCACGCCGATTGCCAAGCCGCTGCGCTGCACCTTCCGTGTCACCCAGCCCGACGGGACCTTCACCACGATCGTCACCCTGCTCAACAACATCAGTGCCGGCGGCGTCGCCGTCACCGATGAAAAGAAAGTACTCGATACGACGATTGGTCGCATTTATGACGATGTTTCGCTGGAAATGACGGACAACACCATTGTCACCGTCAAATTGCAGGTGCGCGACTGCAAAGAAGCCAAACTGACGTCAGGCAAGACCGTCAATCGCTTCGGCTGCGAATTTGTCGACCTGCCGCGTGCAGTTCTCGCTGCGATCCAGCGTTTCATCACAAAACTCGAGCGCGAGCAGAATGCGAAAGCTTCGGGCATGATGTAAAAATAGCAAGGGAAATACACCAGTATCCTCGCCTGCGCCAAAAATTCCCTCGTACAATAAAAAAGAGCTGCCAGCGCAGCTCTTTTTTATTGTATTCAATGAATGACGCCGCGACTCACCGCTGACATCCCGCAGGCGTCACACCTGCATCGTCATGATGTCGCGGTAAGCCGACACCAGTTTATTGCGCACTTGCAGGCTGGTCTGGAACGAAATACTTGATTTCTGCATGGCAATCATGACATCCGACAGGTTGATGTTATCGTTGCCCATGGCAAAACTCTCGGACATCTGCTTGGACTTTTCCTGCGATGCATTGACATCATCAAGGGAGTTCTTCAACACACTGGCGAAATCCACACGGGGGGCCGGTTTTTCACCGACGGCGGCACTTTCCAAAGGAGCAACGTTCCCCTGGGCACGCGCAGCCGCAGCCTTCAACTGCGCTACCATCGCCTCGATTCTGCTAGTGTCAATCATGCTGGCTGCCAATTTGCACCTCTTCGAATTCAACCCAACGATATGCAATCACGCGTTGTGATCACAATTCCCGTTTCTACAACGGCAGATTACCACGCCGCCCCTTGCCACTCGCAACAATAAGCGGGGAAATAGCCATTCTGTTCCATAGATCAAATTTCCGCTCTGGCAGGACAATCCACACTAAGCAAAAAACCTATATGGGTAGGGAAGCAGTGAAGCAAATCACATACAGCCACAAGCTCGGCGGCACACGCAAGGGGAAATCATGGCGGTAGCAGCCGATGGCACGCTAACCAGCGACAGCACCACAGCCACCGAAGGCACAACTCCGGGTGAAAACGGTTCCTCGGGGCCGCAACGCAGCGGAATCGTCGGCTACGCCCAATCGACTCAAGGACGCCGGGTACTACTGATGGTCGCGGCTGCAGCCGTGGTCGCGCTGATGATCGGCATCTGGATGTGGAGCCAGAAGACTGAATATCGGGTCCTGTTCTCCAACTTTTCCGACCGCGACGGCGGCGCCATCGTTGCCTCGCTGCAGCAGATGAACGTACCCTACAAATATTCGGAAGGCGGCACAGCTATTCTGGTGCCCGAAACCATGGTGCATGATGCCCGCCTGAAACTGGCGGCGCAGGGCCTGCCCAAGGGTGGCAATGTCGGCTTCGAGCTGATGGAAAACCAGAAGCTGGGCGTCTCCCAGTTCCTCGAACAAGTCAACTTCCAGCGTGCCCTTGAGGGCGAACTGGCTCGCTCCATCCAATCGCTGTCCGCCGTTCAGGCGGCTCGCGTGCATCTGGCCCTGCCGAAAGCCTCCGTTTTTGTGCGCGACCAGCAAAAGCCGACGGCATCGGTCATTCTCAGCCTCTACCCCGGCCGCATGCTGGATGCCCAGCAAGTCAGCGCAATCGTCCATCTCGTCGCTAGCAGCGTCCCCGAGCTATCGCCTAAAAGCGTGACCATCGTCGACCAGAATGGCAACCTGCTTTCCGATACCACCAAGCAACCAGCCAATGGTCTCGATCCGACGCAATTGAAATACGTTCAGGATCTGCAGCAAGACATCGTCAAACGCGTCGAATCCATCATCGCGCCTATTGTCGGCAACGGCAACGTCCGCGCCGAAGCGACCGCCGATGTCGACTTCTCGCGCAGCGAGCAAGCCGCAGAAACCTACAAACCGAACCAGACGCCTGATACCGCCGCAGTTCGCAGCAAGCAAAGCAGCGAATCGCAGAACGGCAATTCGAGCACATCCGGTATTCCCGGCGCCCTGACCAACCAGCCGCCGGCGCCGGCTACTGCGCCGATCGTCAATCCGCCGGTTGCCGGCGCTGCCGGAGCGGCAGGCGCAGCGGGCCAGGCCGCGACACAGCCGACCACCAGTACGGGCACATCGCATAAAGACGCGACCATCAACTACGAAGTGGATAAGACCGTCCGCTACGTTCAGCAACCGATGGGCGGCGTCAAGCGCCTGACGGTAGCGGTGGTCGTCAATTACAAGCGCACAATCGACCAGACCGGCAAGATCGTCATGAAGCCGCTGACCGAAGCCGAGCGCAACCAGATTTCGGATCTGGTCAAGGAAGCGATGGGCTTCAATAAGGATCGCGGCGACTCGCTCAACGTGGTCAATACCCAATTCAGCAGCGAGCTGGAACCGGAATTGCCGTTGTGGAAACAGCCGGATATGATCCAGATGGCCAAGGAAATCGGCAAATACGTCCTGCTGGCTGCCGTGCTGCTCTACCTCTACTTCGGCGTGCTGCGCCCCATCATCTGGAAGATTACCGGTCGCGAAGAAAGAGAAGCCAAGGCCCGCGCCGAAGCGGAAGCCGCAGCAGCAGCGGCTGCAGCGGCAGCCATGTATGATCCGGACAATCCCGACGCTATCGTCGAATTGTCTCCCGAAGCAGCAGAACTCGACGCCCGCGCCGAGTACAAGCAAAATCTCGAAACCGTCAAGCTGTTGGCCAAATCCGATCCTAAACTGGTCGCAAGCATTGTGAAGGCATGGGTGAACAATGAGTAACGAAGGCGTTCAAAAAGGTGCCATCCTGATGCTTGCGCTGGGCGAGGATGAGGCTGCCGAAGTCATGAAATACCTTGGCCCCAAGGAAGTGCAAAAACTGGGCGCCGCCATGACCACGCTGAAAAACATCAGCTTCGAGGAAATCAACGGCGTGCTGGACGATTTCCTGGCGCAAACCGGCCAGGCTTCGTCGATCGGCCTCGATTCGGATGAATACATCCGCAGCGTGCTGACCAAGGCGCTGGGCGACGACAAGGCCACGTCCCTGCTCAACCGCATCCTGGGCGGGCGCGACGCCAGCGGCATCGAAAGCCTCAAGTGGATGGATGCGCAGTCGGTCGCTGAACTTATCCGTAACGAACACCCCCAGATTATTGCGACCATCCTGGTTCACCTCGAACGCGACCACGCCTGCGATATTCTCAACAATTTCACCGAACGCCTGCGCAACGACGTCATCTTGCGTATCGCCACCCTCGATGGCGTGCAGCCGACGGCATTGCGCGAACTGAACGACGTCCTGACCAAGCTGCTGACCGGCAACGAAAGCCTGAAGAAACAGCAAATGGGCGGTATCCGCACCGCGGCGGAAATCCTCAACTTCATGTCGGGCGAGAACGAAACGTCCGTCATGGGCAATCTGCGCGCCTACGACGAAGACATGGCGCAAAAGATCATGGACGAAATGTTCGTGTTCGAAAACATCATCGACATCGACGGCCGAGGCATCCAGTTGCTGCTGCGCGAAGTTCAGTCCGAATCGCTTATCGTCGCCCTCAAGGGCGCCTCGCAAGCGCTGCGCGACAAGATATTCGGCAACATGTCGCAACGCGCGGCTGAAATGATGAAGGAAGACCTGGAATCCAAAGGCCCTGTGCGTCTCTCGGAAGTCGACGCGCAGCAAAAGGCCATCCTGCAAATCGTCCGCCGCCTGGCCGACGAAGGTCAGATCGTACTCGGCGCGAAGGGCGAAGATGCATTCGTCTGACGCCGCTACCGCAATCACGCGCGTGCCGTTCGGCCGCGTGATGCTGAGTGCGCCTGTCGCCCAGTTTTACCGGATCTGAAATGGCTTCGCGAAACAACATCATTCCCAAAGAACAGATGACGCCTTACCAACGTTGGGAATTGGCATCCTTCGACGAGCAGGAAGAACTTCCGCCGCCGGTGGAGGAGTTCGTCGTCGAGGAAATCCCTCCCCCGCCAGCCCTGACCGTTGAGGAAATTGAGGCCATCCGCGAGCAGGCGCGCCAGGAAGGCTATGCCGAAGGCCAGCAACAAGGCTTGCAGGCCGGCCGCGCGGAAGGCTATATGGCCGGTTTGCAACAAGGCCAGACCGAAGTCAACGAAACCATCCAGCATCTGCGCCAGATCGCCGTTTCGTTCGGCACGGAAGTTTCGCAAAGCAGCGAAACCATGGCGCCGGAGTTGCTCAGCCTCGGATTGGATATCAGCAAAGCCATGCTCAAGACGGCGCTCAGCGTCAAGCCGGAACTGATCCTGCCGACCGTCACCGCTGCCATCCATTCCCTGCCCAGCCTGCAATTACCGGCCCTGCTGTTTTTGCACCCCGAAGACGCCGCGCTGGTGCGCGAACATCTGGGCGATGAACTCGGCCAGCATGGCTGGCGCATCGTCGAAGATCCAGAACTGGATCGCGGCGGCTGCCGCATCGAAACCGGCACCAACCAGATTGATGCCACTACCCAGACACGCTGGCGCCGCATCGCCGAATCGCTCAGCAAACAACTGGACTGGCTGGAGTAGTCGCATGCGCGCACCTACTCCCATTTACAAGGTGCAACGATGAATTCGCCGATGCCCTCTCATTTCAGTCGCTGGCAGGCTTATCTGCACAACTGCAGCGGCCTGATCGGCATGACCGAACCGACGCAGATTTCCGGTCGCGTCACGCGTGTTGCCGGCCTGGTGATGGAAGCCGTCGGCCTGAAACTGCCGGTCGGAAGTCCTTGCACCGTCCCCTTGCCAAATGGCACCTTGATCGAAGCGGAAGTCGTTGGTTTCCAGGATGACCGCCTCTTTTTGATGCCGCAGAGCGACGTCGAAGGCATCGTCCCCGGCACGCGCGTCTATCCGGTGGAACCGGTCAAACCACCGCCGCGCACCGGCCCGATCGCCTATATCCGCCGTACCGATGAACATAGCCGCCGCCTGCCGGTCGGCGACGAGTTGCTGGGCCGCGTGCTCGACGGCGCCGGCCGGCCGCTCGACAATCTCGGCCCCTTGCATACCGAAAATTCCGCGCCGCTCAGCGTGCGCGCAGCCAACCCCTTGGGACGCGCCCCGATCGTCGATATCCTGGATGTCGGCGTGCGCGCCATCAACAGCATGCTGACCGTCGGACGCGGCCAGCGCATGGGCCTGTTTGCGGGTTCCGGCGTCGGCAAGAGCGTGTTGCTCGGCATGATGGCGCGCTATACCAGCGCCGATGTCATCGTGGTCGGTCTGATCGGCGAACGGGGCCGCGAAGTCAAGGAATTCATCGAACAGATTCTCGGCACCGAAGGCCTGGCGCGTTCGGTGGTGGTCGCTGCTCCGGCCGACACCCCGCCGCTGATGCGCCTGCAAGGCGCAGCGTACGCAACCGCCATTGCCGAATATTTTCGCGACCAGGGTAAAAATGTCCTGCTGATCATGGATTCGCTGACCCGCTACGCCATGGCGCAACGCGAAATCGCACTGGCCATCGGCGAACCGCCGGCCACCAAGGGCTATCCACCATCCGTGTTCGCCAAACTGCCGGCGCTGGTCGAACGTGCCGGCAACGGCGACGTCGGCGGCGGCTCGATTACCGCTTTTTATACCGTCCTGACCGAAGGCGACGATCAGCAGGATCCGATCGCCGATGCGGCGCGTGCGATTCTCGACGGCCATATCGTGCTCAACCGGGTATTGGCGGAGGCCGGACATTATCCGGCAATCGACATTGAACAATCCATCAGCCGCGCCATGCACAGCATTACGTCGGTCGAACACCAACGCGACACGCGCCGCCTGAAACAGTTGTATTCCCGATATCAACGCAATCGCGACCTGATCAGCGTAGGCGCCTACGCTGCCGGAACCGACCCGATTCTGGACCAGGCCATCCAGCTATTACCGCGTATCGAGGCATTCTTGCAGCAGGGCATCCCCGAACGCGCCGGTGTTACCGAGAGCTTGGGGCAACTTACCGCTCTATTCCAGTGATTGAGCGCTTGGACCGGAAAATATAATCAAAGCTACCATGGCTACGACCTCTGCACTCGAAACGCTGATCGAACTGGCGACCAAAGAGACCGACGAAGCGACCAAACGCTTGGGACGGGCCGTTCGCGCAAGCGAAGAAGCGCAGCAGAAACTTGTCATTCTGGAACAATATCGCGATGATTATGCTTTACGTTTTCAGGAAAGCCTGTCATCCGGTTTGACGGCAATGAGCTATCGCAATTTTCAGTTATTCATTGAAAAGATCGACAGTGCCATTTCCGGGCAGCAAAGTGTGGTCAGGAATGCCCAGCAACGTGTCGCGGAAGCGCGCGCAGCGTGGCAAGCATGCGAGCGCAAGCGGATGTCTTATGACACACTGGCGACGCGGGCGAAGCAAACTGCGCAATTGCGCGAAAATCGACGTGATCAGAAGCAGACGGATGAACATGCGTCGCGCATCACGTTTTACAAACGGTAAGCAAGGAACTGGCGGAAACGATGAACACTCAATTGCCGATACTGAACGTCGCTGGCATGCAAAATGCCGCTCGCCCGGCTACGCAAGCCGATTCCTTCACGGCTGAAGTTCCGTTCAATCAGGTATTGAACAAGGAAGTCAGCAATCGCAACGCCGACAACCAAAGTAAACCCAGCGAAGCCGCCAAGGATACTTCGCCCGAACCGGCCAAGACCAGCACAGCCTCGGAATCGTCCGCTCCGGCGACAAAGTCCGACACGACCAAGACAGCCTCGTCCGACGATAAAAAAGACGACGACAAGGCCGACGACGACACGGAAGATACGACCGCTGCAGCCTCGTCCGCGCAAATGCTGGCGCTGGTCGCCAACATGGGTCACTTGGCCGTCCAACCTGTTGCGAAGAAAACCGCCGATCAGGATATGGACGCCCTGGCCAGCCAGAAAGGCAAAAAACCCATTGGACAGATCGGCGCCGAGACCAAGACCGGCCTGACCGATGCGCAAAACGACGACAAGGGCGACAATAAAAGCAAGGGCAACGTGCTCGACTTTGCAGCCCTGCAAGATCAGGACAAACAAGCCGCTGAGGACAAATCTGCGACACCGGTGCGCACGAGTGCCGAGAAGGCATTGCCTGAAACGCCGGCCGATGCAAAATCCGCCAAAGCCGATCTGCAGGATGCAACGGCAGCAACCCGCAACGTCAAGGTCGCTCCCGAAGCGAACATCAAACCGGCCGAAGCTCAAGTGCAGCCGAACGCCTCGACAGTGGTTCCGGCCTTGCAGCAAGCCATGACGCTGAGCCAGCAGGCTGCCATGAGCGGCCAGGCCGTGCAAAGACTGACGCCCGCCGTCGGTAGTCAAGGATGGGATCAGGCTGTCGGCCAGAAAGTCGTCTGGATGGCCAGCGGCGGCATGCAGAGCGCTTCGCTGACACTGAATCCGCCGGACCTCGGCCCATTGCAGGTGGTCCTGCATGTCAACAACCAGCAAGCCGATGCGACATTCATCACGGCGCAGCCCGAAGTCAAGCAAGCGCTCGAAGCCGCCATGCCGAAGCTGCGCGAAATGATGGACCAGGCCGGCATCCAACTGGGCCAGGCCACCGTCAATACCGGCACGCCAAACCAGCAAGGCCCAGCGAATCAGCAACAACAGGCGCGCAGCGGCAGCACGTCGAGCTTCGGGCGTACCGGCAACGATGAAGCCGACATTCATGTCGCCGTCGTTCCACGTCCGGCCGCCAGCGGCGGACAAGGGCTCGTAGATACATTTGCATAAGCCGAACAGCATTCAATATAAAAAAACAGGTGTCCCGGTAACAGTATTCAATATCGGCCGTTTCTTGCCGATAGTGTTCTTATCTGCCGCAGACATCCACGAAAGGGAAAAATAGATGGCAACAAAAGCAGCAAAACCGGCAGCCAAAGGGGCGGACGCCGCAGAGGCGCCACCGGCGAAATCGAAGAAAATGCTCTTCATCATCATCGGCGCAGTGCTAGTGCTGGCGATCGGCGGCGCAGCGGCTTTCATGCTGATGGGTGGAAAGTCCAAGAAAGCCGACGAAGAACATTCTGAAGAAAAAGCAAGCTCCAAAGTACCGGTATTCGTTGTCATCGAACCTTTTGTCGTCAACCTCCAGCAGGAAAACGGCGACCAGTTCCTGCAAGTGGCGTTGACCCTGCAAGTGCCGAATGCGGAAACTGCGGAGACGCTTAAGGTCTTCATGCCACAAGTGCGCAGCCGTTTGCTGATGGTATTGTCGAGCAAGAAAGCGTCCGAATTGCTCACCAGCGAAGGCAAGCGCAACCTGACCGACGAGATCATCGACCAACTGGGAGAACCTTTTGCCGGCGGCGGCAAAGGACCGACGATCACCGACGTGTTCTATACCTCTTTTGTCATTCAACAGCAGTAGCATCATGGCCGAACACTTTCTATCGCAGGAAGAAGTCGATGCACTCCTAAGAGGGGTGACCGGGGACGAGGACGAGGAAAAAAGCGCCGAAGAAACCCCCGGTACGGTACGCAATTACAATCTTGCGACGCAGGAGCGTATCGTCCGCGGCCGGATGCCGACGCTCGAAATCATCAACGAACGTTTTGCCCGCCTGTTTCGCATCGGCCTGTTCAACTTCCTGCACCGTACCGCCGAAATTTCGGTCGGGCCGGTGAAAGTGTCGAAGTACAGCGAATTCATCCGCAACCTGGTGGTGCCGACCAACCTCAACCTGGTCCATATCAAACCCTTCCGCGGCATCGGCCTGGTGGTGTTCGATCCCCAGTTCGTGTTCCTGCTGGTGGACAACATGTTCGGCGGCGACGGACGTTTCCATACCCGCATCGAAGGCCGCGAGTTCACGCCGACCGAACAGCGCATCATCATGCGCGTGCTCGACATCGTATTCGAGACGTATTCGAAGTCCTGGGAACCGATTTATCCGATCGAGTTCGAGTACATCCGTTCCGAACTGAATACGCAATTCGCCAATATCGCCACGCCCAATGAAGTCGTGGTCTCGACTTCGTTTACCATCGAACTGGGTCCGGTCAGCGGCGAGATTCACGTCTGCACGCCCTATTCGATGATCGAGCCGGTACGAGACAAGCTTACCAGCAGCATGCAAGGCGAAGCCCTGGAAGTCGATAAACGCTGGATCCGCCTGATGAAGCAGCAGATCCAGACCGCCGAAGTGGAACTCATCGCCAACTTCGGCACCGCCCGCGTCACATTTACCGATTTGCTGAACATGCAAGTCGGCGACGTCATCCAACTGCAGACCGTCACTCCGGTCACGGCGCAGGTCGATGGCGTTCCGGTGATGGAGTGCAGCTATGGCAAACTGAACGGTCAATACGCTCTGCGCGTAGAGAAGCTGCTATCCATCACGCACAACGAAACACCAGAAAGTATTCAAGGAGAGCAGAATGGCTGAAGATAACGTTGACCAAACAGTGGCGGAAGACGATCCGTGGGGCGCCGCGTTGGCCGAACAGACAGAGGCGGAAGAAGCGCAGAAGAAGCATATTCCGGAAGAGGAAGGCCTTCCCGCAAAGCCGGCTGAAGCGACCATCTTCAAGGATCTCAGCGCATCCGATCTGCAAACGAATACCCCCAACGACATCGACTTCATCCTCGATATCCCTGTCCAGTTGACAGTGGAACTGGGCCGTACCAAGATCGCCATCAAGAACCTGCTGCAATTGGCGCAAGGTTCGGTGGTGGAACTTGACGGCATGGCCGGCGAACCGATGGACGTCCTCGTCAACGGTTGTCTGATCGCACAAGGCGAAGTGGTGGTGGTCAATGACAAGTTCGGTATCCGCCTGACCGACATCATTACTCCTGCAGAGCGTATCCGCAAACTGAATAGATGAACCGCCCCAGCCGTCTCCTCAGCCTGACCTGCACATCCTGCAGTTGCATCGCCTTCCTATCGGCAATACTTGTGGCCGGTGCGGCACAGGCAACGGAACAAGCATCTGCCCCGGCATTGCCCTCTTCCACCGGCAGCGTATTTACCATGCTGCTGGGCTTGGTCGCGGTATTGGCGTTGATGGCCGGCATTGCCTGGTTGTTCAAGCGTAGCGGGCTGGTTCAGGGCGCCAACAGCAATGCGGTTGCCAAAATCATCGGCGGCGTCAGCGTCGGCACACGCGAACGCGTGATGGTCATCGAAGTTGCCGATCAATGGATCGTTATCGGCGTTGCGCCGGGACGCGTCAACACGCTTGCGACCATGCCGCGCCAGGAACATGTCGCTGCATCCGCATCGACGGCATCCGCGAATTTTTCATCCTGGCTGAAACAAACGATCGATAAACGTAATGGCAGCAGTTAGAACCTCATCGGCGCGCCCGCATCGCTGGCTACGCCTGCTGCCGGTTTTCCTCCTCTGCCTGCCGCTGGCGGCGGCTGCACAGCAGGGATTGCCGGCATTCACCAGCACGCCGACACCGGGCGGCGGACAAACCTACAACCTCAGCATCCAGACGATGCTGCTGCTCACGTCCCTGTCCTTCATTCCCGCCGCGCTGTTGATGATGACCTGTTTCACCCGCATCGTCATCGTGCTGTCGCTGCTGCGCCAGGCGCTGGGTACGCAATCGACGCCGCCGACCCAGGTGCTGGTCGGTCTTTCGCTGTTCCTGACGCTGTTTGTCATGGGACCGGTATTCGACAAGATTTACGCTGACGCCTACCTGCCCTTTGCCGACAACAAGATTTCCATGATCGACGCGATGGAAAAAGGCGCCGTGCCGCTCAAGGAATTCATGCTCAAGCAGACGCGCCAGTCCGATCTGGCGCTGTACGTCAAACTGTCGCATGGTCCCGACCTGCAAGGCCCGGAAGACGTGCCGCTGCGCTTGCTGATCCCGGCGTTCGTCACCAGCGAGCTCAAGACCGCCTTCCAGATCAGTTTCGCCATTTTCATTCCTTTCCTGATCATCGATATGGTGGTCGCCAGTATCCTGATGTCGATGGGTATGATGATGATGTCGCCCGCCATCGTCTCGCTGCCCTTCAAGCTGATGCTGTTCGTGCTGGTGGACGGTTGGCAGTTGCTGATCGGCTCGCTGGCCGAGAGTTTTTATTAAGGTACCGCCATGACTCCTGAGAGCGTAATGACCCTTGGCCGCCATGCCATGGAAGTCACCCTGATGATCGCTGCGCCGATGTTGTTTACCGCGCTGATAATCGGCCTGGTGGTCAGTATTTTCCAGGCGGCGACGCAAATCAACGAAGCCACGCTGACGTTCATCCCGAAACTCGTCGGGGTATTCCTCGCGCTGATCATCGCCGGTCCGTGGATGATCGGCGTCATGCTGGATTACATGCGGCTGATGTTCACCGGCATTCCTGCGATGGTGCAGTAACGCCGGCAGGATTTCCACGCTTTTGCCACCCGGCATGCCATGATCAATGTCACCAGCGCCCAGCTTTATATCTGGGTAGCTTCCTTCCTTTGGCCGCTGACCCGCATTCTGGGCTTGCTTTCGATCGCGCCGCCGTTCGGCAACGCCAGTGTGCCGATGCTGGTAAAACTGCTGCTGGGCGTCGCCATATCCATCGCCATCGCTCCTGGCGTACCGGTGCCGCCGGCGCTGGATCCGATGTCGATGACCGGACTGATGATCCTGATGCAGCAATTCATCATCGGCGCGGCAATGGGTTTTGCCGTCCGCGTGGTGTTTTCCGCCGTCGAAATGGCCGGGGACATGATCAGCTCCACCATGGGTCTCGGCTTCGCGGTGTTCTTCGACCCCCAATCCCAGGGCCGCAGCTCCGCCATCAGCCAGATGCTTTCGCTGCTGGCCACGCTGGTCTTCCTGAGCATCAACGGCCACCTGATCCTGGTCGCCGTCATGGCCGATAGCTTCAATACCCTGCCGATCACGGCCGCGCCGGTGACCGCCGAGGGCTTCCATTACATTGCGATCTCGGGTGCGCGCATCTTCAGCATGGGATTGCAATTGTCGCTGCCGATCGTGGTGGCGTTATTGATCACCAATATGGCCCTGGGCATTCTGACGCGTGCGGCGCCGCAACTGAACCTGTTCGGCATCGGTTTTCCCATCACGATGGTGGCTGGCTTCGTGCTGCTCGCCATCTGCCTGCCCTATATGCTGACGCCGCTCCAGCACTTCCTCAACGAGACCATCGAAACGGTCCGCATGCTCGGCGGCATGGCAACCATTCCGCCCATGCCCAAGCGCTGACGCAGGATGCGTTCGTCCTGACCGGCAATCCGGGTTTACAGCCGGGGCGCGAGAATTTCATACAATTGAGGAATAAGAACAAGATACGAAGCACGCATTGGCCTCGTCAAGAGAAGAGACGCCGGGCAAACGTCCGTTCGCCCGGCAGAAGAATTACTTCAGGTAATTCAACAGCGTCAGGCTGCTGGTGGTGACGAACGATTTCTGTGCAGCTTGCAGGTAAGTCTGCTGCAGGGACAACGCGCTGATGGATGCCGCCAGATCCGCAGGATTGCGACCGAGCAGATCGTTGGCGGTCTGCGTGTATTGCTCGTCCTTGACGGAGCCAGCGGCATTGAGATTATCGATCTCGGACTGGCGCGCGCCCACCGAGGCGGAGGCAGCACCGACACTGTTCATCTGGACATCGATGTCGGCGCCCAAGGCATTTAATCCACGCGTCAACGCCGCCTGACTGCCTGGAATCGGAGTACGCGCAGCATCCGCCTTGTCGGAAGTCAGCTTGGCGTTGGCCGCCTGGGTCAACAAAGTCGCGTAGTTAGGGTCTGTAGGCTGGGCAGCGTCAAGAGCCGCTTGTGCAGTCTTGTATGCCTGGATGGGAAACTGTCCCGACCCTGTAGGATATTCAAACGTATTGGCAGCCTGAACATCTGCATTATTCGCTGTCTCTGTGACCGGCACCGACAACAAGGTGATCAGGTCTTGCATGTTCTTAAAGACGTTCTGGCCATTGCCCTGAAAGACTGCCTGGCCGGACACGCTGATTTCCATGTTACGAGAGGAGTCCACCTGCAATGTCTGTTGTCCCTGGTCACCGTTATAAACGATATTGCCCATGCTATCGTAGTCGAACGGCTGGGTGGTACTCTTGAAACCGGAGAACAGATAGTTTCCCAAACCATCCTTGGCATTGGCGAAACCGAGCATCTCTTTCAGATTACCCTTCAACTCGGTCGCCAGATTGGCGCGCTCGGCATTGGTATAAGAAGCATTGCCTGCGGAGATCATGTCCGACTTGATCTTCGTCAGCATGTCGGTAACGCTGGTCAGCGCTGCGCCGACCTGAGACAAGGAACTGTCCGCATTATCGCGATTTGTCTTGTATTGTGTGTTGAGCGCCTGGGTCTGAGACAAATCCAGCGCACGCGCCGCAGACACCGCATCGTCCGACGGCAACAACACTGTCTGGTTCTGGTTGACCTGCTGCTGCAGCTTCAGAATCGAGCTCTGCATGCCGGTCAATTCGTTGCTGCTCAACTGGTAGAGCATGCTTGTACTAATGCGCATTTTGATCTTCCTTAAAACTAGCCGCCAAGAGTGAACAAGACATTCAGCATGTCGCTGGCCGCCTGGATGATTTTTGCCGCAGCCTGGTAGGCTGTCTGATTCTTGATCATGTTCGCCAATTCCTCATCCTGGTTCACCCCGGATTCGGCCTGCTGCTCCTGCTGAATCGATGTCAGACGGGCATTCTCCGCCTTGTTGGTGACATCGATCTCATTGGTCTTGTTGCCGATCATGCTGACCAGTTGCGAATACGATCCCTGATATGAGGTATTACCGATCGTATTGGTCGTCTGCAAGGCATTGAGCGCCTGCGCATTGCGGTTGTCGCTGACGCCGTCGGTATTGGGCGAGACGTAGAACTGGTCACCGTTGACCGGCTGTCCGGTAATCTTGAAGTTGATGCCGGTGGAGGTAGTGTAGCTATAGCCTGGGCCGAAAGGCAAATTCGGCGGCGTCACCGCAACGTTATTGCCGCTGGCATCCGTAACCGTCACCGTGCCCATCGCCGCCGATCCCAACGCAGGGGATGGCACCAATTGCCCGGTACCGCTGTCGAAAGTGAAGCTTAATTTGGTGCCGGCAGCAAGCGGCGATCCGGCATAGTTGGTGTCGATGGTCCCGGGTGAAATAGCTCCTGTTCCGGTGTTGGCCGGCTTCGGCGAGAATGCGAATGTATCGCCGTTCGCCGGTGCACCGCTCAGCACGAAACTCACGCCGCCGCTGCTGATGGTAGCGCCGGCAGAATACGGAACCGGCGCGCCGGCCGTATAGGTAGTCGTCACGCCTGCCGTCGTGGTCACAGTGACTGCGGCCGGAGGCACCAATGCCAATGACGTCGTACCGGAGTTATAAGTGTAAGTCTGCGTCGAATTCGGCGTGAACACCGACTTGTCGACAGTCGCGGAAGTCACCACGCCAGTGCCGGTATTGCCGGTCGTCACCAAACCCATGTCGGTGACGGCATTGCTCGATGTCACAATCGGGGTTGCTGCAGCAATCTTCTGGGTATTGGTGATTGCCACGCTGATGCCGCCCGCGCCATTGATGGTCGGCTTGACTGTGAAACTGTCGTTGGCCGCCATGTTGGCAGCGTTGAACGTCACGCCGTCCACAGTCACGCCAGCCGCCGGCATGGTCGCGAAAGTAGTCTTGGTATTGTCCGACAGACGCGTCACCGTATAGTTGGTGCCGTCGAAATCGAGCTTGTAGTCGCTGACCGTCAGTTGGGACGTATTGGTGATCGATGCCGCCAATGTGGCGGCCGGTGCCGCAGTGTGGTTAGTCGCGCTGGGAAAAACGCCCGGCGTGGGCACATTGAAGAAAGCCGTTCCCAGAGCGCCGTTCTGGTCTTGCCCCAGTTCATGCTGAGCATTGAAAGTGCTGGCCAGCACAATTGCCACGCGACCCAAGGTATTCTGCGCGACGTCCAGAGTTTCGGTGCGATATTGCAAAATCCCGCCCAGACTGCCGCCGCTGAATGCCTTGTCCGGCAACGAGATCGTGGCGCCGCTGCTGGTCTTCATCGAAACCTGCAAACGTGTAGGATCATCTGGCGACGGCGTCGCCACCAGTTGGGAAACCTGATCGCCCATCACCAGAGGCTGGCCGTTGCCGATAAAAACGCTCAGCGAGCCATTGTCCTGCGGCAGCGTCGTTACCTTGACGATCTTGTTCAAATTGGCAATAGCCTGGTCACGCTGGTCCAACAGATCGTTAGGCGCGACGCCGCTGGCGCCTGACACCTTCAGAATCGCCGAGTTCAGCTCCTGGATCTGCGTCGCGTAAGAATTGATCGTATCGACGCTGGAGGTAATCTGGCTGTTGACGTTGTTGCGGCTTTGCGCCATCTGGTCGTTCAAGCTTTGAAAACGCGCAGACAACGTCTGACCTGCCGACAGGACGGCCTGGCGTGCGGCATCGTTGTTCGGCGTCGACGCCAGGTTTTGCATGGCGGTGAAAAAACCTTGCAGCGCAGGCGACAAGCCGGCGGAGGTGTCGGCAACCAGATTATTCAGTTGGCTGATCTGCGACAGGTAGGAATCCAGCGAACTCGTCGTCGTCTGCGACGCCAAGACCTGCTTGTTCAGGAAATCGTTATAGACCCGCTTGATTTCCGCGACCTGCGTACCCTGTCCGACAAAACCATAGCCGTAGTTGATGCCGCCGGCCGTGCTTTGCACCACCACCTGGCGGTTATAACCAGGCGTTGTCGCATTGGAAATATTATGGCTAGTCGTTGCCTGTGCCGCCTGAGCGGCAGCAAGTGCACTTTGCCCGATACTGAAGATATTGGTTGCCATGCTATCTGTTCTTTAACGGAATATCCTAGTGAACGGCATCCTGCAGAGAAACTTTAGGACCTGTCACCAATGAATGGGAAAGCACGCAACGCCTGAAACATGTCTGAAAAACCAACTATGCCGAAGATCAGGCGGACAGCGATTGCCGAATGATGCGCGATAGTTTTTCCGCATAGTGCGGGTCGGTGGCATAGCCCGCGCGTTGCAAACCGTAGGCGAAACCATGCGCGTCTTGCGCGTTGGCCAACACTTTTTCGTAGCGCGGGTTGCTGCGCAGCAGCTTGGCGTAATCCTGGAAAGCTTCCGAATAAGAAGCATAAGCGCGGAATTTCTCCACCTTGCGTTGCGCTACGCCATTGACGTATTCGATCGTGGTCGCCTCGACCACCTTGCCGGTCCAGTTCCCTGTTGCCTTGATGCCGAACAGATTGTGCGCGGAACTGCCGTCCCGGGCGCGGATTTCCTTCTTGCCCCAACCGGTTTCGAGCGCAGCTTGCGCCAGCATGAACTTGGCCGGAATACCGGTAACCTGGCTCGCCGCTTCGGCATCGGCCTGCAAACGATTCTGGAATGCTTCGATGTGCGCCGGCCGCTGCTGCCCGCCCTTGCGCTTGTTGCCGCCTCGCGAAGCGCTGTCGTCGGTGCTATTGGCCAGCCCCTGAACCAGCTTGGCCTTGTCGAGGTCGCTCAGGCCGTTGGCCAGTGGAATATCCAGCGGCAGCGGGGACGCGCCGTCATCGTCGGCCGGCAACGGCTTGTTGAGACTGCTGGACAACTGGCGCACCAGCATGTCGGCAAGGCCGACACCGCGCTGCGCCATATTCTGGCTCAACTGCTGATCCAGCATGCTGGTGAACATCTTGGTCTGCTGGCTGTCGAACGGACCGTCCTGCGGCGTGGCGTCGCGCATGCTTTTCAGCATCATGTTCAGGAATAAAGCTTCGAACTGCTTGGCGGCGCCTTTGAGCGCTTCAGGCGATTGCTGGGATGCGGCGGAACGCAGGCCATTCAGACTGTTGGCGTCGGCAGCGAGGCTTTCAGTCGGATTACCCGGCTTGATATTGTTGATCATGTTCTGCCCTGTTTAGATGACTTCCAGCTCGGCGCGCAAAGAACCCGCCGCTTTCATGGCTTGCAGGATGGCCAGCAAGTCCTGCGGCGTTGCACCGATGGCGTTGAGCGCCTTGACCACATCTGCCAGCGAAGCGCCTCCCTTCAGGTACATGACCTTCCCAGGCGTCGAGTTGATTGAAATCTGTGCATTCTGGTTGGCCGCCGTCTGGCCGCCCGACAAGGCACCCGGCTGACTGACGCTGTTCTCCGCATTGATCACAACCGACAGATTGCCATGCGACACGGCGCAGGTCTCCAGCGTCACTGACTGGTTCATGACCACCGAACCGGTACGGGCATTGAGGATGACTTTGGCTTGCAGCTTGCCCGGGATGACATCGATGTTTTCAAGCGCGCCGAGAAACGACACGCGCTCGCCGCTGCCGATCGGCGCACGCACGCGAATCACACGGCCGTCCTGTGCGACGGCGGTTTCATAACCGAAACGTTTGTTGATGGCTTCCACCACGCGACTGGCGGTCGAGAAGTCATTGTCGTTCAACTCGAGATTGATCATCTCGCCCTGGCCCAGTGCCGAAGGCACCGATCGTTCCACCGTGGCGCCGCCGGAAATGCGGCCCGCGCTCAATTGATTGATGGTGGTGCTACTGCCGGCTGCCGAAGCGCCGGCGCCGCCGACCACGATATTGCCCTGGGCGATGGCATAAATCTGGCCGTCGGCGCCTTTCAACGGCGCCATCAGCAGTGTGCCGCCGCGGATGCTCTTGGCATTGCCGATTGACGAAACGGTCACGTCAAGCAATTGTCCCGGTTGCGCAAAGGCTGGCAACGAAGCTGTCACCATCACGGCCGCCACGTTCTTCAACTGCATGTTGCTGGTGGTATTGCTGGGCAGGTTTACGCCCAGTTGCTGCAACATGCTGATGACGCTTTGCACGGTGAATGGCGTTTGCGTGGTCTGGTCGCCGCTGCCATCCAGACCGACAGCAAGGCCGTAACCGACCAATTGGTTCTGCCGTACGCCCTGTATGCTGGCAAGATCCTTGAGACGCTCGGCGTAGCTTGCGCCAGCGCTCAACAGGCATGCGCAAGCCAGCAACAACGACACCGAACGGCGCAAACCCAGCAATGAGGGACGGAGATTCATGATGCAACTTTCTGGTTAAAACGGCGCGACGCTATAGAAAAAACGCCCCAAGGACGACATGAACTCCGCCATGTCGATACGTGTGTTGGTTCGGTATTCCACTTTGGCGTCGGCGACTAACGTCGATGAAACAGTATTGCCGGTAGCGATGTTGTCAGGGCTGACGGTACCGGAGAAGCGCACATATTCCACGCCCTTGTCGAGCGAGACCTGTTTTTCGCCACTAACGATCATATTCCCGTTGGGCAGGACTTCGATCACCGTCACGCCGATGGTGCCGGTAAACGTGTTGCTCGACGTCGTGGCGCCCTTGTCTTCAAATTTGTTGCTTGACGAGCCATTCGCAGCCAGCTCCTTGATCGACGTTCCGAACAGGCTCGGCGCGGTGGTCGCAACAGTGCCGGTCTTGCTGCCGGAGCTGCCGGCGGACTTGGCGGCGCTGGTCTTCTCATTGATGGTAATAGTAAGGGTATCTCCCACCAGGCGCGCGCGACGATCCTCCAGCAACGGACGATACACCGCCGACTGGAAGATTGCTCCATTGGTGGCCGGCGCATAGGCTGCCGGCTGCGGCTTCGCCGTCAACGGCAACTTGACGATCGATTCCGGCACCGTATTGCATCCGGCAAGAGCGAATATCCCGACGATGGCGGCACGTTTCATCAGGCTTTTCATGTTTGCCTCATTCCATTTCATCAAAACAAAAGCAACAAAAACATTACATCTGCGACAGCTTCGCCAGCATCTGATCGGATGTGGTAATCGCCTTGCTGTTGATCTCGTAGGCGCGCTGTGTCTGAATCATATTGACCATTTCTTCCACGACGTTGACGTTCGAGGTCTCGACATAACCTTGCCACAATGCGCCGGCGCCATTGGTTCCCGGGGTGTTGGGAGCAGGCGTGCCGGAGGCGGCCGTCTCAGCGTAAAGGTTTTCACCTTTGCTTTCCAGGCCGGCCGGATTGACGAAGGTAGCGATCTGCAGCGTGCCGATCTGCGTCGTGGCGGCCGAACCTGCCTGCGTGATCGAGACCGTGCCGTCACGACCGATGGTCAGCTTGGTCATGTTGGCTGGCAACGTAATCGGCGGCTGAACCACGTAACCGCTGGACGTCACCAGTTGTCCCTGGCTGTCGCTCTGGAAAGAACCGTCACGCGTGTACTGCGTAGTGCCGTCCGGCATCAGGACCTGGAAAAAACCGGCGCCCTGAATGGCGACGTCCTTGTCATTGTTGGTCTGGTTGACATTGCCTTGCGTGTGGATACGCTCAGTCGCCACCGGACGCACGCCGGTGCCGATCTGCAGGCCGGACGGCAATTGCGTCTGTTGCGACGACTGCGCGCCGGGCTGGCGGATAGTCTGGTACATCAGGTCTTCGAACACGGCGCGCGAACGCTTGAAACCGTTGGTGCTGACGTTGGCCAGGTTATTGGAAATCACGTCCAGTTGCGTTTGTTGCGCATCGAGACCGGTTTTGGAAATCCACAGGGAACGAATCATTTTTTCTCCAGTACCTGAACTTCAGGTTTAACTTCAGGACAACGACAGAATTTGCGTAGCTTTGTCTGCATCACTTTGGGCAGTCGTGACCACCTTCATGTTCAGGTCGAATTGGCGTGCCAGGTTGATCATGTTGACCATGGATTCAACTACGTTCACGTTACTGCCTTCCAGCGCGCCGCCGACCAGGCGGACATTGGCGTCGGGCGGCGCCTGCGCGCCGGCGGTCATGCGGAACAGGCCGTCGTCCCCGCGCTTGAGCGCTTTCTCATCGGGATTGACCAGCTTGATGCGGCCAAGTATGTTCACTGCATTCGGCGTCCCCGTGGTAGGAATCGACGATACCGTGCCATCCGGTGCGATCGCCACGGTCACATCGGGAGGAATGCTGATGGGGCCGCCATCGCCAACAACGTTCAGGCCACTCTGCGTTTGCAGGATGCCGTTTTCGCTCAACTTGAAGCTGCCGTTGCGCGTATACGCCTCGCCGCCATCGGGGGTCTGCACAGCGAGCCATCCCTGCCCTTGCACCGCGACATCCAGCGCACGGCCGGTATCCTGAACCGGTCCGAGCGAGAAATCGGTGCCCGCCGTCGAATCGACCACAAACGTGCGCGTCGCCAGCCCTTCGCCAACCACCGGCACCGCGCGGAAGGTGTTGAGTTGCGAACGGAAGCCGGTCGTGGTCGCATTCGCCAGGTTGTTGCTGGTGTTGGCCTGCTGCTCCAATGTGTGCTTGGCGCCGGACATGGCGGTGTAAATCACACGATCCATAGTTACCTCTCTGTATGCGTGCGACATCGCTGCCGCACGCCTTCCTGCTCAATTCAGGCTCTGTAGCGTCAAACTTAACGCAAGCTGACCAGCGTTTGCAGGACGGTATCCTGCACCTTGATGGTCTGCGAGTTAGCCTGATAAACGCGCTGCGCCACGATCATATTCACCAGTTCGGTGGTCAGATCGACGTTAGAATCTTCCACTGCACGCGCTTGCAGGACACCAAACTGACCTGTGGTCGGTGTGCCGACCAACGGTTCGCCTGCGTCTGCAGACGCGGTGTACAGATTATTGCCCAAAGGTTGCAGGCCGTTCGGATTGGCAAAATTCACCATCACCACCTGCCCCAAGGTCTTGGTGTCGCCGTTGGAATAGCTGCCGGTGATCTTGCCGTCCTTGCCGATCGAGAAGCTCGACAGCACGCCCGGGGCTTTGCCGTCTTGGGTCAGTTTGATCGGTGTGAACGCCTGACCGGTCTGGGTTGTGCCGGTGTAGTTAATGGTAATCGGCGAAGGAAACACTGCACCCGGCTTGGCAAAAGGCAAAAGCTGGGCTGTAGTCAATGTCACCGCCGGTTGCGTCGTAGCCGGGTCGAGAACACCGGTATTGGTAAACTCCAATGTGCCGACCGGCTGAATACCGGCAGCAGCGCCGCCGTCGACGACAGTGCCGTCAATGGCCGTATAGATATCCCAATCCGTATCGCCAGCGGTTGCCGGCGTCGCTTTTTTCACATAATACGTTTGCACGTTATAGGAATTACCCAGGCTGTCGTAGACGGTAACACCAGTGGTGCTGTTATAGCTGTCCGAATTGGTAAGGTCGAACGGCGTCACCGTCGGCACCGTCATCCGCGAGTCCAGATTCAGTACGGAAGTCACGGCCGTTGTCGGTGTCGCCGGAATATTCGATGTATCGATCTTCAGCGGCACCGGATCGCCGCCGGTGACGGTACCCAGCCAACCTGTCAGATAGGCGCCATTCTCGCTGGGATTGATGATGTAGCCATCCTTGTTCAACTGGAACTGGCCGTTGCGGCCATACATCGGCGACGCATCGGTCAGGCTGCTCTGCATGCGGAAGAAGCCGTCGCCGTTGATGGCGATATCCAGCGGATTGTTGGTCGTGGTGACATTGCCCTGGGTGAATGCCTGCTGCACGTTGGCGACGGTGACACCGATGCCGACCGGAGAATTGCCGGAACGGTTCATCGAGTTGGCGTACATGTCGGCAAACTGCGCCTGAGCCGATTTGAAACCCACTGTACTGGCATTGGCGACGTTATTGCCGATGACATCCAGGCTTTTCGCTGCGCCGTTCAGACCGCTCAGGCCTTGTTGAAAACTCATTTGATTCTCCTTGTGCTGAAAGCCGTCAGTGGATTATTAGAGGATTTGGACGACATCGGAAACCTTGATGGTGCCGATGTTCGATACATTCAGTTTGACGCCGTCGGTACCGGTCGTGACGCTGGCGACCGTACCGAAAGCCAGCGCGGTTGCAGTCACCGCAGCGCCGCCGCTGGTGGCGGAAACGTCGAAAGTGTACTGGCCGTCCGCCGCCTTGGTGCCCGCGTCGTTAGTGCCATCCCAGATCACCGGCACGGTGCCGGCAGCCTGAGCGCCCAGATCAAGCTTGCGCACCACGGCGCCGGTCGAATCGCGAATGGTGACCTTGATGCTGTCTGCGTTGCTGGCAAGTTGCAAACCGAACACGGCTTTTTGCGAAGTCGTCGACGTGCCATCTTCGTTCTTGACAGTGTCGGACGTCAATGTGAGGTTGTTTCCCGGAGCCAGAACGCTGTGGCCGATCATGTTGGCCGATTGCAGCGACTGCGCCGACTGATAGTCCGTCATCAGCGACGCCAGCGTGGTGTTCAACTGACTGATGCCCGACACGGTCGACAACTGGGCCAACTGGGTAGTCAGTTGCGAGTTGTCCATCGGGTTGGTCGGATCCTGATTTTGCATCTGCACGGTCAGCAGCTTGAGAAAACGATTCTGGATCGCTTCCGGGCTGTTGTCGTTCAGACTGGAAGTGTTGGACGTCGAGCTCGACGTTCCATTCATTGTGGACAGCAGGTCGTTAGAAACGGTAGTCATGATGAGGATCTTCCTTATTGACCGATGGTGAGGGTTTTTACCAGCATATTCTTGGCGGTGTTCATCGTCTCGACGTTAGTCTGGTACGAGCGCGATGCGGAGATCATGTTGACCATCTCCTCTACCGGATTCACGTTGGGCATGGCGACATAACCATTGTTGTCCGCGAGCGGATGCTTGGGGTCGTACACCAGCTTGGGCGGCGCCTGATCCTCGACCACCTGGCTGACCTGCACGCCGCTGTTTTCGATGTTGCCGAACGGGACAGCCTTGAACACTACCTGCTTGGCCTTGTACGGCTGGCCATTGGGGCTGGTTGCGCTGTCGGCGTTGGCGATGTTGCTGGCCACGGTATTGAGACGCTGCGATTGCGCGCTCATGGCCGAACCGGCGACATTGAAGATATTGGAAAGGGACATGATGATCAGCCTGGTTGGATGGCGGCGAGCAGACCTTTGATCTGCGCATTGACTGCAGTGACACCGGCCTCATAACGCACGGCGTTGTCGGTGAACTGGTTGCGCTCGACATCCATGTCGACAGTATTGCCATCCACGCTGCCCTGGGTCACGGTACGATACAGCAACGGTGAACCGCCGATGCCCTCTTCGCCGCTGGCCTTGCCGGCAATATGTCCCGGCGAAGTACGCGCCAGCTCGACCGGCGGCACCGTTGTCGACTTGCCTTGCATGGCGCCTTGCAGCGTCTTGGCGAAATCAATGTCGCGCGCCTTATAATTCGGCGTATCGGCATTGGCAATATTGGACGCCAGCAATTGCTGGCGCTGGGCGCGCAAATTCAGCGCCGTCTCGTTAAACCGCAGATAATCATCCAGTTTTGCGACCATCGAATCCTCCTGACGCACCTTCAAAAAGTACGCATTACGCCAATAATGGGACTTACATACCATTGGATCATAAGGCCCTACCTGAAACTCTAATGCCCGAGAAAGAGAGAAAACTGTGCCTTGTTCGACCTTTTGACAAAGGCTGCCGCCGGTAGTATTGCTGACACGATGGCTCGGCCTCCGGCTCCTCGGTTTAAAAAGTTTCAATTATGAAATCATTCCTGAAAGCGCTTCTGCTGCTTCTGCCCATATTCGGGCTTTCCGCGCTGGCGCAAACGACCGATCCTACCGCCGCTCCGCCGCGCCAGGACTTGGCGGCGCTACAAAAAATCGCCGAGCAATTCATGAAGATTCAGACGACCGGGCTGTCCGGCACCGTCAATATCGCCGTTGAGCCGGTCGACAATCGCCTCAACCTTGCCGCCTGCCCATCTCCGCAAGCCTTCATGCCCAACGGCGGACGCCTGTGGGGGAAAACCACCATCGGCATCAAGTGCACTGCGCCTGCGCCGTGGACAGTCTACGTACGCGCCACCGTCCAGGTGATTGCCGACTATATCGTCACGTCGACGCCGCTGGCACAAGGCCAGGTCATCGGACCGAACGACATTACCCACGTCAAGGGCGATCTCTCCAATTTGCCTAACGGCATCGTCACCGAAGAATCTCAAGCCATCGGCCGCATCGCCAATATGTCGCTGGCGGCGGGTGCCCCGTTGCGCCAGGATGCGCTGCGCAGCAACCGTGTGGTGCAGCAAGGCCAGGCCGTACGCGTCGTTTCCACCGGCCCCGGCTTCCAGATCACCACCGAAGGCCGCGCCATGACCAACGCCAGCGAAGGCCAGATGGCGCAGGCCAAAACGCCGACTGGACAGGTCGTCAGCGGCATCGCCAAAGCAGGCGGGATTGTGGAAATAAATTACTGAAGAGAAACCTTCTGTCGAGTGTGAAAAGTTATTAAAGTTTGCGGGGAAATGGCCGATAATCTAGGCAACAGGCGGGTCGCCGAGCCCTAACCCCTTAAGGATGATGCCGTGAACGTTAATGACGCACTCAAAAAGAGCACCGGTTTACCAGAGATAACGCAGCCTCAGGCGCGCTCGACGAACACCGGCGCAAGCAAAACCGACAGCGCAAGCCCTGGCGAGAGCGCCGCCAATGTCCAGTTGTCTTCACAATACCAGTCGCTGGGAGTGAAAGCCAACGCTAGCGGCGGCAGCTTCGACGCCAAGAAAGTCGCAGAAATCAAGGCGGCAATCGCCAACGGTACTTTCCAGGTCGATCCTGAAAAAGTCGCCAGCGGCCTGCTCGATACGGTCAAGGATTTGATTGGTTCACGCAAAAATTAATGCAATGACAAGTACTTCTTCGCCGCTGCCGTCCCATACCCTTGCTGATGAAAAGCGGGTGACCTCACGCTTGGTGGCGGCGTTGCAGCACGAGCAGGATTTGCTCAGCGGCAATGGCGATGCGGACAAGATTCCCGAAATCATTACCGACAAAGCCAACATTGTTGCCGAAATGGCCGCTTTGGCCGATCAACGCCACAAGTTGTTGGCCGCTGCGGGATTTACCGCCAGCGAAAACGGCATGCAATCATGGGTGGGGCAGTTCGGCTCCGTCGAAGACAAACAGATTTGGGAAGACTTGTTCGCCCTCGCCCAATCGGCCCGCGAACTTAATCGCCTGAATGGTTTGCTGATCGGCAAGCAAATGGCAATCAATCAAAATGCCCTGAATATCCTGCAAGGCCGAACCAACGGTACTTTCTACGGTCCGGACGGACAATCGAATTTGCGCACTTCCGGCCGCCCGCTCGGCATCGGCTAGCGCTCTGATTTCTCGATATCAGATCCGAAAAGCCCGATCATTGATCGGGCTTTTTTTTCGTATGGCGGCAGGTTTGAATCAAGGTAGACTCTTTGCGGTCGCATCCGCAAACGGCACTTCGGTGGCCTGCTCCGCCAGGCGCGACAGGATCATGACGTCGACGCGGCGGTTGCGCAGGCGGCCTTCCGGCGTGTCGTTGGATGCCACCGGCTTGTTCGAGCCATGCCCGACTGCCGTCAGGCGAATCTCTGCAATGCCCTGATTGCCAAACAGGCGCGCCACCGTACTGGCGCGCACCGCGGACAACTCCCAATTGGAAGGAAATGCGCTGGTGTTGATCAGCGTATTGTCGGTGTGCCCCTCGATCTGGATGGCATGATCGTCGTTCTTCAGCACCTTGGCGATGGCGATCAGGGTTTCTTCCGATTCCTTGCTGACCTTGGCGTCTCCCGGTGCAAATAGGACATTGGCGTTGATTTCCACATTGACGCCGACACTGGTCTGCGTCACCCGCACCTTGCCTTCCCGCACCAGCGGCGCCAGCACCTGCATGATGTCGCGCGCCATGTCGGTCATGCGTTCCTTTTCGCGCCGCAAGGCGTCGTTGCTACGCGGCTTCAAAGGAGATATTTTGGGCGTGGCCGCTTGCTGCGCACCCTGCCCGCCAGCCTGTACGATGACCGGCGCAGTCGATACCGGTTCCTTGCCGAAGGCATTGATCAACGAATCGGCGAGGACTTTGTACTTGCCTTCGTTGACCTGAGAAATGGCATACATGACCACAAAAAATGCGAATAGCAGCGTGATGAAGTCGGCGTAGGAAACCAGCCAGCGCTCGTGGTTCTCGTGCTCTTCTTCATGTTTTTTGCGCGCCATGACGAATATCCTGGGGATAAAATTTACGCCGCTCAGGACGTCGTGAAATAGGATTCCGCCCGCTCCTGGATCACGCGCGGATTGTCGCCGCTGGCGATGCCGAACAAGCCGTCGGCCACCATGTCGCGCCGGTTCACTTCCGCCGCCAGCAGCTCTTTGAGCTTGTTGCTGACCGGCAGGAAAAACAGGTTGGCCAGGCCCACACCATAAATTGTGGCAACGAAAGCCACCGCGATGCCGCCGCCGAGTTTGGCAGGGTCCGACAGATTTTCCATCACATGGATCAATCCCAGCACGGCGCCAAGAATACCTATGGTGGGCGAGTAGCCGCCGGCGGCTTCCCAGATTTTCATCGCCTGACGCTGCTGGGTTTCGTATACGCCGGTATCGATGTCGAGGATTTCTTTCAGCTTGGCCGGAGTAATGCCGTCGATGAGCAGGCGCAGTCCTTTCTTAATGAAAGGGTCGCTGCTGTCGTTCATGTGTTCTTCAAGATGGAGTAAACCTTCACGCCGCGAGACGGTGCTCCAGACCGAGATATTTTCAATCAACTGCGAATGGCTGTGAACCGGCGGAGAGAAGACATGGGCAAGAAGTTGGACGCCTCGGATGAAGTTGTCGAGCCTGGTTTGCAAAAGAACGGCACCGAGGGTGCCGGCAAAAACGATCAGGAATGCCGTCGGCTGCAAGATGGAACCAAGATGACCACCTTCCAATACTTGCCCGAGAAAGATGCCTCCAAGGGCAACAACCAGTCCTCCTATGCTACTCCAGTCCACGCTTGCTCCCTTAAAGTCGAGCGCATGCGAGCGATCGCCTGGCTATGCAACTGGCACACTCGCGACTCGGAAACGCCCATGACAGCACCGATTTCCTTCAAGTTCATTTCTTGCTCGTAGTACAAACCCATCAGGATTTTTTCACGCTCCGGCAAAGCGCGTATGGAGTCGATGACCGCTTCGCGGAAGCCGCCATTGATCAGGTTTTGCAATGGATCGTCGGTATCGCTGGTCTGATAGCGATCGAGGAAATGCTCATGACCGCCGTCGGTGTCGTGAAAATCCTCGTAGTAAATCAGTTGATGCCCGCCGCACTCGGTCAACAGATCCTGATATTCGCTCAGGTTCATCTTGAGGTGTTGTGCGACCTCGGTTTCTTGGGGCGGCCGCCCCAATTGCTGGAGCAGGACGTGAATCGCATCTTCAATCTTGCGGGTGTTCTGGCGGATGCTGCGCGGCAACCAGTCGCTGCTGCGCAATTCATCCAGCATGGCACCGCGAATGCGCTGCACGGCGTAGGTTTCAAACTGCGCGCCGTGCGTTTCTTCATATCGGTTGACGGCATCAAGCAGGCCGATCATGCCTGCTTGAATCAAGTCGTCCACTTCCACGCTCGGTGGAAGCTTTGCCTTCATCTGATGCGCCAGTTTTTTTACGAGCGGTGCATGCAGCTCCAGCAAATTGTTCTTGTCCGTCTTTCCTTTGACGTTATACATAACACGTCATACTCCGAGACTGGCACCGTCGGTAGCCATGCCGTACGTGCCCTTGGTGAGATTGGATAACGAAAATTGATCGGCCAGACGCTTGAACGCAATTGTCGCTCCGGCCAGCGGAAATGCCTCCAGCACAGTGCGACCTTGTCCCGAAGCACGACGGATATGCTCGTCGGCCGGGATCGCTCCCATGAAATGCAGTTGTGCCGCCAGATAGCGATTGGCGGCCTGCGCCATGTTGGCGAAGACGACCTGCGCTTCCTCGTCCGAACCGCCGCTGACCAGCAGACTGAAAGGACGGCGCCCCAGCTTGTCGCTCAGCGATTTGAGCAGGACATACGCGGCCTTGATCGAGCTCGGGTTGGTCGACATGTGGACGACGATCTCGCCCATTTCCATCCCCGGCACCGGTAAGACATCGTCTTCGCTCAACTCGCCATTGACTAGCGTGACATCGGATTCTTCGGTCAGGCCGTCGAAAATCTGGGCCAGACGGGAGGCTTGCGGATGTGTGGCCGCGGAGACATTCTTGCGCGACAAGCGGGCCAGGGCGAAACCTTCCGGTACCATGCGCACTGCCTCATCCAGACGCCGTTCCTGACGCGCCACATCAAGCAGGGTCGCTACAGCGACGCCGCCGAAACGCGACAGGATGATGGATGGCGTCATGCACGCATCCACCAGCAGCGCGTTGTGGTCGCTGGCGGCAAGGGACGCCGCCAGATTGATCAGCATCGCGCCTTTTTCATCATCGGGCAAAACCGAAAAGAAAGTGAATACGCGTGGCGTCGGACGCTCCAGCATCCGGCGCAGTCCTTCCGCTTGATCAACGTCGTAACTAGCCAAGGATCACCTCCCTCAGGCTTTTGTCGTTCATGGCTGTTGCTGTCGGCCCGACAACAACGGGCAACTCGGCGTCCTGAAACTCGAATGGCGCGGTTTCACGCTTCAATTTAAAGGCCCGGTCGGCCAGATACAACTTGTTGGCAACATGCAGGTCTTCCGGCACGCGCTGGCCGTTTGCCACATAGTAAAGGTTCAGTTTTTGCCGGATGACGACGTCCAATACGTTGCCGATGGTCGCCGCTTCGTCCAGCTTGGTGATGATGCATCCGGCCAGGCCTTCGCTGGAATAGGCGCTCACTACTTCGTTGAGCGTGCCGCCGGTCGCCGTTGCATTCAGGCACAGCAGGCGCTTGATGTCGGTGCCTGCACCCGACAGCATGGCGGCTTGTTCGGCTACCATCTGGTCGCGCTGGCCCATGCCGGCGGTATCGATCAGGACCGTATGTTTGCCCTGCAATTCGTCCAGCGCGATGCGCAGGTCGGCTTCATCCTTTACCGAGTGGACCATGACGCCGAGGATCTTGCCGTAAATGCGCAGTTGCTCGTAACCGCCGATACGGTAGCCGTCAGTGGTGATCAGCGCCAGCTTGCCTGGGCCGTGGCGCATCACGCAGCGCGCCGCCAGCTTGGCGGTGGTGGTGGTCTTGCCGACGCCTGTCGGACCGACCAGGGCGTACACGCCGCCCTCCTCCAGCAATTCGTTTTCATTGGCCATGGTCAACAGATTCTTGGCCAGCACCGATTTGACCCAGAACATCGCATCCTGCGATTTCGGATTTTGCGGCAGATTTTCGGTAATCAGGCGCGACAGGCTGGCGCTGAAACCGGCTGCCAGCATTTCACGCATGATCGCGGCCTTGGCCGGCTCGCGCTTTTGCGTGCCCCCCCAGGAAATTTCCGCCAGTTGCGTTTCCAGCACGCCGCGCATGGAACGGATTTCGGTCATGACGTCCGACAGGATTTCATCGTAATCCTTGCCGTCGAACTCTGCCATGACGCTTGACTGCTGCGGCCGCTGCGCAGTCGGCGAAGCAGCCTTCGGAAGGGCTTGCGCCGGTTCCTTGGCGCTGGCGCGAGCGGCGTTGCGGGTGCGCCAGACGCGAGCGTCGGCTTGTGCCGTATTGTGCTCGACGTGCGTGCCCGTAACGGGAGCTTGCGGCTCGGGGCGCGTGCGCGGCACGGCGGACTGGAACTGCGGTGCAGGCTGGGCCGGAGACCTGCGCACGGCCTGACGCGGTATGGCGTCCCTGGCCATGGCGGGCACCACCAATGAAGACATGTCTTCATTGGCCATCGCCAGGATCTCCACGCCATCATCGATGTTCCGATTGGAGAGGATGACGGCATCGGGACCAAGCGCTTCGCGCACTTGGCGCCATGCGTCTCGAGACGAACCTGCAATAAATTTTTTAACGTTCATGCTTGCCCTCCAACTAGGCTGGTAACTTTAATCGTTTTCGAATCAGGAACTTCAGCGTGCGAAAGCACCCGGAGTTGCGGCATTGCGCGTCGCAAGAAGCGCGCCAGCAATGCCCGCAACGGTCCCGGGACCAACAATACCGGGGTCAGACCCAACTGCTCTTGATGACGTGCTGCGTTTTCTGTCTGGGTAATCAGCGTATCGGCCAGGCCCGGCTCGATGCCGCCGCCCTCCGGACCGCTGGCCTGCAGCGCCTGCATCAGCAGACGCTCGAGTTTGTTGTCCAGCGTCATGACCGACAGCTCGCTCTCGGTCGGGAAAATCTGCTGCACGATCGCCCGGCCCAATGCAATGCGCACGAGGGAGGTGAGCTCGTTCGCCTCTTGCACGCGCGGCGCGTATTCCGCCAAGGTTTCGATGATAGTCCGCATATCGCGGATATGCACGCCTTCGATCAGCAGGTTTTGCAACACTTTCTGGACCGTACCCAGCGGCAACAACTTCGGCACCAGATCTTCGATGAGCTTCGGCGCATCCTTGCCCACATGATCAAGTAATTGCTGCACTTCTTGGCGGCCCAGCAATTCGGCGGCATGCAGGGTGATCAAATGATTCAGGTGGGTAGCGATGACGGTGCCCGTGTCGACCACCGTATAACCCATGGTTTGCGCCATTTCGCGCATGTTGCTTTCGATCCAGACCGCCGGCAGGCCGAAGGCAGGATCGCTGGTCATCAGACCCGGCAGCGGACCGGTGACCATGCCCGGATTGATCGCCAGGAATTGCCCGAAGTTGGCCTCGCCCTTGCCGATTTCCACACCCTTCAGGGCAATGCGATAAGCCGACGGCTTCAACTCCAGATTGTCGCGGATGTGCACCGGCGGCGACAGGAAGCCGACTTCCTGCGCAAACTTCTTGCGAATGCCCTTGATCCGGCGCAGCAGCTCGCCGCCCTGCCCCTTGTCGACCAGCGGAATCAGGCGATAGCCGACTTCCAGGCCGAGCGTATCGACAGGTTGAATGTCTTGCCACGTAGCTTCTTCCACTTCCTGGGAGGCCGCCGCCGGTGCCGGCTGTTCGGCGACACTGACTGCTTTCGCGATGCGCTGGGTGACGGCGTAACCGGCACCGCCGAGCATTGCCGCCAGCAGGATAAAGGCGATGTGCGGCATGCCCGGGATCAGGCCCATGCCGCCGATGATGATTGCGGTCAGATAGAGGACTTCCGGCTTGGCGAACAACTGGGTGATCAACTGGCCGCCGACATCCTGGTCGTTGGCCACGCGCGACACGACCACGCCGGCTGCGGTCGAAATGATCAGGGAAGGAATCTGCGCCACCAGTCCGTCGCCAATAGCCAGCAAAGTGTAGTTCTTCAGCGCCATGTCGAAGGCAAGATCATGCTGGACCATGCCGACCACCAGGCCGCCGACGATATTGACCACCGTCACGATAATGCCGGCCACGGCGTCGCCGCGCACGTATTTGCTGGCACCGTCCATGGCGCCGTAGAACTCGGCTTCCTGCGCTACTTCCTTGCGGCGCGCACGCGCTTCCGGCTCGCCGATCATGCCGGCGTTCAGGTCGGCGTCGATCGCCATCTGTTTGCCTGGCATCGCGTCCAGGGTAAAGCGCGCGCCCACTTCGGCGATACGGCCGGCACCTTTGGTGACGACGGTGAAATTGATGATCGTCAGGATGATGAAGACTACGATACCGACCGTGTAATTGCCGCCGATCAGGAAGTGGCCGAAAGCCTCGATCACCTTGCCGGCGGCGTCGGGACCGGTATGCCCTTCGGTCAGCACGACGCGAGTGGAGGCAACGTTGAGCGACAGGCGCAGCATGGTGCTCACCAGCAGCACGGCGGGGAAAGCGACGAAATCGAGCGGCTTGACCGTGTATAAGGCGGTCAGCAAGACGATCACCGACAACGAAATGTTGAAGCTGAACAGGATGTCCAGTGCAAACGCGGGCAACGGCAACACCATCATCGCCAGCATCATGACGATGAGGACAGGCGCAGCCAGCGCCTTCGTATGCTTTATCGGCACCCAGGCCGGCAATTTCATGCTATTGATGTTGAGATTCATCGAGCAGCCCTGGCTTGTGCGGCTGCCATGGCGGCCTTGCGTTTATAAAGCGGATCATCGAGTTCTTTCGGCACATCCAGGTCGCTCGGTTCGTCAGGACGGGCTCCGCCGCCGGCGTTGTAGGTGCGTAACTGGAAGATGTAGGCCAGCACTTCGGCCACTGCGGTATAAAGCTGTTCCGGAATTTCGTCGCCGATCTCGGTGTGGTAATGCAAAGCGCGCGCCAGCGGCGGCGCCTCCAGGATGGGCACGTTGTTTTCGCGCGCGATCTCGCGGATTTTTGCCGCCACCGCTTCCGTTCCCTTGGCCACCACCTGCGGCGCCGACATGCCTTTTTCGCTGTATTTCAGCGCCACGGCAAAGTGGGTCGGGTTGGTCACCACCACATCTGCTGTCGGCACCGCCGACATCATGCGACGGCGTGCAGCAGCGCGCTGCAAGGCGCGAATCTTGCCCTTGATGAGCGGATCGCCATCGGATTCCTTGTGTTCTTGCTTGACTTCCTGGCGCGTCATCTTCAGCTTGCGGCTGTAATTCCACAATTGGTAAGGGACGTCGATGGCGGCAATCACGATCAGCGCGCACACCATCATGATGAAACTGGTCCACAGCAAAGTCGGCATGTGGCTGCTGGAGGTCCTGAGCGGCTCGACGCTCAGGTTCAGCACCGCGTCGATATGGCTGCTCATAGCAAACCAGGCAACTGCCCCGACCAGCACCGTCTTCAGAATGCCCTTGACCAACTCGACCAACGAGTTGAGCGAGAACAGGTTCATGACGCCCTTGATGGGATTGAGGCGTTCAAATTTCGGCTCCAGCGAACTGCCGTTAAACAGCCAGCCGCCCAGAATCAGCGGCGACGCCACCGCGGCCAGGGTCATCATGAACGCAATCGGGATGCAAGCGACGGCGACTTCCATGAAGTGGCCGCTCAGACGGTCGAACAACAATGCGGGGTCAAACGCCATTTCCCGCTCGAAAGTCATGGTCGAGACCATGAGGCGGTTCAGGCTGGTCACCAAGGGGCCGGTGAACATCCACAGGGTGCTGCCGCCGATCAGCAACATGACGCACGTAGCCATCTCGCGTGAACGCGGCACGTCGCCTTGCTCACGGGCTTTTTCAATGCGTTTCCCCGTGGGCTGTTCGGTCCGTTCTTGATCGCTGTCTTCGGCCACTGCCGTTCCCCTGTATTGCTTCTTTCCGCTTTTGAAGACGGAATTTTGAGACTATCAGGCAGAATTATTGGCGAGATACCCCTCGAATCATCGTGGGAATAAGGGGCGAAACGCCCCGTATTTCGGAGCAGGGGAAGTGCGTCATATCTGCCTTCAGCGCGCGAAGACAGATGGGACGGCGATGCTGGCCAGGGTTAAAGTGTCGTCAGAAACGAAATTTAACCGGGCCGGATGAAGAAATGATTACCTTTACAACAACTAAAAACCGAGACTCTCGAGCAAATCGTCCACCTGGCTTTGATTGGCGATGACGTTGTTGCCGGTGGGATTGATCTGCGGACCGTTCAGAAGACCGGAATCCTCGCGTTTGGCTTCAGGCGGGGAATAGTCCACCAACAACTGCACCAGTTGGCTCTCGATATCGTGCGCCAGTTCGGTCACGCGCTTGATCACCTGGCCGGTCAGGTCCTGGAAGTCTTGCGCCATCATGATGTCCAGCAGTTGCTGCTTGGTCAGGCTGACGTTTTCGCGGGTCGTGCCCAGGTAAGCCAAGGTTTTTTCGGCCATGGCGCGGTAGTCGCTCTCGGAAAACGCCGCCTCTGTGACCGTCCTCCATTCAACGGCCAGCGTGCCGGCGCCGTCGCTGATGGCGTCCTGCATCGGACCGGCAGTCTCGGTGGCGTTCAGCACGCGCTGCGCGGCCTTTTCGGTCATCATGGCCACGTATTCCAGACGATCACGTGCATCAGGCATGTCGCTGGCGGCTTTTTCCAGCAAACGGTCAAAACCGAGCCCACGCAGGTTGTCATGCAAGCTGCGCGTCATGTGGCCTATGCGGGTAAGAAACTGATCCTGCTGATCCGCCCCTTGCGTCCCCTGCGATGCCGTATCCACGTCAGCCTCCGACATCCAGTTTCTCGAAGATCTTGCCAAGTTTTTCGTCCAGCGTCGCTGCGGTAAACGGCTTGACCACATAACCGTTGGCGCCGGCTTGCGCTGCGGCGACGATGTTTTCCTTCTTCGCTTCGGCAGTCACCATCAGGACCGGCAACTTCGACAGCGCCGGATCCTTACGGATTTCCTGCAGCATGGTCAAGCCGTCCATATTGGGCATGTTCCAGTCGGAAACCACGAAATCGAACTGATCACTCCGCAACTTTTGCAGCGCCTGCACGCCGTCTTCAGCTTCATCCACATTGGTGTATCCCAACTCTTTGAGCAGGTTGCGGACGATGCGGCGCATCGTGGAGAAATCGTCTACGACGAGAAACTTGGTATTTGGGCCTGCCATGACTATTACTCCATTGATTCAAAACAATTGTTGACGATAACGACACCAATACAGCAAAACTTGAGGCCCCGCCTGGTATTGACCAGACAAATTCTTGCAATTGGCTGCATGGTACGCGAACTACACCCGTAATGCACGACTGCCGTGTTCGGTCAGATAACTTAATACGCGGCCGGGCATGGCCTGCAGGGCGACAACCTCGTTCGAGGCGCCGACCGCGATCGCTTCGCGCGGCATGCCGAACACCACGCACGACGCTTCGTCCTGAGCAAAATTATAGGCCCCGGCATTCTTCATTTCCAGCATGCCTTGCGCGCCGTCCTTGCCCATGCCGGTCAAAATCACACCGACCGCATTCTTGCCGGCGCAAACCGCAGCGGAATTGAACAGCACATCGACCGACGGACGATGGCGATTGACCGGCGGCCCCTGGTCGAGCTGGGTCATGTAATTGGCCCCGCTGCGCACCAGCTTGAGGTGCGAATGCCCTGGAGCAATATAAGCGTGGCCAGGCAAAACACGCTCGTTGCCGGCGGCTTCCTTGACGGAAATCTTGCACAAGTTGTCGAGACGCTGCGCGAATGAACGCGTAAATCCTTCCGGCATGTGCTGGGTGATCAGGATGCCTGGACAATCGGATGGCATCCTGATCAGGAACTCCTTGATGGCTTCGGTGCCGCCGGTCGAGGCGCCGATGATGATCAGCTTCTCGCTGGAGAGCAACGGATTACGCATTTGCGGCAATGACTCTCCACCCGCCGACTTGGGCGCATCCGGATTCGGAACCGAGCGCGGACGGATGCTGGCCTTGGACGCCGCGCGGATTTTGTCGGCGATCATGTCGGTGTATTCCTGCATGCCGCTCTGGATCGAAATCTTCGGTTTCGTAACGAAATCGACGGCGCCCAGCTCCAGCGCGCGCAAGGTGATTTCGGAACCGCGCTCGGTCAGCGAGGACACCATCACCACCGGCATCGGACGCAGGCGCATCAGCTTTTCCAGGAAATCAAGGCCGTCCATGCGCGGCATTTCAACGTCCAGCGTGAGGACGTCCGGGTTGGTCTGCTTGATCAGATCGCGCGCAATAATGGGATCGGGGGCGACGCCCACAACTTCCATGTCGGGTTGGCTGCCGATGATCTCCTTCATGACGCTGCGGATCAATGCCGAGTCGTCGACGATCAATACTTTGATTTTCATACGATGAGTACTTTCCAAAAACTCGCCTCCGAAACATCGTCCAGAGGCTGATAAAACCCTTCTCCCTCGGCGATCCCGACTTTAAAACAAGTCGACCTCGCCGCCCACTGGCTTGGTGACCAGCCTGCTGGCGTAATCCTGCTCGCGGTTGACCAGCGTATTGTTGTGCAACTGTTTGAGCTTCTTCACCAGCACCTTGCCGGTGCGGGGAAAGAAATATACCTTGCGCGGCCAGATGTCGTTGAGATCTTCCGCAACCACACGGATATTTTCCGCTTTCAGGTAGTCCCTGACAAACTGGGCATTGCGTTCACCCACGTTGATGGCGATGAAACCGCGCAATACGTTGCCGCCGCCGAACACCTTGGCTTCGAGATTTTCGCGCCTGGCGCCCGCCTTGAGCAAGTCGTTGATCAGAATTTCCATCGCATAGGTGCCGTAGCGCATCGAGGCGGAAATCGGACTGTCGCCGTCGCCGCTGTCGGGCAGCATGAAATGGTTCATGCCGCCGATGCCGGTGACGCGATCGCGGATACATGCCGACACGCAGGAGCCGAGCACAGTGACGATCATCATGTCCTTGTGCGTGAAATAGTATTCGCCCGGCAATATCTTCGCCGCATCGCAATCGAAGGTGCGGTCGTAATAGACATTGGAAGCGAATTGATCCTGGCCTTGACTCATCGCTTATTTCCCCGCCTTGCGTTGCGACGCCGCCTGCAGCTCGTAGACAGTCTTGCCCTTGAGCTTGAGTGCATCGGACACGTACAAAAAATTCTCCGAATGGCCGGCAAACAACAGGGCGTGCGGCTTCATGAGCGGCACAAAGCGGGACAAAATCTTGCTCTGCGTCGGTTTGTCGAAATAAATCATGACGTTGCGACAGAAGATCACATCGAACGGCCCGGTCACCGGCCAACTGTCGGCCAGCAGGTTCAACTGCTTGAACGTGATCATCTTGCGCAGCTCCGGACGCACCCGGACGTAGCCTTCCTGGTTGCCCTTGCCGCGCAGGAAGAATTTCTTGGTGCGTTCGGGAGACAGTTTTTCGATACGCTCGATCGGATAAACACCGTTGGCGCCGGTGGCCAGCACGTTGGTATCGATATCGGTCGCGATGATCTGCGCCGGCGGCGTCAGGCTGCCGTAGGCTTCGCACAGCGTCATGGCGATCGTGTAGGGTTCTTCTCCGGTCGAGGCTGCAGAACACCAGACCGTGACCGGCTCTTTCAGCGTCTTGACGAAATCGGCCAGGATGGGGAAGTGGTGCGACTCGCGAAAAAAGGATGTCAGATTGGTGGTCAGCGCATTGGTGAATGCCTCCCATTCGTCGGTATCGCCGCTGCGTTCCAGCATGTCGAGATACTGCACGAACGAGCCGATGCCGATCGCGCGCAGACGCCGCGCCAGGCGACTGTAGACCATTTCCTGCTTGCTTTCGGCCAGCGCAATGCCGGCTCGCTTGTAAATAAGATCTCGCACCCGGTCAAAATCGCGATTGGTGAAATCGAACTCTTTGACAGAATCAAGCTTATTCTGTGGCGCAGGTTTCAAGTTGTTGTTCCTTTTCTGTTCCGGGCTATCAGGTTCCCGGACAGGAGCCTCCCGTTGTCGAATAGTCTATCAACCTGCCCTGCCTGGTCAAGCTGTTCAAGCCGAGATCTGGCGGACCAATCCCTTGCTGTTCTCCGTCTTGACTGTTTGCCTGGACTGCTTGGCCGACGCCGGAGCATGGACGGCGCCGGCAGGAACCGGCGCGACATCCTGCACCTGGCTGGAGCGGTAGCCGATGCGGAAGCCTCCCCAATGCTTGCCGTTGACATAAATCGGCGCCGAAAGATCGTGCATGACTTCGCCGGTATCGCGCTTATAAGTCTGCAATAGGAATGGTTTTGTATTCGCCCCGCAACGCTTTCCGGTTCGGTCGCTGAAAATGCGCTTGGTGCGATTGTTGACCAGGTCGGTATCGTAATCGCCGGTCAGCGGCTTGGAGAATTTCTTGTTATGCGTCGGAAAGTAGCCATTATTGTCCACTGCGCCCGCATATGCCAGTTGCGGCATGGCGTCCAGGATGGCTTCTTGCACTTCCGGCAACACGCGATCGGTGAAAGCATCGAACTGCGTCGTGTGCTTGGGTGGATTGGTGTTGGGAACAGGTTTGTAAGTGCGATCGAACAACGCCGCTTCGCCGATCCGCCCCGCTGCGATTGCTTCCTCGAACAGTTTGCCGATGCGCCTGGCTGCGGCGGTCGCCACTTTCTGGATGTCGTCATGCTGGGTCTTGGCGTTGCTTTCCGCGATCGCGTCATAGACCAGTTCGGCGCGCTCCGACAAGGCCATTGCCGACGCAGCCACGCGCGGCAATTCGATATCGGTCGCCAGCATGCCGTCGCGGATTTTCAGGATGGCTTCTGCAATCCGGTGCGTGGTCTCGACATGCTCGCGCGAAGCGCGGGCGATCTGCTGGATTTCCTCTTCCGATATTCCGGCGGAACGTTCGATGTTGCCAAGGAAACCATGCACCCGTTCGACGTTCTGCGACGCTTCCATGACCTTGCTGCTCAGGGCCTGCATGCCGCCGGCGGCACGCTCGGCCTCTTCGGTGATGGACCGCACCATGGCGCCGATGTCGTCGGTGGCCTCCTTGGTGCGCTGCGCCAGTTGCCTCACCTCGCCCGCCACCACGGCAAAGCCACGACCATGCTCGCCGGCGCGTGCCGCTTCGATCGCGGCGTTCAAGGCCAGCAGATTGGTACGCGCGGCGATCTCGCTGATGACTTCGGTAATGCCGTGGATGCGTTTGGATTTTTCCTGCAATGCGGACATCATGGCCGAGGCATTCTGCGCATCGTTACGCGCCTTGCCGATCTGTTCCAGCCCAAGGTCAACTTCCGCGCGACCAGCCACACTTTCAGCGCGCACATCGGCCGCGACCTTGGACGCGCGTTCGGCGTTGGCGGCAATCTGCTCCGTCGTGGTGGCATTCTGCTCCGAGCCGGCGACAATACCGTTGGCAGCCTGCACGTCCTGGGCGATCTTGTTCTTGATGGAGTCGACGAAGTAGGAAGTCTCCGCAGCACCGATCATGATGTGATCGATTTCGCTGCCGATCTTGTCGACGAAGGTTGCGCCTTGATCCGTCCGGCCTCTGGTCGCAAGGCGCGACAGAATGACCGCAACAGCCGTCGCCGATACCGCCAGCCAGACCGGAGGAAACGGCGCGGCAAACGCACCGAGCCCCGCAAAAATTCCGCCGCCGACAGCGACCGGAATGATGATCAGGACCAGCGCGTCAAGCGCGCTGGACAGCGCCTTGCTTTTCCTCTCGAACATGCTGCAGTCTCCTCACGATTGACCGTCCTGCCTTATCTGCTATTTATATGGCAGGTACGGATGACATCTGAACAACTTATATGAAAGGAAATCCGAATACGCCGCACCGGTCTTTGTTGCTTATTCTCGTTGATGCAATCCGGCGCGCGGTCTCCCCCTATTTTTGGGCAGCTTACAAGGGATAACTTACGCGTAACTTATGCCGGAGCACTTGATGCGAACCTCCAGGCTGCGTAATTCCTGCTCTTTTATATACCTCTATCGCCATACTCGCCGGTAGGGACAAAACTCGAATCGGCAGGCGCGAGCCTCGGCCTGGCATCTTCTCGCAACCTGATTGCTCGAGCTCCGCGACGACGCCGAGCCGCCTTGGCGCACAGCATCGCAGGAAGTGTTTCCTGGGCTTTAGTGATCGCGAGCTGACTGGATATTACGTTGGCGACTTGCTGAACCCCTCGCATGCGTCGAAATACACTGACAGACTACGGCGCAAAAATTCAAAAAAATAACGTATGAAGTAATGGATCAAAATAACGTCCACTAAGTTTTTTCATGTGGATTACCATCATATTTTGACGAACCTATTGCGCGATATTAGTATCCATGCTGTTCCGGTGTGGTACATAGCCCTTTAATACCACAGCCGCATTTTCATGGCATACCATTAAAACAACCTGCCATTCAACCGCATAAGACGGGATCGGCCCACGATGATTCAACTAGTGCTATTGCTGTTAGGCGCGGACTATCTGCGCAAACGTTGGCGTACATTGCAGATCATTGGGTGGCTTTGGACAATTGCCGGCGTATTCATTTTTATTGACGCGCTGGATGGCGCACTGTATTTCCCCATCACGTTCTTCGCCTGGCTGCTGGTGCTCGACGGCCTGTCCACGCTGGCGGTTGCCTGGACCGGGATGGGCGGCCAACGCAGCCTGCGCTATGTAAAAGGCATTGCGTTCCTGTTTGCCGCGACGCTGATCCTCGCCGGGCATCAGCATGGCAATTTCATCCTGTCGATGATTTTCGGCACGCTCTTCCTGGTGGACGGCTTGCTGCAATCCGTCTCTGCCTGGATCGTTCGTTACCCACGCTGGCAGGCCGCCTTCGCCGGCGGACTGATCGAAATTCTCCTGGCCTTTTTCTTTTACCAGCCTTATCCGACCCATTACGTCGGCACCGTTCCTTATTGCGTCGGACTCGGCTTGTTGTTCAGTGGCTGGGGGATGTTGCTGCTGGCTTATCGGATTCATCGTTTACCCGGCGCGGTCTTGCTCAAAGCGGTACGTGAAGGACATCATGCGGCCCGCTGGCAAGACTATAACCCGGCAATCGATGCGCAAGCGCCCCTGATCTGGGACGGCCCGCCGGCCAAGAGCGAGCAGGCACTGACCATCCATGTGTGGACCCCGGTAGGATCGGCCAAGAAACCCGGGCAACGGAGGCTGCTGGTGGATCGCTACATTGCAGCGGTCGACGCCAACGGCGTGATTTCAACCGGCCATGCGGCGCTTGAATCCCCGGAAGGGATTTATATCAGCCTGTATCCCGGCATCGAAATCGATCGCTCGCCGGACGATTTCAGCCGCCTGTTGCGGGCCACGCGTGAAAACGATGTGCCCGGTATATTCCAGCCGAGCTATCAGGTCGAATCGAAAGCCTGGTGCGAATCCACGATGCAGGTGCGGATCAGGAATTACAGCCCGAAACGCCTAGGCATCTTCTGGGAAGAATACAAAAAAGACCTGACTTACAACCTGACCAATCGCAACTGTTCCAGCACTGTTTCACGGGCATTGGAGGCTTCAGTGGAAGGTTCGCTCGGTCATTTCCAAGGACGTGATCGCGGCTGGGCGCCGTTTTTGCGGATGCTGGTCACACCGGAACTATGGGTCGCTGCGCAGATTCGGAAGCGCGCCAATACGATGGCCTGGACGCCGGGGTTGACGCTGGATTATGCGCGTGCATTGAGCATGCTGGTCGATCCCCGGCCATTTGGGTGGCTGAAGATGGCGCGGCTGGCATTCAAAAAAATGGGGAGGTCGCGCCGTCAGTGGCGGGAGGAGCGATTTGAGGTCAAGCGATAGAGCTGACCACGGATTTGATTTGTACTGAATTTGCCCCACAGCGGAAGGCAAAAACCAGAAAAGACGAAGGGCTTACAGATCAGATATCTGTAAGCCCTTGATTTCATTGGTCGGGACGGTGTGATTCGAACACACGACCCCTTGCACCCCATGCAAGTACGCTACCAGGCTGCGCTACGCCCCGACGAGCCGGTAATTATAGCAGAGTAAGATTTGTTTTGTCTCTGCCAACATTCCATGCGACGCCAACAATCCAAGCCGCCCTCACATCCGGATCTTGCACGAATCGTCAACTCCGGCACTAGATCTTTGTCGATTGGACCTTCGCTTCCCTGTCCTTGCGCTCTTCCGGATTTTGCTCCTTCAGGCCGAGATTCCGGGAGCGCAGTTTGTCGCGGATCAGGCGAAAGGCATCAATGTCCAGCATCGGAGACAACGCACTGGCGGCTTTTTTCTTGACGCTTTGTGAGGGCGGTCGCTCCGGCATCGGCGACGGTATGGTCGCGATTGCGGAAGCGAGTTCGGAAAGGCCTTCCGCAAGCTTTCTTGCAGCATCTGACACGGTGACCTTGTCGGTCGGCAGAGGCGCCTGACCATCGGCACCGGCGACCGCATTGATGTTGCCTGCGTCGATGGCGTAGGCGGAAAACGGCATATCGCTGCTGGTGTTGATCTTCATTCCGGCTCCGCCAATGAATATTATTCAATTATTAACGGGTACCGACGAGGAATCTTTAACCATCCCCCCGGGCGGCGCCGGCGGCCGCCAAAAGCGAATGCTGCCGGTCTCGATTCACGACACCTCCTTGCGCATACCGGTCTTGAAACAACTTGCGTCAACCAATATCGCGTACTTCGATGGCGTCGACCCGGTCGGCGTAAAAGGCAACATGCCCCTCGATTGCGGCCACGGCAGGATAAGGATGTTCATAACTCCAGACGGCATTGACGGAACGCTCGCCGCCGGCGGGAATGCTGTAGTACGCGCACTCCCCTTTGTACGGACAATAGGTGCTGTGTCCGGTGCGTTCAAGCAAGCTCATGTCGACATCGGCGCGGGGGATGTAATACACCGGCGGATAGGCGGCTTCGCACAGCTTCAGCGCCGTGCGCGAGTCAGCGATGGTGCGGCCGCCCAGCGTAACGACGACGCGTGCGGCGGCAGGCTCGACGGTGATCGGATGATCCGGGCCTGGGATTTTGACGAGTTTGGCGCTCATGGATGTGCTCCTGGTGACCTGCATTGACGGCGGCGTGTCTTGCATGGAGAACCGGTACAGCATGCAAGTTCCCTCGCCCGAAAATGATGTTACTCCGATGATGGAAAAAAGCCCGCGAGTTTGTCGTTCGCGGGCTTGCTCTATTACTTGTTCAGGATCTCGGCAAGATTCTTGTTGCCCATGCCGAAGCTGGCAATGGCAATCAGCCCCAGCAATCCGAGCGCGCTTCCCAGCCACAGCGTGGAAGGAATACCCACCGCATCGACCACCACGCCGCCGACGAAGGAGCCGACCGCGATCGCCACCTGCACGATGCTGACGAACAGGGCCGAACCGGCTTCAGGCAAATCGGGGGAAGACAACTGCAGCCAGATGCTCAGGCACAGTGGAATCGCGCCGAAGGCAACACCCCACGCCACCACCATCGCAGTGACGGCGATTGGCGATGCATGCACCAACGGCATGGTGAACAGTGCCACCATCAGCAGCAGCACCATGCCAAACAGCGACAACTGCAAATGGCGCGTGATGAAAGCGGAAATCGCCAGGTTGGACACGAAACCGACGAAACCGAACGCCAGCAGCACCGAGGTGATCAGCGGCAGGCTGAAACCGTTTTGACCGAGGAACGGTGCGATGTAGGTGTACGACGAAAAGTGCGCGCCGAACACCAGCGCCACCATCAGCAGACTCTTGCGCGGATTGGCCCGGCTCACCAGCGTGGCGAGATCGCGGAAGCGGATTGCGGCCCTGGACGGCAACGACGGCAGCAGCAAGGTTTGCGCCGCCAGCGCCAGCGCCGCGAGGATACCGGTCGCGATGAACGATGCGCGCCACGACGACAAGCCGCTGATGAAGGTGCCCAGCGGCACGCCGATCACGGTGGCAAAGGTCACGCCGCTCAGGATCATCGCCGTCGCCTTGGCCGCATGCTCCAGTCGGACCAGGCGGCCCGCAGTCGCCAGCGCCAATGTCCAGAAACCACCCAACGCCGCCCCCAACAGCGCGCGGCCGAGCAACATCAGGCCGAAGGACGGCGCAAACGCCGACACCAGATTCGACGCCAGCAACAACACCGATAGCATCAGCAAAATGAAACGGCGATTGATGCGCCCTGCGCCCAGCATCAAGCCGGGAGCGGAGATGGCAGCAACCACGCCGGGTGTCGTCACCATCAGGCCGGCGGTGCCCGGCGACACGCCAAGGTCATGCGCAATCTGCGGCAGCAAGCCGACGGGAAGAAACTCGGTGGTCACAAAAGCAAACGCGCCGATCGCCACCGACACCACCGATAGCCATGACCGCAAAGGCGAGGCCGCGTTTTCCGCCGCGCTGAGCGGGTCGTGCGCGACGTCGCCCTGCGCGTTATTGACCGCGATATTCTTTTCCATTGAAAAACTCCTGAATTCTGTTTGACCCTGCGCCGCCCCAGCGCCTTGAGCCGATTGAGTGTGAAGGCATGCAGCCGCCGCAAACCGCTGATACCGGTTGCATTGAATTGCACTTGCCTGCTTGTTTCGTCACCCGTCCTGCCGTTATGTCGCCGCTTAAACTGTCTTATTTTTAATGACAGTTTTGAAATAAAAATAAGGACCGATATTCGATCCTCCTTGCGAGCAATCCCATGTGCGGCTTTTCGCCTTTGCAAGACCTGATGTCCAGTCTTGTCGTTTTAATCATCCGGCTTAAGATCCGGCTTTATTCGTCGCAGATCTTGTTGACCAGTTCGGACAGCTTCCTGCCCTTCAATATTTTCAGCATCGCGCTTTCCACCTCCGAAATCACCGGCTCCAGCGCCATGTTCATGCCGCAACTGACCGGACAGCAGGGATCCTTGGGTCGCGTATTATGCTTCAATACGGGTTCTTCTTCCACTGCCTGGTAAATTTCCGCTAGGCTGATCTGCGACGCCGGCCGCGCCAACTGTGCGCCGCCGCCCTTGCCTTCCTTGGTCACCACGAGATGCGCCCTGGACAGCTTGCGCAACAACTCCCGCACGAAGACCGGATTGGTATTGACGCTGGTCGCAATGGCGGCAGAGGGCAAGAACTCTTCCCCTCCCCTAGTCGCGCGCTCGACGCTGACCAATATGTGTGCCGCCACGGCGAACCGACTCGATTTCATACTGTATTTATATCCAATACAGATAAAAAAGTCAAGCAACTTGTCCGAAAATGCTGATGTGTGCGACGAAGCCGCGACGCCTCATTCTTCCGCAAGCTCCGACGTCGGCACCACATCGATCTCCGTGAGCACCGAATTGGCAAGAAAACATTGTTCATGCGCGGCATGGTGCAAGGCCTCGTCTTCCGCCAGCGTCGGCACCCTGCTGCGATATGAAACGACCGGCCGCAACGTCACCTTGCTGACCACCAGCTTGTCCTCGGCGTTTTTCGTCATCACGCCGGAAGCCAGATCGACATAACGATCGACCACCAAGCCTTGCTTTGCCGCGATCGACAGGAAAGTCAACATATGGCAACTCGACAGCGCCGCGACGTAGGCCTCTTCGGGATCGACATTGGCTGCCGACGAATACGGCAAGGGAACAATATGCGGCGACGCCGAAGCCGGCACCTCCAGGCCGCCGTCAAAACGCCAGCTATGCACGCGGCTGTAGCGATTGTCGGTAAACGCTTCCTCGCTGCCGCGCGACCACAAGACCGTTGCTTCAATTTCTATCATGCGCACTCTCCTGTCGAAGTGTTCCAGCATACACGAACGGCACCGCAAGGCGCACCGCAACGCCGATGCGATCCGGCGCGATTGCACGCTGGCGAAGCCCGCACCGGGTTATGATGCGCAATTCTTTTTCAATCCGGAAATCGCTCAATAACATGGACAGCTCCTCCTCTTCGCCTTCGTCACCCACCCCTCCGCAGTTCGCCCGCAGCCCGGCCGCCTGGCTGAAACCAGCTTTATTCCTGCTGGTGGCGATCGCCGGGCTGTACTACGTCAAATGGTCTCCCTATTATCTGAAATCCTTCGTCGCTGCGGACACGCACAGCATCGGCGCGTCGATCCTGGCCGACGGCCCTAGCTCGCCGCTCGCTGCCGCATGGAGCTACGCCAAAGTCTATTTCCTGGCGATATGGAAGGCGGCTGTATTGGGTGTTGTCCTTGGCTCGCTGGTGCAAGTGCTGGTTCCACGCGATTGGCTGCTGCGGTTGTTTGGCCGTGCGGATATCGCCTCCACGGCATGCGGCGGCCTGTTTGCGCTGCCTGGCATGATGTGCAGTTGCTGCGCAGCGCCGGTAGTGGCCGGGATGCGCCGGCAACAGGTATCGGTCGGCGCCGCGCTGGCGTTCTGGATCGCCAATCCGATGCTGAACCCGGCAACACTGGTGTTCATGGGCTTCGTGCTTGGCTGGGGTTTTACCGCATTGCGACTGGTGGCGGGTGTTGCGCTGGTGCTGGGCGTATCGCTGATAGCGCAGCACATCGCCGAACCGGAATCGATGCCGCAAGCTGCTGTCGACGCCGCTGCCGCAACTGCGGCGGCAGAGAATCAAGAAACGTTCCTGAGACGTTGGATGCAAAAGCTATGGCAGCTTTTCTGGAGCACCATTCCGATCTACATTGTCGCCGTGTTGGCGCTGGGAGCGACGCGGGTCTGGCTATTCCCGCATATCGATGCATCCATCGGCAATAGCCTGCCGTGGACAGTTGCCCTGGCTGTGGTCGGCACTTTGTTCGTGATCCCGACCGCCGCTGAAATCCCGATCGTGCAGTCGATGCTGGCGCTGGGACTGGGCATTGCGCCTGCGGTTACCTTGCTGATGACCTTGCCGAGCATCAGCCTGCCCTCGCTGCTGATGCTGCGCAAATCCTTCAGCCGCCGGGTATTGGTCACAGTGGCCTTGCTGACCATGCTGGTCGGCATCATCACGGGGTTGATCGGCGCCGCGATACTTTAAGCGGCGCGGTGCTGCCGCAGAAAATCGACCACCGCAGCCTGGTCGCCGGCAAACAGCAGGCGGGAGCGCTTGGCGTCCCGCTGATAGACATAGAGCGGATCGTAATATTCGCGCAGCAATCCCTCGATCCAGGCCCGATGCAAGTCAATCGCGCCATCGATGGCTTGTTGATCGAGCGCCGCCTGCATCAATCCCAACAGCCGCCGATAGCGTTCATCGCCAAGGCGCTTGACCAGATTGCCGAGGGCCAGCAACAAATGGTCGCGGTAACGCGCAAAGCCGCCCTCTGCATCAAGCGTCATATATTCCGCGCACAACCCGCTGACGTAATCGCGCAGGATCCTCTCAACGCGGCCCGCGAGACTGTCTTCCAGCCAGACCATCGGAAACCTCTGCATACCCCGGTATAGCTCAAGCGGCAATGCACAGCGGCCGATCAGGCGGCTTTCGTCTTCCAGCGCAAACCATCCGTGGCCGCGCGCTTGCTTGCGCAGCAAATCGACTGCCAGCCGGTGTTCGAAATCGATGTTCGACGGCTGGCCTGTGGCATGTTTGCCAAAACTGGATCCGCGATGGTTGGCATGCGCTTCAAGATCGAGACCATTATCCAGTTGCGCCAGCACGTCGGTCTTGCCGGCGCCGGTCATACCGCCGACCACGATAAAACCGGCTTGCTCTACGACCCGCATCACGCTGTCGATGAGGAAGGCTCGCATTGCCTTGTACCCGCCGGCGACGCGCGGATAGTCGATGCCCGCCTCGCTCTTGAGCCATTGCTGCGTGATCTTCGATCGCAAGCCGCCGCGAAAACAATACAGGCAACCGTCCGGATTGGCGCGTGCGAAGTCGGCCCAGGCCTGGATACGCGCTTCCTTGACCGAGCCGCTGACCAGACGATGGCCCAATGCAATCGCTGCTTCCTGTCCGTGCTGTTTGTAGCAGAGCCCGACCTGTTCACGGTCGCTGTCGTCCATCAACGGCAAGTTGACCGCAGCAGGGAAAGCACCTTTGCCGAACTCAACCGGCGCCCGTGCATCCAGCATTGGCCGACTGTCGATGAACAAGGCGCGATCGGGCAGGATGTCGCCGCCGGCAACCATCAAACCACCTCGACCGCGTATCGCTGTCGCTCGGTCAATTCGCCGATCGGCGCCAGCGTCAGGCCAATCCCTGCGGCGACGGCAAGAAAATCGGAATTTCCCGCGGGCGTCACGGCCACCAGCAAACCGCCGCTGGTTTGCGGATCGCACAGCAGTTGCTTTTGCGCCTCGCTGATCGGGCTGATCTTGTCGGCATAACTGGCGAAATTACGACCGGTCCCGCCAGGCACGCAGCCCTCGGCCAGATAATGTGCGACGCCCGGCAAGCCGGGCACCAGTGCGTGTTCGATACGTGCGCTAACGCCGCTACCGTCGCACATCTCGACCAGATGGCCGAGCAAGCCGAAGCCGGTCACATCGGTCATCGCCGCCACGCCGGGCAGCTTTCCAAAATGGCTGCCGGCCTTGTTAAGCATGCACATCCAGTCGCGCGCCGTCCCCACATCCTCCGCCCGCAGCTTGCCCATTTTTTCAGCAGTCGTCAGGATACCGATGCCCAGCGGTTTGGTCAGGTAAAGCAGGCAGCCTGCGCCGGCGGTGTCGTTGCGTTTCATGTGTCGCTTCTCGACTACGCCGGTCACGGCGAGGCCGAAGATCGGCTCGGGCGCGTCGATCGAATGGCCGCCGGCCAGCGCGATACCGGCCGCGTCGCAGACGGCACGGCCGCCCCGGACCACTTCACGCGCCACTTCCGGCGGCAGCAATTTGACGGGCCAGCCGAGAATGGCAATCGCCATCAGAGGATCGCCCCCCATGGCATAGATATCGCTGATGGCGTTGGTGGCGGCAATACGCCCGAAGTCGAAGGGATCGTCGACGATAGGCATGAAGAAATCGGTGGTGGAGACGATGCCGCGCTCTTCGTCCAGTCCATATACCGCAGCGTCGTCGCGCGATGCGTTGCCGACCCACAATTTCGGATCGAGATTCTGCGCGCCGCTACCGGCAAGGATGACTTCCAGCACCTGCGGCGATATCTTGCAGCCGCAGCCGGCGCCGTGACTGTATTGGGTCAAGCGGATGGATTCGCTCATCGGAACTCCTGGAAATCAAAGGAGCCGATTCTAGCAGTGTTTGGGATAGGGCCGTTCAGTTGCTCATGACTGCGACACAGCACCGCCTAGAAACCGAAAACAGAAAGGGGTTGCAAGCAATAAAGCTTGCAACCCCTCATATATCGTGGCTCCCCGACCTGGACTCGAACCAGGGACCTGCGGATTAACAGTCCGTCGCTCTACCGACTGAGCTATCAGGGAACAGCCGAGGGCGCGATTATGAACTAAATTTGCCGTTGCCGCTATATTTCCGCAGCAGAAACTTGCTAAATAATTTTCTTCGCACCGCTCGCTTCTTTGCTGCGCCTGCATGCAACGCGCAACGTCGGAAAACGCATTCCGAATGCATCGAAAGCCATGACCTCGCGCCAGCAAAATGACGTCAAGCGAAACGACTTGTCGGAATTGAAAAAGCCCCGCACGGATGCGAGGCTTTCGAATTTTTTGGCTCCCCGACCTGGACTCGAACCAGGGACCTGCGGATTAACAGTCCGTCGCTCTACCGACTGAGCTATCAGGGAACAGATGAGAAAAAGATTATGACCGGATTTTTAATTCCTGTCAAAACCTTTTTGTATTCCAGCCATCGACAGGCCGGAATACGTTTCCCTTTCAGAGCACCTTGGCGATGGCATCGACGACGGCGTCGATGTTCTTGGTGTTCAGCGCCGCGACGCAGATGCGGCCGGTGTCGACGGCATAGATCGAGAACTCGTTGCGCAGGCGTTCCACTTGCGCCTTGGTCAGGCCCGAGTACGAGAACATGCCGCGTTGCTTGATGACAAAATCGAAATCATGCGATGGCGCTTTCTCTTTCAGCTTGGAAACCAGCAACTGACGCATTTCGCGGATGCGCACGCGCATCTCGGCCAGTTCCTTTTCCCACAGCGCGCGCAGTTCCGGCGAAGCCAGCGCAGTCGCGACGACCTGGCCGCCGTGGATCGGCGGGTTGGAATAATTGGTGCGGACCACGCGCTTCAATTGCGACAGCACGCGTGCAGCTTCTTCGCCGCTGGCGGCGACAATGCTCAACGCGCCGACGCGTTCGCCATACAGCGAGAACGACTTCGAGAACGAGTTGGAGACGAACAGCGGACCGCCGGCGTCGGCGAAGCGGCGCACGACCTTGCCGTCTTCTTCGATGCCGTCGCCGAAGCCCTGGTAAGCCATGTCGAGGAAGGGAATCAGGCCGCGCGAAGTCACGACGTCGATCACCTGCGTCCATTGATCGGCAGTCAGGTCGGCGCCGGTCGGGTTGTGGCAGCAGGCGTGCAGCAGCACAACCGCGCCGGACGGCATGGTCTTCAATGCATCCAGCATGCCGGCGAAGTTGACGCCGCGGGTGGCCGGATCGTAGTACGGATAATTGTTGACGGTGAAGCCCGCCATTTCAAACAGGGCGCGGTGGTTTTCCCAGCTTGGATCGCTGATCCAGACTTGCGTGGATGCCGGCGAGAAATGCTTGATGAAATCGGCGCCCAGCTTCAGCGCGCCGGTGCCGCCCAGGGCTTGCACGGTAATCGCGCGCTTCTCTTGAACAACGGCGCTATCGGCACCAAATACCAATTCTTGGACTGCCTTGTCGTACGTTGCCAGACCATCGATCGGCAAATAGGTGCGCGGAGCCAGTTTGGCAGCCAGTTCAGCTTCCGCCTTGCGCACGCACTCCAGCAGAGGCACTTTGCCATTATCGTCATAATAGACGCCAACGCCGAGGTTGGTTTTGCCTGGATTCTTGTCGGCATTGTAAGCATCGGTAATGCCGAGGATAGGGTCGCGCGGCGCCATTTCGATGGCGGTGAAGAGGGAGGCTGAGAGAGGTGCGTTCATCGTGATAACATAAAAAGTTAGCTGCAACCGTGGATTGCAGTCGGGATGGATGCAGGGCAAAGCCACGAGCCGAGCACCGTTTTGCAACACGTAATTTTACCAAAGGTCGAATGACAATGGCTGATTTATCCCCCGTTACCGCCACCGCTTCTCTTGCGTCGCCTGCGTTCGACGAAGGCAAGTTCCTGACGTTCCCGGATTCCCCCTACCGGCTGTATCAGCCCTTCCCGCCCGCAGGCGACCAACCGGCCGCCATCGACAAGCTGGTGGAAGGAGTCAACGACGGCCTGTTCTTCCAGACCTTGCTCGGCGTCACCGGTTCGGGCAAGACCTATACGATGGCCAACACCATCGCCCGCCTCGGTCGGCCGGCGATCATCTTCGCGCCGAACAAAACGCTGGCGGCGCAGTTATACAGCGAATTTCGTGAGTTCTTTCCGCAAAATGCGGTCGAATATTTCGTCAGCTATTACGACTATTACCAGCCGGAAGCTTATGTACCGCAGCGCGACCTGTTCATCGAGAAAGATTCCTCGATCAATGAACACATCGAACAGATGCGCCTGTCCTGCACCAAGTCGCTGATGGAGCGGCGCGACGTTGTCATCGTGGCAACGGTCTCGGCGATTTACGGTATCGGTAATCCCAACGAATACCACCAGATGATCCTGACCTTGCGCGCCAAGGACAAGGTCAGCCAGCGCGACGTCATCGCGCGCCTGATCCAGATGCAATACACGCGCAACGAAGTCGATTTCGGCCGCGGCACTTTCCGCGTGCGCGGCGACACCATCGACGTATTCCCGGCCGAACATGCCGAACTGGCGGTGCGCATCGAGATGTTCGACGACGAAATCGACAGCCTGCAATTGTTCGACCCGCTGACCGGCCGCGTGCGCCAGAAGATTCCGCGTTTCACCGTCTATCCCGGTTCGCACTACGTGACGCCGCGCGCGACCGTATTGCGCGCGATCGAAACCATCAAGGACGAGTTGCGCGAACGGCTGGAATTCTTCCGCAAGGAGAACAAGCTGATCGAAGAACAGCGGCTGGAGCAACGCACCCGTTTCGACATTGAAATGATGACCGAGATCGGCTTCACCAAGGGCATCGAAAACTACTCGCGCCACCTGTCCGGCGCCAAGGCCGGCGAACCGCCGCCGACGCTGGTCGACTATCTGCCGCAGGACGCCATCATGTTCCTCGACGAATCGCACGTGCTGATCGGCCAGTTGAACGGCATGTACAACGGCGACCGCGCGCGCAAGACCAATCTCGTGGATTACGGCTTCCGCCTGCCCTCGGCGCTGGACAACCGGCCGCTGAAGTTCGACGAATTCCAGGGCAAGATGCGCCAGACCATCTTCGTCTCGGCGACGCCTGCCGAGTATGAAAACACCCACGCCGACCAGGTTGTCGAACAGGTGGTGCGCCCCACCGGCCTGGTCGATCCGCTCATCTCGGTGCGCCCGGCCACGACGCAGGTCGACGACCTGATGTCGGAAATCACCATGCGCGTCAAGAAGAACGAGCGCGTGCTGGTGACCACGCTGACCAAGCGCATGGCCGAACAGTTGACCGAATTCCTGAGCGACAACGGCATCAAGGTGCGTTACCTGCACAGTGACATCGACACGGTCGAACGCGTCGAAATCATCCGCGACCTGCGTCTCGGCACGTTCGACGTGCTGGTCGGCATCAATCTGTTGCGCGAAGGCCTGGACATTCCCGAAGTCTCGCTGGTGGCGATCCTCGACGCCGACAAGGAAGGCTTCCTGCGCTCCGAACGCAGCCTGATCCAGACCATCGGCCGCGCCGCGCGCAACCTTAACGGCATGGCGATCCTGTACGGCGACAAGGTCACCGACTCGATGCACAAGGCCATTGGCGAAACCGAGCGCCGCCGCGCCAAGCAGGTGGCCTTCAACGAAGCCAACGGCATTACGCCGATGGGCATCAAGAAGGAAATCCGCGAACTCATCGATGGCGTCTACAGCCCGCAGGAAGCGCGCGTCGAGTTGATGGTGGCGCAGGAACAGGCCAACTACGAAGCGATGAGCGAGAAGCAGGTCAGCAAGGAAATCAAACGCCTCGAAAAGCTCATGCATGACCACGCCAAAAACCTGGAGTTCGAAAAGGCCGCCAAGGTGCGCGACCAGTTGCATCTGCTCAAGCAGCAATTGTTCGGCGCCGCCGGCGACGATGCCGCGGTGGCCTGATCGCGGAGAGCCGATGGCGCGTCCATCGGACGCATCCCAAACTGCCCACATTGATTTATCATGCGGGCAGTTTTCCATTTTCGACCAACCTTTCGCCATCCATCACCCATGCCGGCTACCGTTCCCACCGCCCTGCTCGATCTCTGCTCCACGGCCGATCCATCCTGGCGAGCTATCCTTGAAAACGGCCTGCACGCCGTCGCCGCAGCCGATCCGACATATCTGCCGGCGCTCGCGCAAGACAATTACCTGCCCACCGAAGGCCGCCTCTTCGCGGCCTTCAGACAACCGCTCGATGCGGTGCGTTATGTGTTGGTGGGTGAAGGCCCTTATCCGCGTGAAGCCAGCGCCACCGGTGTGTGTTTCATGGACGGCGCGGTCGGTTCGCTATGGTCGGACAAGGGCTTGTCCAAGCAGGTCAACCGTGCCACGTCGCTACGCAACTTCATGAAGATGCTGCTGGTGGCGGATGGCCGCGTGCCGGCCGACAAGACCAGCGGCGACGCCTTGCTGGATATCGCCGCGACAGCGCAGGCCGATACGGCAGGCACCATCCAGACGCTGGCCGACCTGCAGGACAACCTGACCGCGCACGGCTTCCTGCTGCTCAACGCCAGCCTGGTGTTCCGCGCACATGTGGCGCCGGCCAAGGACGCCAAAGCCTGGAAACCGTTTTTTGAAACCGTCTTGAAAGGATTGGCGGAGCATGCCGCGGCGCGCAAACAGGCGCTGCCGACGCTGGTCCTCTGGGGCAAGATCGCCGAGCAGTTGCACGGCTTGCCGGTGGTGGAAGGCTTCCCGCGCGCGGTGGCGGAACATCCCTACAATCTGACGTTCATCGCGCACAGCGGCATGCAGAAGCTCTTCGGCGACATGCATCTGCTGAAGAAGCGCGCATGAAAAACGCCGGCCTCGTCAGCGGGCCGGCGTTGCTATCTATTTCGCGAAAATCTGGTTCATCGAGGCGAAGCCTTTGAACTCCAGCGCATTGCCCGACGGATCCTTGAAGAACATGGTCGACTGCTCGCCGGGTTCGCCCTTGAAGCGCGTATGCGGCTCGACGACGAACTGAACGCCGGCGGCGGCGATGCGTCCGGCCAACGCGTCCCAGGAAACCTGATCGAGGATGATGCCGAAATGCGGGATCGGCACGTTGTCGCCGTCGACATTACCGGCGCCACTCGGTACAACCAGATCCTTTTTGAGATGCAGCGACAACTGGTGTCCCATGCAGTCGAAATCGACCCAGCGCTCAGTACTGCGCCCTTCCGAGAATCCCAGCACGCCGCCGTAAAAGCCGCGCGCCTCGTCCAGGTCGCGCACAAAGAAAGCCAGGTGAAATGGGTGCAATGCGTTCATGTTCCGTTCCGTGTCAAAAGTCGATGCAATATGCAAGAAAGCGCATAGCTTATCGCATTCCCGATTATCTTTCGCATCGGCCTTGAATGGCAAAACCACGGCAGAGAGCATGGCATCTTGTTGCAGTGGGCCGGGAGCATATCGTTCCGGCTCGGTCGTCTGGCAGCGCACATCCCGTTTCAGGATCGCAACCCGCGCCGCATTGTTACCCCCTCTGGCATCACGCCAATATCTTCAGCCGTCGCGGCTGCCATCGAAACGCTCAGATTTGCGTTTGCAGTTCAAACAAGGCGCGCAAGTGGCTGCGATCGAGTTCGCGCAGGCGACGTTCCATGTCGGCGTGATTCGTGACGCCTTCCAGATAAGGAGCATCATTGATGTCGAACAAGGCGCCGTCCACGGTCTTGACAGGCGAACTGAATGCACGCTCGACAAAGAACTGGAAAGCTTCCAGCAGACTCTGTAAATTATTAGAAAAACCGGCAGATTGATAGGTAGACATTTCTTTCTCTCACATGAATGACGTTGCAGTGTTATAGAGAATAGGGGTTGACCCGGACTTTAAAAAGCAATATTTTCCGACATCAGCATTAGAAAAACTAACACCATGACACTCTCCCTGCCGCCGTTGAAGGCGCTCAAAGTGTTCGAAGCGGCCGCCCGCACGCGCAGCCTGACGATTGCCGCGCACGAATTGCACATCACGCACAGCGCGGTCAGCCAGCAGATAAAATTGCTCGAAGAACATTTCGGCCAGCCCTTGTTCATCCGACTGCCGCGTGGCGTGGAAGCAACGGAAGCGGCGCAATTGTTTTACACGGAGGTGCGCGCCAGCCTGGACCGCATCGCCATGGCCGCGGAGCAACTGACGCTGACCGGCAAGAACCGCATCGTGCGCGTGGTCACCGCGCCATCGGTGGCAATGCGCTGGCTGATCCCGCGCCTGTCGCAATTCCAGATCGACAACCCGCGCATCGAAGTGCGCGTGACGACGACGGTGTCGGAGAATTTCGAAGACGTCAAGGATCCCTTCGACGTGGTGCTGTGGCGCAGCCCGCTGGAGCGCAGCGGCTTTGAATGCGTGCGCTTCCTGGACGACGTGTCGGCGCCGCTGGCGTCGCCGCACTATCTGGAATTGCATCCGATCAACAAGCCGCAGGATTTGTTGCAGGCTTCGCTGATCCATCTGAGCGTGCGTGCGGACGCATGGCAGCAGTGGCTGATCAAGGCCGGCGTGCCGGTAAAGAAAAAATTGCCGGGGACCAGTTACGAGCACTTCTTCCTGAGCTTGCAGGCGGCATCGACCGATCTGGGAATTGCGATGGGATCGCTGGCGCTGGTGGACGACGACTTGGCGCATGGCCGCCTGCGCCAGCTATTTCCGGAGGTAGTGTTGCACGGCCAGGGCTTCCATATGCTGCACCGGACCGGCGAAACCAATGGCAATGCGCTGAAGACCTTCATCGCGTGGCTGATGCAGATGGGACAGGCATCAGCCTATGATCCGAACAAGATTTATTCGACCGATTCCAGTATGTGAACGGCGCGCGCGGCGATCAGGTCTTTCGACTTGCCGCGATAGTCGAGCATGTGCGGCTGGGTGAAGTGGACCTTGAGCGCTTCGGCGCTCTCCCATTTTTCGACGAAAGCGAAAGTGTCGGGACCTAACTCAGCCTGCGCTCCGCCGAAACCGGGGACGTCGACGACCGGACCGTAATCGATGCAGCCTTGCTCGGCGCGCACGGCAGCGAGATTGGCGCGCACCAGCTTGAGCAACTCTTCGCGCTTGCCCGGTTTGGCGGTAATGATTGCGACTACGTGGACCACGTTGTCATCTCCTCTTTGGGGTTATGGGAAGCGACAAGCATACGCGAAGTTGGCGATACGTGACTGCGCCCTCTTTGCGCACCATCATTGATGTCCATTCAGCTCAACCCCGTTCAGTTCAGTTTGAGTTGCGCCAGCAGTTGTTCGATGTTGTAACGCATCAGCTTCAGATAAGTCGGCGCCGGACCGTCGGCTTGCGACAAGGCATCGGCATACAGCTTGCCGCCCAGCGTGACGCCGGCTTCCTTGCTGATCTGTTGCAGCAGCTTGGGGCTGCTCATGTTTTCGATGAAGACGGCGCGGATCTTTTCCTGGCGGATCTGGCGGATCAGATTGGCGACCTCTTTCGCGCTCGGCTCGCTGTCGGTCGACACGCCTTGCGGCGCGAGGAAGCGGACCTGGTAATGCGCGCCGAAATATTCGAAGGCGTCATGCGAGGTGATCACCTTGCGCTTGACGTCGGGAAACTGCGCAAACTGTTGCATGGCCCATCGATCCAGTTCGTTGAGTTTGGCGATGTAGGTCTCGCCGTTCTTTCGATAAACCGTGGCGCCGGACGGATCGAGTTTGCTCAGCGCGGCGACGATGTTGCGCGTGTAGACGACGACATTGGCCGGATTCTGCCAGGCGTGCGGGTCGTTCTTGCCATGGTGATGAGCATCGTCGTGTCCGGCATGGTCGTCATGCTCATCGCCGACACGATCGCGCACCGCGATGCCGTTGGAGGCAACCACGATATCGCCGCGATAATTGGCCGACTGCACTACACGCTCCATCCAGCCTTCGAAGCCAAGACCATTGATCACTACCAGTTTGGCGTGCGCCACCGATTTGATATGGTCGGGCGCCGGCTGGAACACGTGCGCGTCCTGATCAGGACCGACCAGCGTAGTCACGGCGATGCGATCGCCGCCGACATTGGCGACGATGTCGCCGAGGATGCTGAAGCTGGCGACCACCGGCAACCGGGCATCTGCTGCGGACGCCGCCTGCGCGGCCAGCATGGCTGTGATCAATAAAATCTGGCGAAACAGTTTCACGACGACTCCCAAAAGAAATCAAAAATAAGAGTTGCTGACAAAACGCTAAGCGCGCAGATGCGGCCGGCGCAGCATACGCGGCAACCAGCCGCGCGGCGCAAAGACCAGCGACAGGAAATAGAACGCGCCGGCACACACGATAATCACCGGACCGGACGGCACCGACGCGTAATACGACAGCATCAGCCCGGCATAGCCTGCGGCGGCGGCCTGCACGGTGCTGTTGACCAGTTGCGCCGGCAAGGTGTCGTGCCACAGCCGCGCCGACACCGCCGGCAGCATCATCAGACCAACCGCCATCAGTGTGCCCAGGGTCTGAAACGATGCCACCAGGTTCAGCACCACCAGCATCAGGAACGATTGTTGATAGAGCGTATTGCGTCCGCCGCTGGCGGCCAGGTAGGACGGGTCGAAACTTTCCAGCAGCAGGCCGCGATACAAACCCGCCATCAGCAACACGCTCACGCTCGACACCCCGGCCACCAGCATCAAGCCTTCGGTATCGACGCCGAGCACATTGCCGAACAGGATGTGCAGCAAGTCGAGCTGGGTGCCGTGACCAGAAATCATGATCACGCCGAGCGCCAGCGCCACGACATAGATGGCGGCAAGACTGGCATCTTCCTTGAGCTCGGTATGGCGGCTGATCCAGCCCGCCAGCGCCACCACGATCACACCGGCAAGAAAGCCGCCGATGCTCAGCGCCGGCAGCGACAGGCCGAAGAAAATAAAACCGGCGGCCACACCCGGTAACACGGCATGGCTCAAGGCTTCGCCGAACAGGCTCATGCGGCGCAACGTCAGCATCACGCCCAGCGGCGCGCTGGAGAGCGCCAATGCCAACGTCGCCACCAACGCGCGGCGCATGAAGGCGAACTCCTGGAACGGCGCAATCGTGAATTGATAAACCTCATGGAGCAAGGTCATTGCGATGCGCTCCCGTCATCCGCCGCATCGACCGCACACAGCGGCGCATGCTCGTCGACCGCTTCCGCCATGGAACGGGCGCGATGCAGGTTTTCATGGCACAGCACCTGTTCAGTCTCGCCCCAGGCCACGACATTGCGCGCCAGCAGCAGCGACTGCGGAAATGCCCGGCGCACCTGGTCGTAGTCGTGCAAAACCGCGATGACCGTGCGCTGTTCGGCATGCCACGACTGGATGATGCGCAGCAGATCGCTGGTGGTTTTGGTGTCGATGGCGTTGAAAGGCTCGTCCAGCAGGATCAGTTCGGCGTCCTGCAACAGGATGCGCGCAAACAGCACGCGCTGGAATTGCCCCACCGACAGACTGGCGATCGCACGCTGCGCGAAGCCGTCCAGGCCGACCGCCGCCAGCGCCTGTTCGGCGCGCTGCATCATGTCGCGGCTCATGCGGCGAAACAGTCCGGCGCGCGACCAGTAACCGAGCAAGACGCAATCCAGCACCGAAATCGGAAAGCTGCGATCGATTTCCGCCTGTTGCGGCAGATAGGCGATGCGTCCGGCAGGGGCATGCGTGACGACGCGGCCGCTATTGCAACGCACCTGCCCCATGATGGTTTTCAGCAAGGTGCTCTTGCCGGCGCCGTTGGGGCCGACGATCGCTGTCAGCGAGCCGCGCGCGAAATCGCCGCTGATGTGATGCAAGGCCGGATGGCGCCGGTAAGTGACGGTGAGGTTTTCGAGAGAAATGGCGACGGGCATGTTCAATCTACTCCCAGTGCCCATATCACGCCGAGCCAGAGCAGCAGGCACACGGGCGCAACCAGCAGCACACGCTGCCACCAGGGCAGCGCAAGCACGCTGGTTTGTTGAAAGAGGCGGAAAAACATAGATGAAGGAATATTCTTGTCAATCGATTTGCCGCGCCGAAACCGGATACAGCCCGACCGCGCGCAGTTACAAATCAGTTTGCAACCGAGTTGCGAAACTGGAATTATAATGCAACATTGTTGCAAGATGTGACAAAGCTCCAATAAATCCTTCAACCCAGTCATCATGCTGCCCGGGACTTTCCTTTCGAATATCCCTGCGCCGCCAACCTGAAGAAAGATCGCGCCCATGAATTCCCGTCAAATCATTGCCACCATCCTCGGATCGTCCCTGCTGCTCTCCTCCGCGCTCGCCCTGGCGCACGAAGCCCATGTGCACGGTGTCGGCAAGCTCGACGTCGCGCTCGACGGCAAGACGCTGTCGCTGCACCTGGACTCGCCGCTGGTCAACCTGATCGGCTTCGAACATGCCGCCAAAAGCGCCAAGGACAAACAAGCCGCGCAAGACATGGCGAAAACCTTGCGCAATGCCGCTGCAGTGTTCGTCTCCAGCCCGTCAGCAGAATGCAAGCTCAGTGAGGTCAAATTGAACTCTGCCGCGATCGAACCGGCGCTGCTCGGCGAAACCACCGCCGGCAAACCGGCCGGCCGCGAAGATCATGACGGCCACGCCGACCTCGACGCCGATTTCGTCTTCCAGTGCGCCCAACCGGAACGTCTGCAAAAAATCGACGTCAAGCTGTTCGATGCCTTCAAAGGATTCAACAGCATCGATGTGCAACTGGTGACGGGCAAGCGCCAGGGCGCGGCGAAACTGACGCCGGGTGCGGCCAGTCTCGCCATCCAATAACTATTTTCAACAACCGAACATGAGCGACGCCGCCATCGCATTGCGCAATATCTCCTTCACCTGGCCCGGCCAGAAAACGCCGACGCTGGCGCTGGACAGCTTCGACGTGCAAGCACGCGAACAAGTTTTTGTCAGCGGCCCCAGCGGCAGCGGCAAAAGCACGCTGCTGGCGCTGATCGGCGGCATCGCCAATGCGCAGGCCGGCACCGTCGCCATCCTCGGCCAGTCGCTGGACAGTTTGCCGGCGTCGCGGCGCGACCGCTTTCGCGTCGATCACATCGGTTTCATCTTCCAACAGTTCAATCTGATTCCCTACCTGTCGATCCTGGACAATGTGCTGCTGCCCTGCCAGTTCTCGGCCTATCGCCGCGAACGCGCGCTGGCGCAGGGACATGATCTGCGCGCAGCGGCGCAATCGCTGTTGCGCAGCCTCGACCTGGCGCCCGACTTGTGGACGCGCGCCGTCACGCAATTGTCGATCGGCCAGCAGCAACGCGTGGCCGCCGCGCGCGCGCTGATCGGCCGGCCGGAAATCGTGGTTGCCGATGAACCCACTTCGGCGCTCGATAGCGACCGCCAGCAAGCCTTCCTCGACCTGATCCAGCATGAGTGCGAACAAGCCGGTGCCAGCCTGGTATTCGTCAGCCACGACCAGCGTCTGGCGGAACGTTTTCACCGCCGCATCGCGTTGAACGACATCAATCGCTGCGCGCAGGTGGAGGAGTCGGCATGAGCTTCCTGTTCCGACTTGCCGCGCGCAGCGCGTGGAACCGCCGCTTCACGCTCGGCTTGATGCTGCTGGCGATTGCGCTGTCAAGCGCCATGCTGCTGGGCATCGAACGCGTGCGCCACGATGTGCGCGAGGGCTTTTCGCAGTCGGTGTCGGGCACGGACCTGGTGGTCGGCGCGCGCACCAGCCCGGTCCAGTTGATGCTGTATGCGATCTTCCGTATCGGCGGCGCCACCAATAACATGGGTTGGGACAGCGCGCAGAAACTGGCGAAAAATCCTGCCGTGGCGTGGACCATTCCGCTGTCGCTGGGCGATTCGCATCGCGGCTTCCCGGTGCTGGCGACCAACGGCAATTATTTTGAACACTTCCATTACGGCGACGGCCAGGCGCTGCGCCTGAGCGAAGGCCGCGTCTTCGGCAGCGTATTCGAAACCGTGATCGGCGCCGAAGTGGCGCAACGCCTGCATTACAAACTCGGCGACCGTATCGTGCTGAGCCACGGCATGGGCAGCCTGCACCTGACCGATCACGCCGACAAGCCGTTCACGGTGACCGGCATCCTGGCGCGCACTGGCACGCCGGTCGACCGCACCGTGCATATCGGGCTCGATGCGATGGAAGCGATCCATCTCGATTGGGAAGGCGGCGCACCGATGCCCGGCCTGTCGATTGCACCGGCGCTGGTCAAGAAATTCGATCTCACGCCGAAGACGGTCACCGCCGTACTGGTCGGCCTGAAGAACCGCGCCGCCGTGTTCGGCGTGCAGCGCGACATCGCCGACGATACCAGCGAACCGCTGATGGCGGTGCTGCCCGGCGTCGCGCTGGACGAATTGTGGCAAGTGGTCGGCGTCGGCGAAAACGCCCTGCTGCTAGTGTCCGGCATGGTGGTCATCGTCGGCCTGGCCGGGCTGGTGTCGGCCATTCTCGCCAGCCTCGGCGAACGGCGACGCGAGCTGGCGGTGCTGCGCTCGGTCGGCGCGCGCCCCGGCGACATTTTCCTGCTGCTGGCGCTGGAAGGCCTTGCCGTGATGCTGGCCGGCGTGGTGCTGGGCGTGGTCTTGCTGACGCTGGCGCTGTTCGCGCTCGGCCCCTTCCTGAGCGCGCAATTTGGCGTAACATTGCATCCAGCCTTGCCTGCCGCCGGCGAATTGCAGTTGTTGCTGTGGACCATCGCCGCCGGCTTCGTCGCCAGCCTGTTGCCGGGCTTGCGCGCTTACCGGCTCAGCCTGGCCGACGGCCTCACCCCTCGGATCTGACATCATGAAAAGCATTACCTGGATAGGCGGCATCGTTGCCGCGGGACTACTGGTCGGTTACTCGGTGCATCTCGCGGCGACGCCGAATGCACCCAAAGCGGCGCGGGTCGTAGCGGCATCGACGACTGCGGCCGCACCTTATTCCGACAACGCGCAATACAAGGTCGGCGACCATTTGCAGCCTGGGCCCGACTTGGCAAGCACGCCTTACAAACCGTCGGGCAAGACTGAAGGCGGCTTCCGCGAAATCGCCTGGGAATCACTGATTCCCAAGAACTGGGACGCCATGGCGCCGTTCAAGGGACTGAAGCTGGACCAGATGCAAGACGGCGACCCGCGCGCCATGGAAGCGCTGTGGAAAGCCAAGAAATACTGGAAGAACGCGCCGATCGACCCCAGCATGGACGGCGCATCGATACGCATCCCCGGCTTCGTGGTGTCGCTGGAACGCGAGGGCGAGGCATTGAAGGAATTCCTGCTGGTGCCCTACTTCGGCGCATGCATCCACGTGCCGCCGCCGCCAGCCAACCAAATCATCCACGTGCACAGCAGCAAGGCCGTCAAGAACATTCGCACCATGGATGCCGTGTGGATCAATGGCGTGCTCAAGGTCGAGCATTCGGACACGATGATGGGCACCGCCGGCTACAGCATGAAGTCGGTGAAAGTCGAACCGTACACGGATCAGGCGACGCAAGGGGGTTAAGAGCCAAGAGCAGTTAGCAAAACGCCGTCGGCGGCGTTGCTTCTGCTTGCCGAACGTTCGGCCAGTCTGCGTCGGCGCGCCTTGCCATCGAGGTCTTGTCAGCAGATCCCGGCGAGGATTGCACGCCGCAGATTTATCGAGAAGTTATCCACACATTTTGGGTGCAAGCCTGTGGATAAACACTTGAGAAGTGAATTAAGTCATTGATAACAAGAGAATTTTCATTCTTTTGTCATTCTTGTGCAAATCGATTGCAAGGACGCACCCCGCGCCGCCGGGCTGGATCACCAGCAGGGAGGATGGCAGCTTCCACTACGTGTGCGTACAGCCGGGTTATAACGCCACTATCCGGCATTGGCGACTCAAGCATGCTGCTGTTTTCCTGACGCTAAACCTGATGAGGAAAAAAAACCTGCGATACTTGCATATCGCAGGTGAATCTAAAGCAAGTTTAGAGGAGACGAACAGATTTTATCGAATGCGTGTGACGACTTCATGACACCTGAAACCGTTTCGAAAACTGCTTCGTACACATCCGAATCCTGCGGCAAACGTCATGAAATATCTGCCACTGTCATCGGCAAGTCACAAAGCCGGATTATCCTTTCAATTCTTTCGCGATACATGCAACCGATATGCATGATTGCACGGTGTGCCGGGCCAACCGTCCGGCGCACCACTCCCCGAATTCCCTCTTCCGCTTCCGTTTGCAGTCACCACGCTCCGGTTACCTGCAAGCGGCTCAGTCTGATCTTCGTGCCTTCGCCCTCGGCGTTCTGCATCACGAGATCGCTGCCCAATTCCTTCGGCGGCTTCTGGTACCACTCCATGCACACCTGCGACAAATTGCTCAACGCCGGCTTGTTCGTAAACTGCTGCAGCAACTCCCGTGTCAGCGCCAGATTCGGCTCAAGCCTGAAATCGCCGAGCGCCTTGAGCGCGTCCGGCGACGCCGACATGCGCGTCAAATCCTTCTGGAACATCTGCCTCGGCACCGCGATCGGATGCCCCGCAGCAGCCAGCAACTCCTGAAACACCGGCGCCATGAAGTCCAATGCATAACCTTCGCATTGCACCCAGCAATGAAACGCATCGCTGTTGCTGTCGACCTTGTCGCCATCCAGCGTGCCGAACGACAAGGCGCCGCTGCTATCCGCGCTGACCAGATAGAACGCCGCGCCGGCGACCGGAAAGGCGTTCTTCTTGTAAAACTTCTTCAATATCTGCGCCGCCGTCACGCTGAAGAAAAAACTCGCGGCAGGAATATTGGCGTCGACACTGTCCAGCACGGAATGAATGACGCGAAAAATACGTTGATAGTCCGCAAGCGGAATGAGGGGGCGAATGTTCGATGATTTCATCCGCGCATTTTCTCACATCGCATGCCACACGCGCCTCGTTATGCCTTGTCCTTACCCTGGCCTTCGGCATTGTGTCCGTTCAACAAGCACGAAGAGCAATCGATCTCCTGACGCGCCGAACATGCCGTCAACTCCGGTAACCGCTCGGCAGCGTCCTGCTCCGACGACGGCGCATGCAAGTGCTCGCGCGACATCTTCATCTCGCGCTTGTTCCATTCACAATCGGCGCGGATGAACAAATACATCAGCAGCAGGCAGAACCCGAGATAGATGATGAACATCAAGGCGATATCGCTTGGCACTGTTTCGATGATGAATTGCATACGACCTCCGTTAGCTCAACTATGCAGAGGGTCTGTTGAGGTTGACTACCTCATGCAAACCGTCTTTCCACGGAGATCATCATAATCAGTCGTATGCACCCAATCTATCGGGGGATTCCTTAGGAGAGAACCCGACTGGCGCGTCGGGAAAACATCTGAAGATGGGAAGGAGTCGCACGCGGCCGCGTGCGACGTCAATCAGTGCGACTGCGCGTCGATATCGGCAAGAGATTCCCGGCCGCGCTGGGTAATCTCGAATCCTTCGCCAGCCTCTTTCGCCACGATGTGCCCCTTGCGGCCGAGGAAAATCGCCACGTCGGCGTCGATGGCGACATGCGGATCTGCGTTCAGGCTGCGCAAGGCTTCGATGCAGCGATAGATAAACAGGATCTGCTTGCCCTTTTCTGTCAGCGCCAGTTGCCCGTCGCGCGTGTATTCAAGGAACTTGAGGCCAGTCAGGCGCTTGGTATTGCGCGCCACGCACGCACTCGGGCGACCGCGATGTTCCTTGCGGCTGATCTGACCGAGGGCGTCAAATTCATCTTTGGTCAAATCATTGCTCATTGCTGCTTTCTCCGGTTAGGCGTGATTGACAGGCATCCGGCAAGACGCCTCGGCCGCCATGGTACGCGCGAAATGGTTTTCTGGACAGCTTCCGCATGCCTAAACCCCGGCCCGACTTACCCACAATGTCTGTGAACAACGCTGTGGACAAGCTGTGGGACGTGCCGGCCGAGCCACCCCACGGCTGGTTCGGCAACAGATTGCCTCCCTGGCAGGCAGGCGTCGCGGCGACAGGGTAAAAAAAACCCGCCGCGAAGAAACATCGGGCGGGTTCAATCTCAAAAACATCTTCCAGGAGGTTTATTGAGGAGACGTTTTCACTGTAAATCGAAAGTCTTCTCTGGGAAACGATCAATATCTTATTCGCTTATGCGTTGCAGGCATAAGCTGTTTCCCGGCAGCATGCGCTACGCCTCATCAATCTCAAGCCCACTTCAACCGGATTACATCGGCGGCTTGACGCCATCCTTTTCCACAACGATGCGAGCCGCGTTCCAGTCATCGCCGCCGCGCGTCGCCACAGCGAAGACAGCCAGGCCCGGCTTCACGTCTTGCAAGGTGGCCGGCACAAACGTCACCACCGGAACATCCTTGGGCACCTGGATCTTGATGTCCTTGCCCTGATAAGTGAGATTGAGATCGCGGCCGGCGTTGTCGGAAACAACTGCCGACACGGTCGCATTGGTCATGCTGCTGCCCGGCAGCAAATCCCAGTCATAGTGGCCTTCACCGGCGCCGCGCGCTTCCTCGGGGAAGACCACGACCTCCAGCGCCTGGATGCCGCCATTGGCCGTGGGCTTGCCGGCGGTGCCGATGAAACTTCCCTGTTTGATAGCCGACAGGTCCAGCGACTTGACTGATGAATAGCGCGTACTATCGCTCACATGCAGGGTCAGTTTCTTGCCTTCGCGCGTCAGCACCTCGACGTCGCCGCCGCTTGCCGCGGCGACAGTGCCGCGAATTCTGCTCGGCGCGACATTCTGCGCCTGGGCCAGCAATGGCAAAGCGAATACAGCAACCGTAAACATGGACAGCAACCTGGAGCGGTTCGACATGACGATTCCTTCAATGTGTAGGGGGAAATGAGTCTAGCACCGGCCTGGAAATACTGCTGCGCCCCTCTATGTTTCGTTTTATCGCCATGAGGCGACACGGACGGGAACAATCTCCCAATACGGCCGGGACTGAAAAAAGTGCGATGATCTCCCGGAATAGAGAAGAGACACTCGTATTTACGACTACAAAAAATCAATCAAATATTTACAAATCAAAAAACAACTTTATTTCCTCATATAACGAGATAGTTACCACCATTGACGGCAACAAATATCTTGCATTTCTCGAATTTATTCTATTTTAATGATCTCGAGTTTTTGCAAGAATGTAATCAAGTCACTCGCATCCCTATCCACTCTGTAGTGCCTGAAGCGTCTCCCTTCAGGCAGTCATCACCCAGGCCAGAGATCCCGACTCTGCCTGTCATGGTTTTCGGGGGAGTGACGAGCTTTCCCGGTGCCGATTCCCCTGGCACCGGGTTTTTTTATGTGCATCCGCTAGAAACAAAAAAGCAGCATTCGATGTTTCTATCGAATACTGCTCATTACCTACCCAAGAATTTTCAATTCCGCCCCGCCTCTGCATGCCGTGAACAACAGCGCCAAGGCAGACGTTCGACCATCACCCCAGACGCCAGTTGGAACGATGGCGAGAGCGGGATTTGACGATATGCAATTCATCGTTGGCCGCATGCAACGGCGTGCGTCGGAAGACGTTCCTGCCGGCATTCGTGAGATTAAAAGCGCCGCCCAGATTGGGAATTCCCAGTCCTTTGCTGATCACGCTTTGCACTACTCGACGAGGAATGACGCGAAAATCGCCTTTGAACACGCTATACATCCAGCGTAATTCTTCACCAGTCAATTCAACATTATTCTCGCTAGCCTTCATGGTTTCCTCGCGGAAATAAAACCGATGCTAGCACAAACAAAAAAATCGCGTACGCATCTGAGCGCTTTATCCGGCAAGGAATGCAAGACTATCTCCATGTCATTTCCACAGGTTCTCATTAAAAACCTGCAACCCGGATCCCAGGCGAAAATGGGAGGCCCTGCCAAACCACGGATACCGGCAATTCGAGGCTGCACCGCCCTTGACGATATTTTTTCGGCACGGCAATTTGGCTCCCCCGATCTGCCGCATATTCCTTTCACGACATTAGGCACAAACACCGGGGCATGAGATAAGACATAGGGTAAGAAACGATCGAAGATGCCATCCACCGCGACTTCCTGCTACGAAAAGCGGCCATCCTCTGGTAAGATGTCGCATAACTTTCCGTTATAAAGCGCCTGCCGGTGCACTTTTCACGCCACTTTCACGTACTGACCCATAAAAATGGAAGTTACCGAGACCCCCAGCCCGCTGATGCGTCCTCGCAAAAAGACCCAAAGCCTGTCTCAGGAAGTCGTCAGCGCGATTTCCGAAATGATCTCCAACGGTTCCATCAAGCCGGGCGAAAAGCTGCCCACAGAGTCCGAGATCATGCTGACCCAAGGCGTGAGCCGCACCGTGGTGCGCGAAGCGATCTCCCGCCTGCAAGCGGCCGGACTGGTGGAAACGCGGCACGGCATCGGCACCTTTGTACTGGAAGCGCAAAAAGCCGGCAACATCAACATTGACCCGGCCACCATCACGACGATGAAAGACCTGCTGGCGCTGCTGGAACTGCGCATCAGCCTGGAAACCGAAACCGCCGGCCTGGCCGCCGCGCGCCGCACCGATGAGCAATTGCTGGAAATCCGCCAGGCGCTGGATGCCTTCCATGACAACCTGCAAAAAGGCAGCGACACTGTCGGTCCCGATTTCCGCTTCCATTTCCAGATCGCCAACGCCACCGGCAACCGCTATTTCATCGAAATCATCAGCCACCTCGGCGTCGGCGTGATCCCGCGCAAACGCCTCAACACCGCTGAGTTGGCACGCGATCCGCAGGCCAGCTACCTCGACCGTGTGCAGCGTGAGCACGAAGACATTTACGAAGCCATCGCCCGCCGCGATACCGAAGCCGCCCGCGCGGCCATGCGCAACCACCTGACCAACAGCCGCGAGCGCCTGCGCCGCGCCCAGGAAGCCGCCGAATCGGCCGCCGGCGCGCAACGGCAGCACAAAGCGCCGGACGCCTCGGACAACTAAGCAGACAACACCCAACACAGGTCGACAGCAAAAACTGCTGGCTTTCCCTCAACACATGTTGTACGATGACTGATGTCTTAATACCGAATTTGACCTCAAGCGCCTGTGAACGTTCGGACACTGCGCGCTGCGGCACTTTTCCAACTTCATTACTGGCGCCTACGATATATGTACACACCTCAAGACCTGAAACAAATCCTCTCCTCCGGCCTGCTCTCCTTCCCGCTGACCGACTTCGACGAGCAAGGCAATTTCCGTCCGAAGACCTATATCGAGCGCCTGGAGTGGCTGGCCCCCTACGGCGCCAGCGCGCTGTTCGCGGCCGGCGGCACAGGTGAGTTCTTCTCGCTGGTGCCGGACGAATACCCGGACATCATCCGCACCGCCGTGGAAACCTGCAAAGGCAAGGTGCCCATCATCGCCGGCGCCGGCGGCGCCACCCGTGCAGCCATCGCCTATGCGCAGGAAGCCGAACGCCTGGGCGCGCACGGCATCCTGCTCATGCCCCATTACCTGACCGAAGCCAGCCAGGACGGCATCGCCGAACACGTCGAAGCCGTCTGCAAATCGGTCAAGTTCGGCGTCATCGTCTACAACCGCGGCGTCTGCAGGCTCAATGCCGACATGCTGGAACGCCTGGCCGAACGCTGCCCCAACCTGATCGGCTTCAAGGACGGCGTCGGCGAAATCGAAGCGATGGTCACCGTCCGCCGCCGCCTCGGCGATCGCTTCGCCTACCTCGGCGGCCTGCCTACCGCGGAAGTCTATGCGGCCGCCTACAAGGCGCTGGGCGTGCCGGTCTACTCGTCGGCCGTGTTCAACTTCATCCCCAAGACCGCGATGGACTTCTACCATGCGATCGCCCGGGAAGACCACGCCGCCGTCGGCAAGCTGATCGATGAGTTCTTCCTGCCTTACCTTGCCATCCGGAACCGCAAGGCCGGTTATGCAGTCAGTATCGTCAAGGCCGGCGCCCGTGTCGTCGGCCACGACGCAGGTCCGGTGCGCACGCCGCTGACCGCTTGCACGGAAGCGGAACACGAAGAACTGGCTGCGCTGATCAAGCGCCTCGGCCCGCAGTAAGTAGCCGCATTAAAGCTGCAATGAGCAACTGATTCAAGTTGTCCGATCAGAAGTAAACAATCCCTCGACTGACCGCCGGCATGTTCCCGCGGTCAGTTTTGGCTTCCACCTCCAGGAGAATACGATGACCCAATTTGCGAACTACATCAACGGCGAATGGCTGCAAGGCGCCAGCGTCAACAAGAACGTCAACCCGTCCGACCTCTCCGACATCATCGGCGAATACGCTCAGGCTGACGCCGCCCAGGCCGATATCGCCATCGCCGCCGCCCACGCCGCCTTCCCGGCCTGGAGTACAGGCAACATCCAGGCGCGTTCCGACGCGCTCGACAAGATCGGCAGCGAAATCCTGGCGCGCAAGGAAGAGCTCGGCCGCCTGCTCTCGCGCGAAGAAGGCAAGACGCTTGCGGAAGGCATCGGCGAAGCCGGCCGCGCCGGCAACATCTTCAAATTCTTCGCCGCCGAAGTGCTGCGCATCCAGGGCCAGAAACTGGCCTCCGTACGTCCCGGCATGGATATCGAAATCACACGCGAACCGGTCGGCGTGGTCGGCATCATCGCACCGTGGAATTTCCCGATGGCGATCCCGGCCTGGAAGATCGCCCCCGCGCTGGCCTACGGCAACACCGTCGTGTTCAAGCCGGCCGAACTGGTGCCGGGCAGCGCCTGGGCGATTGCCGACATCATCAGCCGTTCCGGCATCCCGGCCGGCGTGTTCAACCTGGTCATGGGCCGCGGCTCGGTGGTCGGCCAGCGCTTCATCGACGACCGCCGCGTCACCGCCCTCACCTTCACCGGCTCGGTCGCGACCGGCAACCGCGTGGCGCAGGGCTGCATCGCGCGCATGGCGAAGTTCCAGCTTGAAATGGGCGGCAAGAATCCGCTGGTCGTCCTCAACGACGCCGACCTCAACGTCGCCGTCACGGCCGCAGTGCAAGGCGCGTTCTTCTCGACCGGCCAACGCTGCACGGCGTCGAGTCGCATCATCGTCGAAAAGGATATTTACCCGCGCTTCGTCGAAGCGGTCCGCAATCAATTGGCCGGCCTCAAGATCGACAACGCATTGAACAAGGACACCCACATCGGCCCGGTCGTCGACCAGTCGCAACTGGACCAGAACCTGTCGTACATTGAAATCGGCAAACAGGAAGGAGCGCGCCTGGCCTTCGGCGGCGAGCGCGTCAAGCGCGACACCGACGGTTTCTACATGACGCCCGCATTGTTCGCCGACTGCGGCAACGACATGCGCATCTCGCGCGAAGAAATCTTCGGACCGGTCGCCTCGGTGATCCCGGCCGACAACTATGAACACGCGCTGCAACTGGCCAACGACACCGAATTCGGCCTGTCGTCGGGCATCTGCACCACTTCGCTGAAGTACGCCACCCACTTCAAGCGGCATGCGCAAGCCGGCATGGTGATGGTCAACACGGCAACCGCCGGCGTCGACTACCACGTACCGTTCGGCGGCCGCAAGGCGTCGAGCTACGGTCCGCGCGAACAGGGCGCATACGCAGCCGAGTTCTACACCATCGTCAAAACCGCCTACACCGCCGCCTGATCGCCCACAGGCAAGATCGAGAACCCTGCCTCACCAGGTATCCACAGCCGCCGGCAACGGCGGTTTCCGGCGCCGGAGCGTATGTTCCGGCGCTTTTTTTTTATGGCTGACGAAAAGTGCCGGCAATAATGCCGTCCAGTCAAGCCTCGTCCTATCTATTTGCAGTCGTCCGAGTTAACGCTGCGCTCCAGTATCGTGAAGGCAATTGATACGACACTGGGTCCTGACGTGCGTCAGGACGACAATGATGCGGAATTGGCCGTCAGAACTGCTCCCAATCGCCGTCCGAACTGGGCGCAGGCGGCAGGTTCAGCGCCGGCTTTGGCGCTGCTGCAACCGTGGCGGCGGCCGGCCTGGACAGAACCGGTTTTGCCGGTGCATTCGCGACCGCGGCGGCGTTCGACGTTGGTGCCGGACGTGCGGTGGGGCTTGCCGCATGCTTGCCATCGATCCTGAAAATGCTGACCGCCTCGGCCAGCGTCTCCGCCTGCGTCTGCAGGGATTGCGCCGCAGCGGCAGCTTCTTCCACCAGCGCGGCGTTCTGCTGCGTGACTTCGTCCATCTGCGCGATGGCGAGATTGACCTGGCCGATGCCTTCGCTCTGTTCGAGGCTGGCCGAACTGATCTCGCCGACGATGTCGGTGACGCGGCGCACGCTGTCGACCACTTCACGCATGGTCATGCCGGCATGCTCGACCAGGCGGCTGCCGGAATCGACCTTGTCCACCGAGTCGGTAATAAGTCCCTTGATTTCCTTGGCGGCGGCGGCGCTGCGCTGCGCCAGGCTGCGCACTTCGCTTGCCACCACCGCGAAACCGCGGCCTTGTTCGCCGGCGCGCGCAGCTTCCACCGCCGCGTTCAGCGCCAGGATGTTGGTCTGGAATGCGATGCCGTCAATCACGCTGATGATGTCGACGATCTTCTTCGACGATTCATTGATGGCGTTCATGGTGTCGACTACCTGCGCGACCACCTCGCCGCCCTTGATCGCAGTCTCCGACGCCGAGTGCGCAAGCTGGTTGGCTTGCTGCGCGTTCTCAGCGTTTTGTTTGACGGTGCCGGTCAGTTGCTCCATGGAGGCCGCGGTTTCTTCCAGCGAGCTGGCCTGGGTCTCGGTGCGCGACGACAAATCCAGATTGCCGGAAGCGATTTCCTGCGCGCCGGTATTGATCACCTCGGTACTGCCGCGCACACGCGACACCGTATTGAGCAGGCTCTGCTGCATGCTGCGGATGGCCGAAAACAGGCGGCCGATTTCATTGCGGCCGGGTTCTGCGATCTTCATCGTCAGGTCGCCGTTGGCCACCTGGTCCAGCAAGGCCACGGCCCGATTCAACGGCGCCAGCACAATGCTGCGCAGCAAGAAATGCACTCCCAGCACCAGGATCAAGGCTGCGATCAGGCCCACGACCACCAGCCAGACCACCATGTTGTATTCACGATCGCGCTCGCCGACAATGCCTTCGCCGATGTCATTGACCAGCTTCTGGAATTTCTCCAACTGAGCGGAAAAGTTGGCGCCCTTGGCCGTGATGTCGCGACCGTTGATCTCGGCATACGCGGCCGTGTCGTTATTGCGCAAGGCATCGGCGGCCTTCTTCAGCGCATCCGACAGTTGCCGGCCGGCATCGACCAGATCGGCCTTGAGTTTGTCATCCTGTCCCTTGAACGACGGCGCCTTGTCGAAGTCCTCCAGCAGCTTCAACGTGCGCTCGGAACTGGTCTGGGCGCTTTTCAACGCGGAATTCTTGACGTCCTGATCGTTCTGCTCTTTCAGCACGCTGTAGGCGCGCGTCAGCGCAGCACGCGTGCGCGTGCTGTCCTTATAGGCGTCGTTGATGATCAGCGCGCGCGAGTAGACCTCATGCACCATCACGGTGGACTGGTTAGCGCGGCCCAGCGCGAAGACGCCGACGCCGGCGCCGAATACGATCATGGCGGCGAACAAGGTCAACGCCCCCATCAGGCTAAAACGAACGGTGATATTCCGCATTCCCTACTCCTATTATTCTGTCAGTTCCATCGCACAATACGCACAACACGTACATGATGCAGCAGATGGTTCAACTCTTATATGGTCCGGCACCAGCAGCGTACAGCCGCCATCTTAGAGCAAGGCTGAAATGGCAGCGTGCTTTTTCTCACCGTTTTTGAGGAAAATCAATTTCGGCGTTGTCGAATCGACAAATCCGGCGCAGTAACGAAAAATCCCCCGCATGCTGCTGCGAGGGATCTTGACTGCTGCACGGTACCGGCCAGACTTATGGAAACGTAACGATTTCCACCCAGTTCGGGTTCTTGCCCAGCTCGTAATGCTGCAAAGGCTTCAAGGCACCGGTCTTTTGATTGATGGCGTAGCTGGTCATGCCGTTGGATTTTTGTCCGACAGCCAGCAGATACTTGCCTTGCGGGTCAATATTGAAGCCCCGCGGCTGAGTCTCTGTCGCGAAGTTGCCGACAGTGGTCAACTCGCCGGTCTTCACATTGACGCGGTATGCCGTCAAGGTGCTGGTGGTACGTTCAGACGCATACAAGAAGCGGCCGTCCGGCGTCAGATGGATATCCGCCGCAGCCGGCGCATCGCCCTTGAATCCCGGCGGCACGGCGGAGACCGTACCTTTCAGCGTCAGCGTGCCTTGCGCAGCATCGTAGGCGTAAGTGTTCACCGTACCATCGAGCTCGTTGGTCGAAAATACATAACGCAGATTCGGATGGAACACAAAATGGCGCGGACCAGCGCCGGCCTTGGTGGCGACCGAGGGCGGAGTATTCGGTGCAATCTTGCCGGTGGCAGCATCGAACTTGAATTGCAAAATCACGTCGCTGCCCAGATTGGAGACGAACAGAAAATGATTCTTCGGATCGGTCGCAACCGCGTGCGCGTTCTTGCCGGTATTGATGACGCTCACGCCGTCTTGCTGCACCAGACCGGTCACAGAAATGGGATTGATGGAAATCTTATGGCCGGTGTACGACGCCGCCAGCAAGAAACGGCCACTCTTATCGGTCGCGAGATTGGCCATGTTGTCGGCCAGCGGCACCGTCGCCAAGGCTTTCAGCTTGCCGCTTTTCTGATCGACGGCAAAGGTCGTGACCGAATACGGTTCCGAACGCAGCGAAGCATACAGACGGCGATGGTCGGGACTGAACGCCAGCGGCATCACGGTGCCGCCAGTCTGCACCTGCTCGACTGGCGTCACGCTGCCGTCCTTGTTCAATTGCATGACGTAGATGTCCTTGCTGTCGGCGTTGGACACGTACACCATGGTCGCGGCATTTGCGCCGCCGCAAACCGCACCGGCCAACAACGCTGCTGCACCTGCCTTCAGCGCAAAATCCATGACTTCCATGCTTCCTCCTGACAATGAAAAAAGCCTCTGCCTACGTCAAGCAGAGGCTTGTTGGTCTTGTTATGTTTGCTGCACGAACGAAACGTCGACAATCAAGTGATCGGCGCCGGGTTGAACAGCGTCAGCGCATTATGCAGCTTCCACTTCTCGGCCCAGGTCTGCTTGCGGCCGCTGGCCACATCCAGCATCAGCCGGAACAATTCCCAGCCGACGTCTTCGATGGTCGCTTCGCCGCTGGCAATGCGTCCGGCGTTGACGTCCATCAGGTCGTGCCAGCGCCGCGCCAGATCGTTGCGGGTGGCAACCTTGATCACCGGCACGGCGGCCAGGCCGTAAGGCGTACCGCGGCCGGTGGTAAAGACATGCAGGTTCATGCCGGCCGCCAGTTGCAAGGTGCCGCAAACGAAATCGCTGGCCGGCGTGGCGGCATAGATCAGGCCCTTTTGCTTGAGCTTGTCGCCGGGAGCCAGCACGCCGGAAATCGGGCTGCTGCCTGATTTGACAATGGAACCCATGGCTTTCTCGACGATGTTGGCCAGGCCGCCCTTCTTGTTGCCTGGCGTGGTGTTGGCGCTGCGGTCGACGCCGCCTTTTTTCAGGTAATTGTCGTACCAGTCCATCTCGCGAATCATGGCCTGCGCCACTTCCTCGTTGACGGCGCGCGAGGTCAACTGATCGATGCCGTCGCGCACTTCGGTCACTTCCGAGAACATCACCGACGCGCCGGCGCGCACCAGCAGATCGGTGGCGAAACCGACCGCCGGATTGGCGGTCACGCCCGAGAAGGCATCGCTGCCGCCGCATTGCACGCCGACCACCAGGTCCGAGGCCGGGCAAGTCACGCGGCGACGCTTGTCCAGTTCCTGCAGACGCGCTTCGGCCATGTGCAGGATGGAGTCGATCATGGAGTTGAAACCGACATGTTCCGCATCCTGCAGGCAGACCACGTAAGGCTCGCCTTCCTTGTGGATAGGGATGATGCTTTCCGGCAGCAGGCGGTTCGGCTGCAACTTTTCGCAGCCGAGGCTGACCACCATCGCCTGGCCGCCGAAGTTGGGGTTCAGGCTGATGTTGCGCAGCGTGCGGATCGGGATGTCGGCGTTGGGCGCGTCGATGGCAACGCCGCAGCCGTATGTGTGCTCCAGCGCGACCACATCTTCGACGTTGGGATATTTCGGCAGCAACTCCAGGCGGATGCGCTTGACCGCATGTTCGACCACGCCGGCCACGCATTGCACGGTGGTGGTGATCGCCAACAGGTTGCGCGTGCCGACCGAACCGTCGGCGTTGCGGTAGCCTTCGAAGGTATAGCCGTCCAGCGGCACGGAAGCCGAGGCCGGCGCCTTGCGCGTGGCAATCGGCAGGTTGTCGAGCCCGCGCGCCGGCGGCAAGGTCACGACCGATTCCTCGATCCAGCTTCCCTTGGCGATATCGCGCGCGGCGTAGCCGATGGCGACGTCGTAGCGCACGATGGCGTCACCCTGGGCGATGTCGCGCAAGGCGATCTTGTGCCCCTGCGGCACCTGGCTGATCAGCGTCAGCCCGTCCGGGAAAACGGTGCCGGCCGGCAGGCCGCGGTCGTTGACGACGATGGCGACATTGTCGTTCTCGTGCATCAGGATATAGCGCGGCGTGTTGGCATCCGTACCGGTGTATGTTTCTGTACTCATGGCGATTCCCATCTACTGCAAATTGACCGCGAATGGCTTCGGGTTAACGACGTTGCCGCATCATATCGGCTTCAATTCGACGCGCTTGATTTCCTTGACGATCACCAGATAGCTGATCACCGTCACCAGCGCATTGGCGCCGACGAAGACCAGCGCGCCTGCAAAAGAACCGGTCTCCTTCAGGATATAACCGATCACAATCGGCGTGGTGATGCCGGCGATATTGCCGAAGGTGTTGAACAAGCCGCCGGACAGGCCGACGATTTCCTTCGGCGCGGTATCGGCCACCACGGCCCAGCCCAGCGCGCCGATGCCCTTGCCGAAGAAGGCCACGGCCATGATGCCGACCACCAGCCATTGCGCATCGACGTAATTGCACAGGATCATCGTGGTCGACAGCAGCATGCCGCCGACAATAGGAATCTTGCGCGACAACGTGACGCTATGGCCGCGCTTGATCAGGCGGTCCGAAATCAGGCCGCCGACCACCCCGCCGATGAAGCCGCACACCGCGGGGATCGACGCCACGAAGCCAGCCTTGAGGATCGACATGCCGCGCTCCTGCACCAGATACACCGGAAACCAGGTCAGGAAGAAATAAGTGATCGTATTGATGCAGTACTGGCCGATATACACGCCCAGCAGCATGCGGTTGCTTAACAGTTGCTTGATGTAGCCCCACTTGGCCTTGCCTTCGCCGGTGCCGGCTTTCGCCGGCTGCCCGGCCTGATCCATGTCGACCAGGCCGCCGCCCTGCTCGATGTGCTGCAGCTCGGCCTTGTTGATCATCGGGTGATCCTTGGGGCTGTGAATGATCTTGATCCAGACGAAAGCCAGTCCCATGCCGAACACGCCCATCACCGTGAACACATGATGCCAGCCATAGGCATGCGTGATCCAGCCCATCAGCGGCGTGAACAGCACAGCGGCAAAGTATTGGGCGGAATTGAAAATCGCCGAGGCAGTACCGCGCTCCGCGGTCGGAAACCACGACGCCACGATGCGGCCGTTGGCCGGGAACGAGGGCGCTTCCGCCATGCCGACAATGAAACGCAGGAGAAACAGCAAGACCACTGCCGCTGCGGTGCCGAACCAGGTCACGCCGCCTTGCAGCAGCGTGAAGAACGACCACAGGAAGATGCTCAGTGCGTAGATCTTCTTGGAACCGAAACGGTCCAGCAGCCAGCCGCCCGGCAATTGCGCCAGCACATATGCCCAACTGAACGCCGAAAAGATGTAACCCATCATCACCGGATCGAGACCCAGTTCGGCCTTCATCGAGGTGCCTGCGATCGACAGCGTGGCGCGGTCGGCATAATTGACCGTCGTCACCAGGAACAGCATGAACAGGATCAGATAACGGACATGGCTTGCTTTGGCGCTGCTGCTCGCTGCAGCGCCGACTTGATTGACACTCACTGACTATCTCCCGACCGGTACTGCGCTTGAATCCCGGACGGCAAGACGATAAACCGGATGCCGCGGGCCTGTATGCCTGCGGCGGTCTCCTGCTTATGTCTGGCGGCGCCCTGCGGACTGACTGCGACAGTATTTATTATGGAAAAACGACAAAGTCGACCTTGTTATCAGTCATCATACAACATAAGTGGGAGTATAAACAGCCGTGTTTAGTTTGGCAAATGAATTGTGGGAACACCTTGATTTTTATTCAGACCCCGCGTCCAGAGCGGATCAGGCGGCATCATAAGCCATGCGAAAACGCCGTGCGCCGGCTTGCCGGAAAGGCTGTTGCACCTTTCGATAAAGAATCCCTGCAAAGGCTCGAAAAGTAACAAATCGATTAGTTGTCTGACAATTTAAGACTACCAATGGGAGGTTCACCGACAAAAAAGCCATCCCCGCCGGAGGATGGCTTCGATGAAACGGAGGCCGCTCACTTCGGCAGCAGTTGTCCGCGAATCTCGCCGCCCGGATGCGCCGCGCTGTGGACATTGACATACATGCCGCCCGCCATGAAGGCGGCATACTGCTCGTCGCTGAACTTGGCGCCGGCCGGCACCGTCCAGCCGTTCTCGCCATTCTTCGTCAACCCCACCAGCACCGGACCATTGGCGCCCGCTGCGCCGGTGTGGATGTGCGCCATCTTGCCTTCGATGCCGGTCGTCGTGATGCTGCCGCTGACCGTCTTGTCGGCGGCCACGCTGATGCTGCCGGAACCGCCGGCGGCCGAATCGTTGGCCGGTACTTCGCTGGCGCTCTTCAGTTCAACGCTGACGGTTTGCGCCGACACCGACGCAACGCTCAACAGCAACGCCGCCAGCAGGGCGATCTTCTTGCTTCCTGGTTTGATCATGATTCGTTCTCCTCGTTTTCAGACATCATAAGAACCTGCATTGCACATCATCAGGCATTGGCCAGCGCCGCCTTCACGCGCTCCGGCGTAAACGGCACGGTGCGCAGACGAATGCCGACCGCATCCCATACCGCATTGGCCAGCGCCGCCGTCACCGGAGAAGCGGCCGCCTCGCCGCCGCCGAGCGGCGGCATGGTCGGCCGGTCGATCAGTTCGATACGCACTTCCGGCACGGCGGGAAAGGCCAGAATCGGATAACTGGCCCAGTCAACGTTCTGCACACGGCGGCGGTCGAAACGGATCTCTTCATACAGGCTGCGCGAAATGGTTTGCAGGATGCTGCCTTCCACCTGGGCGCGCAGCCCATCGGGATTGATGATCAACCCGCAGTCATGCGCGCAGGCCACCCGCAGCACGCGGATGCCGCCGCTGCCGCGATCGACTTCGACCTCCATCGCCATGGCGACATAGGTTTCGTTGTGCTTGTAATGCGAATAGGCAATGCCGCGTCCGCGCTTGTTGGTCTTGTTTACCGCGCCCGCGCTGGCGGCGCGCGACTGCCAGCCGAACAGCGACGCGGTGCGCTTCAATACTTCCGCGCCGCGCGCATCCTTCAGCGATTGCAGCCGGAACGCCAGCGGGTCCATGCCGGCTTGCGCCGCCAGTTCATCCGTAAAGCATTCCACCGCGTAAATATTGGCGATCTTGCCGGGCGCGCGGATGTTGGCCGGACGCAGCGGCGCGCTGTCGTGCCAGTGCACGCCGACCGACACGTTGGCAACGTCGTAAGGCGGATCGCCGTTCTGCGAGATCAGGCCGGTCGAAATGCCCTTGGGTTGCGGCATGCCGGCGGTCTGCGGCGCCAGCAGCGGCACCGTCGGCAGACTGGCGGTGGCGCGCGGCAGCCACATCTCGGTGCGCCACGCAGCAATCGTATTGCCGGGACCGAGCGCACCTTCGACGGTCAATGCCTGCGGCGGCCCCTTGGGATCGAAGCCATGCTCGTCCTGACGCGACCATTGCACCCGCACCGGCTTGCCCAGCGTCTTCGACATCAGCGCCGCATCGGCAGCGGCGTCGTCGTGGCCGTTCATGCCGTAGCAACCGGCGCCGTCGACATACACCAGACGCACCGCCTCATTAGGCAAACCCAGCATCTGCGCGTAAGCGGGACGATAGCGATGCGTGCCTTGCGAAGCCGTATAAATCGTCGCCTGTTTTGCGCCGACATCAGCCACCGCGCACGACGGCCCGATCGAGCCGTGCGTCTGCGGCGGCCAGTAATAACTCGCGCTGAGCTTGCCGGCAGCCGACTGCAACACGCCGGCGGCGTCGCCCTTGCTGACCAGCGTTTCTTCCGCATCGAAGGGGCCGCTGCGCAGCCACTGCTCGACCTTGTCGTGCCCCATCAGTTTGTCGCTGTCGCTCCAGACCACCTTCAGCGCCGCCGCGGCTTGCATGGCATCCCATTCGTCGGGCGCGGCCACGCCGAGGAAGTCGCCGATGCGCACCACCCTGACGCCTGGAAAACTCCTGACGGAAGACTCGTCGATCAAGACGATCCGCGCGCCCTCGCCAGCCGGTCGGATCACGCGCCCATGCAGCATGCCTGGCAACTTCACGTCGTGTACATAGACGTGTGTGCCGGTCACCTTGGCCGGCACGTCGGGCCGCAACAGCGGCTTGCCGACCACGCGATAATCTTGCGGACTATTCAGCGGCGCCTTGGCGTCGACCTTCAGGTCGAAACGCTTGCCGCCGACCAGTTCGGCGAAGCTCAGGCCCGCGCCGCCGGCCTTGGGCCGCACCACGCCGTCCTGCACCATCAGTTCGGACGCCGGTTTTTGCAGGCGCGCCGCCGCCATCAAGATCAGCGCCTCGCGCGCGGTAGCCGCCGCCTGCCGTATCTGCACGCCGCCGCGCATGACGCCGCTGCTGCCGGCGGTCGGCCCCTGGTCGGGCGTGAGCGCGGTGTCGCCTTCGATCATTTCTATCTTGTCGACAGCGATGCCGAGTTCTTCCGCCGCCATTTGCCGGATCGCGATGCGCAGTCCCTGGCCGAGATCGACCTTGCCGGAAAACAAGGTCACGGTGCCGTCCTGATGGATCGCGATGTAACCATCCACCGCGCCGGCATCGAGCGTCTTGTCGATCAGGGCATGCGCTTGCGCGTTGCCGCTCTTGTCCCGCAACACCTGTTCGGTCGCGCGTGCGGACAAAGGCAAACCCAGCGCCACCACCAGCGCGCCGCCGGCCTTGAGCAACTGCCGTCTGGTCATCTGGATATCGAATGGCGCGTTCATGCCGGCGTCCTCCCCGAAGCGCGCATCACCGCGCGCAAAATGCGCACATGCGTGCCGCAGCGGCACAGATTGGCCGCCAGAGCATCCTTGATTTCAGCTTCGCTCGGCCTGGGATTGGAAGCCAGCAAGGCCGCGCTGGTCATGACCATGCCGTTGGCGCAATAGCCGCACTGCGCGGCCTGCTCGGCGATGAAGGCAGCCTGCACCGGATGCGGCCGCTCGGGCGTGCCGAGACCTTCGATAGTGGTGATGGATTTGCCCGCGACGGCCGACAAGGGCGTCACGCAACTGCGCAGCGGCGTCTTGTCGAGCAAGACCGTACAGGCGCCGCATTGCCCCAGACCGCAACCGAACTTGGGACCGGTCAGGCCGATGGCGTTGCGCAAGATATAAAGCAGGGGTTGTTCTGGATCGCGGACATCAACGGAACGGGACGCGCCGTTGACGGTAAAAGAGATGGTAGGCATGACGCTCTCCGGGTCTGTGAAGCGTTATCGGAAAAAACCGTTGTTCGATTCCTAACTCACTTGCACACCTGTAGCGCGATGGATTCTAGCACGCCCGTAAAAGCCCGTATGCCGGTGTCCCAAAGGCCCGGCGAAGCATCCTGTCAGCGTTTTGAAAGTCTGCAGCGCCGCACATTTGCGCCGCTGCAACAAAGCCTCGGAACCGGCCGCCGCAAAACAAAAATTCGTGCGATAAATCCACGCAAGCCATGCCGATTCACAGATAATTTGCCGACGCCACTCCAACCATCAGAACAAAAATCATGCGCCCTTTACTGCTATGTTTCTGCCTCCTCGCCGGCAACGCCTTTCTCCCCGCCCACGCGCAGCAACTCGCGCATGATTTGCATGAGTCGGTCACCGCAATCGACGTCAAGGTCAAGGATATCTACGGCCGCGAAGAGACCGGCAAAGTCGTGGTCACGCAATTCAAACCCGACGGCGACGGTCCTTTTCCGATCGTCATCCTCAACCACGGACGCAGCCCCACCAACCGCGCCGACCCGCCGCGCTTCCGCTACACCAGGCAGGCGCGCTTTTTCACCGAACGCGGCTTTGCGGTATTCGAACCGACCCGCATCGGTTATGGCCAATACGGCACGCAGTTCGATCCGGAAGACAGCGGTTCATGCAGCAGCAAGGACTATGCGCCCATGGCCGAAGCCGCCAGCACGGAAATACTTGCCGTACTTGATTACGCCAGGCAACAGCCTTACGTCGATCCCGCCCGGGTACTGCTGGTCGGCCAGTCGGTGGGCGGCTACTCCACCGTCGCCACCGCCGCCAGGCATCCCGCTGGCCTGATCGGCGCCATCAATTTTGCCGGCGGTTCCGGCGGCGACCCGGCGACGCATCCCGGCGTTCCATGCCAGGGCAATCGCATGGCAGAGATGTACGCCCATTTCGGCAAAACCACCAAGGCGCCGATGCTGTGGATCTACACGGAAAACGACCAGTATTTCAACCCCAGCTACAGCAAGGCCTGGCATGCCGCCTTCGTCAAGGCGGGCGGCGATGCAGATTTCCATCTGCTGCCGCCGTTCGCCAAAAACGGCCACACGCTGTTCTCCAACGGCGTCGATATCTGGTCGCCGATCGTCGCCGAATTCATCGGCAAGCTTGGGTTCAATGCCGAGCCGCTGAAACATTGAACCTCGGACTGATCCTCGCGCCAGGCGTTCATGACATTCAGTTGAGACTGCACACTGTCATCCCGGCTTATGTCTGGGCCCCGTGCCGTATCGGACGTCTGCACGACGCTGGGTCCCGGCGTTCGCCGGGACGACTCCGATGAATAGAAATATGCCTGCTCCGCTGTTCAGCTCAGGAAATCGCCTGCTCCGCCTCAACCCCGGCCTCTCCCGGCGCGCTGCCGGTGTGCCGGATCTCGGCGCGGATTTGCTGCGGATTCTTCAGCAGGTTGAGGATAGGGCAAGTCTTCTCCACCGCCTCGAACAAGGCCTGCACGTCCTCCTCGCTCGCCGGCGACGCCAGATGCACGGTATAACCGATGTCGTGCGGATAGATAGGAATGTCTTCATAACCGGGACGACCGCCACGCGGATCGATCTTGCCGGTGACCTCCACCTCGAGCGAATCGACCGGCACCTGGCGATGCGCCGCCTGGATCAGAAAGATATGCGTCACGCAGGAACCCAGCACGCCCAGTTGCAATTCGGGTGAACTCGGTCCCAGGTTGTAGCCGGCAAAATCCGGCGGGCTGTCGCTGATGACCTGATGGTCGCGAATGCGGATGCGGCGCACGCCGCTGCGTCCTTCGGCGCTGACCTTCGCTTGCAGCGCGGCAGGACCGGCATTGCCGGCGTCGATCAGGGCTTCGCGCGCCAGCACGGCGCTGCGTTTTTCGGACAGGTAATGATTCAGTGTGGTCATGGCGGATACTTTCCTTGAATGATGAATGCGGCGCCGGCACGTCCCATCCGCACCGGGCAAACCGTAGTCTCCATCCTCGCGCTTGCGCCCGGCAACGAAGCATTCTGAATATCCATATACACCTGCGCGGCGCCTCTCGTCTGCCATAACGCCGCATTCGACGCTTACCAGAAACGCACCGTCCAAGTCTGCATGCCGTTCCGCGAGATAAGCGCGGCTACGCGCGCCGGGCGCATAAAGAAACGCATTCTTATTCTTTGGCCGCCGACGCCGGCATCATTAGTATTTGTTTGTTTTGTCAGCGGCCCGTCAGCGCCACATATGCCTGCGCCCGCTCCTGTCAACCCAGTGGAGTCACCAACGATGAAAAATAATATTCCCTCGCAAGATGCAATCGCTCTCCCCTCCTGGTCGCGCCGCGATGTACTGCGCGCAGGCGCGGCGGCAGCCATTGTCGGCACCGGTGCCGCCGTCGTCGCACCCAACGCCTGGTCGGCGCCGCCGCGCAAGCTGACCTTCGCCTGGAGCGCGATCGCGTTCTGCCTGTCGCCGGTGGTAGTGGCGCAGGAACGCGGCTTCTTCGAGAAAAACGGGCTCGACGTCGAATTGCTCAATTGGGGCGGTTCCACCGACCAATTGCTGGAAGCGCTGGCCACCGGCAAGGCCGACGTCGGCGTCGGCCTCATCCATCGCTGGCTCAAGCCGCTCGAAGCCGGCTTCGACGTCAAAATCGTCGGCAGCGCACACGGCGGCTGCCTGCGCCTGGTAGGCGCCAACCAAGCCGGCGTGAAGGACATCAACAGCCTCAAGGGCAAGGTCATCGGCGTGTCCGACCAGAACAGCCCGGCCAAGAACTTCTTCGCCATCCATCTGGTCAAGAAGGGTTTCAACGTCGAGAAGGACGTCGAGTGGCGCGTCTACCCGGCCGACCTGCTCGACGTCGCCGTCAAGAAGGGAGAAATCCAGGCGATCGCCGACGGCGATCCGAACGTCTTCCTGATCGAGAAGCGCAACCAGGGCGTCTTCACAGAAATCGGCAACAGCGCCGTCGGCGAATACAAGGACAAGCTCTGCTGCATCCTCGGTGCGCGCGGCGATCTGGTGCGCAATGACAAACCGGCCGCCGCCGCGGTGGTGCGCTCCATTGTGCAGGCCTCGGAATACGTTGCCGAAAATCCCAACGAAGCCGCCAAGATCTACGCCAAGTATTCACCTAAAGTGCCGGTCGAAGATTTGCGCGCGCTACTGACCGGCCTGACCTATCACCACCATCCGAACGGCAAACCGCTGCGCGACGAAGTCGAATATTTCGCGCGCGACTTCCACACCGCAGGCGTGCTGAAGAAATCCACCGACCCCGTCCGTCTGGCGAATCACGTCACCGTCGACGTGCTGAGCTGACGACCACTCTTGAACCGGAGATCGACATGACAAGCACCACGACTGAGGATGTTTTGCTCAGGGCCGGCCAAGCAGGCCTGTTCGACGGCGTGCGCGTGACCGGCGTCTGGCGCACCGGCCTGCTGGCGGCGACCGCCTGGCTGCTGCTGGGATTGATCACGCTGCGCTGGCCGAACAAGGAAGTCGGTTTCAGCGACTGGGCCTACACCGACGAGTTCGGCTATGCCGCAACCGCGGTTGCCGTGGCGCTGGCCTTGCTGGCGCTGGCAGGCGAACGCGCCGGCCGCGTCGCGCATTTGCTGCGTCCGGCCGGACAATGGCTGGTCGCGGCGCCGCTGCTGCTGGGCACATGGGAAATCCTGACCGCCAAGCTGGGCGTGCTGCCGACGCCGTTCTTCGCGCCGCCGCAAAGCCTGATCGAAGTCTATGACGAAGACTGGCGCCGCCTCGGCATCAGCACGGCGTATTCGCTGCGCTTGCTGGTGCATGGCTTCGCCGTCGGCGGCATCGTCGGCTTCCTGGTCGGCGCCACCATCGGCTGGTCGCGCGTGGCCGGCTACTGGGTGCATCCGGTGCTGCGCTTTCTCGGTCCGGTACCAGCATCGGCGCTGCTGCCGCTGGCGTTTTTCTTCGCGCCGTCCAGCTATGCGGCGGCGGTGTTCCTGATCGCGCTGGCGACGGCGTTTCCGGTCGCAGTGCTGACCTGGTCCGGCGTGGCGTCGGTCAGCAAAAGCTACTACGACGTGGCGCGCACGCTGGGCGCTTCGGAATGGTTCCTGATTCTGCGCGTGGCGATCCCGGCAGCCTTGCCGCAAGTCTTCGTCGGCCTGTTCATGGGCCTGGGCGCGGCGTTCTCGGTGCTGGTGACGGCGGAGATGATGGGCGTCAAGGCCGGTCTCGGCTGGTACCTGCAATGGGCGCAAGGCTGGGCCGCCTACAGCAACATGTATGCCGCGCTGATCGTCATGGCGATCCTGTGCTCGAGCCTGATCACCCTGCTGTTCAAAGTTCGCGACCGCGCGCTGTCGTGGCAGAAAGGAACCGTCAAATGGTAAGCCCGACATTGACCCAACCGGAACAACAACAGCAACGCAAAACCGGCGCGCGCATCGACATCCGCAACGTCAGCCACTGGTTCAAATTACCCAACGGCGTCTTGCAGGTGCTCGACGATATTTCGCTGACCGTCGCGCCGGGCGAGTTCGTCGCTCTGCTCGGTCCGAGCGGTTGCGGCAAGTCGACCTTGCTGCGGCTGGTGGCAGGACTGGAACCGGCGACCGCTGGCGAGGTCTTGCAGAACAACGAGAAGATCACGCGTCCCGATCCTTCGCGCATCGTGGTGTTCCAGGATCCGACGCTGTACCCGTGGCGCAAGGTGTGGGACAACGTCGCACTCGGCCTGCAGGCGCGCGGCCTGCTCAAGCAACAGCGGCAACGCGTCGACGATGCGCTCGCGCTGGTCGGCCTGAGCGAATTCGCCGACGCCTTTCCGCATCAACTGTCCGGCGGCATGGCGCAGCGCGTGGCGCTGGCGCGCGCGCTGGTCAACGATCCGCAATTGCTGGTGCTGGACGAACCGCTTGGCAAACTCGATTCGCTTACGCGCTTGCAAATGCAGAGCGAGCTGGTGTCGCTGTGGCAGCGCAACGGCTTCTCGGCCTTGCTGGTCACGCACGATGTCGAGGAAGCGCTGTTCCTGGCGAACCGCGTCATCATCTTCAGCGATCGGCCGGCGCGCGTGCGCGCCAAAATCACGGTCGACCTGCCCTACCCCCGCCATCGCGGCGATGCGCGGCTGGCCGCGCTGCGCCATGAAGCCTTGCGTCATCTGGGATTGGATGCGAGCTGGTGAGTCTGCTGTCGCTGTCCGACTGGATCAATCCGCTGCTCATCGCATTCCAGGACCTGCAAGAAGGATTTCTCCATGCACTGGCGGCGCTGCGACTGGCGCAGACCAGCCACGGCCAGCCGGCATGGCCGTTCGCGCAGCGTCTGAGCGGCGAGGTCCTGCTGATCGACCGCAGCGTGGCGCGGCAACTGCTGGAGGCATTGGGCTTCGTCGCTATTGCGCTGCTGTCGCTGGCCGTCGCTGCATTGTGGCGGCGCGGCCGCATCGTGATGCTGCTGATCGCCGTGGTGCTGGCGTTCTTCGCGCCGTGGCCTGATCGCGGGCTGCTGCTGGCGCCGGCCGAGCCAACCAGCTTCCACGTTTCGCCTTCGGGTTTCAGCGCCGCCGCCATCGTCCATGGCAAGCGCGTGTACGATCAGCGTTGCGCCAGTTGCCATGCGGCCGACGGCAAGGGCGATACGCCGCTGGCCTTGTCGCTGCCGGTATCGCCGCCCAATCTGGCAAGCGGTTTGCTGTGGCGGCGCGCGGACGGTGAACTGTTCTGGAAGATCGCCTACGGCGCGCGAGATCGCCTCGGTGCAACGACCATGCCCGGCTTCACGCGCCAACTCACCGACAGCGACGTCTGGGCGCTGATCGACTTCATGAAGGCCAATGCAGCAGGTACGAGCATTCGCGAGATCGGCTCCTGGGATCAGCCGGTGGCCTTGCCCGCGGTAGCGACCGATTGCGGCGATGTATCGCGCCGGACCGTCGGGCAACGGCATGGCCAGCGGGTGCGCATCATCCTGGCCTCGGCGCAACAGCCGGCATCATTTCCGCTAGACGATCCGCGCTTGCGCAGCATCATTCTGGCCAACGGCGCGGTCAACAAACCGACATCGCAGCCGGGCGAGCCCGCCATTGATTGCATGGCCAATTCGCGCGATGCGTGGCAAGCGCTTTCCATCATTACCGGCATCGACAGCGACAAGCTCGCCGGCACGCAATTGCTGAGCGACCGCGACGGCTGGCTGCGCGCACGCAAAGCAGCGAATGATGGCAACGGCAACTGGTCCGAATCCGACATCCTGTGCCGCGCGCCGGCGGCGATGAAGAAAGACGCCCGGGGCGGACTCGACGAGCTCATCGCGGCAATGGACGCCGAGCCGGTGCGCTTCGTCAAGGGCGGCTTTATCCACGCGGTCCGATAGCCGTCAGACGTCAAAGAAGAAAACCAAATATCGTCGTGAGAAATGCGTCGTTCGCAATTGCGGAAGCAATTGCTACACTTTCCCGCCAACTCAATACTGACAAGAAAGAACGCCGTGTTTTCATCCCGCCTGCAAAAAAAAATCCTCCTCGTCGCCACACTGGCTTTCAGCGCCAATGCCTTCGCCGCCGACGCCCCGCTGCGTGTGGGCGCGTCGCCCGGTCCGTTCAGCGATTTCCTGCAAGAAGCCGCCAAGATCGCCAATGCGCAAGGTTTCCCGGTCAAAGTGATCGAGTTCACCGAGCCGACCCAAATCAACGAAGCGACGCAGGCCGGAGACATCGACCTGAACAATTTCCAGCACGTGCCGTACATGCAAAAGCAGAACGAATCGCGCGGCTACAAGATCGTGTCGATCAAGCCGACCTATGTCGCGCCGGCTGGCATCTACTCGGCCAAACACAAGTCGCTGGCAAGTTTCCCGCAAGGCGCCAAGATCGGCATTCCGAACGATCCCGCCAATGAAGCGCGCGCCCTGTTCCTGCTGCAAAAAGCCGGCCTGATCAAGCTCAAGGCCGACGCCAACACCAATGCCGGCGTCGCCGACATCGCAGAGAATCCGAAGAAGCTCAACATCGTCCTGCTCGACGAAGTGCAATTGCCGCGCGTGCTGGTCGATATCGATGCCGGCGTAATCACGCTGAACAAGGGCGTCCTGGCGGGCCTCAATCCCAAGGACGCCTTGCTGTTGGAAGACAAGACCTCGCAATGGGCCATCATCTGGGCCGCGCGCGCCGACCGCAAGGATGATCCGCGCATTGCCCGTTTCATAAAGATCTTCGAGTCGGATCAGATCAAGCAGTTCATCATCAGGAAATTCAACGGTACGGTGATTCCGGCCTGGTGATTTTCAGCGCCGCAAACCGTCCGTCATTGCAAACCTCGCATCACGCTGTTGTCCTGACGAACATCTGGATCCAGCGTCGTAACGGCCGTCTTCACGACTCACGACACTGGGTCCCGGCATTCGCCGGGACAATTGCGATGATAGTTTCCTATTCCGCCGGATAGCGGCGAGGCCGCAAACCGGCGTGAAACCAATTCACCAGCGACACTGTGTCGTAAATCGGAATGCCGGAAGCCTGCTGGATATCGGCCGTGAATGGCGCGAGATTGGTGCACTCGGAAACGATGGCGCCGATAGCCGGATTTTCGCGCAGCATGCGCGCCGTCAGATCGAGCACTTCCCGACGCAGCACCGCATGCGGCACGCTGTCGTCGCCCTCGCGGATCGAGCGCACGAATTCGGAATCCTGCGGCATGCCGTACACCGGCGTATCGGCGGCGATGCCGACCGCTTCCAGGTATTTTCCGTTGAGGACTTCGCCGTTATAGGTGAGAATGCCGACCTGCTTGTGCGACGGAATGATCCGCTGCACCATCGGCACCTGCAGCAAGCTGCTGGTCGCCACCGGCACGCCGCAAAAGTCGACCAGTTCCTGCTGATAGATCGACAGGAAGCCGCAGGTCGTGGTGATGCCGTCGACGCCGGCGTCGACCAGTTCCTTGGCCGCCTTCTTGAACGGTTCCAGCAGGCTGGCATTGTGCAGGTCGGTCATCTTGGCCGGCACGGCGTCGTCGACGATACGGTATTGCACCGGAAAATCCCAGGTTCCCGCATGGCCGATGTCGCCGAGATAACGGCGGAAATGCGTCTTCACCATCAGGATGCCGACGCTGACGCCGTAATAGGTTTTCTTGGGCGCAGTCATGTCCGTTCCCTCGCTCATTGCGCGGGATCCTGCAGATAGTCGTCGACGTCGACTTCCAGGATGCTATTGAAGATATTAGTGGCGACCATGGTGCCGCCGAAACCGATCAGGTTGACGATGGCGGCATCGTCGTAGCGCTGCTTCAGGCGCGCCCAGATGGCCTCGTCCAGTTGCCTCGCGCGACCGCCGATGCGGCTGCCAAGGTCGATCAGCAACTGTTCCTCTTCGGTCGGGTTGAAATCCTTCGGCGAGATGCCTTCCGCCGCCAGCGCCTTGCGAAAAAAGGTCGAGCACAGCAAGCAGTCCGATGCCGACGAAATGGCATGGGCGTAGATGTTGAAGGCGCGCTTGCCTAGCAGCCGGATCAGTTCGGCCTTGATCAGGTAGGAACCGTGGTAGGCCTGATGCGCCGGCAGCGAGTGCAGGATGGTGCCTTTCATATTGGTGACCAGGCCGACGCGCGCGATTTCATCGTCGTAAGCTTGCCGGCGTTGCGGGTCGAGCGCTTCGCGCGCGACAAGATTGAGTCTTGCCATGAGAGTGTTCCTTGTGATGGGGATTCAGAGAAAGAAGCGTCGCGGGCGGAATGTTTCCAGTTCCGGCCGCACCGCATTGTTGAGGATTTCGTCGGCCGCCGCCGCGCCGAGGAAAGGCGCCAGCGTTACGCCGCTGTGCGTGACGATGCTGTAGTAGCCCTCCGTATCGGGCGAAGGACCGACCGCCGGGAACTGATCGGCCGGAATCGCACGCACGCCCACGCGCAAGGCTTCGGCATCGACGCCGCGCAACAAGGGCAAGACCTCGCGCGCGGCGGCAAGCAGTCCCGTCACTTCCGGCGAACGGGAATCGAATTCGGCGTCTGCCGCCACTTCAAGATCGTTGCGGCAAATCAGCAGGCGTCCGGCGCCATCGGGGTGAATGTGCACGCGCGGAGAAAAGATCACCCGCTGCACCCCATGCGCCAGCGACGGCGTAAACACCATCAACCCCGCCGACGGCGCCAGCGGAATGCGCAGCGCCGCCGGCAAGGCCGCCTGATCGGCCCAGCGGCCGGTGCAGTTGATGACGACATCGGCGTCGTGCGATACCCCATCGGCAGTCGTCACCCCAACCACGCGGCTGCCTTGCCGCCGGATCGCCGTGACGGCCAGATGCGGGAAAACCTTGGCGCCGTGCCGCTGGGCATCAGCCAGCAAAGCATGGCTGTAGACGACCGGATCGACCCAGCCGTCATCGGGAAAGAAAGCCACCGGCGCATCGCCGACAGCGGCCGGATCGATATCCGGTTCCAGCGCGCGCAGTTGGTCGTGATCGAGCCATTGCGCGGCATAGCCCCATGATTGCAGCAGCGCGATTTTGCGACGGTAGGCCTCGGGCGCGATGCCTTCCCATTCGATGGTGCCGCCGCCGTGCCACCACGGCGCATGGCCGAAAGCGGCGCGTAAATCGGCGTGCGCGCGCATACCGGCGACGTTGAGATCGTGATAGGCGCGCGGTGCCTTGTTATGCGAATTGACCCAGGCGAAACTGCTGGCGCTGGTGCCGCCGCCGATGCGGCCGGCGTCAATGACGGCGACAGGCGCGCCGGCGCGCGCCAGGTGAAAGGCAAGCGAAGCGCCGATCACGCCGGCGCCGATGACGATATGCATAGCTGGAAAAGAGGGTCGTCAGGGAATGCTGATCAGCGTTGCGTTCCCGGCAGATTTCCTGATGATGAAAACAAGATTTCTACTATAACGCCCGTGCTGCAGACGCCCAACGACCAATAGCAAGTATGCAAATTACAAAAGCGCATGTGCGCCTTGTCGACGCTACTGCGGCGATTATTGCTGCGAACCTGAAGTACGTTTTTTCTTGCGACGTTCGCCATGCCGGAGGACGGCGGCACGTTCCTCGCTGGTCAACTCCAGCATGTCGGCATACACCTGATCGACTGCCTGCTCATAGGAAAGCGAGGTATCAAGCGTCATCTTTTCCGTCAGCAAGGCATTGGCTTTTTTCAGATTGCCGTCGCAAATGTCGCGAATGAAATTGATCTTGTGCTGAAAAACAGAGACCGGCTCGTCGGCGCGTAATTTCCTGCCGTAACGCAGCCATAGAAAAGCCGCGCCAAACAAGCCTGCGCCTGTTCCGATAAAAAGGTGTTCCATGCACATCTCCAGCCGAGTGGTTAATGATTGTTGTGACTCGTTGCGCGAGATAGGCATGGCATCCGTTCTGATGCGGTATCGATATCCGTGTGCGCTTGTGCTTGGATTCCCCCCAAGACTTCTGGTCCGTCGTCTCGCTACAGAAACCATTTTTTCGCTTCGGACCAGGCCGTATTAGGCGGCATTTTCCAGCACTTCGCAACAAATCTTTACAACATACCAAGTCGACTCCACTCGTTATTGCGAAGGAGGATTACCGTCAGCATTTTGTCAGCGAAACAGGGCTGGTTGCCGAGTACAGAAATACATACGGACACGGCGAAAACCCGGCTTGCTGTCCGGCGACAACGAAACGTGCATGCGACTACAATGTGTGACTCGTTTTGCCGCACTACGGCGACCGTCTCCGACGGCATTCACGAACAAACAAGGAGAGACATCCAATGACCTATCTGGCATCGAGCACCCGATACGAAACCATGCAATACCGCACCTGCGGCCGCAGCGGCCTGAAGCTGCCGCTGCTGTCGCTGGGCTTGTGGCACAACTTCGGCGACACCGGCTCGCTGGCGACGCAACGCGACATGCTGCGCACCGCATTCAACTTCGGCATCACGCATTTCGACCTGGCCAATAATTACGGACCGCCGTACGGCAGCGCCGAAGCCAATTTCGGTCATCTCTTCAAGCAGGATTTCCAGCCTTATCGCGACGAGTTGATCATCTCGACCAAGGCCGGATGGGACATGTGGCCCGGCCCTTACGGTCAGGGCGGCGGTTCGCGCAAATATGTGCTGGCCAGCCTGGACCAGAGCCTCAAGCGCATGAACCTCGACTACGTCGACATCTTCTACTCACACCGCTTCGATCCGGACACGCCGTTGGAAGAAACCATGGGCGCGCTGGCCACCGCCGTGCAGCAGGGCAAGGCGCTGTACGTGGGCGTGTCGTCCTACTCGCCGCAAAAGACCAGGGAAGCGGCTGAACTGCTGAAGCAATGGAAGGTCCCCTGCCTGATCCATCAGCCGTCGTACAACATGTTCAACCGCTGGATCGAACAGGGCCTGCTCGACGAACTGGAACGGCAAGGCATGGGTTGCATCACCTTCACCGCGCTGGCGCAAGGCCTGCTGAGCGACAAATACCTCAACGGCATTCCTGAAGATGCCCGCATCAACCGCGCCGGCGGCGGTTCGCTCAAGAGCGATCACCTGAGCGCGGAAAACCTGCAACGCGTGCGCGTGCTCAACGACATCGCCAAGGCGCGCGGCCAAACACTGGCTCAAATGGCGCTGGCCTGGGTGCTGCGCGATCCGCGCGTCACGTCGACGCTGATCGGCGCCAGCAGCAGCAAACAGATCCGCGAGAACGTCGCCGCGCTCGAAAAGCTCAGCTTCACCGCCGAGGAACTGGCCGCGATCGACAAGCAGGCGCAAGATGGCCATCTCAACTTGTGGGAAGTGTCGTCGCGACACACCTGATCCTGCGCACAAAACAAAGGCCCATCGGCTTGACGGCGATGGGCCTTTTTCATTTCAACGAAAAATCGCCGCTCAGTGCTTGCCCAGCACTGCCGCCACCGATGCTGCCAGCGACGTGGTCGGATGACCAATCAGGGAAGACAGTTGACGACCGTCGTCAAATAGCGCCCCCTGCGAAGCCGCCGTATCCGAATCGGACAACAGGGCGGCAATCGTTTCCGGCAAACCGAAACCAATCAGCGCAGCCTTGTAATCGGCTTCGGGCACATTGCGATAAATCACCGCCTTGCCGGATTGGCGCGCCGCTTCGGCAGCCAGTTCGGTCAGTGTATAGGCGCTGTCGCCCGCGAGTTCGTAGACCTTGCCGGCGTGACCGCTGCCGGTCAGCACCGTGGCGGCGGCGTCGGCATAATCGCTGCGCGCGGCCGAGGCGATGCGGCCATCGCCGGCGCTACCGTAGATGGCGCCTTGCGCGACGGCATTCGGCACGCCTGCGGTGTAGTTCTCGGTATACCAGCCGTTGCGCAGGATCGTCGCGGGCAAGCCGCTCGCCTTGATGGCTTGCTCGGTTTGCTCATGTTCAGCGGCCAGGCCGAGCGTCGAGGTGTCGGCGCGCAAGACGCTGGTGTATGCCAGCAACTTGACGTCGGCGCGTTTGGCCGCGTCGATGACGGCGCGGTGCTGCGGCAAGCGCTGGCCGATTTCATTGGAAGAAATCAGCAAGACTTTTTCCGCTCCCTGAAAAGCGGCATCGAGGCTGGCGGCGTCGGTGTAATCGGCGCGCCGCACCTGCACGCCCAGCGCGGCCAGGTCGCCGGCCTTTTCCGGACTGCGCACGGCGGCGACCACCTGGCCGGCGGGAACGGTTTTCAACAATGCTGCGATGACAAGACGACCCAATTGGCCGGTGGCTCCGGTGACGACGATCATGACAATTCCTGTTCGATAAAAGTGAAGGAAATCGCAGGTTAGCCGATACGCTAACTTTTTGTAAGTACATACAAAAAGGTTAGTGTAAAATCGGCCCCATGAATACACGAGACCGTTTTCCTCCCCTTTCTTCCCACGTTTCCCTCAAGGAGCGCATGCGGCGCGGCGAGTTGTTTTCCGCCGACTGTCCGTCGCGCAGCGTGTTGAAGCACATCACCAGCCGCTGGGGCGTGCTGCTTCTGGTTGCGCTGCTGGCCGGCACGCACCGCTTCAGCGACCTGCGCCGCAAGGTCGGCGGCGTCAGCGAAAAAATGCTGGCGCAGACATTGCAGGACCTGGAAGGCGACGGACTGGTGATCCGCAAGTCTCATGACGTGGTGCCGCCGCATGTCGATTACACGCTGTCGCCGCTGGGGCTGGAAGCCGCGCAGCGCGTGGAAGCATTGACGGACTGGATAGAAATGAGCCTGCCCCTGATCCTCGAAGCCTGGCAGGAAAAATCCGAGCGAACGGCAAAGAATGCAAACGGCAACGGGAAATAAAAAACCTGTACCTTCCTCACCGCTGCCTTTCCTTCATCGCCTCCGCGAACTTTCGCAGCAGCACCGGAAATGCCTCTTGTTCTGCTGCCGGCCAATCGGCGATCAGTTCGCCAAGCAACTGACGGCGAGCCTTGGCAATCGCCGCGACCGCACGAGCACCTGCTTTCGTGATCGCTGCTGCCCTCACTCGCATGTCTTCCTCAGAGGAGGGGCGCTTGACCAAACCAAGTCGTTCCAACTTAGCAATCTGGCGGCTGACCGTAGAGGGATCACGGCCCGCCTTCTCCGCAAGCTGGGCAACACTCATGGCCGGTGCGGCACTGAGCCGAACCAGCAAGGGAAACAAAGCCCTGTCCAACGACACGCCGGCTGCCCCCAACAGCACCTCATCTTGACGAGGGCTGTTCAGCAGCCCAGTGAGTTCAATCAGAGCCGCGGCAATCGCATCAACATTACATGTATCGTGCATGCTTTACACTCATTCACAAAGTCTTCATAATGCGTGCATCGTACATGCATTTGAAGGCTCACGCTATGGAACCAATGAAGAAAGTGCTGCTGATCATGGGCAGTACACGAGCAGGGAGGAAGTGTCCTCAGATCACCTCATGGGTGAAGTCCCTCGCCAAGCAGGTTTGTCCGGACTTCTCCTATGAAATCGTTGACTTGGCGACGTGGCAGCTACCGATGGACGACGAACCGGGCATTCCTGCTCTGGGCAACTACACACAAGCACATACCTTGGCATGGAGCGAGAAGATCAAGGCAGCCGCTGCCGTAGCCTTCATCACCCCGCAATTCAACTGGGGCTATCCGGCCGTCCTGAAAAACGCCATTGATCACCTGTACAGTGAATGGCGAGAGAAGCCCACGATCATCGTGACCTATGGCGGGCATGGCGGCACTCGCTGTGCCAGGCAGCTAAGACGTGTCGCGGCCTCACTCAGAATGAACGTAGTTCTGACGGCACCGGCTCTTGAACTTCCGGATCTGGTGATTCGGGAAGGTGCAGCCCTCAATCCCGCTCAAGATTTCCGTGCTTCCATTCCCAAAATCGAAAGGGCATTCACGGAACTGGCTAATCAAATCAATGATCGTGAAAGCATGCTTTCAACAATCAAAAGAAAGCTGAAGGCATTGCTTGCCAGCATTTCATAGAAAAAAGAAAGGCCGGTCAGACGGCTACACCGCCAGCGGATTCAAGGGAATGTTCGGCAAGCTGCTCGACCAGGCACTGGAAGAAAAGGTCATCACGAAACGGTTCACGTTCCACGATCTCCGGGCTTATTACGTGACGCAACACAAGGAGGAAAGAGGCAGCCTGCCGGACCTGCATGCCAATCCAGCGACGATGGCGCGCGTGTACGATCGGAGCAAAACGGTGAAGCGGAAGGGGTTGTAAATTCCAGTTTGTGGAACGACTGTGGAATTCCGGCACGGCGAGTAAACACAGCCCTGTGGCGCGAAGCCTTATAGCCTTATAGCCTTATAGCTTTATAGATACTGGGGTGGCTGACGGGACTCGAACCCGCGACAACAGGAATCACAATCCTGGACTCTACCAACTGAGCTACAGCCACCACTGCATGACCAAGGACGTGAACTGCTGCCTTGTGTCAGTGAAGCAGAAGATTATACAAAATTGTGGAGGTTCTGGCAAATGAATTAGTCGCCGGAACGCAATTAGCCGGAATCCGTTTGGAGCGTGGCCGGTTTTCCGGCGATCTGTCGCACTTCCGCAGGCATTCCCAACAAACTCGCCAACGCCGTCGACAAGGTGCTGGCGCTGGCAGTGGTATAGGCGACCAGACCGCCCTCCTCGGCCGCCACGGACAGAAGAAGCAGATCCTTCGCGTTCAGCAGACGGGTCAATTGACGCGTCACCGCTTCGCCGGTATCGACGATGAAGGGTGCCGGACAACCGGCATGCTGCGCGGCCGCCTCGATCAACTCCCGGACAAACGGGTAATGCGTGCAGCCCAGCACCAGGGTATCGGCGCCCTGGGCGATCAGCGGCATGACATAGCGATCCACCAACTCGGCGGTTGCGGGCGAATAAAGTTCGCCCTTTTCGATCTGATCGACCAAGCCGACGCAGGCTTGCGAAATGAACCGTACCTTGCCCGCCGTCGCAACCTGCTCACGCAGCGCAATGAACCTTGCGCTGGCCAGCGTGCTGCGCGTGGCCAGCACGCCGACAATGCCGCTTTTGCTTTGCATCGCTGCCGGTTTCAGGCCGGGTTCGATGCCGACCACGATGAGATCGGGCCAGTTGGTCCTGATCGCCTGGATCGCCGCCGCGGTTGCGGTATTGCATGCGACCACCAGCGCCTTGATACCCTCTTCGATCAGGAAAGCCGCGATCGCCAGCGAGCGCTCGACGATTTGCCGCTCCTCCCTGTCGCCGTAGGGCGCGTAGCCGGAGTCGGCGAAATACAGCAAATGCTCCTGCGGCAACGCGGCGCGCACATGACGCAGCACCGACAAGCCGCCGATGCCGGAATCGAAAATGCCGACGGGCGCATCGGCGTCCATCGGCATCGGTGTTGCCTGCGATATCGATCCGGTCACCGGCGGCCCGCTCATCGGCAAGCAAGTCCCGGTTGACGCAGAGTCATCATGCGATCGTGACAGGAATCTTGCTCAGCGAAGCGCTGGTGGCAATGCGTTCCTTCCACTCCTGCGGGCCGGTGGTATGCACCGAGACGCCGTCCGAATCGACCGCCACGGTCACCGGCATGTCCTTGACGTCAAACTCGTAAATCGCTTCCATGCCGAGGTCGGCAAAACCCAGCACCTTGGCCGACTTGATCGCCTTCGACACCAGGTAGGCGGCGCCGCCGACGGCCATCAGGTACGCCGACTTGTGCTTCTTGATCGACTCGATCGCCACCGGACCGCGTTCCGATTTGCCGATCATCGAGATCAGGCCGGTCTGCTCCAGCATCATGTCGGTAAATTTGTCCATGCGCGTCGCGGTCGTCGGACCGGCCGGACCGACCACTTCGTCGCGCACCGGATCGACCGGACCGACATAGTAGATCACGCGATTGGTGAAATCGACCGGCAGCTTCTCGCCCTTGGCCAGCATTTCCTGGATGCGCTTGTGCGCGGCGTCGCGGCCGGTCAGCATCTTGCCGTTCAACAGCAGGGTCTGGCCCGGCTTCCACGAGGCGACTTCTTCCTTCGTCAGCGTGTTGAGGTCGACGCGCTTGGACTTCTCGGTATCGGGAACCCAGTGAACTTCCGGCCATTCGGACAGCGACGGCGGCTCCATGTAGGCCGGACCGGAACCGTCCAGCACGAAGTGGCCGTGACGGGTTGCCGCACAGTTCGGGATCATCGCGACCGGTTTCGACGCCGCGTGCGTCGGATGCATCATGATCTTGACGTCGAGCACGGTGGTCAGGCCACCCAGGCCTTGCGCACCGATACCCAGCGCATTGACCTTGTCGCACAGTTCGATGCGCAATTCCTCGGTCTTGTTTTGCGGGCCGCGCTTCTTCAGCTCGTACATGTCGATGTCGTCCATCAGCACTTCCTTGGCCATCAGCATGGCCTTCTCGGCGGTGCCGCCGATACCGATGCCGAGCATGCCCGGCGGACACCAGCCGGCGCCCATCGTCGGCACAGTCTTCAGCACCCAGTCCACCAGCGAGTCGGAAGGATTGAGCATGACGAACTTGGTCTTGTTTTCGGAACCGCCGCCCTTGGCCGCGATGCGCACGTCGACGGTATTGCCCGGCACCAGCTCCATGTGGATCACGGCCGGCGTGTTGTCCTTGGTGTTCTTGCGTTCGAATTGCGGATCGGCCACGATCGAGGCGCGCAGCACGTTGTCCGGATGCATGTAGCCTTGGCGCACGCCTTGGTTGACGGCGTCGGCGATGGAACCGGTAAAGCCTTCGAAGCGCACGCCCATGCCGATCTTCAGGAACACGTTGACGATGCCGGTGTCCTGGCAGATCGGACGCTTGCCTTCGGCGCACATGCGCGAATTGGTCAGGATCTGGGCGATGGAATCTTTCGCGGCCGGGCTCTGCTCCTGTTCATAGGCGCGAGCCAGGTGCTGAATGAAATCCACCGGATGGTAATAGCTGATGTATTGCAGCGCGGCGGCCACGGATTCGATGAGATCGTCTTGCTTGATGATGGTCATGGCTGGTTCTCTCGGGTTAATTGAAAGGTTACGGTCAGTGCGGTTCCTGCGGCTCCGGCGGATGCGCCATCAACCGGTCGCAATACGCGATCGCCATGGCGGACAACAGGAAGGTGATGTGGATGCCGGTCTGCGCCAGCAGGGTCTTGACGTCGTAGAGGTTGGCGTTGATGAAGGTCTTGAGCAGATGGATCGACGAGATGCCGATGATCGCCGTCGCCAGCTTGACCTTGAGCACCGACGCATTTACATGCGACAGCCACTCGGGCTGGTCGGGATGGCTTTCGAGGTTCATGCGCGAGACGAAGGTTTCGTAGCCGCCGACGATCACCATGATCAGCAGATTGGAGATCATCACCACGTCGATCAGCGCCAGCACCACCAGCATGATGGTTTGTTCGTTGAGCTTGTCGGGACGCAACGCGCCTTCGATGGCGACCGCGTCGAGAATGTGTTCGAGCGACGACGGGTTGCCCAGGGCCGCCCCGATCAGGTCGCTGAGTTCGACCCAGAAATGATAGACGTAGACGCACTGCGCCAGGATCAGGCCGAGATACAGCGGCAACTGCAGCCACCGGCTCATGAAAATCAGATTCGGCAGGATGCCGATCTTCTTGCCTGGCGATACGGAGCGTGGTTCTTTCATTGGCATACATCTTCGGTTGATACCGGGACTGGCGTCCCTGAAGTCCAGTAGGCGGCCGCAAGCGCGGCGGCCGAATTCAGGGCGCTATTTTACACGCCCTTGCCCATCTCTTGGTTGCTGCGGGCGATCGCAACGCGTACTCCCTGCCGACGCCGCCCGCAAATGCGATAATGCGGGAAGGCAACGGGGCGGCGCCTGCTTCCCGGCAACCCATCAATTCAGGATGTGTAAGGACTGAGTAAGTGAAAACGCCTATGTTTTGCGAAAAGCAAAAATCAGAAGTTTTGCGGCGCGCAAAAACGGATCGTTTTTGCAAAAAGCAAAATTCATCAATCGCAGGAGACTATCGTGGCAGACATTGAGACCTTCAAGCAGGAAAACCGTGTATTCGCCCCCCCGGCGGAATTCGTCAAGCATGCCGCCATTTCCGGCATGGACGCCTACCATGCCATGTGCGCAGAAGCCGAGCGCGACTACGAAGGCTTCTGGGCCAAGCTGGCCCGCGAAAACCTGCAATGGAAAAAGCCGTTCACCAAGACGCTGAACGAAGCCGACGCACCGTTCTACAAATGGTTTGAAGACGGCCAGATCAACGTCTCGTACAACTGCCTCGACGTCAACCTCGACAACGGCAATGCCGACAAGACCGCCGTCATCTTCGAATCCGACGATGCCAAAGTCACCAAAGTCACCTATCGCGAACTGCACAAGATCGTCTGCCACTTCGCCAACGGCCTGAAATCGCTCGGCGTCAAGAAAGGCGACCGCGTCGTCATCTACATGCCGATGTCGATCGAAGGCGTCGCCGCCATGCAAGCCTGCGCCCGCATCGGCGCCACGCACTCGGTGGTGTTCGGCGGCTTCTCCGCCAAGTCGCTGCAAGAACGCGTGATCGACGCCGGCGCAGTCGCCGTCATCACCGCCGACTACCAGGTCCGCGGCGGCAAGCAGTTGCCGCTGAAATCCATCGTCGACGAAGCGCTCGCCATGGGCGGCTGCGACACCATCAGAAACGTGATCGTCTACAAGCGCTCCGGCGCCGACATCAACTGGGTCGAAGGCCGCGACCTCTGGCTGCACGACGTCGTCGCCAACCAGCCCGACGCCTGCGAGCCGGAATGGGTCGACGCCGAACATCCGCTGTTCATCCTCTATACCTCCGGCTCCACCGGCAAACCCAAGGGCGTGCAACATGCGTCCGGCGGCTACCTGCTGTGGGCCGTGCTGACGATGAAGTGGACCTTCGACATCAAGCCCGACGACGTCTACTGGTGCACCGCCGACATCGGCTGGATCACCGGCCACACCTACATCGCCTACGGCCCGCTGACAGTCGGCGCAACGCAGATCGTATTCGAAGGCGTGCCGACCTATCCGAACGCAGGCCGTTTCTGGGACATGATACAGCGTCACAAAGCCACCATTTTCTACACCGCGCCGACCGCGATCCGCTCGCTGATCAAGGCCGCCGACGCCGATGAAAAAATCCATCCCAAGCAATACGACCTGTCGTCGCTGCGCCTCCTGGGTTCGGTCGGCGAACCGATCAATCCGGAAGCCTGGATGTGGTACTACAAAAACATAGGCGCCGAAAAATGCCCGATCGTCGACACCTTCTGGCAAACCGAAACCGGCGGCCACATGATCTCGCCGCTGCCCGGTGCGACGCCACAGGTGCCCGGTTCATGCACGCTGCCGCTGCCCGGCATCACCGCCGCCATCGTCGATGAAACCGGCAACGACCTGCCCAACGGCACCGGCGGCATCCTGGTCGTCAAGCGTCCATGGCCGTCGATGATCCGTACCATCTGGAACGATCCCGAGCGTTTCAAGAAGAGCTACTTCCCCGAAGAATTCGGCGGCAAGGTCTACCTCGCCGGCGACGGCGCGATCCGTAACAAGGACACCGGCTACTTCACCATCACCGGCCGCATCGACGACGTGTTGAATGTCTCCGGTCACCGCATGGGCACGATGGAAATCGAATCCGCGCTGGTCGCCAACCCCATCGTGGCCGAAGCCGCCGTGGTCGGCAAACCGGACGAAACCACCGGCGAATCGATCTGCGCCTTCGTGGTGCTCAAACGCCCGCGCCCCACCGGCGACGAAGCCAAGGCCATCGCCAAGGAACTACGCGACTGGGTCGCCAAGGAAATCGGCCCGATCGCCAAGCCCAAGGAAATCCGCTTCGGCGACAACCTGCCCAAGACCCGCTCCGGCAAAATCATGCGCCGCCTGCTGCGCGTGCTGGCCAAGGGCGAAGACATCACGCAGGACGTCTCCACGCTGGAAAACCCGGCCATCCTGGACCAACTGAAAGAAGCGCAATAAGAAACGCGCGGCGATGGGCAGTCGGATCGGCAACCGCACGCCAGGGCGACCCGGAGCGGGAATGCCGGCCTGACAAGAAACGATGGCGATGCCGCAACGCATCGCCATTATTTTAAGAAGCCCCGCAGAAAACCATCTCTATTTGGAAAAAATGTTGCTATAATTAGCGGCTTCGCTAAAACCGAAGCCCAAATTCCGGAGAGATGGATGAGTGGTTGAAGTCGCACGCCTGGAAAGCGTGTATAGGTTAATAGCCTATCGGGGGTTCGAATCCCCCTCTCTCCGCCAGAATACTGACAAGGCCTCCAGACATGGAGGCTTTTTCTTTTGTACTATTCAAATTGCCGTCAAGGCACTAGCTCTTATTCCGACCATTGGAATGAATTTCTTGAGCAACCATCAAAACTAGCTTTTCAACCTCTGTTTCGACGGCAACATAAAGTTTGCGCAACTTTGGCCCATAGTCGACCAATTGCAGCTCTTTACGCTCCAGCAATGCTCCATATGCTTCCTTATCACGAGCCGCCTCGACCAACATATCTTCATACTCGCCTACCAATGCATTGTTTAGGGTTAATGATCTAACGAACCCGTATGCACGTGCTATGGGCCTTCTGGATTTGCCATAAGGGACGTCGCATTAAGTAGACGAAATCCATTTAACAATGTCACCACTTCATCGCGAAGACTCAAGATGATTTGCTCAACTTCGTCATTCGCTCTATGAATTGATTGCTTGTTTTGCTGCTGCAACACCCAGACAGCAGCCAATATTGCCCCAATAGAGCCGAACGCCTGCACCCAGCCAGACCACTCGCCGCTATCCTTCGGTAGATTTGCGCAGAATACAGTCAACAAAATTCCGGCGAAAAAGCCGCTGAGTAGCCGCATCCAATTTGCATTCATTTTGATTTCCCCCTTTATTCTTCTATGCTCAATCTAATACTCTTTACATTCGAACTTCATCGAAGCGGTCGTACAATCTCCGGCTTACGTCGATAGACCCGATCAGCGAGTCGGCTATCGGCATGAGCTAACAAAACCCTAGCATGCTCTAATGTCACTGCATCGCTAGCGCATTTTGCCCTTAAGTCGTGCTCGGTAAAACGTACCTCAACTTTTGTTTCTGCCAGAACACGCGCAATAAATCCCCTCCACATCGAATCCCAGCCACCAGCACGGCCCGACGTCTCATCGTAATAGCATTCTCCTTTTCGGTTGCAAAACAAGAATGGCGAGAGCCTGACCGGGCGCACAGACTTGGCTTCCGCAATAGCAGTAATCAATTCCTCCGACCACTCGATGATGATCCGCTTACCGGTCGTATTGAGCGTTTTGTGCGGCGCAACGTGGATTCCGTCCTCTTGAAGGTCGGACAGAGGGCTAGAGCTTTGAATATGTGTCGCAGACTTAAAGAATCTGTAAGGACTTGAATAACCCTCTATGTACAACCAGTCTCTCATTAAAATTTAAACGTGCCTCTCTATTCTGATACCGGAATACGTACCGACCAACCCGCGGAGTATTTCCGATAACACTAAACAGATATAGAACTTGCAAAACAAATTTAACGTTCTTCTCTTTTGCAAAACCGTTTTCCACTTGAGAAGCATATGCTTTTTCCATCTCAGCGATCGAGAAATTCCACTTTCTTAACTGAGAAATGGCATCAAAGATATTAGATATATCAGGAAGTATCGCGAAAAGCTCGTCCGTAAACTCCTCTCTTAGATAATTTGAAAAAGCTTTGTCGACCTTTTTAATAACTTCTGGGGTAATCGTTTTTCTATTTCCAGCATCTTCCGCGCAATTCTGAAGATAAACCACAAAATCGCGCGGGCGCAATAATGTACTTCGGGAAATAAAATCAAAAGTATCTATCCTCGTTCTCTGCTTGGTACCCATTCCTATTTTTCTGGTACCAAAGACTCGTTTCCATGCTTCGTCAAAAGAAAGTGGGATTTTACATCCCGGATCCATAGCCCTAGAAAGCCGGAAAGCAAGCACCTTTTTGAGTTTTTCTGAATCCCAATTTAAATCAACTCTGAAATCACCCCATTTATTCTTATCGGCATCTTGAACAATCTCATAGATATCATCCCTCAGAAAAACAACGGGATATATTTTGGGGCCGGTTTGCATACTGAAAGTCGTGCGTACGTCTTGAACTGCTTTAAACAAACTAGTAATGAGAGCGCTGTATTGGTGATATTGGTCTGTATTAATTAAATCTCGGTAGTCCTCGTCTAATTCATCAAAAAGAACAAAATATGTAGCCGCCCCAGCATGCTGCATGATTATGTCTTCAAGCAAATCGACATGTTCAATCCAACTTTGTGGTTCAGGATTTTGTTTGGCAATCTTGATCGACAACCCAAATAGAGAGATACCGAATTCTTTACCAATCCACTTGTTTATTCTCCGACTTAACGAGGTGTTGTCATCATATAGCGAAGCCAATTGATCCCGAACTCCAATATCGACCTCTTCATTTTTTAGCATTAAGCGACATATGGTGCTATAAATCAGAAATTTCCAAACAGTAATATACTCATTTGGAGCTGTATATTTCTGGTTCTTTTTAGAATAAAGTTCATTGAATGGAAAATTCTTGAAACTCAATTTTTCAGCGAACAGATTGTATTCACTCTGACGATTGAAGTATTCGCAAAGTGCAGTTTTTCCCGCTCCTTTTCTACCAATTACGAAATACTTTTGACCTTTGGCAATTTGGTCGACTTCTTTTACATGCCAAAAATATCGATCATTGTCTTCTGCTTTTGCTTCTCGCTTCCAAGTCGCTATCTCCGCAAGCAAATCATGGTCAACGCTCGACGTATCTAATTCTTCAAGCTCATCAGACGCCCACGGGTCTGTCACATTCACTTCTGTTTTTTTCATATTTGATCCATGAATTATTAGAAATTTTTTCTGGGAGGACTAACTTCAATGAAAACAATAAATACAGGTACCAAAATCAGAATAGCGTTTGAGCATAACAAAAAATAAAAATACGGATGAGAATGCATGAGGTGACTATCAGTTCGAAACGAAAAGCAGAGCGGTACTATAAGCTCTAATATGCTCTCTGAACAAGGAGTGGTGATTCAATAGGCTAGATTTCAATAGTGCCAATTATGTCTATATCTTATTGGTACATAATTCAGCACCAATGCGGGTACAAACGCATATAAACCCTATTTTCTAACTCGTTGTTTTTAAATCATTTTATTTCTGATGGTCAGACTCCCCCTCTCTCCGCCAGAATAAGTAAGCCCTTGATTTTTCAAGGGCTTTTTTATTTTCAATTCGACGCTGGTGTCACTCCTTGGGTCGCTCTTCCGGGGCAATTCATTTTTTTATGAGCTTCATCGAACAAACCCTTCAGTTGGGCTGTATCGAAAACTAATGCCAAGCAATCGTACCGTTATTGTTCAAGCGAAGCGTTGCCGCAGTTCCAGCATCATGCTGACTAACATCTGTTACACCTAGCCCCAACAAATATAGGGCGGATTTTAAAGCCGCGGTAAACGAGCTGATATTAGTGTCATCCGAATCGTCAGACCCAGATCTTACGATGTATCCGGTTAATTCCCCTCGCCCGTGAACAAGATTTACCAAATGCGCTAACAGTCTCCGGCCTCTTGGATTTAGATCGTCGTTGTCAAGACAGCTCCCGCTAACAAAATGCGTTGCAGACGCAGCAACGACTCCTGCATGAGGGTCGGATGCGGTGATAAAAATAGCCAAACAATCAAGTAATCCGTAGACCTCCAATTCCTCGAAGCCAACATTAGGCTTATCCATAACTAACGGAGTCTCCCCGGCGAGCCGCTTTCTCCCTCCAGGGACCGGCGTGAAATTATTCAAGAGATCAATGTCATAACCACCTCGTTCATTTCGTATTACAGAGAAGTCGCGAACGTCAGCCAAAGCATGTCCAAGGCTTGGTGATCCAAAGTCCATCCTGATCTCTCTTGCAATTTGCGCCGAGTCAGTATGCGCTGCGGCAAATTGATTCGCTGTACCTGCTCCCCAACTTTGTCCATCGATGGTGATAACCCTTTGAATCGGCGCGTGCTCGCTACTTCCGTGGACGCCGCGCATACGTTGGGCCGTAGCTGTTGTGGAACTACTGTTATCGATCTTTGCTTTAAGGTCTCTGTGTTCTTGGGCTTGAGGCCGATTATCCTTAAATTGCGCAGTTGGCGCGACTCCCCGTCCTACTCGGGAGGTCTTTTCGCCACTTGATCGAGGCACATTCTCGGCCGTCTTTTCTTTGGAAGCGTTCATCCATAACCCTCATTTGTTTTTCTTGCATGGCGAAGCTCAGACTCGGGACGATAAATCTAACATGAAAAAACCCGCCGAAGCGGGTCTGAACTTACTCACTGTATTTCCGGCCGTGGCCAATCACACATTCTCTTATGTATTTCCGTTCATCCGATGCTCACTTGCTCCATTTACAAAATATCGCCAAGAAATTTCTCCACTACCTTCCTGTCCCTGGCATTCAGCTTGCCAATAGCAAAAGTGACTTTGCCGAATAAATCCAGAAGGATAGTTTGCTGACTCTCACTCAAATTCTCCATACGGTTCATTAGGGCCAATGCCTGGCCACTGACATCCGGTGTGCTGATTTTCAGCAAATCGCTGATTTCACACTCCAGCAGTTTTGCCATTTGTTCAAGGCGTGCCAATGTCGGCGAGATATGACCCGTTTCCAAACGGCTCACCGTTTCCTTTTCAATACCCATTTGCTCGGCAAGTTGTGCCTGAGTCCATCCCTTGGTTCTTCTGCGTACGGCAATAATCCCGCCGACCTCACGAGCCAACTGCTTTCCTGAATTCCTGTCTTCTTGCGGCATGACCTACCCCGTCATTTAGAAGCCAGAAGCATGATCCTTTTACGTCAACCCTGGAATGACTCAGCGCGTTAATATACAATGACATATTAAATCATTTTTAATTGACTCAATAAGTCCATTCACATTCATGGCGGTATTTGATGCCCTAGGTGAGATGACTCAAAAATGATCCAAACAAATGAGTTGTGAAGTCTGCATAGGCAGAGCAAGTCTTCAATCAACTTCCGGCTCAACCAGCCTAAAAACGACACGAAAGCGGGAACGTCATGAGCACATACTTTGCACAGCCCTTTAACCTGGACGCAATCGGTTTTTATTTTGACACTTTGGATTCATACGCCGAGCAATCAGAAAACCTGCTGGACGCTCATGGCAACCTGGTGGAAGAGTTTGAAATCCAGTCTGCTGACGGCGATGACTGCGAACTGTTTTTAGTGTGTGGAATCAATCAAGCTAATTTGAATACTTGGTTTGAAGACATCGTCAACCTGAGCGACTATGAAAAAACAGTCTTGCATTACTTGCTCGGTGTTTCTGGCTATAGCCTCAAAAGTGCTTTGGACAAGTTGGACGAAGTGAACCTGTATGAGGGAAATTTGAAAGAGGTCGCAGAAAGGCTTTTTGATGAATTTTACTCAAGCGATGTGCCTGAGTCGATCCGTGCTTATATTGACTATGAAAAATTTTCCCATGACTGTAAATTGCGTGGCGATATGTGCGAGTTTGAATTTAATGGCAAGACTTGGACATGCACTAACTAATGCTTCGCTCACATAATCCAAAGCGCTTGGCCGTTCTCCCAAATCGCCGACGCCACATCCCAAACCAGATTTTCTGTAATGGCCAACGACCTATACAGGCCTGTTCATTTGGTCACGATCTGTCTATCGCAACTTGACGAACCTCTCTCTACTATCGCTTCGGTGAAACTGATCGATCAAAAGCCACGAAGTATGGCAACGAGATCAGCTTGTCCGGAAATCGTTGCCGTCAGCACGACGGTCGATACCGGGCAGATTTCTGCGGCCGTGAGGCGGCGAAATACCACGCTCCGCATGCGCTCCATCTGTCTTCCCGCGAGGGTGGACGTGCCTGCGGCACCTATAACGTTTATATAGCAGGGGGATCAATGAAGAAATCGCTTTTGGCATTTGCCGCACTCGCATCCATTACCGGCGTCGCATCGGCGCAAAGCAGTGTCACTATTTATGGCGTAGTTGACATGGGTCTTAAGGTAGAAAACGCTGGCTCCGGCACCTTCTTAGGTCTCGACAGCGGTAACCAGAGCGGCAGCCGAGTCGGGTTCAAAGGCACGGAGGACTTGGGGGGCGGCTTGAAAGCAAACTTCGTTCTGGAAGCCGGCTTCAACGCCGACACCGGCGCAAATGCCACCGCTGGCGTGCTGTTCAATCGCATGTCGTATGTGAGCCTGGCGGGCGGATTCGGCGAGGTCAAACTAGGCCGCATCAACACCGTGGTGTACTCGAACGCTGCGGTCTTCGACCCCTTCGGCGATACCCTCGCCGGCGACTCGGCCCGTATCTTCAACTATGGAGGAAGCCGCACCGACAATACCGTCAACTACAGTTACGCGGCGCAGAATGGCATTAACGGACAAGTCGCCTACAGTTTCGGCGAAGTCGCCGGAGACAATAACGCCAACCGTACCGTCGCCGGCGCCATCGGTTATGCGGCAGGCCCGGCCTCAGTCGTGCTGACCCACCAGAACACCAAGAACGTCACCGGCAGCGACGCCTCCAAAACCACCCTCCTCGGCGGCAACTACAACTTCGGACTGCTGCAACCCTTCGTGGCGTATGCGATCAACAAAGGTGTGGGTACGCTGGACACCCGCGACGCGCTGCTGGGCCTGAATATCAATCTGGGACCCAACGACGTGATCATGAGTTCGATCATGCACAAGTACGACAAGTTCGCCGATCACCGCGACGCCACGCAAGTCGCATTGGGTTACAGCCACTCGTTATCCAAACGCACCAACTTGTACACCAGCGTGGCACGCCTGTCGAACAACTACAACATCAACTACAAAACCACTCGCAACGGCGCCGCCGATAACCTGTTCAATCTCGGCATCCGCCACAAGTTCTGATAAGACGCAGTTGAAACAAGCATCCTTGTTATCTTGAGGGGGACTGCGGCTACCGCATCGCCAACGCCGCAGCCCGCAGTGCCGGCAGTGCTTGACACGAGCCGGTCACTGTTTCCCGGTCATGTCCTGGCATGACCGGCTTTTTGCCTGGTGTTAATTTCACCGCCATGCGAACACGCTACGGATTGAATCAGTGAGTGCTACCCCATTCGAAACCGGCGCCAGCAATCAGGTGTCTGGACAGGCGGCGCCCCCCCGGATCAAGGCGCGGCCAGTTTCAGCCTGGCGTGCAGGATATCGACACTGTTTTTCAGGATGGGCAAAGTGTTCAAGGTGAAGATGCCGACCAGATTCGACAGGTTGAACGCCTGCTCTTGCATCGCCTGCGCGGCAGCGGCCGCCTGCTCCACCAGTGCCGCATTCTGCTGAGTCACATTATCCATCTGCAATACGGCATCGTTGATCTGTTCGATTCCTTCGCTCTGCTGCCGACTCGACAGCGAGATTTCCGAGATCACGCTATTGACCTGCCTGACGCTGCCGACCACTTCCTCCATCGTCGTTCCCGCCTGCGCCACCAGGGAACGCCCGATTTTGACCTGCTGCACGGAATCGGAAATGAGTTCTTTGATTTCTTTCGCTGCGGTGGGCCAGACTGCGCACTTCCGAGGCGACAACGGCGAAGCTGCGCCCTTGCTCTTCGGCGCACGTCGCTTCTGGACCACTTCCCCGGCCTTGGAGGCCACGTCGGACGCGGATTTGGCCAGATCATGCTTGCAAAAGCAATCAGATTCACGCCCGAGATACCGAAGACAATCTCAAACTCTGCTCCGTTGAGGCGCGCAAGACCCGCAACTTGTCAGGCAATCTGATACAGATGTGGCTGACTCAATCCGATCGCGGAGAATTGGACAAAGAATCCGAATAGTGACGCAAGACGAGGAAAAATTGTCCATCGACACTCCTCCTCTTTTTCATATTCAGCAATTTCCCTCTACATAGCCTCACCAGAAAAATATCAATGAGCATCGGTCCCCATTCAGGATGCTGATTCCGGTCTGCTGCAGTGAGTTCTCAGCAAACACAGGACAATCCCACCCCGATCGACTTTGTCGCGTAAAGACTTTCGATGACATCTGCATTGTCACGAAGAAGAGTATTGATTGCCGGCAAAACGTTATCCGGCAAGCTCATAGCGTCACTTCATGAAATGTCAGACAAGGTCAGAAACGGGTCTTATCGAAGTTATATCATTGGCCGGAGAGCCTGTTCCATACAGTCTCAAGAACCACTGTCACCCGTCATTCCAACCGAGCCAACCGAGCTAACAATTGAAAATCCTCTCTATTTTTGGAACCCGGCCAGAAGCGATAAAAATGGCGCCGGTAGTTCGGCAACTGGCGCAGGCAGAGGGTGTCAACTCGGTGGTCTGCGTGACCGGCCAGCATCGCAGCATGTTGCAGCAAGTACTCGATCTGTTCGACATCGCTCCCGATCACGACCTCGACGTGATGCTCGCCAACCAGACGCTCAACGGCTTGTGCGCGCGTCTGTTCGACAAGATCCACCCGGTGCTGGAGAGCGAGCGGCCGGACCGCATCCTGGTGCACGGAGACACCACGACGGCGACCATTGCCGCCATGGCGGCCTTTCATCAGAGAATTCCGGTGGCGCATGTCGAAGCGGGCCTGCGCACCGGCAATCTGTCGCAGCCATGGCCGGAAGAAATGAATCGCCGCGTGGTTGACGTGATCGGCGATTACCTGTTCGCGCCCACCCGCGGCGCAGCGGAAAATCTGCGCGGCGAAAATCTCTCCGGCCACATCATCGTCACCGGCAACACCGTCATCGACGCCTTGCACATGACTATCCGCCGCATCAATCAAAGCGCCGAGCTGCAACAGGATCTCGACACCGCCTTTGCATTCCTCGGTTCGGGACGGAAAATCCTGCTGGTCACAGGTCATCGGCGGGAGAACTTCGGCACCGGCTTTGCCGAGGTCTGCGAAGCGCTGGCGACACTGTCGCAACGGGACGATATCGACATCGTCTATCCGGTGCATCTCAATCCGAATGTGCGCGGCCCGGTGCAACAGATGCTGGCGGCGTTACCCAATGTGCATCTCATCGAACCGCTCGACTATCTGCATTTCGTGCGCCTGATGCAACATGCCCACGTGGTGCTGACCGACTCCGGCGGCGTGCAGGAAGAAGCGCCGGCGCTGGGCAAGCCGGTGCTGGTCATGCGCGACGTCACCGAACGTCCGGAAGCAGTCGCCTCCGGCACCGTGCGGCTGGTGGGAACCGGGCGTGAACGCATCATCGCCGAAGTCGGCCAACTGTTCGACAGCCCGCAACTCCATGCCGAGTTCTCGCACAAGGCCAATCCCTACGGCGATGGCGAAGCCGCCGCGCGCATCGCTGCCGCCTTGACCGGAAAGTCCTTCATCGAATTCCAATCCTATAGCGTCTCTCACCGCAAGCCTCCCGGCCAGCGCGACATCTCCTACTCCTGAAAATGCAAGCTCCCCAACCGTTACGCAACAACCATCCGGTACTCAAGGCCCTGTGCCTCGGTCTCGCCATCGGCGCAAGTTCCTGCGCCTTCGCCGCAGGCAGCGGCGCAGCACAGCAGCTTGAGCAATGGGCCGGCGATCGCTGGGTCACGCGCAGCATCAGCCTGGGCGAACTCGGATTCACCTCGCCGGCGGTACTCGACAGCAATACCGCACGACGCGAATACTACCTGCCGGTGCCGGCCAATGTCCCGCTCAGCGACGCCGCCGTGCAGCTCAATGCACGCTACCTGCGCGCCGATGGCGGCCGCACTTCGATGACTTTGTCCATCGACGGCTACCCCGTCGCCGCGCGCCGCTTCACCGAAGAACAAGGCGACGCCAGCCAGGCCATCGGCATCGACGGACTGCCGCGCAGCAACGGCTTCGTCCGGCTCGGTGTGAACTGGTCATCGGTGTTGTCCGATCAGGTCTGCACCGATCAGCGCGCCCCCGGCAACAGCTTGCGCCTGGCGGCCGATTCGCGCTTCAGTTATCGCTATGAACGCGCCGCGATCAAGACGCTGGCCACCGGTTGGAGCGCCTTGCCGGTCAATCCGGTGCTGCTGGTGTCCAGACACGGGCTGTCGACTGCGGCTTACGATACCGCCTGGCGCACCGGCGTGGCCTTGCAGCGCAACGGCAAGCATGTCAGCGTCAGCACCTTGCCTGCGGTCGGCGACGCCATCGACTTGAGCGCACTGTCGCTGCCGCCGGCTCTGCTCGGCGTGCCGGCTTTCGCTGCCTTGAATGACCGCGCAGCCCAGCATCGCATCAAAGACCAGGCCGAACTGGGTGCGCTGATCGCCCTGGGTCAACATGGACCGTTGCATGCCGACCTGGTCATCGCCGACAGCAGCCTGATCGATGCCATGCGCACCGCCGTCGCTGCCTTGCAAGCGCAGATCAAGAGCACCGCGGCCGACGCGGCGGCGCCTTACGCAGCGTGGCTGGCGAGCGGCTTCACGCTGCTCGACCAGACGCCTTCGACAGACCAGTTGCGCCTGGCGACATTCGGCGGCAACAGCGTCATTGTGATTCCGGCAACGGCCGGCGCCAAAGCGGCCGGGCTGCTCGGCACGCTATGGCAGAGCACTGCCGTCAATCCTGCCGCCACCGTCAAACAGGCGAGCGCGCCAAAACTCGACGGCGACAAGATTCTGCTCATTCTGCTCAACCAGTTCGGCGCACTGGCGGGATCGATGGATGTGCTCGCGCATGCCGAGCGCAGCGTCACCTTTGATCTCGGTTCAGTGGCGGTCGATGGCCGTCTGCCGGCCGAAATCGTGTTCGACCTGTCGGCCGCTCCCAGCATCAACGGCGAGGCGCCGGTCATTTCAGTGTTCTTGAACGACTTCCTGCTGGGCGCCAAACGGCTCACCGCAGACGGCCGCCCGCAACGCGTATCGGTACCGGTGCCGGCTTATACGCTGGCCGCACGCAATGAAATCCGCATCGCCTTCTATCGCCAGCCGACCCAGGAGCGCTGCCACGATCAACCCAGCGCCTTCCCGGTGTCTATCCTGCCGGGCAGCCATATCCGTCTGAGCAAGAGCACGCTGGGACGCGACTTCGTCGGCACCGCCGGCCATTTCGCCGACAGCGCCGACCTGCTCATTTCCGACGCCGCGCTGGCAACTCCCGGCGACAGCTTGCCGCAGGTGATCCGGATTGCCGAAGCGGTAGGTTTCTCCACCGATCTGTCGGCGCTGCGCATTGTCAAGACGGGTCAGACCGGCAAGCCGGAACACGCTTTCCTGGCCTTCGATGTCGCGCTCGACGGCGATCGACCGGCTGGCGTCGTACGCGACGGCAAACTGGTGCTCAAGGAAAATGACAAGCCGCTGCCCATGCTGGAACTGGCCGACATGAACCGGCTCGCCACCGTGGAAGTGCTCAAGTCCTCGGACCAGATCGGCATCCTGTACCGCAACATCGGCACACAGGCGCCAACGCCGGCCGGTTCCTTCCGCCTGACGCGCGGCAACTTCGCCGTGGTCGGCGACAACGGCCTGCTGTTGCAGATCGATACCAACGATCCGACCGGCAGCGAGCTGGCCGACGCCAGCAATCCGCAATCGATGTGGGAAAAGCACATGACCTTGTGGCTGATCATCATCGGTGCGCTTGCCTTCGCGCTGATCGCCGCACGCGTCGCCCAGGTGCGCCGCCGCGCCAGGCCGGATAGCGCGGACTGAGCCGATCCGTGTCCGAATTCGCCATCTACTTCGCGCAGTACTACCGCGCACTGGAGCATATCGCCGCCGTCACGGCGGTGCTGATCCTGATCTCCAGCGTCGATGACCTGTTCATCGACGCCTGGTACTGGACGCGCGAAATCTATCGCAAGCTGACCGTACAGCGCCGCAGCGGCTATACGCCGCTGACGGCGGACGCATTGCGGCAACAGGACCAGCAGCCGCTGGCCATCATGGTGCCGGCCTGGCTCGAATACGACGTCATCGCCCAGATGATAGAAAACATGGTCAGCGTGCTCGACTACCGCAACTACGTCGTATTCGTCGGTACTTACATGAACGATGCCGCCACCATCGAAGAAGTGGAGCGGATGCGGCGCCGCTACCGGCAATTGAAACGGGTCGAAGTCCCGCATGCCGGACCGACCTGCAAGGCGGACTGTCTGAACTGGGTGATCCAGGCGATCTTCCTGCACGAGCAGCAGGAAAACATCGAATTCGCCGGCGTCATCCTGCATGACAGCGAAGACGTGCTGCATCCGCTGGAACTGCAATTCTTCAACTACCTGCTGCCGCGCAAGGACATGATCCAGTTGCCGGTCATGTCGCTGGAACGCAACTGGTATGAGCTGGTGGCAGGCACCTATATGGACGAATTCGCCGAATGGCATGCCAAGGATCTGGTGGTGCGCGAAAGCGTTTCCGGCATGGTTCCCTCGGCCGGCGTAGGCACCTGTTTCTCGCGCCGCGCCCTGCTGGCCTTGATCGAGCAGACCGACAATCAGCCCTTCAATACCGACAGCCTGACCGAAGACTACGATGTCGGCACCCGCCTCGGCGCGATGGGCATGCAATCGATCTTCGCCCGCTTCAACGTGCAGTTCCGCGCCAGGCGCAAGACCTGGTTCGGACACGGCCCGGTGCGCGAACTGACGCTCGACATGCCGTTGTGCGTACGCGAGTATTTCCCCGACACCTTCCGCACTGCATACCGGCAAAAAGCGCGCTGGGTACTCGGCATCGGCATGCAAAGCTGGGAACAACTGGGCTGGAAAGGCTCGCTGACCACCAAGTATCTGCTGTTTCGCGACCGCAAGGGCATCGTCACGTCGTTCGTCAGCATCGTCGCTTACCTGCTGTTCCTCCAGTTCATGCTGTTTTATGTGGCCGGGCTGGCAGGCTGGTGGAACATGCGTTTCCCGCCTGTCTTCACCGAAGGAAGCTGGCTGATGCTGGTCGCCACCCTGACAGCGGTAGCGCTGGGTTTGCGGGTGGTGCAGCGGTTTTATTTCGTCACCAGGCTATATGGCTGGGAACACGGCCTGATGTCGATTCCGCGCATGCTGGTCGGCAATGTCATCAATTTTCTGGCGGTGGCGCGCGCCTGGCGTTTGTTCCTCGGGCATTTGCTGTTCGGCCAGCGCATGGTGTGGGACAAGACCATGCACGATTTTCCATCGGCCTCGCAACTGACCCAGAAACGCCTGCGCCTGGGTGAGCTGCTGTCGTCCTGGCAGGCGGTCGACGCCAACCGGCTGGAATCGGCGTTGGCCGACCAGCAACTGCGCCAGATTCCGCTGGGGCGCATCCTGGTCTCGAAAGGTTGGCTCGATGATGAAACCCTGGCTGAAGCGATTTCCTTCCAGGCCAATCTGCCGCGCGCCCATCCCACCCCTGCCAGCATCGAGGCGTATGCCGCACTGCTGCCGGCGGAACTGTGCGTGCGCTGGCGCGCACTGGTCATTGCCCGGCATGACGATCTGATCGATATCGCCGTAGCCAATGCGCTTGATGAAGAAGCGCTGCAGCAGATACGCGACGCCGCCGGCTGCCCGGTGGCGCAATTCGTGGTGCGCGAAAGCGAGATCCGCTCCGGTCTGCGCTTGTTGCGCGGCGCGGCGGAACTGGGAACCTCCAGCAATACGCCTTTGCTGGGCGACATCCTGATCGAGTCCGATCTGATCAGCCGCGACCAGTTCGATAGCGCGCTGGTTGAATACCGGCCCGAACGCGACGGCCGCATCGGCGACTATCTTGTCACCCGTGGCGTGGTATCGCGCGCCAGCATCGAACATGCGGTGCAGGAACAACGGCGCCGCTCGGAGATGGCGCACCGGCAGGCCGATGCCGCCAGTGCGACGGAAGCGGTTTCAACATGATGCGCGCCGTACTTTCGCCTGTCGCCCTGGCCTGCGCCATGGCATGCGCCTCCGGCTGGGCTGCTGCCCCGGCACAGCAGGAATTGCCGCTCAGCGGACCGGCCTATCAGATCGCCGATCAAGCCTATCGCGCCTATGCGCGCGGCGACTATGACGCCGCCGTCAGGAACGCTCGCGAAGCAGTCCGGCTGCGCCCCGACCTGGCGCGCCTGAAAACGCTGCTGCAACAAGCGCAGACAGCGGCGAGGCGCGGCCGCCAGCCGCGCGCGAGCACGGCGGGCGGCAGAATCGACCGTCGCGACATCCAGGCGGCGCAGAAGTCGCGCCCCTCGCAACCGGCCGACGAAGCAGCCGCGCGGGCCTTGCAGGCTGCGGACCGCAACGACTTGCCGCAAGCCTCGCGAGAGATTGCCGCGGCAATCGAGCAAGCGCCTCGGGTGGTGCAATACCGCTTGTTGCAAACCGACTTCCTGATCCGGCGCCAGCAGTATGATCAGGCCGAAGCCGCCAGTACGCGTGCGTTGCAGTACATCGACGACGCCGACGATGCCGACGACGGCGCATTGCCGGCGATTCTGCACGGCTATCTGTTGCAGCGGCGCGATCAATACCAGGACGCTCGGCAATTTTACGTAAAGGCTTTGCAGACCGATGCGCTCGGCGATGAGGATATGCGCAATCTGCGCCTGATCGTCGCCGATGCCGCTCTGGCGGCGCAAGATCACGCCATGGCGATTGCCGCGCTGGAGCCGCTGCCCGCCACCGACCCCGAGGCTGGCGAACGGCGCAAGCTGGCTGCGGTCGACGAAGCTGCCAGCCTGCCCTTGCAGGCGCCTGCACTGCGTTGCCTGATCAACCGCTTCGGTCCGGTCTGCTCTTTGTTCGCCGCAGAACGTCCCTCGCGAACACTTGCAGCACAAGCCTATCGGGCGGCGGCGCAAGGACATCCGCGCGATGCGCTGGCCTTGTTCGAGCAAGCCTTGCGCATCGGCGGCGCCAATGCCGAACTGGCGGCCCGGCGCGACGGCGTGCGTCGCCAACTGGCGCAGGAACCTGCCGCCGAGGCCTATCAGGCGCTCGCCGATGACGACGCGGCGACGGCCGAACGCGCTGCTTCGCAAGCCATCGCCTACGCGCCGGACGTCATGAATTATCGTTTGTTGCTCATCGATGCCCTGGAACGGCAAGAGCAATATGCGGCCGCCGAGCGCGCAGCCGGCGAAGCAATCCAGATCGATGACGAAGACGCCGTGCCGCTGATATTGCGCGCTTACCTGCGGCAACGCCAAGGCAACTATCGCAGCGCCCGCGAGGATTACCGCCAGGCGCTGGATAACGACGTGCTCAGCGACGACGACCGCCGCAATCTGCGTCTGTATGTCGCCGACGCCGCCACCGCCGCAGCCGACACCGGCCTGGCCACGGCCACCCTGGCGTCGCTGGCCGCAGACGACAAGGAAGCGGCATGGCGGCGCGCGCTGCTCGATCTGCGGCAACGCCAGCGCAGCGGACCGCCGCCATTGCAGGCGCCGTTTCTCGATTGCCGGGTGACGCCTTACGGCACGGTGTGTACCGCTGCTCCCGCCGTCGGTGCGCCCAATGCGCTGATCGGCGCGATCTATCGGGCCTTGGCGACAAAACAGTATGACGAGGCCGTCAAGCTGGCGCGCATGCTGCATGCGCTGGCCACCGCCAATGACGGTTACCGCCGGGTGCTGGCGCAAACGCTCACGGCTGCGGGCCGCGACGATGAGGCGAGCCGCGTCGCCGACGGATTGCGCAATGACGGCCCCGATCTCGGCTTTGCCTACATGGCCGCCATGGCGGGTGCGCCGGAACTGGCTCTGCAGACTTTCCGGCAAGCCGATGAGGCCGGCAAGCTGCCGCCGCAAGCCCTGCAAAACGCCGCCTTCTCCGCCATCAACGCCAATGAGCGGCAAACTGCGGTCCAATATTTCAAGCGCGCCATCGATGCCGCCGACGACGGCACGCTCAAGCTCGCGCCGCAGCAATTGTTCGACACCCGCCGCGCCGTGTCCGAGCTGGAACGCGAATGGGGCGCCTATGTGTCGGCCAGCTATCGCGGCAGCAACAACATGCAGGCCGGGCAGAACCAGGCCGCGACCATCGGCGACAGCCTGCAGATCGGCACCGAAGCCTACTGGCGACCGCCATCGCTGAACCGCGACGGCCGCTATGTCGATCTGTACGGACGCATCACCGGCACCGCTTACAGTGCGCCGACCACCTCCACCGATACGCGGACCGGCAATACCTTTTCCGGCAAACCGGCGGTGGGCGCGTCCAGCCTGATGAGTGCATTCGGCGTGCGCTGGAAGCCGCTGGCGTCGCAGAATCTGATCGCCGCCTTCGAACGCCAGCAACCGCTCGGTTCAGCGGCGCAAGGCGACTGGCTGGCGCGGCTCGGCTACTCCTACGGCCGCGGCACCGACCTGCGCGCCGATGCCGACCGCTGGAACACGACCCAGTTGTTCGCCGAAACCGGTTACTACCTGCAAGCGCAGACTTATTACTTCACGTCCGAATTGCAAAGCGGACGCAGTTATCTGCTGCCGGAAAACTGGGGCAAGAACACCGTGCTGTGGCCGCACGCAGTGCTGGCGGCCGACTACAACACCGGCTATCCGACGCCGCTGGCCGTAGGCGCCGGCGTGGGCGTGAATCTGCGCCACTGGTGGCGTGAAGACCACTATCACGCGCCCCGCTCCTATGCCGATCTTTCCATCCAATACCGCCGCAAGATCGCCGGCGACGAACGCGCCAACGGCTGGTTCGTGCGCGCTGTCTTCAATTATTGAAAGTCCCTTCGCCATGACAAACAAACTGACGCATCGCATCGCCCGTCTGCTGCCCGCGGGCGCACTCGCGCTGACCGCGCTGACCGCGAGCGCCCAGGAAATCGCCCGCCTCTATGCACCGCAAGCGCCGGCCGGATCGAGCTATCTGCGCGTGGTCAATCCATCCAAGAAAACCGTCAAGGTCGAATTCGGCGGCAAGCAGGATACGCTCGATCCGAAGCGCAAACCCGTGAGCGACTACCGCGTGGTCGATGCCGCCGTCGACGTCGCGATCAAGGCCGACGGCCGCCTGCTGGAGCGCATCCATGTCAAGCCGGACAGTTTCAATACCGTGGTCTTGAACGGTACCGACCAGGCCTTGCTGATCAACGACGCCACCGATGGCCGCAACGATCTCAAGGCCGAACTGCGCTTCTATAACCTGGCGCGCGATTGCAATGCCGCGCTTGCCATACAGGATGGCGCAACCATCTTCGAACGCGTCGCCTACGGCGACCATCGCAAGCGCACCATCAATCCGGTGCAGGCGCGCTTGCTGGGGCGCTGCGACAATACGGCGTCAGCCGCGCTGGCCTTGCCGCCGCTGAAGTCGGGCGACCATGCCAGCCTGTTCCTGTTCGGCGATGCCGGGAATCCGCGCCTGATCGGACAGATCGACGCCACCGAAGCCTTTTCCGGTTCGCGCTGACGCGGCTTGCCATGGTATTCGCCAGCACCAGTTTCGTCTTCCTGTTCCTGCCGCTGTTCCTGCTGGCATATGCCGTCGTCGGCAGGCGCTGGCGCAACCTGACCATCCTGGCGTTCAGTTGGCTGTTCTATGCCTGGTGGCGGCTCGACTTCCTGCCGCTGATCGTTTCCATCGCGCTGTGGTCGTGGGCTACCGGCCGCCGGCTGGAGACCGCACAAGGCGGCAAGCGCCGCCGCGTGCTGATCGTCGCCATTGCCTGGCCGTTGCTGGCGTTGTTGTGGTTCAAGTACGCCAACCTGCTGGCCGGCAGCCTGATCTGGCTGGGCGCGCCGCTCAGCGGCTGGCAGGCGGTGGTGCTGCCCATCGGTCTATCGTTCTTCGTGTTCGGGGCGATTTCCTATTCGGTCGATATCTATCGCGGCACCGTGGCCGCCGAACCCAGTTTCATCAACTACGCCACCTATCAGTCGATGTTCGGCCACCTGGTCGCCGGTCCGGTGGTGCGCTACAAATGGGTGGCGCAGCGGCTGCAATGGCGCGCTTTTGATCGCGGGGAATTCGCCGCCGGGACGGAACGCTTCATGCTCGGCTTTGCACAGAAAATCCTGCTGGCCGACACCCTCGCGCCCCTGGTCGACAGCGGCTATCGGTTGTCGGCGCCGAGCGCCGCCGACAGCGCGCTGACGGTGCTGGCCTACACCCTGCAACTGTACTTCGACTTCGCTGCCTATAGCAGCATGGCGATCGGCCTGGGCCTGATGGTCGGGCTGAAATTCCCGGAAAACTTCAACACGCCCTATCTCAGCCTGTCGCTGTCGGATTTCTGGCGCCGCTGGCACATCAGCCTGTCGAGCTGGCTGCGCGACTATCTGTATATTCCGCTCGGCGGCAATCGTCAGGGCCTGGTGCGCGGTTGCATCAACCTGCTGATCACCATGGCGCTGGGCGGGCTGTGGCACGGCGCCAGTTGGACCTTCATGGTCTGGGGACTGTGGCACGGACTGGGATTGACGGTCGAACGCCTGTGGCGCACCCGGGGCGCCCCGGCGCTGCCGTTCTGGTGTGCGCATGCGCTGACGCTGTTGTTCGTCATGCTGGGCTGGCTGCTGTTCCGCGCGCAAAGCTGGAACGAAGTTGCGCTCATGCTCGGCGCGCTGACCGGCGGCAACGGCTGGGGGCTGTCGCCGGCATTTTCCGCCGCTTTGCACGCCAATCAGATGATCTGCCTGCTGCTCGGGCTGGTGTTGGTTTACCTGCCGCTGTACCGCGCGCCGCTGCCGCGCATGAGTCAACGCGTGTTGCGTCTGGCGCGCTGGCTGACCTTGCCGGTTTGGCTGCTGGCCCTTTGGGTGCTGCAAGGGCGCACCGTGGTTCCTTTCCTTTACTTCCAGTTCTGACGATGGCGCGCAAGTTCACCACCCTGGCATTCCTGCTCATCATGGCGAGCGGTTGTGCGTTGCTGCTCTGGCGCCTGGCCGGTGAAACCGCGCTGGCGCACAAGCTGCGCCAGGCATCCTGGCTTGACGGCGGCGTCACGCAAGTGCTGGACCAGCACATCGGCCTGGCCCTGCCCGCCGACAAGACTGCCGGGCGCTGGATCAATGGCCTGCTCTACGCCGCCACCGGCGACGCCGATCCGCAAGTGCGCAGCGCATGTCCTGGCTGGCTGTTCCTGACCGAGGAAATCGTCGAGACGCCGCAAGGCGAACGTCATCTGGCGCAGCGCATCGCGCTGGCGCACAAGTTGCTCGACGCGCTTCACCGACGCGGCATCGCCGTGATCGCAGCGCCGGTGCCGGACAAGGTTGAACAGACCGGGGCCGCATTGTGCGGCCTGGCGATCTCATCGCAGGCGCGCCAGCGTCGCCAGGCGTGGCGACAGGCTTCGGCCGGCTTGCCATTGCTCCAGGTCGACCTGAGCACCGGCTGGGTTGCGCCCGGCTACTGGCGCACCGACAGCCACTGGGATCGCGATGGCGCCGCCTTCGCCGCCGGCCGCATCGCCGACGCCATCGCTGCGGCGCAACTGCCGACGCCGGCGCAACCGACGGCGATGCGGTTGACCACAGATGCAACCACCCACGCCCGCAGCGGCGACCTGATGCGTCTGGCCGGCATCGATCGCAACCAGCCGCCATTTGCACCGCCGGCCGACACCGATCGCGATGCAACGCTGCAAATCGAACACAGCGGCGGCCTGCTCGACGATGTAGCCGCGCCCGCCGTGATGCTGGCCGGTTCATCGTATTCGCTCAATTCAGGCTTTATCGATTATCTGCAACTGCAAATGAAGCAGGAAATCGTGCAGCAGAGCCGGCTGGGCAGCGGCTTTGCCGGCAGCCTGCTGGATCTGCTGCAACATCCGGCGCGGCTCGACGGCATCCGGCTGCTGATCTGGGAATGGCCGCTGCGCGTGCTGTACCAGCCGCTGACCAAAGACGAACAGGCATATCTGCAACAATAAGGAGTTCATCATGAAGCAATCCCATCTGCAATCCGCCGCCGCCGCGCTGGCATCGGCATGCGGCAAGGCGCTGGTGTACGCCATGCTGCTGGGCGGCGCGGCGCACGCGGCGCCATCGATCATCGAAGGCCAGGACGGCTGGCTGTTTCCCGGCTGGGAGCGCAGCGACAAGGTCGAACGCGCCCGCCTCGAAGCCAACCTGAAACTGGTCCAGGAGGTGCGCGACCAGCTCCAGACAAAACAGATCGGACTGGTGCTGATGGTGGTGCCCGCCAAAGCGGCGTTCTATCAACAGCGGTTACCCGCCACAACCAGGTTGTCCGCGGATATTCAGTCGCGCTATGGCGACATCCAGACGCTGCTGGCCAAAGCCGGCATCCCCACCTTTGATGATCGCGCAGTATTGCAGGCGGTCGAGCAAGGCAAGCAAACCGCGTTCTACCGCGCCGACTACCATTGGACCGCATGGGCCGCCGAAGCTTCGGCCGAAGCGACCGCGCAACTGATCCGCACACAGTGGCGCCTGCCTGCGGCCGGCGGCGGCGCAACGCTGGGCGAGTGGACCAATGACCGGCGCTACGGCGACCTCGCCACCAACTTCATGTCGCCCGAAGACCGCAAACGTATCGGCCGCGATATCTATACCGTGCGCAAGCAGGCTGAAGCCGGAGCCAACGCGGCCTTGCTCGACAGCGCGCCGGCGCAGGTGCTGGTGGTCGGCAACAGCTTTGTGCAGCCCTATCTCGGCTATACGCAAAAACTGTCCAACCTGCTCGATCAGGCGGTCGGCCTGACCTGGAACCCGGGCAATGTCGGCCCCTGGAAAACACTGCTCGATGCGCTGGAAAACGCCGAATTCGCCCAGCACAAGACCAAGGTCATCGTCTGGCAATTCAACGAAGCGCAGTTGGAAAACGGCCCCGATGCCGCCGACAGTTGGGATGCCAAAGGCGTCATGAGCGCGGCCTCCTGGCGCAGCCGCGTGGCAGCAGCCTTGTCCAGATAAGCCCGCACGATTATTCTTTACTCATGAACCCTCTTGTGCCGCCGCTGCGCCCGCGCTTCTTGTCCGTCTTGCTGACGCTGTTGCTGGGCGCCTGTGCGGCGCCGCCGCAAATCGTCGGCACGGTCTGGCAACCCGACAACGACAACGCGCAACCGCGAGGCCAGTGGCATCGCCTGGGCGCCCATGAACTGCTGGTGCAATGGAGCGTGGTCGATGGCATCAGCTTCGTCGGCGCCTGCGGTGCGCCGGCGCCGCAACAGCCTGACTGGCCGCGCATCGCCGCCGAACCCTGGGCGCAGGAGATCATCGTCGGCCTGGCCGGTCGCTTCGACGAACGCGCCGCGCGCGCCGATCCCGCAGCGCTGCTGACGGCGTCGCTCTGCATCGCCGCCCTGCCCCGTCCGTTCAAGGTTTCAGGCTGGTACTTCCCGGTCGAGATCGATCCGAGCTGGCAGGAAGCGCCGCAACTGGCGGCCTTGCTGGAACGCTTGCCGAAGCCTTTGTGGGTGAGCGTCTACGACAACAGCAACATCGGCGGCAACGCGCTGGCCGACTGGCTGCAGCGCTGGCTGCCGGAAGATATCGGCATCCTGTTCCAGGACGGCGTCGGCGTGTATGCGCGCGAGCCGAGAGTCGCAGCCGGCTATTTCCGCATCTTGCGCGAGCGCTTCGGGCAGCAACGCGTGCGCATGATCGCCGAAGCATTTCGTCCCGCCGCAGCGGGCGGATTCCGGCCCGCCACGCTGGATGAGTTGGAACGGCAGTTGGCGGCCTATGGCGACTTTCCGCTGTATCTGTTTGAAGGCCCGCGTTATGTTTCGGAAGATACGGTAGCCCGCCTGCAACGCTTCGTCCGCCCCGATTAGATCTCCCCCTTCGCAGGTGGCGTCGCTGGCATCATCCGAAATCGATACCGTCTGCACTCCGTGCAATGCAGCCGACAATCCGGAAAATAAGGGTTATCGATAAAGCCGCGCTCAACACGACACAAAAAAATGCGGCCATCCTTTTGAGATGGCCGCATGCGGTACTTCCTTAAAACGACTTCTTATCAGGGCTTGGCCGCCGGAGCCGAACCCGCTGCCGCAGTCTTTTTCGACACTTCCTTACGCACCTTGGCCACCATGTCCGGCGTAACGGCTGGTGCATTATTGCCCCAACTGCTGCGGACAAAGGTCAGGACATCGGCCATATCCTGATCGGACAGCCGTCCGCCAAAAGCAGGCATGGCGAACTGCGTCGGCGCGGTCTTGGTCCATGGCATTTCGCCGCCTTCCAGCGCAATACGGATCAGCGACGCCGGATTCTCAGCGTTGACCGTGGTGCTCAACGCCAGCGACGGGAAGGTCTGGTCATAGCCGTGGCCGCTGCTGCGGTGGCAGGCCGCGCAGTTGTTGAGGAAGGTCATGGCGCCGTTGCTCTGGTCGGTGCCGGCGCGCAAAGCCTTATGGACCTTGTCGTCGTAGACCAGCGGGGCAACCCCGGCATTGACCGCCGCGAGCGACTTGAGGTACTTGGCGATGGCTTGCAGGTCAGCATCAGTGAAGTGTTGCGTACTGTTGCTGACTACCTCGGCCATGCCGCCAAATGCCGCCGAATGCCCGTTGCGGCCGCTCTTGAGGAAGTCCACGATCTCTTGCTCGCTCCACTTGCCCAGGCCGTCGCGGTGATCGCCGCGCAGGTTGCTGGCCAGGTAGCCGTCGATCACGCCGCCCGAGAGGAACTTGGCGCCATCGTCGGAGAGCGCCTTCTCTTGCATGGCCATGCCGCGCGGCGTATGGCAAGCGCCGCAGTGGGCCAGGCCTTCGACCAGGTAACGGCCCTGGGCGATCTGGGCATCGGCGCCGGCGCCGACGATCTCGTCGCCGGCCACGGCCGGCGCAAACACCTTGCGCCAGATCGACAGCGGCCAGCGCATCGATAACGGCCAGGTGATATCGACCGGGCGATTGGGCGCCGGATCGGCCTTCACGCCATTCATGAAGTAGGCATACAGCGCCTTGACGTCAGCCGGCCTGACCTTGGCGTACGAGGTGTAAGGCATGGCCGGGTACAGCGAGGCGCCGTCCTTGCGAATGCCGTGACGCAAGGCCTGGTCGAACTCTTGCTCGCTGTAGTTGCCGATGCCGTTGGTCTTGTCCGGCGTGATGTTGGACGAGTACACGGTGCCGATCGGCGTGGCGATGCCCAGGCCGCCGGCAAAGGGCTTGCCGCCGGTGGCGGTGTGGCAGGCCACGCAGTCGCCTGCGCGCGCCAGGTACTCACCGCGCTTGATGAGTTGGCCCTGTTCGGCGCCGATCGGGGTTGAAGCTGAGACCGAAGTCGGCGCCGCAGTCTGCGCCCACGCGGAAGCCGTGCCCAACGACAAGGCCGCTGCCATGGCAGCAATGAAATAGTGCTTGATCACGTTGTGTTTTCCTTATGCCTGAACCAGCGGACCTGGGTTTTTCAAATACTGTTCGCGGATTGCCTTGGCTGACCAATACGCCAGCGCCGCGACCAGCCCGGTCGGGTTGTAGCCCATGTTCTGCGGAAATGCGGAAGCGCCGTAGACGAACACATTGGGCACATCCCAGCTCTGCAGATAGCGGTTGACCACGCTGTTTTTCGGCGTGGTGCCCATGATGGCGCCGCCGGTCAGGTGGGTCGACTGATAAGCGCGCGTGTCGTACAGCGAGCCGGTCTTGCGCACCGCCTTGAACACTTTTTCAGGCTTCATGGCATTGCCCACTTCTTCCATCTTGCTGCCGATGTAGGTCAGCATCTTGCCTTCGTTTTCATGCCAGTTGAAGGTCATGCGCAGCAGCGGCTGGCCGTTGGCGTCGCGATAGGTCGGGTCCAGCGACAGGTAGGCGTCGCGATAGGCCATGACCGAACCGGACATGCCGATGGTCAGATAACGTTGGTAGGCGTCCTGCACGCCGGCCTTCCAGTCCGACCCCCAATTGGGCGTGCCGGGCACGGTGGAGGTCTGCTTGATGGGACGGCCGCCGTAGCGTACGTGACGGATGCTGGCGCCGCCGATGAAACCGAGCGGGCCGTGGTCGAACTGGTCGGCATTGAGGTCGTCCATGCCGACGCCGCCGGCGCCGGTGCCGGCGAACGGGTTGAACTGCGTGCCCTTGGGCATGAGCACGTTGATGCCGCCGTTGTATTGATAGGCGAAGTTCTTGCCCACCACGCCTTCGCCGGTGACCGGATCGTAAGGCTTGCCGATGCCCGACAGCAGCAGCAGGCGCACGTTGTGGGTCTGGAACGCGGTCAGCAGGACCAGATCGGCCGGCTGCTCGACTTCACGCCCTTGCGCATCGATGTAGGTGACGCCGGTGGCCTTCTTGCCGGTGGAGTCGAGATTGATCTTGGTCACATGCGCGCGGGTGCGCACTTCAAAGTTTTCTTTCTTCAGCAGCACCGGCAGGATGGTGGTTTGCGGCGAGGCCTTGGAATACATGTAGCAGCCGAAGTTTTCACAAAAGCCGCAGTAGTTGCAGGGTCCCAGACGCACGCCGTAGGGATTGGTGAACGGCGCCGAAGCGTTGGCCGCAGGGGTCGGATAGGGATGGAAACCGACTTCGCGCATGGCCTTGTCCACCAGCGAGGCGCTGTACTGATATTTCAGCGGCGGCAACGGGAATTCTTCGCTGCGCGCGGCTTCCAGCGGATTGCCGCCTTCCACGATCTTGCCGTTGATATTGCCGGCCTTGCCGGAGGTGCCGAACACTTTTTCGGCGAAGTTGTAGAACGGTTCCAGTTCGGCATAGGTCACGCCGTGATCCTGGATGGTCATGTTTTCGGGAATGAATTTCTTGCCGTAGCGCTGCTCATGGTGAGTGCGCATTTCCAGTTCTTCCGGCAGATTGCGGTACATCATGCCGTTCCAGTGGAAACCGGCGCCGCCGACGCCGTTACCCAGCAGGAAAGAACCATGCTGGCGATACGGCACCGCGACGTCATTGACGCCATGGCGTATGGTGACGGTTTCACGCGACAAATCCTGGAACAGCTCGCCGCGCACGGCGTACCTCAGTTCGTCGACCGCCTTCGGATAAGGGGTGTCGGCATTGGTGTCGCGCATGTCGCCGCGTTCCAGCGCCAGCACGTTCAGACCGGCCTCGGTAAGTTCCTGGCCCAGAATGGAACCGGTCCAGCCGAGCCCGATCATCACTACGTCAACTTTGTCTTTTTTGATTGCCATGATCAGCCCTTTTCACCCAAGATCGACACAGGGCCGTATGGATACTTCACATTGTATTGGTCCACCCAGTCGGCGAAGTCTGCGCGCGCGCCCGGGAAACCCACCATCTTCCAGCCGCCCATCTTCTGGTTGCCGCCATACATCGGATCGGCGAAATAACCTTCCTTGGTATTGTTGAGCAGATAAGAGAAGAAAGTCTTGGCGGGGATGGTGTCGAATTCGGCCTTGTTGCCTTCCATGGCCTTGAGGGTGCTCAGTTGCAGGGTCTTGTCCAGTTCGGCGAAGACCTTGCCGTGGTTTTTCTGGCACCAGGCGTTACAGGCGGCGATGCCCTGGCGATAGATATCGCGCGGCGGCAGGCTCAGTTGATATCCCAGCTCGGGCACCGAGTCGGGATGGAACGGCCCCTGCATGTACCAGAGCTTGCCGGCGCCATAGGGAGTCTCCATCTGGCGGTCGATGAATTCCGGCACACCGGTTTCGATTGCGCCGGCGCCATACTGGTCGGAGGGGATGAGGTGGTCAACCGCGGCGTTGATGAACGCCCATTCGGCTGCGTTGAAGAAGGTGGGCTGGTAGGCGCGCGCCTTACCGGGTTCTGCCGGATCTGCTGCGGCTGTGTTGCTGACGGCTACTGTAGTGGCGCCACCTAGCGTTGCGGCTGGGACGATGGCGAAGACCTGGCGCAAGAAGCGCCGTCTCGGCTCTTTATCTTCAGACATGATTTTTCCTCTGATCTGTTTTTGTAAAGGAGACCAAATACAGAGACAACCCGCAATTCGCACAAAGCCAATCGATAGGGACGCAAGAAGTACAGGCGCCCTGTCAATTTAGCAACTCGGGATGTCTCTTATACTTGTGCATATCAATCGGATGCTGTCGCGGGCCGAAGGAAGATCGCTATTTTATGCCGAATGGGAAAAAAATTCTGGCGGCCCTTCCTGAGGCATCTTGACGTGATTGATTTTAGCCAACAACCGGGAGAACGACCAAGACCATCAGATCGCCGGATCATCAAGGCGCTTGCCTGATCGGCGGCGGTTCTTCCGCCCTCTCAGGTCGATTTTAAATTCTCGCGTATGCTCAAGGGCGCAGCCTTGACCCGCAACGACAGCAAGTCGACGGTTTGCGAAATCAATGCGACGGGATAGTGGACATGCAGCAGGTCGGCGATCATGCGCCATTCGGCGGCAATGCCTCGCCAATAGCCCAGCTTTTCGGTCTTTCTCGATTGCGTGACTTCGATCCAGCGAGCGACCGCAATGGAAAGCCGACGTTCAACGATCCGCTTGTTCATGAAGACTTCAACTCCAAACCTGGGAAGCAGCAACATCTGCGGCAGCGCCTCGGTCAGTATGTCTTTGCGAATGACTCTTTCGCCGGAAACAAAGTCGAGACCGATGAGGCGGAAAATATAAAGGCTGTTTTTCCGCAGGCTGATGCCGACGTCCGCGCTACCGTCCAGGACAGGCTCCGCAAGCGCTGTGATGTGGTCGCCGCGAAGGCCCTTGAGATCCGCATCGAGCAGCATCAGGATCTCGCATCGCGCTGCCGCTATGCCCGCCGCCATCGCCGCGCTCTTGCCCTGGTTGACCTGGCTCGATATCAGTTTTACGGAAGGAAATTGCTTTACCACTTCCGCCGTGCCGTCGGTCGATCCGTCATCGACGACGATCACTTCGTGGAGGATCGGGTGTCTGGACACCACCTCCAGCACGGCGGCGATGCGAGGCGCCTCATTAAAGGCACAGATGACACACGAGATGGATTGCCTGCTTTCCGGCAAAGAGTCTGTTGGCATGGAATTCCCTTCGGCGACGCCGTGAATGATGCTCTTCGAATGGCCGGATCAGCCTTCGCTGGGGGCTTGCCTATGGTGGACCGAGATTACGGCCAAGAGTTCTGAAGGGGCTGGTGCCAAGGGAGTTTATCCTACATCCGAACCGTTTGCGCGTCGAACCTGCCGCCACATGGGCGGCGAACAAGAGAATCATCGTGAGACCTTGGCGAATGGTGAATCGCCCAATTAATTTCACTAATGTTGCCCATATTTTTCAGCCCTTGTGGCAACCTCTCGTCCCATCGAAATCACTGTATTGGGCGAACGAAAAATATCATGGGACCACATGTAGAACACGTGCCGTCGGATGTCAAATTACCGAGCGCGATCGATGTAGCAATTGTCGGAGGTGGGATTATTGGCGTTTGCACAGCGCTCTATTTACAAAAGAAGGGACTCAGTGTCGCCGTTTTTGAAAAAGGTCAAGTGGCGGCAGAGCAATCCAGCCGAAATTGGGGCTGGGTTCGGGTGACACGGCGCGACATTCGCGAACTTCCTTTGAGCATAGAGAGCGCCACACTTTGGCGCTCGTTAAAAGAAGAATTCGATGTCGATACGGGCTATGTTCAATCCGGTTTGCTCTACATGACGTCTGACGAAAGTGTATTGGACAACTATCATGCCTGGCTAAAAAAAGCGCGGGATGCCGCCGGCGATTCGTTTGATACACGGGAAGTCGGGCCGGCAGAAATTTCCAATCTTCTGCCGGGATCCAAGGTGTCTTTTCGGGGCGGACTGTACACGCCGGGAGATGGCCGGGCCGAACCCCAGAAGGCTGCACCCGCACTGGCAAGGGCATTCCAAAAACTGGGCGGAAAGGTGTTCGCTCCATGTGCTGTGCGCGGTATTGAGACGACTGCCGGCAGAGTCAGCGCCGTTTTAACCGAGCATGGATCGATTGCCTGCAAAAATGTCGTCGTTGCAGGCGGAGCATGGTCGCGCCTGTTCTTGGGAAGTATCGGCGTGGAACTGCCTCAGCTCTTGGTAAAAGGCTCGGTGCTTCGCACGGAGCCGATCGAAGGTGGTCCTGTTATCGGCGCCAGCAACAAGCAGTTCGCTTTTCGCAAGCGAGAGGATGGCGGCTATACCATCGCGAGCGGATTTCGCACTTACGCAGACATCACTCCTGATGCCTTTCGCCTTTTCTTCAAATACATCGAAGCGCTCAAGAGTCAGCGAGGCGCATTGAGGATCACTCTGGGGAAGCGCTCCTGGGATGAGTTGATCCGCCCTCGCAAATGGAAATTGGATCGCCCCTCCCCCTTCGAGAAGATGCGGATTCTGGATCCGGAGCCTGTCGAAAAAAGTATCGCGACTGGGCTACGGAAATTTATTGAGACGTTCCCCCATCTTTCGCATCTGCGAGTTGCCCAACAATGGGCGGGATATATGGATGTGACGCCGGACGCCATCCCGGTCATCTCCGAGATTGACCGCATTCCCGGTCTATTCGTATCTACGGGGTACTCAGGGCATGGATTCGGCATAGGGCCTGCAGCCGGCGCATTGATGGCGGATTTGGTGACGAACGACAGACCATCGGTGGATCCGGCGCCATTCAGATTCGGGCGGTTTACGGACGGCTCCAGGATTGTCGTCGATGCTGGATTTTGATCACTCTTGAATGTGGAATGGAATGAAATGAAAACAACTCATCATCTTTATACTCGCCGTTTTGACAAAGGAGAGGCGCAAGTGAATCCTGATTGGGCCGGCAAAGCTGAATCAGGGGATCCGCAAGCGATTATCGTCAGCGAGTACGAGTCTCCCGACGGGAAAATTCAAACCGGTACCTGGGAGTCATCCACCGGAACATGGATGCTCGATTATGGCGATTGGGAATACTGTCATGTCCTGGAGGGTAGATTCGTCATCACGCCTCTGGGAGGGGAACCCACTGAATATTCCGCAGGCGATGTGTTCGTTCTGGAGCCGGGATTCAAGGGAACCTTGAAAGTTCTCGCTCGAACCCGTAAGCATTTTGTTTATATGACCGTTGCTAACGGGGCAGCCGCCGGTAACGGGTCAGATTCTTAAAAAGCCAGACCGACTCCGTCAAGGCAATGAGCATCGTGTCGGTTCATTGCCTGGCGGAGTCGTTTTTTTTGCGCTGTTCCGCTGTTCATCGGTCAGAAAATGAATGCGTTCGGCGGCAAATCCGGGATGGCGTCCCTGATTGCCGGAGCAACCTCGTTTTTGAGCGACGCAATCGTATGCCGGGTAAGAATTTTTGCCATTTCCGTCCACTCTCCGACACGCGTCAGCAAAAAGAAATGACGGCGTGCCAGCGGGCTTTCGGGAAGATCCGCGATGACGAGATCGGGTAGATAATGACGCGCTTGCCAGAGGCAAAGCGGAGTAGTGATTGCGCATCCTTGGCCAGACGCAACCAGACTGAAAATAGGGTCCGTTGCATCGAATTCATATCGCCTCGGTTCGTCGATGCCAATGTGCCGAATGAAACGCTCCATTTGCTGGGCTGTCGTTTGTCGACGTGAATATCGTATCAACGGGAGTTCCCTTACGGCATCAATGAACGAAGTTTTGCGAGATGGGTGGAAACTTCGGGGGATAACTGCTACGAATGCTTCAGAAAACAGAGCGTTTTGAGACACACGTTCAGGGTCTACTGTCGACTCGGTGCATATCGCAATATCCAACTCGCGGTTAACCAGTTGGTCACTGACCGCAGGCGTCAGGCCAGACCACATCCACAAATTTTGCACCGAACCAAGTACTTTATTGACAAGCGCAGGACCGACAGTGGCCGCGAATGAGTCCACGCATCCGATGCGCAAGCGCGCCGTACCGCCACCGGAGGCTTCCCGTACGCTTTGAGATACAGCATGCGCATGTTCCAGCAATGCGCCGGCTTTCTCTAACAATGTCCTCCCGGCAGCATTGGGCCGCAATGGACGACTATCGCGATCCAGGAGCGCAACTCCTTGCTCAATCTCCAGCGCTTTCACCAATTGGCTTACAGCACTTTGGGTTACGCCAAGAAGACGCGCCGCTTCTGTCATGGAGGTTGTTTCACATACGGTCACAAATGCTTGTAATGCACGTAGGTCGACTGAAGGCATTAAGGTACGTAATGTCATGCGAAAAAATATCGAAGATTGATGATAGGACCTGCTTTACGAAAGCATGGCGTCGCAAGCGGTGCTCTGTTAATGCTCCTGAGTCGACGCGCGATCTATAAATAGATCAGGTGCAAATGTCTTCAGGTTTTCAATTGGGCCACATTAGAACGGCGCATTACGTTGTCGCTCAATTATTTTCCTGGCCGTATTCACTGGAAAGTTGCTCGCAGAGTCCGGATGCACATGCATAGGGAGTATCCGCACCATCGTGAAGCGCCCGAATTAGCCCTTTACATAGTACTTATTAATTTTCCTTAATCGCCATCGTATGTCGTCATGAATCTGTAATATCACCACCTGCCTCATCATGGGCGATCGGAAATAGTTGGTCTGCCTTGTGCGAACCAGTCTCTGCCATGACGGGATTAGGGAGGGGACAAGGGGTAGTGACCGTGTCTCATCGAGAGATTTTACATCCAAAGAAGGAGCAAGCAATGAACAAAACTCGACGCAGGGTCATGAAGCAAGCCATCACGCTGGCAACTGCCGGCTCGATGGGATTCCCCATTCTTTCGCGCGCGGCAGCGCCCACGGTGATTAACTACGGCGGATCCCCTTGGCTGGGACATTACTCGGCTTATATTGCGATGAAGACGGGAATAATGTCCAGGCACGGTATTGATCTGCGCTGGCAGTCATTCGCCACATCCTCCTCGCGCATGGCTGCTGTCATGGCAGGAAACGTCGACATTGCCGGTACCGGCGTCGTATCGGCGCTCGCTTTGATGGCCAGTGGCGCCAAGCAGTTTCAATTGATCGCCACGCCAAATAATTATGGCCGTTCCGAGGGGGTGCTGGTCCGCGACTCCATCAAGACCATAGCCGATCTCAAAGGGAAGAAGGTCGGCGTAACCTACGCTTCCAGCGCGCATGTTTTGCTCCTGGATGTCTTTGGGCAGTATGGGATCAACCCCGACAAGGATCTGTCTCTGATCAATCTTCCGTCAAGCGAACTATTGACCGCATACAAAAGCAATCAGGTGGATGCCGTTGCCGCATGGACGCCGACTTTCGACCGCATCCGCGCCCTGCCCAACACCCGCCTGCTATTCGACGACACTGCTTTCTCCCTCTATAAAAGCTACAAGATGTCCCCCGGACCCGACGTTCTGCTGACGAGAACCAATTTCGGCAAGGAAAATCCGAGCGCCGTTAAAGGATTTGTTCAGGCAATTTTTGAGGCCAATGCGTTTATGACTCAGAAGCCCGAAGAGGCTGCGAAAATCCTCTTGGAACTTTCCTCGCTGAGTCTGGAGGAGCAAGTTGCAGTGATCAAGCAAACAGAATGGCTTACTCTTGCGGATCAAAAGACGCTGATGGAGAACCCGGGCAATTTTGTCGTCAGTTTGCAGAAATTGTCGGAGATGCTGTTCAAACTCAAACAGATCGACTTCGTGCCGCAAGTGCGTCAATGGGTCAACACAACCTACCTGTGAGGCACGCGAATGGCTGAGAAAAAAGAGTGGCTGCACGGCAGCACGCTGTTCACGCTGTCGGCAGTCTCCCTGCTTGCCTTCCTGCTGGTGTGGGAAATGGTCTGCCGGGCGGACATCGTCGACGCGGTGTTCCTCCCGGCGCCGTCTCAAGTCCTGGGGCGGGCCTTGCGCATGTGGGACCAGGATACGCTGATCATCAACATCCTCGCTTCCGCGCGCCGTGTGATGGTCGGCTTCCTGGCTGCAGTGCTGGTGTCGATCCCGTTGGGAATCATGCTGGGCACTTCAAAAGTGGCGCGTGCCATTTTCGATCCCATCCTGTCCTTTTTACGCCCGCTGCCGTCGATGAGCTGGATTCCGCTGACCCTGCTGTGGTTCGGCATCACCGAAACGCAGAAGTACAGCATCGTATTCATGGGCGCGGTCACGCCGGCTCTGCTGTATGTGATCGAAGCCACGCAGAATATCGACCCGCTGCTGATCCGCGCCGCGCGCAACCTCGGCGCCAACCGCTGGCAGGTCATGCGTGAAGTGATCCTGCCGGGCTGCATGCCGCAGATCCTGTCAGGCATGAAAGTGATCCTCGGCCTTTCGTGGACCTGCGTGATTTCCGCGGAGCTGGTGGCCGCGAAGGAAGGCCTGGGTTTCATGATCATGAACGGCAAGGAATTCTTCCAGACCGATACCGTCGTGCTGGGCATGGTGCTGATCAGCTTCACCGTGCTCGCGACCGACATCGTCTTCCGCCTGATCCAAAGGAGCGTACTCTCATGGCAGAAATAAACAGCAAAGCCGATGGCAAGCCGATGATCGAGTTCCGCGGCGTAGCGAAATCTTTCGGTGCATTGAAGGTGCTCGAACGTGTCGACCTGCAGGTAGCCAAGGGCGAATTCCTGGTGCTGCTGGGTGCGTCGGGTTGCGGCAAGTCGACCATGCTCAACCTGGTCTCCGGCTTTGAGCGCGCCAGTTCCGGCAGCATCTGGGTCAACGGCCGCGAGGTGAAGGATGTCGATCCGGCCTGTGGCATGGTGTTCCAGCAGTATGCGCTGTTCCCATGGAAGACCGTGCGCGAGAACGTCGAGTTCGGTCTGAAGATGCGCGGCGTATCACGCAAAGAACGCGCCAAAGTGGCACAGTATTACATCGAAATGGTCGGCCTGAAGGGTTTCGAAAACAGCTTCCCCAACAAGCTCTCCGGCGGCATGAAGCAGCGCGTCTCGATCGCCCGGGTGCTGGCCAACGATCCCGACGTCATGCTGTTCGACGAACCGTTTGCCGCACTCGACGCCATGACGCGCCAGGTGCTGCAGGAGCAATTGCTTTCCATCTACGAGAAAAGCGGCAAGACCATCATCTTCATCACGCATTCGATCGATGAGGCGCTCATGCTGTCGACCCGCATGGTGGTCATGGGCTCCAAGCCCGGGCGCGTAGTGCAGGATATTGCCAACGACCTGCCGCATCCGCGCACAGCGGATGTTCAGCTCTCGCAGCGTTATATCGATCTGAAACGCTCCATTTGGGAAACCGTGCAAGTCGAGGTGATGAAAGGACTGGAAGCCGGCCGTTTGTAGCTCATTTCGAGAACGTAAAGGCGGGTCGGGATTCATTTCCAGCCCGCCTGACCGGTCAAGTTCACGATAAACGCAGTCTTCCTACGTCATTTGCAGCGCGAGATGCGGTGTGAGGAACGTGTCTTGACAAATCCAGGCGGACACACTTGGGATTGGAATGATTCAGTCTGCGCCCCGTGGAAAGTTTTGGAAAAATCACAGCGCCTGCGGAACAGATGCAAAACGACGGCGCTTCACCATTTCAAACCATAGGCAGGAAAGCGCGGCAGCAGCCAATCCTCCCGACAGCATCGTCATGGATAGCGGGGAAAACGAAAATAGCTGCCGGATGGCCGGGATGAAAAAGAGGACCCCGAGCAATAGCAAAATGACCGCCAGGGACCATCCCAGATACGGATTGGCGATGGAGGACCGCCATGACGTCGGACCTGCGGAACGGTTGATGTAGACCAGGCCGAGATTGGAAAGGACCAGTATGCAAAAGACTTCCGCCCGTATCATCTCGGGAGGATTCCCGGCGTAATGCAGGCCGCCCGTAATCGCCAGCAACAGCGCAAGCAGCCCGCCTCCCTGCCATAACCCCAGCCTCAGGAGACTGGCGTCGAACAAATGCTGATCGACGGCTCGCGGTTTGGTCGCCATGACGTCCGGCTCTTCCGGCTCTGCTTCAAACACGATCGAACAGACAGGACCGTGGATCAGTTGCAGGAAAAGGATATGGGCAGGCATCAACAATAACGGCCAGCCCAGCAGGATCGGCGCAATCGATAGGCCAACGATGGGTACGTGCACGACAACCACAAAAGCGATCACCTTGCGCAGATTTCCAAATACCCGGCGACCATGCCGGACCGCCGTGACGATGGACGAAAAGTCATCGTTGAGCAGCACCAGATCGGCGGCTTCTCGTGCTACGTCGGTGCCGCGCCCCCCCATGGCGACGCCGATATCGGCGGCTTTCAGCGCCGGCGCATCGTTGATGCCGTCGCCCGTCATTGCCACCACTTCCCCTTGCGCGCGCAAGGCCTCCACCAGCCGCAACTTTTGCTCAGGCTGAATCCGGCAAAAAACACTGGTTACCGACAAGCGTTGCCGCAGGGTCCGGTCGTCAAGCACAGCGATCTCCGAGCCGAGCATGACCTCCTCGCCATCAGACAAGCCGACCTCTTTCGCGATTGCCAGCGCAGTGGCCGGATGGTCGCCTGTCAGCATCAGGACCCGGATACCGGCTGCATGGCAGGCCGCGATCGCCTGCGGCACGTCGGCACGCACGGGATCCGAAAAAGCCACCAGGCCGAGAAATACAAAATCAAAATCGTGCTGCTTCATCGGCAAAACGTCTGCCGGAAAAACCGCTTTGGCCACACCCAGAACACGCAAGCCATTTTGCGCCATGACGCCGACCTGTTCGCCGATACGCGCGGCCCTGACGGCATCCATATGGCATAAGTCGACAATCGCTTCCGGCGCCCCTTTGGCCGCAATCATGAATTCCTGAAAATCGGGAGATTGCCACACTCTCGACATCGCCATCATCTCCTGCCCCAGCGGATAGTCGTCGACCAATGTCCAATCCGCGTGGAGATGCTCCGTATTCGACAACAGTTTTTTGCCGGTCTCGGCTATTGCCATTTCCATAGGATCGAAAGCATGCCGATGGCTCGCCAGAACGGCAAACTCCATCACCTCATGCAATGACTCGGGCAAAGGACCGCTATCTCCGCCTGCCGCGTCATAGTCGGCGTCTTCGGAACAGATGCGTCTGAGCGCCATGCGGTTCGCCGTCAGCGTGCCGGTTTTATCGACACATAACACAGTGGTCGCTCCAAGCCGTTCGATTGCGGGAATATTCCTGGCCAATACCTTGTTCTGCGAAAGCCGCCATGCTCCCAGGCTCAGGAACAGCATGAGGACTACCGGGAATTCTTCCGGCACAACCGCCATCGTGAGGGTCAAGCCGGCCAGAATGCCGCTCAGCCAGTCATCGGACATGAGCCAGTACACGATCCCGAAAACGCATGCCAGGAGAAGACCGGCAATGGCAACGTTGCGCACCACATGGCGCGTTTCCCGCTGGGTCGGCGTCTCGGCATCGTCGATATCCGCCAGCGACTTCCCGATCTTGCCCAGGGCGCTGCGCACACCTGTCTCGGTGACTTCCCCCCGGCCGCTTCCTTGCACGATCAATGTTCCCGAATAGACGTACGCTGCCGATGTGATGTCCGCCGGCGGCACGCCGTCGGCGAACATGTCTGAAGCGTGCTTGGCGACAGGGACGGATTCGCCGGTCAGCATGGACTCGTCAACCATCAGTTGCGTCATGTCGAGCAAACGCATGTCGGCGGGAATGCGATCACCCTCGGATAGCAGGACGATGTCCCCGCATACCAGTTCACTTCCTGCTACCCGCACCGGCCGGCCATTGCGAATGACCAGCGCCTGCGGACTGGACAAATCGCGCAGGGCCTGGAGGGAGCGCTCGGCACGGCGGTTCTGGTAGAAGGAAATGCCCATGACGATGACGATAAATCCCGCCAGCATGAAGGCTTCCTGTCGATTGCCGAGCATCAGGTAAACCGCACAGCATGCGATCAGCAACAGGAACATTGGCTCTGCGAACAACTCACGCAAAGCGATCAGCCATTCTCCCTGACGATCCTTCGGCAACTGGTTCAATCCGTCGCGCGCGAGCCGGGCTGCGACCTCCGCGTCAGAGAGGCCTTGCGATGCCGGGGAAGAATCAGTCATCGGATAGCTTGCATCCGGTTGGCGCGGACATCTTGTCGCACATATTTTCCTCCGCTGGAGATGGCTTGACTGCCCATCCTACGCCTGAGGCGCGTGCTTTCTTTTGATCAATATCAAATACCTTATTCTCACATCGGCCGTCTGACGCAATCTGACCGGTCAAAATCCGCTGCGGCAACGTACTTCCATATCGCCAATCCCCGTGACTGCCCTGGGCCCTCACGATCCAGATACGGTCCGTCGCCTTGTTGGGCCGGCAACCGTTCCATCCCCGGATCGTCCATCTCGGGAAGAATGGACGACAACCGTTACGCCTCGACCGTCTCGGGCAAGAACCACGGCACGATCAGACCGATGGCATAGACCGAGCCGAACACCAGCGCGGTTGGCGCAATCCCGCCGAACGTCTTGATCATCGCGCCGGCGCCGATCGGGAAACACCATGCGATCAGGCGAGCGGAGTTGAAGACGAAGCTGACCGCAGTGGAACGCACCGAGGCATTGAACAATTCCGCCGGATAGATCGCCAGCCAGGCGAACGCGCAACCCAGCGTGAAGAACCCGTTGATCGGCGCAAATACCAGCATCTGGCCGACGGTGGAGACGTAGCTGTACACCACAATCGTCGAGGCAAGCGAGCCGGCGAACGTAAAGAACAAAAACCATCGCCGGCCGAAGGCGTCGGCCATGAAGCCTGACAGGATGTAGGCGACGATCGCGCCGGCAGTATACAACAGCGACACATACGAATCGCCGTGGAAGTTGCTGCCCTGGGACACCGCGATCACCCTGGTGTAATCGGTCAGCCAGCTCGATACGGCCCACCAGCCGGCGATGCTCACCACCGACAGCAGCGAAGTCAGGAGGATACGGCGCACGGCTTCGCGCTCGCTGAAGACTTGCTTCAGGGTGAAAGGCCGCTTGCCGCCTTTTTCATGCGAAGCCTCGGTGGCGCCCCACTCCTGATTGCGCACGGCGGCAATCCACTCTTCGGACTCGTCCACATCCCGGCGGATATAGAGGACGAAGAATGCCGGCAGCGCGCCCACGATGAACATGATGCGCCAGTTGTCCGCCCCCAGAGGATTGGTCAGGGTCAGGACATACCAGACCAACGCGGCAATCAACGTGCCCCAGCCAAAGCCCGACTGCAGGAAACCGGCGCCCTTGGCGCGTGCCTCCTTGGGCCAGGTTTCGGCGACCAGGGCAATGCCGGTGCTCCACTCGCTGCCCATCGCCAGGCCGGTCAGGAAACGCAGCACGCACAGGGTCGCGATGGAATCCGAAAACGCCGTCAGGCCTGTCAGCATGGCGTACAGGAACACCGACCACATCATCATGCTCTTGCGGCCGACGTAATCCGCCATGATCCCGCCGATCAGGCCGCCGATGCCCCAGCCGAGCAAGGTGATGCCGATGACCAGGCCGGCATAGAACGGTTTGGAACCAGCCTGCTGCGGCGTCATCAGCGAACTGAGCAGCGGCGACAGGACGATCACCAGCGCCAGGGCTTCATAGCCGTCGAAAATCCATCCCAGGAAGGCGCCCTTGAGCGTCTTCCAATGCTTGGGCGTCAGCCGCGCATGCCATGAGGCGCCACTTGATAGTAGTTTTTGCACCGAGTCCAAATCGTCTCTCCTTCTTTTTGTGAATATGGTTCATCCGATATGGGGTATCGGACGACGTTCTGCTTTCCAGTCCTACTGTCCGGCGGCAAGCCAGGGTTCCAGCCTGAATCTGCGTTGCTCGAACTGCTGCAGCGCCGCGCTGTGTTCTTCAAGAATCTGGCCGATCTCGTCAATGCCGAGCAGCAGCGATCGCTTGCGCATCGGGTCGATGTCGAAGGCATATGCGGTGTTGGCGTCGACGATCACCTTCTGGCCGACCAGATCGATCGTCAATTCAAGGCGGCCCGCTTGCCGCAGGACATCGAACAGGGAGGCAACAGCCTGCTCCTCCAGGACAATCGGCAAGACACCGTTCTTGAAGCAATTGCCGTAAAAAATATCCGCGAAGCTCGGCGCAATCAGTACGCGTATGCCCCACTGTTCCAATGCCCACACGGCATGCTCGCGACTCGATCCGCAACCGAAGTTCTTGCGGCTCAGCAGGATTTGCGCGCCCTGACAGGCCGGGTCGTTGAGGGAAAAACCGGCTTTCGGCGTGCGCCGGCTATTGTCGCGGCCAGGCGCGCCGGCTTCTTCATAGCGCCAGTTATCGAACAGGAATTCGCCGAAACCGGCGCGTGTCGTCAGCGCCATGTATTGCTTGGGCAAAATGGCGTCGGTATCGACGTTGGCGCGGTCGATGGGAACCACATGGGATGTGAGTTGGCTGAACGGTTGCATCAAAGCTCTCCCGGCGCGGCGAAGTGTCCGGCAATGGCCGCGGCGGCGGCAATCGCGGGACTGACCAGATGGCTGCGCCCGCCGCGTCCCTGGCGGCCTTCGAAATTGCGGTTGGACGTCGAGGCGCAACGCTCTCCCTCGGAGAGGCTGTCGTTGTTCATGCCGAGGCACATGGAGCAACCGGCGTCGCGCCACTGGAAGCCTGCGTCCAGGAATATCTCATGCAAGCCCTCTTGTTCCGCCTGCCGCTTCACGGAACCCGACCCTGGAACGATCAGCGCCTCGCGGATGTTCGCCGCCACCTTGCGGTGCTTCACGACTTCCGCCACCACGCGCAGGTCTTCGATTCTTGAATTGGTGCACGAACCGATGAAAATCTTGTCCAGCGCGATCGCGCGCATGGGCGTGCCGGCGGCCAATCCCATGTAGTCGAGCGCGCGCATGGCAGCCTCGGGATCCCTGCACTCGCGCGGATCAGGCACGCTTTCGTCAAGCCCGACCGTCATGGCGGGCGTGGTTCCCCACGTCACTTGCGGAGTCAGGCGGCTGACGTCGAACGACAGATGGCGATCAAAGCCGGCGTGATCGTCGCTGTGCAAGGTGGACCAGTATTCCAGCGCCAGTTCCCAGTCGCGCCCCTTGGGACTGGACGGCCGCCCCCTGAGATAGTCGATGGTGACGTCGTCGACGCCGATGATGCCCACGCGTGCGCCGGCCTCCGTGGAAAGATTGCACAGCGTCATGCGCGCTTCCATGCTCAGCTTCGCCACGACGTCGCCCGAGAACTCGAGCGCATGTCCGGTGGCGCAGTCGGTCCCGAACTCCCGCAAGAACGCCAGCGCGATGTCCTTGGCATAGATGCCGTCGGGCAATATGCCATGCAGCAGGACGTTCATGGTTTTCAGTTTGGGAATGGTGAGGCTTTGCGTGGCCAGCACCTGCTCGACATCCGAGGTGCCGATGCCGAAGGCCAGCGCGGCGAACGCGCCGTGGGTGGTGGTGTGCGAATCGCCGCAGGCAATGGTTATGCCCGGCAAGGTCTCCCCCAGTTCCGGCGCCACGACGTGCAGAATCCCCTGGCGCGCGTCGTTCAGGGAATAGTAGTGCAGGCCATATTCGCTGCAATTGCGTTCGAGCGCATTGAGCTGCAGCCGGGCAATCTCGTCGTGCATGCCGGCCTGGCGATTCACTGTGGGAATATTGTGATCGGCCGTCGCCAGCACGGACCGGCTGCGCCACGGTTTCCTGCCGGCTTCGCGCAGGCTGTCGAACGCCTGGGGGCTGGTGACTTCATTGACCAGATGCTTATCGATGTAAAGCAACACCGAGGTCTCATGTTCTGCAACAATATGGCGTTGCCAGATTTTTTCGAATAGCGTTTTGGCGGCTGACATGGATGGAGTGGCTCATTCAGGTGACTTGTCTCTGCCAAAAGGATATCAGTCCGCCAACAGGGAAGGCATGCTATTTGACCAGAGCAGCTATCGCAAATCGACAAACCAGAATTAAGAATCAAGAATTGGCCGGCGACATGCATTTTGATATTGAGACGTTGAAGCTGTTCATCCTGGTGGTGGAACACGGCAGCATCACGGCGGCATCCGAGCCGGGAAACATGGTGGCGTCCGCCATCAGCAGACGCCTTGCCGAACTGGAGCAAAGCGCCGGCATTGCATTGCTGCGCAGGCTGAGCCGGGGCGTCGAACCCACGCCTGCGGGGCGATCGCTCTATGCACATGCCAAAACGGTGATGGCGCAGCTTCACCGCATCGAATGCGACATCAGCGAACATCGGGAGGGCATACAGGGGACGGTGCGCATCTGGGTCAACATGACGGCGCTTTGCTATTACCTGCCGGCGCAACTCAAGCCTTTCATGAGCCGCTATCCGGGCGTCCAGGTTGAATTGGTGGAACGGCTCAGCGATGAAATCCCGGCGGCGGTGGCGGCCGGCGTCGCCGATCTGGGCATTTGCGCGCCGACGGAAACGACGGCGGGTCTTTCGGAGGCGTTTTTTCGCGACGATCCGCTGGTGTTGATTACGCCGCTGGACCATCCGCTGGCCGCACGCAAGCACATCCGGTTTGAAGATGCGCTGGATGAAAATCACATCATGATGCAACGCGGAGCATCGATCAATACGCTGTCGATACGCGCCGCCAGCGCCGTGAACCGGCACATCCGCCCGACCGTGCAGGTGACGAGCTTCGAGGCCATGCGGAACATGGTGTCGGAGGGACTCGGCGTCGCCATCATTCCGGAGATTGCACTGCAAGGCGCCGATGCGTCGCGCTATTCAGCGATCAGACTCGATGATCGCTGGTGCAACCGCCAGTTCAAAATCCTATGGAACGATAACATTTCTCAGTCTACGGCTGTCATGCGGCTGCTGCAGCATCTTCGCGGGAACGACTGACAGCAGCGGTTCGCCGTGCTCCCCGAGCTGGAATATCGCCACCGCGTCTTTCAGCGTCCGCGCCTGTTCCTGCAAGGAGATTGCCGCTGCGGCGGCCTCTTCGACCAGTGCCGCATTTTGCTGGGTCACGCCGTCCATTTGCGAGATGGCCTTGTTGATCTGATCGATCCCCTCCTTTTGCTCGTCCGAGGCCAGGGAAATTTCACGGATGATGGCGGTGACCTTTCTCACGGCGCCGGTGATTTCCTGCATGGTGGAGCCGGCTTGCTCCACCAGTGCCGTGCCGTCGCCGACTTTCACCACCGAGTCGTCGATCAGTTCCTTGATCTCTTTGGCCGCCACGGCGGAACGCTGCGCCAGGCTGCGCACTTCGCTGGCGACGACGGCGAAACCACGTCCCTGCTCGCCCGCCCTGGCCGCCTCGACGGCGGCATTGAGCGCCAGGATATTGGTCTGGAACGCGATGCCGTCGATGACGCTGATGATCGCCGACATCTTGCCGGAACTGTCCTGTATCCCGCGCATGGTGCCGACCACTTTGTCCGTCACCGCCGCGCCGCGCATGGCGATCGACTCCGCCTCGCCGGCCACGACGCCGGCCTGGCGCGCGCTGTCCGAGTTCTGCTTCACCGTGCCCGTCAACTCCTCCATGCTCGCCGCGGTTTCTTCCAGCGACGCGGCCTGTTCTTCCGTGCGCTGGGACAGATCGGTGTTGCCGGATGCAATCTCGCCTGTCGCGGTCGCCATGGAATCGACCGACTGGCGGACCGACGCCACGGTGGCCCGCAAGCCGTCGCGCATGGTCCGCAGGCCTGCCATCAGCTTGCCCATCTCGTCTTGCGAATGCACCAGGATATTGCGGCTCAGGTCGCCTGACGAAATGGCGGAGAAATGCGACAGCGCCTGGCCGAGCGGCCGTGTGATGGCGCGCTGCAGGCTGAATGTGCAGACCACGCCCACGATGACGCCGAGAATGATCATGCCGACCGACAGCAGGCCGAAGGTACGCAGCTCGCTTCTGAAGCTGTCATAGTTTTGCTGCCCGTGTTTCAGATGATACTGGTCCAGCCGTATGGCGCTCTTGGTGAAGTCCAGGGACAAGGGCGGCGCAACCTGCATGGTGTATCTGTCCGCGGAGGTCGCGTCGCCTTGCAACAGGGCATTGAGCGCGGGCTGCAGCGCCTGTTGATTGAAAATATCCCGCTTGGCGCTGACCTCCTTGGCGATGGCGTCTTCCTCGGCGGATTTCGGCAAGGCCAGATAACGCTGCCACGCGGCGTCCGACACTTTGAGATAGTCCCGCGTCTTGTCGATCAGCCCTTTCATGTCGCCCGCTTCCGGATGCAGCAATGCCCGGTCGATGGCGATGCGGGCAATCGCGAGGTTGTACTTGGACTCGCCGATTGCCAGCGCCGAAGCCAGTTGCACCGAATAGGTTTCCTGCAATGCCGTATCGCCGGCGCGGCTGGCCACCTGGCCGATCACGCCGACGACGATCAACAGACCGACCAGCACCAGGATCGCCCCTGTCAGACGCGCCTTGATAGATAGCTTCGACAACATAATGCCCTCCCGGCAATTATTTTTTCTTAACGAATGAATCGGGGTACGCGTCCCGCCGTATCCCGATTCCAGCAACGTGTAATTTGCTTGTGTATTCCTATGCGATCAGCCGTTCCAGCCACGGACGCAGTTCCGCTTTCTGTTCCAGGCCGAAGCCCGCGGCATCCGTCGGCCTGACGGTGCTGTTCTGCAACGCGCATTCTTTGGGATAGCCGCCGAACGGCTGGAATACGCCTGGATAGGCTTCGCAGCCACCCAGTTCCAGACCGACGGCAATATGCAGATTGATCAGATGGCCGCCGTGAGGATAGGCGTTGCGGCGATCGAATCCATGCTGCTCCATCACTTCCAGCATGCGTATATATTCGGTCAGTCCGTAACTCAGGCCGGGGTCCATCTGGAAAATGTCCTTGCCGGCGCGCATGCCGCCGAACAAGACCAGATTCTTGACATCCGGAACGGAAAACAGATTCTCGCCTGTCGCGATCGGGCCTGCGTAAGCCTCGGCAACCCGCCGGTTGAGGTCGAAATCGAGCGGATCGCCGATCTCTTCGTACCAGCGCAGATGGTAGGGAGCAATCGCATTCGCGTATTCCAGCGCCATCTTCAGGTCGAAACGGCCGTTGGCGTCGACGGACAGCCGTGCGCCGTCGCCGTCGACGACACTTAGCGCCGCCTCGATGCGCGCCAGATCGGTCGCCATGGAAGCGCCGCCTATTTTCATCTTGAATGCATTGAACCCGAGACGCGCATATCCTTCGAACTCCTGCTTCAATCGTTCGGTGCTTTCCTCGGGATAGTAATATCCCCCGGCGGCGTAGACGTCGACACCTTCCGTCTTTCCACGACGTCCGCAATGCCGTGCGATGGCGACGTGCGCAGGCTCGTCGTCCAGTTTCGCGTTCAGATCCCAAAAAGCCAGTTCCAGCGCGCCCGCCGCCGCTGCGCGATCGCCGTGGCCGCCGGGTTTTTCATTGCGCATGACGGTCCGCAGCACTTTCAGCGGATCGAAACGCGTCCCTGCCTCGTCCAGCAACGATGCCGGTTCGGCCGCCAGCAGACGGGGGATCATGCGGTCGCGCAAGATGCCGCCCTGGGCATAGCGGCCGATCGAATCAAATGCATAGCCGATGACCGGCTTGCCGTTGCGGACGACGTCGCTGACCACCGCCACCAGGGAGATGTCATGCTCGGCGAAGCTGACCAACGCATTGGCGACTTCGCCTTGCAGACGAACCGATAACTCTTTGATTGCAACAATTTTTGCCATGCCTGTTTACCTGTGATGATGTTTCAGATCGCGGCGTTGATGTCGCGACCCAATACCCGGTGATACTCTTCGCGCGTCCGTTCAGGATCGAACTCGCCGCTGATCTTCGACACGACCATCGTCGCCACGGCATTTCCCATCGAATTGCAAATGCTGACCGCCTGCGAGGTCAGGCGATTGATCCCCAGCAGCAGGGGCAAGCCTTCCACCGGCAGGATGCCGGATGCCGTCACAGTCGCCGCGAACACAATGAACGTTCCGCCCGACACCGTCGCAGCACCTTTCGAGGTCAGCAGCATCAGTGCCAGAATGCCGAGCTGGTGCTCCAGCGTCAGGTGGATGCCGTAGGCATTGGCAAGGAAGAGCACGCACAAGGACATATAGACTGCGGTGCCGTCGAGGTTGAAGGCATAGCCGGTCGGCAGGACCAGGCTGACGGATTGCTTGCTGCAGCCCAGCCTCTGCAGCTTTTCGATCAGGCGCGGCAATGCGCTTTCCGATGAAGCCGTGGCAAACAGCAGTACGATTTCGTCCTTGAAATAGCGCAGGAAGAGAAAGATGTTGAAGCCGTAAATGCGCAGGATGATGCCCATCACCACCACGATCATCAGCGCCAGCGAAATGTACAGCACCAGCAGCAGGTATCCCAGAGAAAGCACTGCCGCCATGCCGCTGTTGCCGATGGCAAAGGCAATGGAGCCGAATGCGCCGATCGGGGCGAATTTCATGATGATGTCGGTCAGCTTGAAGAAGCAGTCGGACATCCCGTTCAACGCCGCTTCGACGCCGCGCCGCTGCTCCGGCTTCAAGGCGAGAACCGCGGCGCCGAACAGGATCGAAATCACCAGGACCTGCAGCAATGCGCCGTTGGCGAAGGCGCCGAAGAAACTGTGCGGGAATATGTCGAGCAGGAATTTCGAGAACGACATCTCGGCCGATTTGCCATACGTCGCTGTCGCCGCCGCCACTTGGGCGGCATCCGTCGACAAATGCAGGTTCAGATTGGCGCCGACGCCCGACAGATTGGCAATCACCATGCTGATGACCAGAATGATGGTGGACACGATCTCAAAATAGAGCAAGGCCTTGAATCCGATGCGCCCCACGCTCTTCAGGTCGCCGGCGGCGGTGATGCCCAACACGACATTCAGGAACACCAGCGGCGCCACAATCATCTTGATCAGATTGAGGAAGATGTCGCCCAGGACTTTCATGGGAATCGCGATCTTGGGAGCCGCAAATCCCAGAGCAAGCCCAAGGACGATACCGGTGAATATCTGAAAACCGAGGCGCAGATAGAAAGGTTTTCGCACGATGGGAGCGTCTGCCGCCGCATCGTCAACGTTTGAGGAAATGGACATGAAGTCTCCTGGACTGAATTAAATAAGTACGGACTTTTATAATATGTTCGGACTATATTAATTTTCTTGACTATAGTCAACTTCTTTCAGAAGAGGCTGGAATAACCGCGCGGGCCAAGCGCCGCACTTGGCAGAAAGAAGGTATGCGGATACCATGCGATCTATACATTGATATCGGCAGGACAACAAATGCAGCCACGCTACGCAGAGCTTGCACAGCAAATCATCGACGAAATCGGCACAGGAAAATTCACGATCGGCGCCACCCTGCCAAGCGAGATCGATCTTTCCACACAATATGGCGTCAGCCGGTCTACGATGCGCTCCGCTCTCCAGCGGGTACAGGAACTCGGGCTCATTTCCCGCAGAAAGCGCGCCGGCATCCGGATAGAGGCGCTTAAACCCCGGCACGGCTACGAACAATCCATTTCCAATGTCGAAGACCTGATTCAGTTCGCGGTCGTCACCGAGCGCCATGTGCAGACCATAGAGGAAATCGTCTGCGATCCGGAACTGGCCGGCCGCTTGCACTGCAAGCCGAAACAACGCTGGCTGCGGGTGGAACTGCTGCGGGTGGACCGCGAGAAGCCGGAGACACCGATTTGCTGGACCGACGTCTATCTGGATCCGGCCCTGGCAACCGGCATGCGCCGGCAATTGCGGAAAAGCAGTGGCCTGATCTGCGAAATGATAGAAGAAAAATATGGTCGCGTAGTCGCCGAGATCCGCCAGGAAATCCGCGCCACCGGCGTCCCCAAGCGTTTCGCTCGCGCCCTCGGGGCCGAAACCGGCTCTTATGCCCTTGAGATCGTGCGCCAGTATATTGACCAGCATGGCATCCCTTTTGAAGTCACCGTCAGCACTTTTCCGGCGGACCGGTTCACCTATGCGTTCAATCTGCGCCGGCAGATCAATTCCTAGTATTCTCCTCGCCGCTCGACTGCCGATGTCCCTGCGCACGCTGGGACCTGGCGTCATGAAAACGTCCGGTACGACGACTGGTCCTGACGTTCGTCAGGACGATGGTTGCGGTGAAGCGACGATGCGGCAATGCCGTTCAGTGACACCTGTTTTCCCATCCGTCGTCCCGGCGCACGCCGGGACCCAGAGTCGTGCAGACGTCCAATACGACGCTCGGTCCCGACCTTCGTCAGAACGACCGTTGTGATGGATTGACAGGCTTTTAAACTTAACTGAACGGCATTACTCTTCTGAGCGACCCTGTTCCCGGCGCTGCGCCCCTTCGCCTCCCGGCATCTTCGCCCGGTTGACAGCATCTTTCAAAATGCTAATATGTCCGTACTTATTAATTGTACGGACATATTAATTTGCACATGTCCGACATTTTTCTTCAGTCACCATCTTCGAGAGACTCTCATGGCCACGACCGTTTTCGACTCCGCGTTATTTAAAGACATGTTCGGCACTGACGCAATGCGCCAGATATTCGACGACAAGGCCTATCTGGTTGCATGCATCGACGCGGAAACCGCCCTGGCCCGTGCGCAGGCGACAGTCGGCCTGATTCCTGCCGACGCGGCGAAAGAAATCACGACGCTCTCCGACTACGACAATCTGAACGTCGAACAACTTCGTACCGAAACCGAGATCGTCGGTTATCCGATATTGCCTCTGGTGAAGCAATTGAGCGAAATGTGCGGCGAGGCCGGCCGCTACGTGCATTGGGGCGCAACGACGCAAGACATCATGGACACGGCAACCATGATCCAGTGCAAGCGCGCCGTCGCGCTCATCGAGACGCAATTGAACGAAACCCGCGGCGCGTTGAAGAAGCTGGCATTGGAACATGCCGATACCGTCACGGCGGGAAGAACGCATTTGCAGCACGCCCTCCCGGTTACCTTCGGCTTTCGTTGCGCGGTATGGTTATCGTCGCTGAACCGCCATGCGGAACGCCTGACGCAACTGAAGTCGCGCGCCTTGCTGGTGGAATTCGGCGGCGCCGCGGGAACCCTTGCCTCTTTGGGCGGCGGCGAAGAAGGACTGGCGGTCCGGGCGGCGTATGCCAAAGAACTCGGACTCGGCAATCCGTCCATTACCTGGCATGTGGCGCGCGACGGCCTGGTTGAAATCGTGACGACCCTGGCGGCCATCGGCGGCTCCCTCGGCAAGATTGCCATGGACGTGATGATGATGTGCGCGTCGGAATTCGGCGAACTGGCTGAACCGTTTGTACAGGGCCGCGGCGCAAGCTCCACCATGCCTCAAAAGCGCAATCCCATTTCCAGCGAACTCATGTTCGCGGCGGCAAAAATGCTGCGCGAACGCGCGGCCCTGATGCTGGATAGCCTGATGCAGGATTTCGAACGGGCAACCGGCCCCTGGCACCTGGAATGGAGCGCCCTGCCTGAAAGTTTCCTGCTGGCGTCGAGCTCGCTGTTTCAGGCGCACTTCATGCTGAGCGGCCTGACCGTCGACAAGGCAAGAATGCGCCGCAATCTTGACCTGACCGGCGGCCTTATCGTCGCGGAGGCGGTGATGATGGGACTGGCGCCCGCGATCGGCCGCCAGCATGCGCATGACGTTGTCTATGAAGCCTGCAAGACGGCCATCGAAAACGGCGAAACACTGTTCGTCGTCCTCTCGCGCAACCAGTCCATTACCGACGAACTGGGCCTGGATAAACTGAAGCAGCTTACCGATCCTGCAAATTATCTCGGTTCCGCCGCCGCCATGGCGAGAAGCGTGGCGGCACAGACGATTCTGGCATAGCCGGCGTTGGATATTCGCTCACCGCAAGCCAGGCAGATCTGCTCATTCCTGTCCTGTCTTGTACATCAGGAAAGAAATAGACCGTATCAAATACGGTCTCCTTATCCATTGCACGCAACATCGGCAACATCGATCAACGCAGAATGGCAGGATCGGGGTCGGTATTCTTGCCGATCACCTCTACGCTCTTCTTGCGCGCGGCCAATTGTCCACCTGCTTCGCAACGTGCTTCGGTAGTGTCGAACACCATACCTTTGGCATCTTTCGACCGTGGGGGAAGATCGTAGCTCAGCGTACATTGATCCTTCGCTGCTGCGCCCCAGCGCAACGTCAGTTTGCCGCTGTCGGCCGCCACCGTGCGAACGAACACAACACCACCTTGCCCGGCCATACCGACCTGATTGCCTTCGGCATCCAGAGCTTCCGCGCCAAAAGGCACTGCGTCGCCGTTTGGCATCTTGGCGTGAATCAGGATCGAGCGGCCACTGACCGTCGGATATTTCATCATTACCACTGCACCGGAATGCGGCGCCACGCGCTGGCTGGTGACCGCCAGTTCCACATCGGTCGACATGCCTTTCGGGTCAATGGCGACTTCATTGATACGATAAGGCGTCAGATACGGCACCACGGCATAGCCGCGGCCATCGATGCGCACGCCGGGCGTATTGACCGCCGCGCCTTCTGCATCGGGTGCTTCGACGATACCGATGGTGTCGCCGATCGACTGCGCCAATGTGATGCCGCCGGGATGCGCAACAACGGCTCCCGATATCTGCGCCGACATTTGCGACGAACCGCCGCTGGCATAGCCGTATCCGCCGCCGATGGTGGCATAGGGACTGCGATACTGGCCGTTGATAAAAGCGCCGCTTGATGACGAATTCTTCGAGCCGCTCACACCGTAACTGAATGCATTGTCGTCCCCGAGAGTACCGGTCAATGACGACTGCAACGTAGTACCGCCACGGCTGTCGCGTTGAACACTGTTGTTGAGGCGCGGCGACTGCACTTCTTTCCCCAGCGGGAAGGAGGCACTCGCATAATATTGCGTGTCGACTGCTCCGCTTGTCAGATCTTTTTGGCGTTGCACAGAGAAGTTATAAGAGATCGTCCTCCAGTTATTGTTATAGCCGGCCTGGTACTGCGTGCTTGATCCCGGTCGGTTCCAGTAGTTCTGGGTCGATCCGCTCATATAGAAGTAACCGTTGTTCTCTCCCAATGTCTGACTCACCATCAACTGCAACTGGGCACGCTGACGATCCACCAGATTAAAGCTGGAACCGGATGCCGCGGCATTCTTCGCGGCCAGAAAATCCTGCAGACGCATGAAGCCGTTGCTGGAATAACGGTAGGCGGCCAGGGAGAAGTTCGTGCCTGTATCCTTGAGCAACTTGCTGTAATCGGCGCGATAGCTCTGACCGCTTCGCGTCTCCTGATCGGACAGATTGGCATGCGAATGCGTCACGCTTGCGGAAAATGCACCTATCTCGGTGTTGAAGGCGCCGCCGCCCACGACGGACAGATAGTCATTCGCAATCAGACCGCCGGCAAACAAGGTGACATCATTGCTGATGCCGCGCTCGTACGTTCCCTGTACAAAATTCACCTGCGACCTGCCGACGTCGCGCGTACGTCCGGCGTTGACGCTGTACCTGCTCATCCCGGGGCGCAACATCTGCGCCACCGAGGCATATGGAACGGAAAAGCTGGAGCGGCTGCCGTCGGCTTCCGTGATCGTCACATCCAGATCGCCACCGTAACCGGTCGGATTCAAGTCGTTGATCTCGAATTGTCCAGGCGCCACCGTGGTTTCATAGATAATATTGCCGCCCTGCCTGATGCTGACCTTGGCATTGGTCTTGGCAACGCCGCGCACAACCGGGGCATAACCGACTTGCGAATCGGGCAGCATGCGTTCATCAGACGCCATACGCACGCCGCGAAATGAGAAACTGTCGAAAAACTGCCCTGAAGTAAACGTGTCGCCGATCGTCAACTGGCTCTTTAAGGGAATGATCTCGCGCTGCAGGTAACTGGCAATGCTCTGGTAACGCATTTTCGCATCGGCCTGACGCGTCACCGAGGACGTATTGCGAAAGCGCCAGTCGCCGAGGTTGATGCCGCCGTTGAGCCCCAGATACATCGAGGTGTTGGATGGCGCTCCCGGACTGCTGGTGCGATAGGCGTTGAAGTTGTATCCCAGAATGCCGGCATTCACGCCCCGGTCCCAAAATTCCGGATTGATATACCCGCGTGCATGTCTGCTGACGGCAATCTGCGGAATGCTGATGTTCAGGCGCAGATCGCTGCTGTCGAAACTGGCGGAAGCACCTGGAATCAGATCTTCGATCTGCAGGCAACTATTGGCCGCCGTGCTGCCCAAGGCAGTGATGGCCTCAGGCGACAGTTTCTGAAAGTCGACGCCAGCCATCTCCAGGAACGAACGAGTCGCACAAAAACGGGCGTCATCCGCATTGCTGTCCATATTTCGGAACAGGACGTCGTTACGACCGATCCAGTTTTCATTGACATAGATGTCGGCCCGGTACGTGCCCGCCAACACCGGATTACCCTTGGCGAAGCGGGACAGGTCGATGGACGGAGCACCTTGTTTGTTCTGCAGAAACTGGTTATTGAACTCTGCCTGCGCCAAGGCAGGCGGTTTCTTTTCCGTATTGGCGGCAGAGACGGAATACGACTGCATGGATGCGACGGCCGCCAAAACGAGGTGGCCCAGCAATTGGTGCTTGAATGGAAGGGAATTGTGTTTCATAAAATCTGCCTGCTCTTCTGCAAAGACATATCCAATATCTGCTTGCCGCCGCAATGGCGTCGTTAAATAAACTGCCGCTCTTTACCTACTTCGACAGACTGCCCTCGCCGTCGACGCCGGCGCCATAATCGTTAAGGAAGGTGTACTTGACCTTTGCCCCTGCGTCAGGTTGCTTCTTCATCTCCTTGAGTGGAAAACGCTCAGTGCCTCCCGGCGCCACCATGCCGCCGTCGTTGTTCACGGCATCCTTGCCGCCTTCAGCGCCGCCCATCACACCGACATTGGTAAAGCTGAAGTAATAAGGCGTTGGGTTGCTGGCTTCAAGTACATAGCCGGCATCGCCGTCGCGCAGCACTTTCCAACTGATTTGCGCGGGAGCCGCGAAATATTGTTCCTGGGTATTCAATGCTTTGGGACGATAAAAAATCTTGATCCGCGTCCGGTAAGCCATCTGCATATAATTCACGTCGCTTTCGTCCAGATCCTTGGGACGCGGCGGCACCTCCAGCAGGTTCAGATAGAAGATCGACTCCCTGTCCTGACGCAACGGCTTCTGGCTGAAAATCATGCGCAAGGTCTGTCCTTTTCCCGGCTCGACGCGAAACAGCGGAGGCGTCAGCACGAAAGGGACTTGCGTCTGGTCGGGCTTGTCATTGATGTCGCCGGTATCGATCCATACCTGCACCAGGCCCGGCGCCTTGCCTTCATTGGTCATGCGCACCGTGACTTCCTTCTCGTCGGCAGGAAAGATCACGCGCGTGCCATGGATCACGACGCTGGCGAAAGACGACGCGCTGCTGAGCAGCATCGCTATCGCTGCAAAATATGCAGCCATCCTGTTATTTTTCATTGCAACCCCCTTTTCATGTTGAGCACATCACATTGCATGACATCCGAAAAGAAAATGCCGGCCGCAGCCGGCATTTTCATCGTCGCCGATCAGTTGAAATCGAGCGAATAAACAACGCTGGAATTCACAGCACCCGAGGTGACGGTGCCGACCGGGTAGTAAGAGGCCTTGTAGAACATCGTCGCAGTGCCAGTGGAGCTGATGGGAAATTGCGCCGCGTTCTGAACGCTCTTGCCGCCAAAAGCATTGATGACCGAGCCATCCACGTTGGACAACTGGATTTCAACGTTCTTTGCTGCAACAGCAGCAGCCGCTGTGTTCGTCAGGCGTCCTGCTGTGTTGACGGTCGGACCGGCGTTAAAGAAGGCGCGGACATTGCCACTCGCAGGAGTACAACCGGTCAGGTCGATTTGAAAGCCGCTGGTGCCTCGTCCACCCGAGGCGGAATTCAGTTCCGCAGCCGACAAGGTTGGCAATACGACGGAAAAGTCGCCGAGAGTACCTGTGGTCACGGTGCAAGTCGCATCGGTGACGGCACCGTTGAAACTGATGGTGTTGACAGCTTGCGCAGTCACGGAAACCAGGCCTGCGGCAGAAAACAGCGATGCCAGAATTAACTTTTTCATTACTACTCCATAAAATTAAAATAAAAATTACGTACCGGCCATCGGTAGCGCAAAAGACTTGAATCGCATTGCTGTTCTCGTCTTGAACGGCATTCTAGGGAAGGACTTTTCTCAGAAATATAGGAAAACTCTCAAAGACGTTTTTTGCACCAAACAATTGAATGGAAACGACGAAAAATTTGTTGCGCACGCGCGTAAGCGGACAGATTCCGCAGCCTTCGATCCGGATAATGGGCGGTGATTTTTCGGGCGCGCGCACGCGAAGCAGGGATTGCTTGCCGACGCGCAATGGCATGTGATGGCACGTAATGGCGCACAACGACGCGAGATTGACGGCCGCCACGCGGCAATGACGAGATGGAGGAAAAAAGAAAAGGGATGAAAAAGACTGGAATGGAGCGTGCCCCCTTATGCCGCGCTCCCTCGTGTCTTCTTCTTTATATTGATTACCGCTGCAACGCCATCCTGGCAAATGGAATCGCGGAAAACGGAATTTTTCTCACATTCATGCGACCGGCGCAGATGAAGCTGTCCCGGCAGCCGCGCAAGATCAGATCAAGCCGGTGGCGTAAGCGTACTTGATCAGGTCGGCGTCCGTCGCCAGGCCCAGTTTGCGCATGGCATTGTTCTTGTGTGTGCTGACGGTGCTCGGCGTGCGCGAGAGACGTTCGCAAATTTCACCGAGGGAAGAACCGCCCACAAACAGGCGCACCACTTCAAGTTCGCTCATGGTGAGCTCCTTGTTTTGCGTGAACGCGTCGCCCTGGGCCCAGCTTATTTCGAGCTCGCCGCGCAAGGAAACCGGAAAATAGACCTGCTTGTTCGACTGCGTGGCGAGACAGGCATTGATCAGTTCGTCGGCTTCTTCCCTTTTGCTGATCACGGAAAAAACACCCATGCGGTACAAGCGTTTGACGACCGCGCCGTTGTTCATGGCCGTATAGACAATCAGCTTGGTGGAAGGAAATTCGGTGCGGATGCGCTTGATCAGGATAAAACCGTCTGCCTCGTCCTTTCCTTCGGTCGGCATTGCAAAATCGGTCACGACCACTTCGCATGGAGTACGCAAGAGTGCGTCCAGCAACTCCTCGCCGGTATGCGCCGTCAGGACGATGCGAAATTCCGGCAGGCGCCCCAATTCATGTTTCAGTGCATTGAGCACCACTGGATGATCGTCCGCAATTGCAATTTGCAAGACTTTACTCGACATCGAACTCATAACATTCTCCTATCATCAATTTGCACGTATCGCGGCTTCAACCATACGCACCTCGTGCATGTGCGATGTGCCCCTCAAAAAATACATGCTCTGGAGTGGTTACGACGACGCTTGGTTCCCTGCCCTTCTTCGCCAAAATCTGTAAATTATTCCTCCCCCTATGAGGAAATTGGAAAAAATATTTTTCGGCATTTATTGATATTGCGGAAAAGCAACAGCAAACAAAATTATTGCGACATATAATCCAGAAAATATTCCAAAAATAATAAGCAACACATTCTCCACACCTCGAAAAAATTCGATTTAACTTTAAATCACGAATTCATTTTAGCCATATATTTTTTCGAGGAGCATGACCATGTCCGTGACCGCGATCCATTTTCACCGCCTTGTCTTTTTTTCCTTGCTCGCCAGTTGTTCTGCATTTTCGTTCGGCGGCACAATACGTTTTTCCGGTGCCATCGTCGAATCGGTATGCACGGTGCAAGCCTTCGCGCTTGACCTGAGGACACTGGTCGGAGCGAAATCCGGCAGCCCTCTCCCCCTCAACGTCTATTGCAACGCGAACCAGTCCGTGCAGATTTCCGTGCAAGACATGGGCGTTACCACCGGCAGGAAGACCTTCAGCAGCGGCGTCGCCGGGGCAGAAGTCGCACTTAGTCACAAAACATCGCTGATCGGCCCGGGCGACAAGATCAACTACGCTTTCAGCGGCAGGAAAGAAATCATCGTCCCCTTGACCGCGACATTGCGCAAGGCTGCCAACATCGACGCAACGCATATGCAGAGCAGCGTCCTTGTCTCGTTCGATTATCGGTAGCCCCCCTTCGCTCAAGCAATCAAGGCGCGTGCCGTGTCCGCCGGGACGGCTGATTACCAATAATCTTCGGTAATGAATTGCCCGCCGCCCGCGCGACGGCAAGGTCCGAGGCCGCGTTCGCGCAGGATGTCGCGCACTTCGGTGATCATGTCGGGGTTGCCGCACACCATCAGGCGCGACGCCTCGGCGGTGATCGCCAGTCCGGCCTTGCGCTCCAGGCTGCCGTCGAGCAGCGCAGCGGTGATGCGGCCATGCAGGTGATCGGATCCGGCGGCATCGTCGTCGCGCGTCGTCATCACAATCAACTGAAGCCGGGCGGGAAAACCCGCTGCCTGCGCCTGTGCACGCAGCGACTCGAATTTTTCCTGGTAACTCAGTTCTTCCGCGTGGCGCACGCAATGCACCAGCACCAGGTTGCGGAATTGATGCCACACTTCGCGCTGCTGCAGGATCGACACATAAGGACCGAGGCCGGTGCCGGTCGCCAGCATCCAGAAGTCTTCCCCGTCGGCAAAACGGTCCGCCGTCATGAAGCCATAGCTCAACTTTTCCACCCAGACCGGATCGCCCGGCTGCAAACGGATCAAGGCCGAGGTGAAGAGTCCGCCGGGGACGACGATGGCGTAGTATTCCAGCGCGTTTTCAGCCTCGGCGGAGGTGATCGAATAGGCGCGCCATACCATTTCGCCGTCGACCATCAGCCCCAGCCGCGCGAACTGTCCGGGCGTAAATCGATAATCCGCCGGACGCGTGGTCCTGAATGTCAGCAGCTTGTCGGTCCAGCGATGTACGGAAACGAGGGTTTCCTGCGTGGCCTTGCCGGTTGCCGGGGTTTGCGCGTTCACGTCCTGCTCCTTATATATGTCCGGTAAAATTCTGAAAAATGGCCGCCAAAGCCGCTTCTTCATTCAATTCGCAACTTTGCCGGATACAATGGCGGTAAAGGCGCCGCTTGTCAGCACGCCGATATCCATGGCTGTTGCAGGGGAACTATTTCCTGCCCGGCAAGGCCTAGTGGATAGAATAATTCACATCCTAACCGCACTTCAGGAAGAGTGCGTTGCCAAGTACCCGCTTATACAGTGTCAAAAATCAACGAACGCCCGATGAAATGGACCTGCCGACTCGCCATTGCCCTGCTCTCGTGTGCGACCGGCTCGGCGTATGCCGCCTACAAGGTTGAAATCACCGCCCCCGCCCCGTTGCAAAAACTGCTGGAAAAACATCTGGACCTGGTGCGCTACCAGAACCGGGAAGACCTGAGCGAAGAACAACTGAAGTTTTTGCTCGACACCGTGAACGACCAGGTGGTGCAACTGGCCTCGACCGAAGGCTACTTTTCGCCGACGACCACAATCAATGTGGAGCAAATTCCAGGCAGCAAGCCTGACGACCAGAAATACGACAAGCGCGTGCAACTGCATGTCAACGCCGGTCCGCGGACAAAGATCAGCACGGTCGACATCGGCGCCACCGGCACCGCCGCCGAAAATGACCCGCAACGCATCGACGCTATCCGCAAGGACTGGTCGTTGCCGGTCGGCGCGCCGTTCCGCCAGGAAGACTGGGACAACGCCAAGAACCAGGGGCTGGAAAAATTGCAGCAACATAAATATGCTGCCGCGCGCATCGCCCGCTCGCAGGCCAGCATCGATCCCGACGACCAGCAAGCCGATTTGTCCGTACAGTACGACAGCGGACCGCGTTTCACGCTGGGGCCTTTGCAGATCACCGGCACCCGACGCTATCCCGAAAGCATCATCCGCAACGTCAATCCGCTCAACGTCGGCGAAGAATACGACGTCAATCGCCTGCTGTCGCTGCAACGCCAGATCCAGAATACGCCCTACTTCAGCAACGCCATCATCGGCATCGACAACGATCCTGAAAATGCCGACATGGCGCCGGTCAAAGTGCAGGTGACCGAATTCCCGACCCAGCGCATACGCACCGGCATCGGCTACGCCACCGACACCGGCGCCCAGGTCGAAGGCCGCTACTCGCATTACAACGTGTTCAACAAGGCCTATGCCTTCGACAGCCAGTTGCGGCTGGAACAGAAGCGCCAGTACGGCTTGCTCAACCTGGCCATGCCTCCCGACGGCAAGAATTTCGTCAACAGCGTCAACACGTCAATGGAACGCACCCGTCTCGAAGGCGTCGACCTGCGCAGCCTGCGTGCCGGCATCAAGCGCGCGCGCAACGGCGAACTGTACGACACCGCTTATACGCTGACCTATTACCGCGATGAACTGCAACAGGAAAACGGCGCCACGCTGCCGGCCAATACCGTCATCACGCAAGGCAAGCACCAGGCGTTGGTGCCCGGCTTTTCCTGGGTGCGCCGCAACGTCGACGATCCCATCTTCCCGCGCCACGGCAATCTGCTGACGCTGGAGACCGGCTTCGCCGTCAAGGGCGTTATTACCGATCAGACTTTCGGCCGCCTGTATGCCCGCTTCAAGCAATATGTGCCGGTCGCGAAACGCGACCTGATCATCCTGCGCACCGACCTGGGCGGCGTCTTCACCAAGGGCGCTGCGTCGGAAGTGCCGGCATCGCTGCTGTTTCGCGCCGGCGGCAACGACTCGGTGCGCGGCTACAGCTACGACAGCATCGGCAATGAGCAGAACGGCACCGTGTATCCGACCAAATACCTGGTCACCGGCAGCGCCGAATACCAGCGCTGGTTCACCGAAAAATGGGGTGCGGCAGTGTTTTACGATGTCGGCACGGCCGCCGACAGTTGGGAAAACAAGACCTTTTACAGCGGCGTCGGCGCCGGCGCACGCTGGCGCAGCCCGGTCGGCTCGCTCAATCTGGACCTCGCCTATGGCGTGCAGAAGAAGCAGTTCCGGCCACATATTTCGCTCGGCATCGCTTTTTAATTACTTTCTATTCTTTATTCTTTACCCAACGCACGCATGACTGCAACAGCCGCAACCGACCTCGCCAATGACGACCTGCCGCCGCCACGCAAGCCCAGGCATGTCGGCCGCTGGTTGCTGCTCGGCGCCGCCGCCCTGCTGCTGGCGCTCACGGCGATCTTGGCGTGGATGGTCGGCACCGAGAGCGGCACGCGCAGCGCCTGGCGTGCGGCGGTCTGGGCCATGCAAGGAAAACTGTCCGGCGCCTATGTCGGCGGCAATCTGGCCGAAGGCGTGCGCCTGCGCAACCTGCGCTACCGCGACGCCACGATGCAACTCGACGTCGACAGCATCGACGCCGGTTGGCGCCTGTCGCCGGCGCAGCGCCGTTTGCGGGTCGCTTACCTGCATGTCGGCACGGTCGACATCAACAAACAACCGGCACCGCCTGAACCGACCGTGCTGCCTTCCTCCCTCAGCCTACCGTTGGCGCTGGACCTGAACGATATTTCGCTGCAAAAACTGCGCCTGCAACAAGGCACATCGGTCACCGAACTCGGTCCTCTTCAGTTGCATGGCACGTCGGACGGCGTACAACATACGCTGGTGCTGGACAAGCTGAACACCGCCTTCGGCCAGGCCACGGCGCTGCTGCACCTGAACGGCAAGCGGCCTTTCGCCATCGGCGGCGGCGTTGAACTGGCAGGTGCATATCAGCAGGAAAAAATCCAGTTGGCGGCGCAATTGTCCGGCTCGCTGCAAGAACTGGGCGTCGCGCTCACCGCCGGCGGCGACAAGCTGAACGGCACGGCCGACATCGTGGCGACGCCCTTCGCCACGGTTCCGCTAAAGAAGGCGGACATCGACCTGCAACACATCAATCCGCAAACTTTCAGCAGCGGCGCACCCAAGGCCGACCTGCGCCTGCAGGCGAACCTCGAACCGGTGGCCGGCGCCACGGCCGACAATCTGCGCGTGGCCGGCACGGTCGTCCTCGTCAATGCGATTCCCGGCAGCATCGACCAGCAGCGCTTGCCGTTGACGTCGGCCAAAGCGACCGTGGATCTTGGCGTCGACAGCCAGCAATTGCACGATCTGCGCATCGTATTGCTGAAGAACGCCACGCTCACGGGCAAAGGACAATTCCTCCCGGCGGATAAAACGGGCAATTTCGATTTTCAGGTTGCCGCTCTCGATCTGCACACGATCCACGGGCAACTCAAGCCGACGCAGTTGCGCGGCCCGCTCAGCGTGCAGTTGAAACCAGACGTACAGAATATCGTCCTCAACCTGCAAGACGCACGCTACAACATCCAGGCCGACGCCGCGATCACCGCCGATAAAGTGACGCTGAACCAGGTGCAATTGACGACTGCCGGAGCACGCCTCGAACTGGCCGGCACGCTGGGTACCGTCGGCGCGATGGATTTCGCATTCAAAGGCAAGCTCGGCAATTTCGATCCGGCCTTGTGGGTGCATACCGGCGCCGTACCGGCGAATGGAAAAACAAAAGGAGGCACAACCAGCGCCGTCTCGGCGCGCATCAATATGGATTTCGACACCAGCGGTTCGCTGTCGCCGGAATTGCAGGCAAAGCTGAACTTCAATATCCATGACAGCAGCTACGACCAGTTGCCCATGAGCGGCAACGGCAAACTGCAACTGGTTGGCAAGCGCCTGCTGCCGAGCAGCCTGGATTTGCTGCTGGCGGGCAATCAGGTACAGCTCAAGGGCGCATTCGGCGCGCCGTCCGACCGGCTCGACGTCCATATCGATGCGCCCCAACTGGCGCGATTGGGCTTCGGCATTTCCGGCCTGCTGAAACTGGACGGCCGGTTGACCGGCACGATGCAGCGCCCCAACCTGCGCGCGACCTATAGCGGCGAACAATTGACATTCGGCCGGCATCATCTGGACAAGCTCGGCGGCCAGGCCGACATCCAGACCGATCTCGCCGCCGCCACTTTTTCCTCTGCCAACAAGCTGCAACTGAGCGTCGACGGCGCAGGCTACAGCGGTCCCGACGCAACGCTGAAACAATTGAAGATCGCACTGTCCGGTACCTACGGCAGCCATCAACTGTCCATGCAGGCCGACGGCCGCGTGAAGAACCAGACGCTGGCGCTGCGGCTCGACGCTCACGGCAAAGTCACCGAAGACAAAGACGGCTACGGCTGGAACGGTATGATCGACAAGCTGGAAAACCAGGGCGTGCCCCGTATCGCGCTGGCCTCGCCGCTGAGCCTGGCCCTCGCTGCAGACACGCTGGTGGCCGGGACGACGCGGCTCAATGTCGACCGCATGGCAATCGATCTCAAGAGCCTCAGTTACCGACAAGGCCGCATCCGCTCCGAAGGCAGCGCCAAGGCGCTCGACGTCGGCCGCGTGCTTGAACTCGTACAAGAGCTGAGCGGCACACCAATACCGGTAAAAACCGATCTGGTGCTCGATGCGGACTGGAATTTCTCACTCGCCGAAACCGCCGGCGGCTTCATCCAACTGGCGCGCAGGAGCGGCGACCTGTCCGTCAACACCGGCAGTTCGCAAGTCGCGCTGGGCCTGTCGGCGCTGCAACTGCGCATCGACTTGGCCGGACAGGAAGCGAAGTTCAGCGGCAGCGCCGCCGCCAGCCGCATCGGCACGATGGAAGCGCAAGGACAAGCCGGCTTCCTGAAGCAGGACGGCATCCTGGCGCTGCTGCCGGATTCGCCGCTGACGGCGCATGCGCGGCTGAACGTACCAGACATCAAAACCATCGGCGCCCTGCTCGGTCCGCAATACAGCCTGGATGGCAAACTGGCGATGGACCTGGATGCCGCCGGCACGCTCGCCAAGCCGCGCCTGTCTGGCGCCGTCAACGGCGACGGCCTTGCCGTGACCTTGTTCGACCAGGGTATCCAGCTCAAGGATGGCATCGTGCGCATCGTCATGGACGACAATGTGATCGACCTGCGCCAGATCGAGTTCCATGGTGGTGAAGGCACCCTGCGCGCCACCGGCAAAGTGCGGTTGGGCGATACCGACCCCGACCTCAACGCCGCCATCGTAGCCGACCGCCTGCAATTGTTCGCCAGTCCCGACCGCCAGTTGATGCTGTCGGGCCAAGCCAGGCTGGCCAACGTCAACGAGCAATTGCGCATCGACGGCAAGTTCACGGTCGACAAGGCCTTGTTCGACCTGCCCAAGAGCAGCGCGCCCAAACTCGGCGACGACGTCGTGATCGTGCGCAAGGACAAAGATGGCGAGACCCGGGCCAAAGCCGGCGCGGCGGCGACATCAAAGGAAAAACTCGCGGCGGCGACGGAAAAACCAGCCGGACGTTTCGCGCCGGTCATGAACATCGTGGTCGATCTCGGCAACAACTTCCGCTTCAGCGGCAGCGGCGCCGACCTGCGTCTGCAAGGCGAGATGAACGTGCATAGCGAGCCGCTGATGCCCTTGCGCGCCGCCGGCACGCTCCGCGTGAGCGAAGGCACTTACGAAGCCTTCGGCACCAAGCTCAACATAGAGCGCGGCATCATCAACTTCCAGGGACCAATCAGCAATCCCAACCTGAACATCCTCGCCATGCGCCGCAACCAGGACGTCGAGGCCGGCGTGGAAGTCACCGGCAACGCCAACCAGCCGCGCGTGCGCCTGGTGTCGGAACCGAACGTGCCCGACGACGAAAAACTGTCTTGGATGATGTTCGGCCACGGCACCGACAGTTCCGGCCTCGGCCAGCGCACCGCCAGCAGCCAGGCGCTGGCCTTCGTCGGCAATTTCGGCGGCAAGAAAATCGCCAAGGACATCGGCCTCGACCAGTTCTCCATTGGCGCCAGCGAGTCGGGGCTTTCCGATGAACAGGTCGTCAATCTCGGCAAGGCGATTTCCGAGAAGCTCTCGGTCGGCTACGAGCAAAGCCTGACCGGTGCAGCGAGCATCGCCAAGGCCACCTGGCAATTGTCGCGGCGCTGGTCGGTGGTGGCGCGCACCGGCACCATCAACGGCCTGAACGTGTTGTACAACCTGCGTTTCGATTGAGAACCCGTTTCATGAAAAAAGGGCGGTCCGGAAATCTCCGCCGCCCTTTTCTCTTGCCTGCGTCCTGTGTCTACAGCCAGCCGACGCGCCGCAACCGATAATACAGCCAGGTGCACGATCCGCCGATGCCGACCAGCACGACCGGGTAGCTCCAGTGCCAGTCCAGCTCCGGCATGTACTTGAAGTTCATGCCGTACAGGCTGAACACCATGGTCGGAATCGCCAATATGCCGCCCCAGCCGGCCAGGCGTTTGACGACTTCGTTCTGGCGGATGGTGACTTGCGCGAGATCGATCTGCATCGCCGCCGCGACCATTTCACGCAAGCGGTCGCCGGTTTCGATCAGGCGCACCACGTGGTCGTAAATGTCTCGGAAGTAGACCTTGCCTTCCTTGGTGATGATGTTTTCGTGAAAACGCAGCAGTTGCGTACAGACGTCCAGCAGCGGCACCGCCGCCGAGCGTATCTTGATCAGTTGGCGTTTTAGCTGGTACAGGTCCTGCAAATGAGCCCGCTCGGAATCGCGCTCGAACAGTTCCGATTCGAACTTGTCGAAGCGCGTTTCGAGGTCGTCCATGATGGGACCGTAGTTATCCACCACGAAGTCCATGATCGAGTACAGCACATAGCTCGGACCGCGCACCAGACGCTCTGGCAATGCTTCGCAATGCTCGCGCACCTTGGCGTAACTCTTCGACGAGCCGTGCCGCACCGACACCACAAAGCGCGCGCCGACAAAAATGTGCGTCTCGCCGAACTGCACCGTCTCGTCGACGACCTGCGCGGTCTGCAGGACCACGAACAAGGTATCCCCGTACTCTTCGATCTTGGGACGCTGGTGAGCGGCGTAGGCGTCTTCCACCGCCAATTCATGCAGGTTGAATTCTTCCTTGATCTCGCGCATCAGTTCGACGCTGGGTTCGAGCAGGCCGACCCAAACGAAGGTGCCGTCCTCCTGCAGTACGTCGCTGATTTCCTCGATCGTCACGTCCCGCAGCTTCCTGCCGTTCTTGTAGGCCGTGCAGTTGATGACCATGTTCGGGTGCATTGTATTTACGTTCATGATGTTGTGCCTGTCGTTCTGTTTCTGTTCTGATCAGGCCGCAGGACGCACGATCCTCTGCCTCAGCGTCTGCGCCAATATGACACCGACCAGCGTGATGCCGCCGCCGACGGCATGATAGGAGTGCAAGGCTTCGTCCAGGGCCATCATGGCGATTATGACGGTAAATATGGGCGACAAGTTCATGAACATGGTGGAATGGCTGGCGCCGAGGTGGGCGATGCCGTTCATCCACAAAATTTGAGAAATGATGGAGGCAGCGATCCCGGCGTACAGGATCAGCGGTAGATTGGCCGCCGTCACCGGCGAGTACGGCGCCATCAGGCATAACGGCAGCAACAGCAGCACCGCCACCCATATCTGCAGGTACAGCAAATGCCAGGCGGCAATCGGCAGCGCCCAGCGCTTGAGCAACACGCCGTAGAAAGCATAGGCGATGGTCGCCACCAGCATCAGCAGATCGCCGAACACGATGCCGTTGGTGAACAACTGGGCCGGATGCCCTTTGCCGATCAGGATCATCAACCCGAACAGCGACAGCACGCCGCCTGCCAGCGTGCCCCAAGTCGGCGGTTCCCGCAGGAAAATGCTGGAAAGCAGCAAGGTCAACAATGGCATCAGCGAGGCGATCATGCCCATGCTGGTAGCCGAGGAAGTCGCCGCGGCGAAGTAGGCAAGACTTTGGTACAGCACCATGCCGAACAAAGCCAGCAGGACAATTTTCCACCAATGCGGACGAATCCTGTGGCGCTCCCGCAACACGCCGCGCAGGCAAAATGGCGTCAGTAGCAGACCGGCCAACAGCCAGCGATAGAACGACATCGCTGCCGGCTCGATCACGCCCGCTGACATTTTGCTGACAATGGTGTTGCCAGACCAGATCAGGATCGCGCTAATCGGAAAGACACTGTATTTGAGCTGCATGGGATCGATGGGTTGAGGACTCAGGCCGGCGCCTTGGCCGCCGGGCCGCGCCCCGCCAACTCGGCGCCGGCATTGTGCGGAAGACGCAGCAGCAACGGAATCGAGAAGGAAGCCGCCACCGCCACCGTCAGGAAAGCCGGCCAGAAATCCTGGCTGACCAGCGTGGCGTGTCCTTGCAGATGATTGGACGTCTGCAGGGCGAAACCGCCCAGCACCACGCCCATGCCCACCGACAATTGCTGCGCCACGCTGGCGATGCTGGTGGCCTGGCTCAGCCTGTGTGCGTCGACATCGGCATAGGAAATCGCATTGAGGCTGGTGAACTGCAGCGAGCGGAAGCAGCCGCCGATCAGCAGGACGATCAGCATCACCGCATACGGCGTGGTCTGGGTGAACAGGCCGACGGCCGCCAGCGATATCACGCCACAGGTGCCGTTGACGACCATCACGCGACGAAAGCCGAAACGTTTGAGGAATTTGGATGCGATCGTCTTCATGAACATCGCCCCAGCCGCCGAAGCGCACGTCAGCAACCCGGATTGAAAGGCGCTGAAACCGAAGCCGAGCTGGAGCATCAGCGGCAACAGGAAAGGGATCGCGCCGATGCCCAGGCGGAATAGCGAACCGCCGCCGACGCCCGCCTGCAAGGTCTTGATTTTCAACAGGTCCAGGTCGATCAACGGATGCTCGGTGCGGCGTGCATGCCAGACATAGGCCGCCAAAGACAAGGCGCCCAGGACCACGCAGGCCAGCGAAATGTCGCCCGACACCAGATGCCGCCCGGCCGTGGCCAGTCCCGTCATCACCAGCGAACAACCGAGCGCCGACAGCACGAAGCCGACCAAGTCCAGCGGCGCCACCTGTTCAGCCTTGCTGTTCGCGATGAAACGCGTCGCCAGATAGAGGCCGAGAATGCTGATCGGGATATTGATGAAAAATATCCAGCGCCAATGGAAGTAGGTCGTGATGAAGCCGCCCAGCGGCGGTCCCAGCACCGGTCCGAACATTGCCGGGATGGTCAGGTAACTGAGCGCCTTGACCAGGTTGGGCTTGTCGACGCTGCGCAGGATGACGAGACGTCCGACCGGCACCATCATGGCGCCGCCGATACCCTGGAAAAACCGCGCCGCGACGAACTGCGGCAAGGTGAGGGAAATGCCGCACAGGATCGAGCCCAGCATGAACACGCAGATCGCCGAGCGGAAAATCGTCAGGGCGCCGAAGCGGTCCGCCATCCAGCCGCTGATCGGGATGAACACGGCCAGGCTGACCAGATAGGAAGTCAGCGCCAGCTTGAGCGAAATCGGATCGACCGCCATGTCCACCGCCAGCACCGGCAGCGAGGTCGAAATCACGGTAGAGTCCATCTGTTCCATGAACAAGGCGCAAGCGACGATCAGGGGAATGGTGAATGTGCGCTGAAAAGCCATCGGACAAGAAATGAGAGTTGAATCGGAGCAGCCGGCGGACTGGCGACGAATGCGGCAACGCTCCGGACCGGACGAAACATGGAAATGTCGCCCAGTATACCGTTTAAGCTATGATGCTGCCGGGCGCATCCGACGCGCCAATCGTCGGCACTCCTTTGTTAATACGCACGCACGACTATGTCTCTCCCCTGCTTTGCCCTGCTCGACGACAGCCGCCATAGCGAAGCCCGCTCGGAGTCGCCGCGTTCGCGCCTGTACACGGATTACCGCGCCACGCTGAGCTGTACTGACGCCAGCGGCATGGCGGCCATGCTGGAGAACATGCAGGCGGCGCAGCGGCATGGCCTGCATGCGGTGGCACTGTTCAGTTACGAACTCGGCGCGGGGATGCATGGGATCGCGCCTCATGACGGACCGCAAGGTCCTGCGGCAGCAATCCTGCTGTTCGCCGATTGCCGGCGACTGACTGCGGAACAGACAACGGTCTGGCTGCAGCAGCAGGAAAACGCCGAACAGGCAACCGTCGCCGGCATCGCCGATGTGCGCGCCAGCGTCGATGAGCAGCGATTTACCGCCGACATCGCTCGCATCCGTGACTATATCGCCGCCGGCGACACCTATCAGGTCAACTATACCTACCGCCTGCATTTCGACGCCTACGGCGCACCGGTCGGCCTGTACAACAAACTGCGCGCGCGCCAGCCGGTGCCCTATGGCGCGCTGATCTGTCTGCCGGACGAACGCTGGGTACTGTCGCTCTCCCCCGAACTGTTTGCGCGCCACACGCAAGGCAAGCTGCTCGCGCAGCCGATGAAAGGCACGGCGCCTGCGCATGACGGTACGCGCGACAACGAACAGGAAAACCTGCGCCGCGCCGATCGGTTGTCCCACGACGAAAAGAACCGTGCCGAAAACCTGATGATCGTCGACCTGCTGCGCAACGATCTCGGCCGCATCGCCGTCGCCGGCTCGGTCGCGGTGCCGCACCTGTTTGCGGTCGAACGGTTCGGTCAAGTGTTGCAGATGACCTCGACCATCACCGCGCAATTGCGCGAAGATGCCGGCATTGCCGAAGTCGTCGCCGCGCTCTACCCCTGCGGATCGATTACCGGCGCGCCCAAGCGCCGCACCATGCAGATCATCCGCGAACTGGAAACCTCGCCGCGCGGCCTGTATACGGGCGCGATCGGCTGGTTCGACGCCGCTCCGCCCGGCAAGGCCGTGGGCGACTTCTGCCTGTCGGTGCCGATCCGCACGCTGGTGCTGCAGGCGCCGCTAGACGGCGTGCGCAAAGGTGAAATGGGTGTCGGTGCAGGCATCGTCCACGACAGCAAGGCCGCTGAAGAATTCGCCGAATGCCGCCTGAAGGCGGGTTTCCTGACCGGACTCGACAGCGGCTTCAGTTTGTTCGAGACCATCCACGCCACCCGCGAGGGCGGCTGCCGCCATCTCGACCGGCATATGCAACGCTTGCGATGCTCGGCCGCGTATTTCAATTTTTTATTTGACGAAACGGCGATCCGCAGCGCGTTGACCACGGCATGCGCGCAATTGCCGACGGCGCAGCCGCATCGCTTGCGGCTGGACTTGTTCCGCGATGGCGCAATCCGTTTGCAGCAAGGTGCGCTGTCGGTGCTCGATGCACGTATCAAAGTATTCATTTCACCGACGCCGACACGCAGCGACGATCTGTTCCTGCGTCACAAAACTTCGATCCGTACTATCTATGACGATGCCTGGAAAGACGCCGAACGGCGCGGCGGCTTCGACACGCTGTTTTTCAACGAACGCGACGAGCTGACCGAAGGCGGGCGCAGCAATGTCTTCGCGCAACTGGACGGCCGCTGGTACACGCCGCCGCTGGCGGCCGGCGCGCTGCCTGGCGTCATGCGTTCGGTGCTGCTCGACGATCCGGCATGGGCCGCGAGCGAGCGTGTCATCACGTGCAACGATTTGCGCAATGCGACCAGCGTGATGCTCTGCAATGCCCTGCGCGGCGCGTTGCCGGCCGAAATCGTCTGGGACGATCCGGCATAAAAAACGCAGCCCCGGGGCGGATATCCCCTTCAGCCAAGCTTCACCTCCCCCATTGCTGTCGTCCTGACGCAAAGTCAGGACCCAGCGTCGTATCGGACGTCTTACGACACCAGGTCCCAGCGTTCGCTGGGACGACGGAGATAGACAGGAAGATGTTTGACTGAAAGGCGCCAGCCCTGAGGCTGTGCTAGTCTTTCGCAGATTCCCCGATTACTTCTTCTTTGTCTCTTCGGACTGGCTCGCCAGCCGGTCGAGGTCGGCGATGTTCTGTTCGCTCCAGCCGCCGCCCAGGGCCTTGGTCAGCAGTACGCTGGCGGCCATGCGGCGGTTCAGGATGTCCAGCGCCGTACGCTCGCTTGCCAGCGCCGTGGCCTGCGCCGTGATGACGCTGACGTAGCTGACGGTGCCAGCCTTGTATTGGTTGGTCACCAGCGTCACGGCCTGGCGCGCCGACTGCAGCGCCTCGTCCTGCACGGCGGCTTCCTGTTCGAGGATGCGCAGCGCGGCCAGGTTGTCTTCCACTTCCTGAAAGGCGGTCAGCACGGTCTGCTTGTAGGCCGCGGCGACGCCGTCATAGGTTGCAATCGCCTGATCCGTCACCGAGCGCCGCGCGCCGCCGTCAAAAATCAACTGTCCCAATTGCGGCCCCAGCGACCATACCCGGCTGGGCAGCGTGAACCAGTTCGACAGACCGTTGGAAGTCTGAAAACCGCCCGACGCCGACAGCGACAAGGTCGGGTAATAGGCCGCCTGCGCCACGCCGATCTGGGCGTTGGCCGCCGCCACGCGGCGTTCGGCGCCGGCTACATCGGGACGGCGTTCGAGCAGCGTCGACGGCAAGGCCCGAGGAATCGGCGGCGCCCCGGCCGCCAGCGGCGACGGCTGGATCGAGAAGGTCGAAGCAGGCTGCCCCACCAGCAAGGCGATGGCATGCTCCAGTTGCGCGCGCTGGACACTGTTGTCGAGCGCCTGCGCCTGCGCCGTCTTCAATTGCGTCTGCGCCTGGATCACGTCGGATTTTGCGGCCACGCCGGCGGCATACTGATTCTGCGTCAACTGGTAGGAACGCTGATACGCGACCACGGTGTCTTCCAGCAACTGCTGCTGCGCATCGAGCACGCGCAATTGCAGATAGTTCTGCGCCAGTTGCGCCTGCGCGCTCAGGCGCGTCGCCGCCAGGTCGGCGGCGCTGGCCTGGGCGCTGGCTTCGTTCGACTCGACATTGCGGCGCACGCGGCCCCATACGTCGACTTCCCAATCGGCGTTGAGGGAGAACGAATAATTGTCCCTGACCGCAGTGCCGTTGCTGCCATTGGTTGACGAACGCGAGCGCGTACGTGAAGCACTCGCCGACAAGGTGGGCGAATAGTCGGCGCGCGCACCCTGCACCAGCGCCATCGCCTTGCGGAAGTTGGCTTCCGATTGCGCCAGGTTCTGATTAGAAATATCGATCTGCTCGACCAGGGCGTTGAGCTGCGGGTCGCCGAACATTTCCCACCACTTGCCGTTCATCGCCAGTTCATTGGGCTGGGCCGGCTTCCAGTCCTTCATCTCCTTGAAGGCGACCGGAACCGGCGCCGTTTCGGGCCTGACATAGTCGGGACCGACCGAGCATGCCGCCAGGACCGTGACCAAAGGAAGCAGAATCAAAGTGCGATGTGTCATTTTCATTTCTCCATGGACGCCGCGGTTCACGCCGCGCCCGAATTCGCGTGCTGCGACGTTTTGCGCTCGAACAGGCGCTTGCTCCACAGGCGGAAACGTTCCATATACAGGTAGACGACCGGCGTGGTGTACAGGGTTAGCATCTGGCTGACGATCAGGCCGCCAACAATGGCGATGCCCAGCGGCTGGCGCAGTTCGGCGCCGTCGCCCGTACCAAGCGCCAGCGGCACCGCGCCGAGCAAGGCCGCCATGGTGGTCATCATGATCGGGCGGAACCGCAGGCTGCACGCCTCGAAGATCGCATCGCGCGGCGACAGGCCGCGCGTGCGCTCTGCCTGCAAGGCGAAGTCGATCATCATGATGGCATTCTTCTTGACGATGCCGATCAGCAGGATCACGCCGATCAGCGCGATCAGGCTGAAATCGGTGCCGGTCGCCAGCAAGGCCAGCAGCGCGCCGACGCCGGCCGACGGCAAGGTCGAAATGATGGTGATCGGATGCACCAGGCTTTCATAGAGCATGCCCAACACGATGTACACCGCCAGCAGCGCCGTCAGGATCAGTATCGGCTGGCTGCCGAGCGACGACTGGAAGGCATTGGCGGTGCCGGCGAAACTGCCGTGCACCGCCGTCGGCACGCCCAGCCGCGCCAGCGTGTCGTTGATCACTTCGGTCGCCTGCGACAGCGAGACGCCTTCGGCCAGGTTGAAGGAAATCGTCGAGGCGATGAACTGCCCTTCGTGGCTCACGCTCAGCGCCGTCGTAGTCGGCGCAAAGGTCGAGAACGACGTCAGCGGCACTTGCCTGGATGCCGCCGTCGACAGGGTCAGCGCCAGCGACGAGTTCGAGTTGAGCTTGCCGCCCGCCGTCAGCTCCGGCGGCTTGCCCAGCGCGGAAGTGGTCGGCGACAGGTTGGCGGTGCTGTTGGCGATGCTGACGTAGGTGCTGTTAAGAATTTCCGGGCTTTGCCAGTATTGCGGCGCCGCTTCCATAACGACGTGATACTGGTTCATGCCGCTGTAGATCGTCGATATTTGCCGCTGGCCGAACAGGTCGCTCAGGCTGGTGTCGATCAGTTCCGGCGTCACGCCGCTGCGGATCGCCGTTTCGCGGTCGATGGTCAGCGAGGTCTGCAGCCCTTTGTCCTGCTGGTCCGTAGTCACGTCCTCCAACTGCGGCAGATTGGAAAACGCCAGCCGTATCTTGGGTTCCCAGGCGCGCAATAGCTCCAGGTCGTCGGACTGCAAGGTGTATTCATATTGCGCATCGCTCTGGCGCGCGCCGACGCGGATGTCCTGCACCGATTGCAGGAACAGCGCGGCGCCGGCCACATGGCCCAGCTTCATGCGCAGGCGCGCAATCACCTTGTCGGCGGATATCTTGCGCTCGGACAATGGCTTGAGCGCAATAAACATGCTGCCGCCGTTGCGCCGGCCGCCGCCGGTGAAGGCGGTGACGTTCAGCACGGCCGGGTCCTGGCGCACGATCTCAATGAACTCATTGAGTTTGGTGCGCATGGCCTGGAAGGAAATCGACTGGTCGCCGCGGATGCCGCCGATCAGCCGACCGGTATCCTGCTGCGGGAAGAAGCCCTTGGGCACGATGACGTACAGATAAACGTTCAGGGCAATGGTGGCCAGCAGAATCACGATCATCAGCGGCGAAAAGCGCAGCGCCCATGCCAGCGAACGCTCATAGCCGCGCAGCATGGCGTCGAACACCCGCTCGACGGCCGAGAAAAAACGGCCCGGCTTGCGCTCCTCTTCGGTCTGATGCCTGAGCAGTTTGGCGCACATCATCGGCGTGGCGGTGAGCGACACCAGCAGCGACACCAGGATCGCCACCGACAGGGTCACGGCGAATTCGCGGAACAGGCGGCCGACGATGCCGCCCATCATCAGGATAGGAATGAACACGGCGATCAGCGAAATGCTCATCGACAAGACCGTGAAACCGACTTCGCGCGCGCCGATCAACGCCGCTTTGACCGGCTTCATGCCCTGCTCGATGTGACGCGAAATATTCTCCAGCACCACGATGGCGTCGTCGACCACGAAACCGGTGGCGATGGTCAGCGCCATCAGCGACAGGTTGTCGAGACTGTAGCCGAGCAGGTACATGACGCCGAAGGTGCCGATCAGCGAGACCGGCACCGCCACGCTAGGAATCAGCGTGGCGCGGCCGCTGCGCAGGAAGAGAAACACCACCATGATCACCAGCGCGATCGACATCAGCAAGGTTTTTTCGGTGTCCTTGAGGGATGCGCGGATGGTCGGCGTGCGGTCCATCATCACTTCCATGTTGATGGCGTGCGGAATCGAGGCTTTCAGTTGCGGCAGCAAGTCATTCACGGCATCGACTGTCTCGATGATGTTGGCGCCGGGCTGGCGGTTCAGGATAACCAGTATCGACGGCTTGCCATTGGCGGAACCGGCGTTGCGTAGGTCGGCGACCGAATCCCTCACTTCGGCGATGTCGCGCACGCGCACCGGCGAACCGTTGCGGTAGGAGACGATCAGCGGCGCGTATTCGGCGGCGGTCTTGGCCTGGTCGTTGGCGTATATCTGCCAGTTGCGGTCGCCGTCTTCGACGATGCCTTTGGGACGGTTGGCATTGGTCGCGGCTACCGCGGTGCGCACATCGGCCGTGCCGATACCGTATTTGTTGAGCGCACTCGGGTTAAGCTCTATCCGTACCGCCGGCTGCGAGCTGCCGCCGACGCTGACCTGCCCGATGCCGCGCACCTGCGCCAGCTTTTGCGCCAGGATGCTGTCGGCGGCGTCGTACATCTGGCCTTGCGTCATGGTGTCCGAGGTCAGCGCCAGGATCATGATGGGCGCGTCGGCCGGATTGACCTTGCGGTAGGTCGGATTGCTCGGCATGCCGGACGGCAGCAGGTTGCGCGCGGCGTTGAGCGCGGCCTGGACGTCGCGCGCAGCGCCGTCGATGTCGCGCGACAAGTCGAACTGCAAAGTAATGCGCGTCGAATTGAGCGAACTCGACGACGTCATCTCGGTGACGCCGGCAATCGCGCCCAACGCACGCTCCAGCGGCGTGGCGATGGTGGCGGCCATGGTTTCCGGGCTGGCGCCAGGCATCGAAGCCGACACCGAAATGGTCGGGTAATCGACTTGCGGCAACGGCGACACCGGCAGCAGCCTGAACGCCACCATGCCGGCCAGGGCGATGCCGATGGTCAGCAGCGTGGTGGCGATGGGCCGTTCAATGAAGGGACGCGAAATATTCATGCTGTCCCTGTATCAGACTTGCGGCGGCAGAGGTTGCGGGGGCGGCGTCAGCGGCGCTGTCGCGGACGGCCCATCGATATCCTTGTCATCCTCGTCCGGTTTGCGTTCCATCCCGAAACGCTTGCGCATGCGGCGCGCCAGGCTGTCGAAACCGAGGTAGATCACCGGCGTGGTGAACAGCGTCAGCACCTGCGACACCAGCAGGCCGCCGACCATGGTGATGCCCAGCGGCTGGCGCAGCTCCGACCCGACGCCGCTGCCCAGCATCAGCGGCAAGGCGCCGAGCAAGGCCGCCATCGTCGTCATCAGGATGGGACGGAAACGCAGCAGGCAAGCCTGGTAGATCGCCTCGCGCGGCGACTTGCCTTCGTTGCGTTCGGCCTCCAGCGCAAAGTCGATCATCATGATGGCGTTTTTCTTGACGATGCCGATCAGCAGGATGATGCCGATGATGCCGATGATGCCGAGGTCGTTGCGCGAAATCATCAGCGACAGCAAGGCGCCCACGCCCGCCGACGGCAAGGTCGACAGGATGGTGATCGGATGGATGTAGCTTTCGTACAACACGCCCAGCACGATATACATCGTGACGATCGCCGCCAGGATCAGCCAGAGCGTATTCGACAACGACGCCTGGAACGCCAGCGCCGCGCCCTGGAAGTTGGTGGAAATGCTGTCCGGCATGCCGATTTCCTTTTCGGCCGCGGTAATCGCCTTGACCGCTTCGCCCAGCGACGATCCCGGCGCCAGGTTGAACGACACCGTCGCCGCCGGGAACTGGCCGAGATGATTGACCACCAGCGGCGCGGTGCGCTCGGTCACCTTGGCGATGCTGGCCAGCGGAATCTGGTTGCCGTTGGACGCGACCAGGAAGATGCTATTGAGCGCGTCCGGCCCCTTCTGGAACTCCGGCTTGACTTCCATCACCACGCGATACTGGTTCGACTGCGTGTAGATGGTTGAAATCAGGCGCTGGCCGAAGGCGTTGTACAGGGCATTGTCGATCGCCGCCGTGGTGATGCCCAGGCGCGAAGCAGCATCGCGGTCAATCTCGACATAGGCCTGCAAACCCTGGTCCTGCACATTGCTGGCGACATCGGCCAGTTCCGGCAATTGGTGCAGGCGATCGACGATTTTCGCCACCCAGATGCTGAGTTCCGCGGCGTTGGCGTCTTCCAGCGTGAACTGGTATTGCGTGCGGCTGACGCTGTCCTCGATGGTCAGGTCCTGCACCGGCTGCATGTACAGCGTGATGCCGGGGACTTTTTCTCTGAGCTTGGGCTGCAGGCGGCGGATGATGTCGCTGGCGCTGATGTCGCGTTCTTCATGCGGCTTGAGGTTGATCAGCATGCGCCCGCTGTTGAGCGTGGCATTGATGCCGTCGACGCCGATGAAGGACGACAGGCTTTCCACGGCGGGATCTTCCAGCACCACTTTGGCCAAGGCCTGCTGGCGCTCGGCCATGGCGGCGAAGGACACCGACTGCGTCGCTTCCGAAATGCCCTGGATCACACCGGTGTCCTGCACCGGGAAAAATCCCTTGGGAACGAAGATATACAGCACCACCGTCAATGCCAGCGTACCCAGCGCCACCGCCAGCGTCGAACGCTGGCGGTCCAGCACCCACTCCAGCGCCACGCCGTAGCGCGCGATGATGCGGTCAAAGAAGGCGCCGCTCTTGTGATAGAACCAGCCCTGCTTCTCTTCCGGCACATGGTGCAGCAGGCGCGCGCACATCATCGGCGTGAGCGTCAGCGACACCACCGCCGAGATCAGGATGGCCACCGCCAGCGTGACGGCGAATTCGTGGAACAGCCGTCCCACCACATCGCCCATGAACAGCAACGGAATCAGTACCGCGATCAGCGAGAACGTCAGCGAGATGATGGTGAAGCCGATCTGCTGCGCGCCCTTGAGCGCTGCCTGCAACGGCGCCATGCCTTCTTCGATGTAGCGCGAAATGTTTTCGATCATGACGATGGCGTCGTCGACCACGAAGCCGGTCGCAATCGTCAGCGCCATCAGCGTCAGGTTGTTGATCGAGAACCCCGCCACATACATGATGCCGAAGGTGCCGACCAGCGACAGCGGCACCGCCACGCTGGGGATGATGGTCGCGGGGACATTGCGCAGGAAGACGAAGATCACCATCACCACCAGCACGATCGACAGCAGCAGCTCGAACTTGACGTCGTCCACCGAAGCGCGGATGGTGGTGGTGCGGTCGGTCAGGATCTGCACATCGATGGCGCCCGGCAGGTTGGCTTGCAGCGTCGGCAGGATTTTCTTGATGCTGTCGACCACGGCGATCACGTTGGCGCCGGGTTGGCGCTGGATGTTGACGATCACCGCGGCCGATTCGTTGGCCCAGGCGCCGAGGCGGATGTTCTCGGCGGCGTCGACCACGTCGGCCACGTCGGACACGCGGATCGGCGCGCCGTTCTTGTAGCCGATGATGAGATTGCGGTATTCGGCGGCCGATTTGAGCTGGTCGTTGGCGTCGATGGTCGAGGCGCGCGCCGGACCGTCGAAACTGCCCTTGGCCTGGTTGACGTTGGCGTTGCCGATGGCGGTGCGGATGTCATCCAGGTTCATGCCCAGCGCGGCGATGGCGCGCGGATTCAACTGCATGCGCACGGCCGGGCGCTGGCCGCCGGACAGGCTGACCAGGCCGACCCCGGACAATTGCGAAATCTTTTGCGCCAGGCGCGTATCGATCAGGTCCTGCACCTTGGGCAGCGGCAGCGTCTTGGACGTCACCGCCAGCGTCAGGATGGGCGTGTCGGCCGGATTGACCTTGCTGTAGATCGGCGGCGCCGGCAAGTCGGACGGCAGCAGGTTGCCGCCGGCGTTGATCGCGGCCTGCACTTCCTGCTCGGCGATGTCGAGGCTGAGGTCGAGGTTGAATTGCAGCGTGATCACCGAGGCGCCGCCCGAGCTGGTCGACGACATCTGGTTCAGGCCCGGCATCTGGCCGAACTGGCGTTCCAGCGGCGCGGTGACGGACGAGGTCATGACATCGGGGCTGGCGCCGGGATACAGCGTAACGACCTGGATGGTCGGGTAGTCGACTTCCGGCAATGCCGACAGCGGCAGTTGTTTATAGGCGACGATGCCGGCCAGCAAAATCGCCAGCATCAGCAGCGATGTGGCGACCGGCCGGAGGATGAACAGGCGTGAAGGATTCATGCTTCAGCCTTTATTTGTTTGCATTGCCGGTGTTCCCGTTGCCGGCGGCCGCCGGAGCGTTGCCTTCGCTATTGCCGCGTTGCTGGCGACGCAGCTCCATCATGCGCTGGCGGCGCTGGTCTTCCGGCAGCTTCCTGATTTCTTCGCCGAATTCGCCGGCATCGATGCGTTTGTTGATGTCGGCCCAGCGCTTCTGGCGTTCTTCGGGCGTCATGTTCTGGCCGCCCTGCGCATCGGCTGTCGCCGGAGCGCCTGCGGCACCGGCGGCTCCCGCGCCGTCGCGCTTGTGGCGGCGCGGACCGGCTTTCTCGGTCAGCTTGTTGGCCGGATCGTCGGCGCCGCCGCGCATGACCGGCTCGACCTTGGCGCCTTCGCGCAGGCGGTCGATGCCGTCGACGACGACGGTTTCACCGCTGGCGACGCCGTCTTCAATCGCGGTGATGTCGCCCTGCGCAGGACCGGTCTTGACATTGCGCACGGTGACTGTGTTATCCGACTTCACCACGTACACGAACAAACCCTTGGAGCCGCGCTGGATCGCTGCCGTCGGGATCACCGTCGCGCCCTGGCGGACGTCGAGCAGCATGCGGATGTTGACGAACTGGTTCGGGAACAAGGCATAGTCGGTGTTGGGAAACTGGGCCTTCAGCTTGACCGTACCGGTGGTGGCGTCGACCTGGTTGTCGATGGTCAGCAGCATGCCGCCGGCCAGCTTGTTCTTCTGGTCGCGGTCCCAGGCGTCGGTGGCCAGTTTCTTGCCGGCCTGCAGTTGCTTCATGACGGCGGGGATGTTGTCTTCGGGGATGCTGAACACCACCGTGATCGGTTGCACCTGGGTGATGATGACGATGCCGTTGGTGTCGCTGGAGTGGACGATGTTGCCGATGTCGACCTGACGCAGGCCGAGGCGCCCGCTGACCGGTGCGGTCACGCGCGAATAGGTCAGTTGCAGCCGCGCGCTGGCGAGGTTGCCTTGGTCGGACTTGACCGTGCCTTCATATTGCTTGACCAGCGCGGCCTGGGTATCGACTTGCTGGCTGGCGATGGAATCCTGCTCCAGCAGCGTGCGGTAGCGCTTCAGATCGAGCTGGGCGGCGCTCAACAGAGCCTGGTCGCGCGCCAACTGGCCTTCCGCCTGGGTGACGGCGACCTGGTAAGGACGCGGATCGAGTTCGGCCAGCAAATCGCCTTCCTTGACCAGTTGCCCCTCTTTGAAATGCAATTTCATCAACTGGCCGTCGACGCGGCTGCGCACGGTCGCGGTCGCGGTCGGCGTGACGCCGCCCAGGCCGGTCAGATAAATATCGACATCAGATGTCCTGGCCACCGCCACACCGACCGGCGACAATCCCAGGCCGCCGAAGCCGCCCATGCCGCCACCCTGGCCGCCGCGCTTGCCTTTGCCGCTGCCCTGTTGTCCCGCCACACCCTGCGCCTGCCCGCCGGATGCCGCCGCCCGCTTGTGGTTCCAGTACGCATAGCCACCGCCGATCACGGCGATCAGCAAGAGCCAGAACCACCAGCGTTTCAGCAATCCTGGCGACTTCTTGGGCGACGGGGAAGATGGCGTTTGATTATTGTCGGGAGTTGGTGTGATAGTCATCTTGGGAGGCAGGAAACGGTTTTTGATCAAGACATTTGGTGAAGATCAGCCCGTTGCCGCCCGGGACGTGGAATCGGCTGGCAGGTCTTCACAAAATGCACTCGCAGACTGGCATGGAAACGCCAGCCCGATATTATGGTCCAGAAGCATGACGAGACTGTGATGAATCCCCTTATCTTCATGCCGACCAGAAAGCCAAAAGGCCTTGCGCACCAAAGAAGATACGCAAGGCCTTGATTACAAACAAGTATTATTTCCCAAAACCATCGCCCATACCGTGTTCGCGGCCGAAACGACCGTGTTTGAAGCGGCGTTCTTCCATTTTATGAAATTCCTGGTCGAACACTTTTTGCTGTTCCGGCGACAGCACGGCGTAGAACTCCTTGGTGGCGGCGATGCGGTCCGTCATATGCGCTTCCATCGTCTTCATCATGTCCAGATGGCGCTCCATGCGTTCCGGTGCGGTCAGCTTGTCCCATTCGTCCTTGCTCGGGCGGGCTGGCGGCGTAGCCGGACGCTGCGGGGCGGTCTTGTCGAGGAAAGTCTTCCAGCCGGCTTCCTGGGCGGCGGTGATCTTGAGCTTGTCATGCAATGCCGCCAGGCGCTTGGCACGATATTGCTCGAACTTGGCGATCTGCTCTGGCGTCGGCGCATGGCGGCCGGCCGGCGGCATCTGGGCGAACGACGACATGGCTGTCAAACCGATACCGACGACGGCGACGCCGATCATGAGATGCTTTTTCAGATTCAACATGGTAATTCCTTTCGTGATAGTCGTGCTATCTGCACAGGTCACATTTAACCGCCGCGGTGTAACGGCGGTTTTTCGCGTGTCGCGCGATTTGTATCGCTTTGTATATGCCGACGACCGCTTTGTTTCGCTCTATGTCTGGAGAACCATCTGTTATCCCAATATACAATTCAGCGTCCCCCTCGCTTTCCGGAATTGTCATAATGGCTGCCATGGATACAAATTCTCACATTCTGGTGGTCGACGACGACCGCGAAATCCGTACCTTGCTTGCGGAATATCTCGACGCCAACGGTTTTCGCACGCTGACGGCGACCAATGGCGTCGACATGCGCAAGGTGCTGGACGAATCGCGCGTGGACCTGATCGTACTCGATCTGACGCTGCCGGGCGAGGACGGCCTGACGCTGTGCCGCAACCTGCGCGCGCAATCGAACGTACCGGTAATCATGCTGACCGCGCGCGGCGAGCCGCTGGACCGCATCCTCGGGCTGGAAATGGGTGCCGACGATTATCTCGCCAAACCCTTCGAGCCGCGCGAATTGTTCGCGCGCATCCGCAGCGTGCTGCGTCGCACGCAGGCGTTGCCGCCCAACATGATCCGGCTGGAAGCCAAGTCCATGCATTTCGCCGGTTGGACGCTGGACCTGACCGCACGCCATCTGCTGAGCGGCGACGGCGTGGTGGTGGCGCTGTCGGGTGCGGAATTCCGCATGCTGAAAGTCTTCCTCGACCATCCTAACCGCATCCTCAATCGCGACCAGTTGCTGGAACTGACGCAAGGCCGCGAAGCCGATCCGTTTGACCGTTCGGTCGATATCCAGATCAGCCGCCTGCGCCAGAAGCTTGGCGACGACGCGCGCACCCCGACCATCATCAAGACCATCCGCAATGAAGGTTATGTGTTGGCCACCACCGTTATCATGGACGATGCGGGATGAAGAATCTGTTCGGTTCGTTTTTCAGCTCATTTTTCAGCTCGATGGCCAACCGGGTCTTCCTGATCCTGCTGGCGGGCATCATCGTCGCTACCGTGGCGACGACTTGGCTGGCGTCCAACGAGCGGCGCAGCACCTTGCGCGAACTGCGCTACCAGCACGTCGCCGAACGCGTTGAGCAGTTCGTGCTGGCGCTCGACGACATCAGTCCGCAGGCGCGCCAGGTGGTCCTGCAGGCAGCCGGCAACTTCGGTTTTGAAGCCGCGTTCGTCAACAGCGTCGGCGACACCGTCAACCCCGGCGCGAGCACAATGGCCGACATTCTGCGATCGCGACTGGGAGCGGATCGCCAGATCGTGGTCCAGCGCGAGACCGATTGCGCGCCGCGCAGGCCGCCCGGCTATTCGCCCGGACCGCTGGACAGGCCGCCGCACATGGAAACCTGCCGCATCATCTACGTCAGCCTGAAGGACAAGGCGCTGTTGCGACTGCGCCTGCACATCCCGGGCGAACCGCCGATGCTGCGCGGACGCGGCAACGGCATCACCCATTCCGGCGCACCTTACATCCTGCTGTTCCTGATATTGATCGCCATGCTGGCCTATGTGGTGGCGCGCATGGCGGCGCGCCCGATCAAGCAGTTGGCAAGCGCGGCCACCGAACTGGGCCGCGACATCGACCACCCTCCGCTGACGGTAAAAGGTCCGACCGAAATCCGCCAGGCGGCCGAGGCGTTCAACGCCATGCAGGCCCGCATTCGCCGCCAGATCCAGCATCGCACGCACATGCTGGCGGCGATCACGCACGACTTGCAGACGCCGCTGACGCGGCTGCGACTGCGGCTGGAAAAAGTCGACGACAAGGAATTGCAACAAAAGCTGGTGGATGACCTGGCAGTGATGCAAGGCATGGTGCGTGAAGGGCTGGATTTGGCGCGCAGCATGGATTCTTCGGAATCGATGCAGCGCCTCGATATCGATTCGCTGCTCGACAGCGTTTGCGCCGACGCTTCCGATGCCGGCCATCAGGTCGAACTGGTCGGCAGCACGCGCGCTTTCATCGTCGCACAGCCGAATGCGCTGCGCCGCTGCCTCACGAATTTGCTCGACAATGCGTTCAAGTACGGTCAGCGCGCCGAGGTCTCGATTGCGCTGGACGATCTGCTGCCTGGCCGCGTGCTGATCTGCATCCGCGATCATGGCCCGGGCATTCCGGAAGATCAATTGGAAGTGGTTTTCGAGCCGTTCCACCGGCTTGAAACCTCGCGCTCGCGCGATACCGGCGGCACCGGTCTCGGCCTGACCATTGCGCGCAATATCGCGGAAAATCACGGCGCCTTGCTGAACCTGCGCAATCACCGTAACGGCGGCCTGGAGGTGTTGTTGTCGCTGCCGCTGAAACAAGCCCGCAAGCCGCCCAAACCGCGCTAGAGCCTGTTCAGAAATAGTTCAGGCCGAGCGCGCCGCGCACTTCCGAGACGGTCTGCGCCGCCGCCGCGCGGGCGCGCTCGGTGCCGCGACGCAAAATCGCCAGCACTTCGCCGCGGTCCTGCTGCCATTGCTGGCGGCGCGTGCGGATCGGTTCCAGCAAAGCTTGCAGATGGCCTTCGAGGCGGCGCTTGAGGACGCTGTCGCCGAGACCGCCGCGGCGATAGTGCTGCTTCAGTTCTTCCAGCGCAATGCGATCCGGCTCGAAAGCGTCGAGGAAGGCGAACACCACGTTGCCTTCGACCTGACCGGGATCGTCGACGCGCAGATGGTTGGGGTCGGTGTACATGCGCTGCACCGCCTGCTTGATCTCGTCAGGGGTGGCGCCAAGCGCAATGGCGTTGCCGAGCGACTTGCTCATCTTGGCCTTGCCGTCGATGCCTGGCAGGCGACCGACTTCCGACAATACTTCCTTGCACTCGACCAGCACGTCCCTGCCGACCACGCTGTTGAACTTGCGCACCAGCTCGTTGGTTTGCTCGATCATGGGCAACTGGTCGTTGCCGACCGGCACCAGCGTGGCCTTGAACGCGCTGATGTCAGCCGCCTGGCTGACGGGATACGTCAGAAAACCGGCCGGGATGTCGCGTTCGAAGCCGCGCAGTCGGATTTCTTCCTTGATGGTCGGGTTGCGCTCCAGGCGCGACACCGTCACGAGGTTCAGCAGATGCATCGACAGCTCGTACAGCTCAGGTACTTGCGACTGGATGAAAATGGTGGATTTTTCCGGATCGATGCCGACGGCCAGATAGTCGAGCGCGACTTCAACCACGTTTTCAGTGACTTTCTGATGGCGGCCGACGTTGTCGGTCATGGCCTGGGTATCGGCCAGCAGCAGGAACTGGCTGGCGTCGTTCTGCAACTGCACGCGCGAGACCAGCGAGCCGATGTAATGGCCGAGATGCAAGGGACCGGTCGGACGGTCGCCGGCCAGGACGATGGGCCGCGCGGCGACAGGGGAATCAGGGGATGCGGATGCAGGTGAAACATTCAAAGACATGGTCACTCCGGTAATTTCGGAACGCTGCCAGTCTCGTCGAACACCAAACAACAATGCCGCCAAGACCGGCGGCATCACATTGACAAAAGCTGTACTGCAAAGCTGTGTAAAAGCGGGCCACCTGAATCAGGTGCGCCACCAATGCAGAAGTTGCAGGAAAGGGAATCTGTGTTGCATTTGATAAGTATAGCACCAAGCCTTGCGGAATGACGCGCCACAAAAGCCTGGCCAAGCCGTCCAGACAATAAAAAATGTCCGCTGTCAAGTTATTTTTGATGGCGAACAGGACGCTAAAAACCCATATAAACCAACAGTTTAGACTGCTTCTGAGCGCCTTGAGCCCACGGTCGGTTTGTAGGCTGGGGGCCACATAGGAGTCTAGCGGTTGCGGGTCTCGGCGTGCCACAGCGGGTAACACGGATGGAAGCTTCGGCCGCTTCCTCCGTAATCATATGCCCGCCAATACATAAACATAAGGCTGATCCCCAAATGCGAACGCGCAGTCCTGAGATTGCGCGTTCGAGGGTACTTTCGGCACTGACTTCGCCTACGGAGGTGTTGCCTCTCGCTGGGGTGGCTTCTGCGTCGCCGGCTTTGATGCCTCCCTTTTCTTGAATCCCCGATCCCCCGCTATGAACGCCTCCAGCATGTGCGGAATCAACGTCACCGCGTCCACTGATTCGCCGTAGGCTTGCGCGTGCAACGCCGCATAGCGGTCGAGGTCAGCTTTCAAGCCAACGGAGCAGGCAAAAGTCAGCTTCGTGCTTTCCGTCTTCGGGAGCGGCCCGAGCCGCAGCTTCTTGATCGGCGTACTCATCGCGATTTCCCCCTATTGAAAAAAAGTGGTTGGTATGGCCGCAGCACCAGATCCCGGTTGACAATGACGCGCACCGGCAAGCCGGGTCGCTCGGTCAGCGTCGGTTGGATATTCATGTTGCGCCGGGTCATCTCCTGGCCCGCCTGGTTCACGCTGTCCTTCAGGCTGTCGCGTCCGGCGATGACCACGCGGTCGCCGCCGTTGCGGTTCTCCGGTGCGGCCAGTTCGGCACCGACGCCCAGCAAGGTGGTCAGCGCAGCACCGGCAAAGACGCGATCCCAATGCCAATCAACGCCATCCTCCAGGCCCGCATAGCCGGCCGGATCGGTGCCGACCAGTTTGTCGAGCTGGAACGAGGACGTATCCGGGAGGATGACGCGATTCCACACCACCTGCACGCGGCTCTGTCCATAGCTCACCTGGCTGTTGTATTTGCCCAGCAAGCGCGAGCCTTGCGGGATCAGCATGTACTTGCCGGTGGCCGTATCGTAGACCGGCTCCGTCACCGTGGCGATCACATCGCCCGGCAGGTCCGACTTGATGCCCGTGACCAGCGCGGCGGCGATGACCGTGCCGGCCATGACCTGGTACGGCGATGCGGGCATTTGCAGGTTGCCGGAGTTGCGGGTTTCCGTAGAACCGGCTTTGTTCAAAAATCCTTCCTTCTGCTCTTGCCGATTCTGCACGGCGGTGGGGTCGGCCGACTGCGCGGCGGTTGAAGCTGGTCCGGCCGCCATCGGATCGAAGGCGGCGTTCGCCGACGCAGGGGCGGCAGGTGCAGCCTGCGCTGACGCGGAAGCGGCAACCTTCTGAGCACTTGACCGGAAGAACACCGACGAAGCCGCTGCTTCCTCGGCCTGCTTCAAGCGTGCCAGGCGTTCGGCTTCGGCCGGATCACGGCCAGATGGCGGGGCACCGTAGCCTTGGGATTGCTGCTCGGCCTTGTGGATCGGCCCGCCCAGATCGCCCGGCAACGGCGTGCCGAGCTGCGGCACTGCTGGCAAGGTCGGCGGCAGCTTGGAATAGTCGGCTGGCAGTTGATCAAGCCCTTCGGAACGCGACACGCGATCGACGTTGAACAGCTCTTTCTGGTCGCCAGCACCTCGGCGCTGCGTAGCTTGCAGCGACCAGATAGTGCCGCCGAGCACGGCGGTCGCCAGCCCGCCAACGAGGACGGCCAGCATACGCCGGTTCAAGCGTGTGACCGGACGCGGCTGGGCACGCAGAGCCACGTTCTCGGGAGCCACCTTGGGCGGCACATCTGACACCGGTGTGCCAGGGGCATTGTTCGCTTGGCTCATGGTCAGTTCCTCCGCGTCACGCTCACAATCCCATCCGTGCGCTCGATACGCACCACGTCGCCCTTGTCAGCACCCAGGCGCAGTTCGGCCGCGCCGAACAGCCGGTCCACGATGTAATACGGCGGACGGAAGCGGTAGTTCACCAGTTGCCCATCACCTTGTGCGCCGATAACGAACAGTGGCGGCAGCTCGCCCTGTGCGATGCCGCCGGGAAACTGGATATAGACCTTCTCGCCATCGTCAAAGGCACGTAATGGCTTCCACGACGGATTGCTGCCGCTAATCGCGTAGCGGAAACGAATTCTCTCCAGCAACAAACCGGCATCCACCGGCGCAGCGATCTGCGCCGCCTGCGACTGGCGCTGCAAGGCCAGCATGCGGTCCTTCGGATAATCCCAGGACACGGACGCCATCCAGGCCTTCTCGGTCGAGGTCAACTCAAGCAGATAGGTGCGCCGGTTGGTCGTCACAACCAAATTGGTCTTGAGGCCGCTGCGCGTAGGTTTGACTAGCACGCTTACGCGCAGGTCAGCACCCGTACCGCTGGACGTGTCGCCCACGATCCAGCGCACGGTATCGCCAGCCGCAACCGTCACCAGTTCCTCGCCGGGTTGAAGCGAAACCACGGTCACCCGGCCCGGACTGGCATAGACCTGGTACAGCGCGCCATCAGTGAATGGCCACACCTGGATCGCATTGACGTAGCCCTCGCGAGTCGGCGCGATGCGCGCCTCCTGATTGGCGCGGGACACGCGCAGCTTCTCGTCGGCAGGTTCTGGCGCGGACTTTTCATCGCCATGTCCCGGCAAGGGCTTCAACTGCTCGGGCAGTGGCAACGGCTGCGGAACAGTCACCACTTCAACAGACTTGGGCGACTCCGGCAAAGGCTGCGCCTGCACCGCCTCATCCAGCGTGATGGTCGGCGGCGGCTTGCCTTGCGTGGCGCACCCGGCAAGGGCTACCAGTAGGGACAAAAATACGTAAATGCGCAAAGTCGGTTTCATGGTTTGGCTCCTTCGGAAGAATCGAGTTCACGGCTCCACGACAGACCATTGACGTAGATGCCCAGCGGATTGCGGCGCAAGCGCTCTTCGGTGCGCGGCGTTTGCAGCACGATGGACACAACCGCCGTCCAACGTTCCAAGCCGGCGGCTGCGCCGTTGACATAGCGGCGCTCAGTCCAGCGCACGTTGAATGACGCATCGCTGGCGCGCACGATGCTGGTGATCTGCACCGTCACCGACTCTTTGCCCACTCGCGCAAACGGGTCATTGGTACGCGCGTAGTCGTTGAGCACGGCCGCGCCGCGGTCGGTGGTGTAGTCGTAGGCGTCGAGCCAGTTCTGGCGCACGACGATGGGGTCGATGGACAGCGAACGCACCAGTGTGATGAAGCGCCCCAGGTGATGCGCCGTCTGTGCATCGTTGGGCTTGTACGGCGTGACGGCTTCGCCGACAGCGCGCACTTGCCCAGCACTGTCCACCTCCACCACAAAGGGCGTGACGATGGATTGCGCCGAGCGCCAGACCAGGCCGCCCGCCATCAGCAAAGCCAGCACCAAACAACCGAAAGCCATCAGCCGCCAGTTCTTTGCCTGCGCACGGGCCGAACCGATACGGTCATCCCAGACCTGCTCAGCGGATTGATACGGGGTGGCAGGCTGTGGCGTGTCCGCATAGCGCACCAATGAACGTTTGAATCGCATGAGATGTTCTCCTTATGAATCCGAGGGGTCGTGCAGGCTGGGGCTACTGCCTGAGCCGCCGCCATCCCCACCGCGCAGCGTGTGGGCGACGGTCGAGGCGGCATGGCTGATCTGCTGGCGACGATGCAGGCGCTTGGCCCAAGCGGGTTGTTGGGTGTCGGCTGGCGCGGCATCGGCACCGCCTTGAGTCGTCGGGCCATTCGCACCACCGGCAGCACCATCCTCGGATGCAGGGGCATCTGGCCTGACGGCCGCCGCAGCCCGATCCTTCATCGACTTGGCTCCAGCGGCGACCTTTTGCCCCACCGATTGCGCGCCCGTCTTGGCGACGTTGCCCAGACCCGCCGCCGCGCCCTTGATGCCACCACCGGCACCGGCAGAACCGGCCTGGAATGCGGACTTCGCGCTACTGGCGGTCGAGGCCATTGAGCGGGCACCACTCGCGGCCATCTTTACGGCACCCGGCGCCATACGCGCACCGGCTGCGACGGCGCTACCGACGCCCGTGGTGGCGACTCCCACTGCGACCGCTGCTCCAGCGGCACCCAAGGCAGTTCCCGCAACAGCACCAGCACCCAACTGCGGCGCCCCGGACACCAGTCCAGTCGCGATGCCCGGTCCGAAGATACCGAGACCCAGCATCGCCAGCGCTGCCAGCATGATGGTCAGCGCGTAATCAATGGACGGGTCTGCACCCGGTGGCGTCCGAAATTCGGCGAACAGGCCCGTGCCTATCCCCACGATGACCGCCAGCACCAGCACCTTGATGCCCGACGACACCACGTTGCCCAACACCTTTTCAGCCAGGAACGAAGTCTTGTTCCACAATGCAAACGGCACCAGCACGAAGCCTGCAAGCGTGGTCAGCTTGAATTCGATCAAGGTGACGAAGAGCTGCACCGCGAGCACGAAGAAACTCACGATCAGCACCAGCCAGGCCAGGAACAACACGACGACCACGTCAATGTTCACGAATACTTCAGGAAATCCCGCCACCTCGCTGATCTGCGCCAAGATCGGCGCACCGGCATCGATGCCGACCTTGGCCAGCCGGCCCGGCTGCAGGAACTCGGCCTGCGAAATCGTCGAACCAGACGCCAGCAGCCCCAGCCCGGAGAAAGACCGGAACACGATGCCAGCCAGCCAATTGAAGTTGCCGATGATGTAGGCGAAGGCCCCCACATACAGCACCTTCTTGATGAGCTTGCCCATGATGTCGTCGCCGCCACCGCTGGCATGGCTCATGGCCCAGAACAGCCCGGCCAGCGTCATGTCGATCACCACTAGCGTGGCGGTCAGATAGGCAACTTCTCCTCGCAGCAAACCGAAACCGGAGTCGATGTAGCGCGAGAAGACGTTGAGGAAATGATCGATGATGGAAACGTCGTTCATGGCATCCCCTCAACGACCGTAGAAATCGACGGTCTGCGGCGTGTATGGCGTGCCGTCTCCGATGAAGCGACGCCGCACCTCGCGGGCACGCTCCTGCACGGCAACGACGCGCGCCTGCTCCAGCGCGGTGGCCCGATCTTGGGTGATTTGCAGTTGCTGCGCCTGGATGGCTTGTCGCGCTTGCAAGGCCAGCAGTTGGTTGGTGGCCTGCGTGGCTTGCAGCGCACCTACGGCCGACTGGCTGCGGTTCACCAGGTCGGTCAGTGTCTGCTCGTCGGATGCGAAATTCTGCACCGCCTGCGATTGCACCTTGGTCGCGGTGCGCAGCGCTTCCAGCGAGTTGCGCCAGCGCGAACGCGCATCGGTCGCCATCTGGTTTCCCGAGATGGAGGCAGAATACGCATCGGGGTAGAGCCGCTGGAATTCAGTCTCCATCTGCGATACGTTGAACGCCAGGCCCTGCGCCTGCTGGATCAGTTGGTTCGTGGCCGACAGCGACGCGCGCAATTCATTCAATACACTGAAGTCCAAGCCGGTGAGGTTCTTCGCCTCGTTCATCAGCGACTGCGCCTGGTTCTGGAGCTGTCTGATCTGGTTGTTGATCTGCTCCAGCGAGCGTGCGGCGGTCATGATGTTCTGGGCCAGGTTGGACGGATCGATCACGACCCACTGCGCGTGTGCGGCAGGCATGACGGTCACCAACGTTGCGACGGCCATGGCGAGGATGGTTTTTTTCATGATGTGTACTCCTGTGGGGTGGATGAATAGGACGGAAAGGACGGAACAAGGTCGGCGGCCCAGTCGAGGCCGCGATGGCGCAGCCAAGCGGCTGCGAAGTCGGAAGGAGGCACTGAGTGGAAGACCGCATCAATGTCACGCTGGTCCTGCGACGTCGAGGCGCCGGCAAAGGCCAGCGTGACCGGCCCCAGATCCAGGTCGAACAAGCGATTGCCCAGCCGAGACTGGTAGTAGTAGTCGCGCTTGGGAACCGCCTCGGCCACGATGTCGATCTGGCGGCGGTTCAAACCGAAGCCTTCGTAGATCACCTTGATCTGCGGTTCGGTCGCCTGCGGGTTGGGCAAGAAGATGCGGCTCGCGCAGCTCTCGATGATCGCAGGCGCGATGACCGAATCCTTGATGTCGGCCAGGGACTGCGTGGCGAAGATGACGCTGACGTTCTTCTTGCGCAGCGTCTTGAGCCACTGGCGGATGCGCGCGGCAAACACCGGGTCATCGAGGAACAGCCAGGCTTCGTCCAGAATGAGCAAGGTCGGCGCGCCGTCGAAGCGTTCATCGAAGCGCGCGAACAGATAGCCCAACACCGCCAGCGTCGCGGCCTTGCTGTGCATCAGTTCTTCCATCTCGAAGCACTGCACGGAACCTGAACCCAGGCGATCCGAGTCTGCGTCCAGCAGCTTGCCGTGCGCTCCGCCGAGTACGTAGGGTTGCAAGGCTTGGCGCAGCGCGTTGGATTGCAGAAGTACCGACAGCCCGGTCAAGGTGCGCTGCTCCACCGGCGCACCTGCAAGACTCCCCAGCGCCGACCAGATAGCGGCCTTTTCTTCCGGTCCGACGGTCACGCTTTCATGCAGCAACCGACCTTCGAGCCACTCGGAGGCCCAAGTGCGGTAGCCCTCCTGGTCGATGCGGGCCAGCGGCTGGAAAGCAATCTCGCCGTCAGCGCCCAGGTCGTAGTGTTCGCCCCCAAGTCCCAGGATGGTGGCGCGCATTGAACGCCCCATGTCAAAAGCAAAGATGCGCGAGCCGGGATAGCGGCGGAACTGCATCGCCAAGGTCGCTAACAACACCGACTTGCCCATGCCGATGGGTCCGACCACCAGTGTGTTGCCCACGTCGCCAATGTGCGTCACCAGCCGGAACGGCGTGGCGCCATCGGTGCGCGTCACAATCAGCGGCGGCCCATCGAGATGCCCATTGCGCTCCTGTCCGGCCCACACCGCCGATACAGGCATCAGGTGCGCCAGGTTCAGCGTCGAGATGATCGGTTGTCGCACGTTGGCGTAGGCATTGCCCGGAATCGAGGACAGCCAGGCGTCCACGGCATTCAGCGTTTCCGGGATTGTGACGAAGCCGCGGCCCTGGATGACACGTTCGATCCGGCGCAGTTTTTCATCCGCGACCGAAGGATCGGTGTCGAGAACCGTCACCGTTGCAGTGACATAGCCGAAGGCGACTTGATCGCTACCTAGCTCCTGCAGGGCCGCATCGGCATCCGCTGACTTGTTCGAGGCGTCGGTATCGACCAGCGGGCTTTCCTGCTGGAAGATGGTTTCACGCAGCAGCGCCACCACGTTCTTGCGCTTGGCGAACCACTGGCGGCGCAGGCGCGTGAGTTCCTTTTCTGCTTCGGACTTGTCCATGCAGAGGAAGCGTGTGGACCAGCGGTAGGCGAAGCCGAGCCGGTTGAGATCATCCAGCAGCCCCGGCCAGGTCGAGGTGGGGAAACCGCGCACCGATGCCACGCGCAGGTGCTGGTCGCCCAGCATGGGAGCCAAACCTCCTACCAAAGCGCAATCGGCCAGCAAGGCATCGATGTAGAACGGATGCTCTGGCACCGCCACCCGATAGCGCCGCGTCGAAACGGTCGCATGCAGATAGGTCAGCGTCTGGCTGTCGTCCAGCCAATCAATCTCCGGCATGACGCCATCAAGCAGGTCAAAGAAGCGATCCGTCTCCGAGACAAACGATTCCAGCCGCTCGCGCCAGTCCACGCCGCCTTGCGGCGTGTTCTCGTACAGCAGCTTGGCCGCGCGGGCGCGAGATTCCTCGGCTGGCAGGTACGCCAGCGTCAGGTGGTAGCTGCTCTCGAAATGGCTATGGTCTTCCTCGAACGAGGCCCGACGCTCTTCGTCCACCAGCCAGGATAGCGGTTCAGGAAAATCCGACTTTGGGTAATCTGCGGCGGTGCGCCGCTCGGCTTCCACGAACAAGGCCCAGCCCGATCCCAACCGGCGCAGTGCGTTGTTCAAACGCGCCGACGTGGCGATCAGTTCGCCCTGCGTGGCGCTGTCCAGGTCCGGCCCGCGAAAGCGCGCCGTGCGCTGGAACGAGCCGTCCTTGTTGAGCACGAGGCCCGACGCGACCAGTCCGGCCCAGGGCAGCCAGTCGGCCAGCAGCGCGGGACGCTTGCGGTATTCAGCGAGATTCATCATGGCGTGTTCTCCTTGTCGGTCTCACACGTCCAGCAGTGGGCGGTGCTTGATGTGCCGGGCGAACACGGCCATGAACTGGGGATCGAGCCGCGCACCCCAGACCGCCAACGAATGGCCGACGATCCACAGCACCAGACCGGGAATCCACAGTTGCAGGCCCAAGCCAACGGCGGCAGCCAGCGTGCCGTTGGCGATCGCCACGGTGCGCGGTGCGCCGCCCAGCAGGATCGGTTCGGTCAGCGAGCGATGTAGCGGAATCTCGAAACCACTGGCGAAGCCCGCATCGAATTCGTTGGGGGCACTCATGCGACCACCGCCCCGCCCGAGAACGAGAAGAACGACAGGAAGAACGAGGAAGCGGCGAACGCGATGGACAGCCCGAACACGATCTGGATCAGCTTGCGAAAGCCACCCGACGTATCGCCGAAAGCCAAGGCCAGGCCGGTGGAAATGATGATGATTACCGCCACGATCCGGGCAACCGGCCCCTGGATCGATTCAAGGATGGATTGCAGCGGCCCTTCCCAGGGCATGCTGGAGCCGGCCGCGTGGGCAGTCGTTGCCAGGCACAGCATCAGCGCGGCGAGCACGGCAACGTGCAACGCCAGCCGCAGATGCGGATTTACAGAAAAGCGGAAAGTCGAAAATACGGCGTGCGTCATGGCAGTTCTCCTGGAGTGGTTGAAGAAGGGAGCGAAAGGGTTGGAAGCGGCGGCGCGAGCGCGTCGTCGAGCTGGTAGCCGTGGCCGTCGAAACCGACAACGCGGGCAATGGTCTGAACATGGCGGGCGCGGCCGCGACCGGCGATGAAGACGACGACGTTCACCGCCTCGGCGATCAGTGCACGCGGCGGTGTCAACGCGACTTCGAGGATCAATTGCTCCAGGCGCAGCAGCGCGCCGTGGGCGGAGCTGGCATGGATGGTGGCGATACCGCCGGGGTGGCCGGTGCCCCAGACCTTGATGAGGTCCAGTGCTTCGCCGCCGCGCACCTCGCCGACGATCACGCGATCAGGCCGCAGCCGCATCGTGGCCCGCACCAGTTCGGCCATCGACACTACGTTGGCCCTCGTGCGTAGCGATACGTGGTCGCGGGCGGCACACTGCAGCTCCACGGTGTCTTCGAGTACCAGCACTCGGTCGCCGGTGGCGGCGATCTCGGCTAGCAAGGCGTTGGCCAGCGTGGTCTTGCCGGTGCTGGTGCCCCCAGCGATCAGGATGTTCTGCCGCTCTCGCACCGCGCGGCGCAGGAACTCGGCTTGCTCCTCGGTAAGGATGCCGTCCGCGACATAGCGCTCCAGGCCAATGATGCTCACGGCGCGTTTGCGCAAGGCGAAGGCCGGCCCCGGCGCGGCGGGCGGCAGGATGCCCTCGAAGCGCTCACCCGTTTCCGGCAACTCGGCGGTCAGCAGCGGCTGGCCGAGATGCACCTCGGTGCCGACATGGGCGGCAACCAGCCGGATGATGCGTTCGCCATCAGCCTCGGACAGCTTGACGCCGGTCGGCGAGCGGCCCGACGACAGGCGATCAATCCACAAGGAGCCGTCCGGGTTGAGCATGATCTCCACCACGTCCGGGTCTTCCAGCGCGGCGGCGATCAGCGGCCCCATCGCCGTGCGCAGCATGCGGATACGCCGGTCCAGCGATGTGGCAGCGGATGATGGCGGCTGGTCTTTCGGGACGGCATTCATGATCCGTCCTCCTGCATCGCTGCTTCTGCCAGCCGTGCAGCATCGGGTTGGATTTCTTCATAGACCTCCTTGACTAGGCTGCGCCCGCGCAGCAGATGCCGGCCGAGCTGTTCGATGAACTGCTCGAAGCGAGCCTTGCCCTGGGCTTTCGCGGCTTCCTGATGCGCCTCCGGCACCGGCGTGCTGACCGTAAGGTAGTAGCGTACGTACAGCGCCAGCGTCTCGATCAGGATGTTCTGGTCACGCTCCAGACGTTCGAACTGGCGCGACAGCCGATCCAGCCGTTTGGCGGTGGCCGCCTCGCGCTGGTCGCCAGCGTCCGGCGACAGCCAGGACGCCAGCGCCGCCGCGACGATGGACGACTTGGACACGCCTTTCTTGGTGGCCAGTTCGTCCAGGCGCTTGGCGTGGTCGGGTTGAATAAAGAGATTCAAGCGGGCTTGGGTCATAGCTGGATTCCGTCGTCAGGGTCGAGAGCGGCCAGCCGTGCCGTGCGCTGCAAGCGCGGGTCTAGCTGGGATGGGAGGGGAAGCGGTAAGTCGTCGTCATCGAGCAGCGACAGGTCGCTGCTAGGCTGGTCGGATTCGAGGCTGTAAGTGGCGACCTCGGACAGCTCCGGCTGCTGGCGCGGGCCGCCGTCATCGGCCGATTCACTCAGTCCAGCCGTGGCGGATGTGGCTGGCATAGCGGGGATGGCCAGGGCACTCCAGTCGTCGGCGCGTGCGGCAGGCACGTCGGCGTAGCGCCCCGGCGTCAAGGTGGGAGGCGGCAGAACACGCCGCTTGAAATTGGCGTCGGTGTAATAGCGCAGCTTCTTGGCCTTGATCGGCGCATGGCCGGAAACCATCACAACCGATTCATCCGGTGGCAGTTGCATGACTTCGCCAGGCGTCAGCAGTGGCCGTGCCGTCTCTTGGCGCGACACCATAAGGTGTCCCAACCAAGGCGCGAGGCGATGGCCCGCGTAGTTGCGCTGTGCGCGCAGTTCGGTGGCTGTGCCCAGCGTTTCGGAGATGCGTTTGGCCGTGCGCTCGTCGTTGGTGGCAAAGGTCACGCGCACATGGCAGTTGTCGAGGATCGAATGGTTCTGGCCGTAGGCCTTGTCGATCTGGTTGAGCGACTGCGAAATCAGGAAGGCGCGCAGGCCGTAGCCGGCCATGAAGGCCAAGGCTGACTCGAAGAAGTCCAGGCGCCCCAGCGCTGGGAACTCATCGAGCATCAGCAGCAGCTTGTGCTTGCGTTCGATGCCATCGCTGCCGTCCAGCGATTCGGTGAGCCTCCGGCCAATCTGGTTGAGGATCAGGCGGATCAAGGGTTTGGTGCGGCTAATGTCCGAAGGCGGAACCACTAGGTACAGCGACACCGGATGTTCGGCAGAAATCAGGTCAGCAATGCGCCAGTCACAGCGCGAGGTCACTTCGGCCACGGTGGGGTCGCGGTACAGACCCAGGAAGGACATGGCCGTGGACAACACACCCGAACGTTCGTTGTCGCTCTTATTGAGCACTTCGCGTGCGGCCGATGCGACGACAGGATGCGGTCTACCGCCTTCATCACTGCCCAGGTGCCGCGTCGTCATCATCCGGTGCAGCGCCAGCTCGAACGGGCATGCCGGATCGGACAGAAAGTTCGCGACGCCGCGCAGCGTCTTGTCTTCGCCCGCATAGAGCACATGCAGGATCGCGCCGACCAGCAATGCGTGCGAAGTCTTTTCCCAGTGGTTGCGGCGCTCCAGCGCACCTTCGGGATCGACCAGGATGTCGGCGATGTTCTGCACGTCGCGCACTTCATGCGCGCCGCGTCGGACTTCCAGCAGTGGGTTGTACGCGGCCGACTTCGGATCAGTGGGGTTGAACAGCAGGCAGTGTGAGAAGCGCGAGCGCCAGCCAGCGGTGATGTTCCAGTTTTCGCCCTTGATGTCGTGGATAACTGCGGATGCTGGCCATGACAACAGCGTCGGCACCACCAACCCCACGCCTTTGCCCGAGCGTGTAGGCGCGAAGGTCAGGACGTGTTCCGGTCCTTCATGGCGCAGATATTGGCGGTCATGCAGACCCAGGAAGACGCCGGCCGGGCCGGTCAGCCCGGCCTTGCGGATTTCCTCGGCATCGGCCCAGCGTGCAGAGCCGTAGGTAGTGACCAGCTTGGACTGCCGCGAGCGCCAGATCGACATGCTAATCGCCACCACCACGGCAACCATGCCGCTGGCGCCGGCGATGGCGCCACCCGTGTTGAAGACATGCGGCGCGTAAGCGTCGAAAACGAACCACCACTCGAACAGACGCCAAGGGTGATAGACCGGCGTACCGAAGAAGTCGAACCAGGGAGTGCCAAGGCGTAGCTGATAACCCAGGGCAGCGGCGGTCCATTGTGTGGCACCCCACACGCCGGCTATGACGATGCTGAACACCGTCAGCACCTGACCGAACAGCACACTGGTCCCTTGCATCCTGACCTCCGAATTTCTCCTGCACCTCGCGCGCACAAAGACGTGCCGCAAACGTGAGGTTCGGTGTCAACTCAGTGCCGGTCAAAGACCGTTATCGGCACAATTCAAGGAGAAAAAGAAAGATTTCCAGCAGGGGCGTAGACAAGAAAAACGCCGCAAGCGGATGCGCATTGCGGCGTGTATGGTGATTTTTTGAAGGTTTTTTTGCCGACGCGAAGAATAGGTACAAACGAAGTCACACGATTGGTATCTTCCGGTCGCGGCGCCGCAATCTGCGCGAAGCGATCAGTTCTTCGGTGTCGGCTCGGGCGTGTACGGTGTGCCATTGCCAATGAAGCGCTCGTGTGTCGCTTCGGCCACTGCATTACACAGCGCATCGCCCAGCTTGGCACGATTGGCCTTGCATTGCTTGCGCAGTTCCTTTAACCGCTCGGGGTTGGCGGCCAACGATTCGACAGTTTCCGTGGGCGCGGACTGGCCGCACGCGGTCAGCAGTACCGCGAGCATTAGGGTAGTAATTATCTTCATGGCATGGCCTCTCATTGAATGATGGGGGGATTCGATGCTTGGTCACCGACAGGACTCACCCTGTCGATGAAGCGGCTCAACTGCTCGGAAGGTTCAGTGTCTGGGCGCAGCAGGTAGGTGGTCAGCATCGGCGAACGGCCGGCCAGTGGACGGGCGATCACATCAGGATTGCGGCAAGCTGCAATCTGGCTTTCGCCTGCGAACCCCAAGCCGTAACCAGCGGCCACCAAGGTCATCATCAAGTCCAGGGTTGGCACACGATCCGCTACGATGGGCTTAACATCCACCGTGCGCAGCACTCGCTTGACTTGCTGCCAGAAGCCCTCGCAGGTTTCGGGATGGCACAGCACCAGCGGATAGCGCAATACTTCGTCGAGCGGGATGCGCCGGTGCACCAGGAGCGGATGGCGCGCTGGTACAGCGATCACCAAAGGCTCACTCCAGATAGCCTCAGCGATGATGCCTTCGCCCACTTCATCGGATTGTGCAAACCCCGCGTCATACAGGTCACTGTTCAGCCCCTTGATCTGCTGCGACAGCGGTGTTTTCGACAAGCGAATCTCTACCTCTGGTTCATCCTCGCGGCACTGTGCCAGCAAAGCCGATAGTCGTGGCTGGGCGATGCCATCGGACAGTGCGATACGCAGGCGGCCGTGGTAACCGGTAGCCGCTGCCTTAACACTGGCTTTGGCTTGGTCGATAGCTGAGAAGATGCGATGTGTCTCCTCCAGAAAGACTTTACCCGCCCAGGTCAACCGCGTGCGGCGTGTCGTCCGCTCGAACAACTGCACGGCCAAGTAGGACTCCAGTTCCTTGATAGTCCGCGACAACGGCGACTGCTCGATGTGCAGACGCTCGGCCGCACGGGCGAAGTGCAACTCTTCGGCCACTGCGATAAAACAACGAAGATGACGTAACTCCATGTTGGCTGACCTAACCGAACAGTTTGACGATTTCCTTGCGCTGGGCGAAAGTTCCCACTACTCCAAAGTCAAGCGTTAATTGGGACTGCGTGACTTCGCTGTAGCGAATGTCACCAAATTACACGCATGGCTCGATTTGGTCTCTGCCTCACCATTGCAATGACCGGGTTAGCCTACCGGCTTGTTGATCGCCTTGTCGCCATCGGAAAGTTGCCCTCTTGATTCTGTCGCAGCCTTGGCGCGTGCCTGAAAGCGTACATAGCAATCCAGACCGCAGAAATGCTCGACGTATTCGGCCCCTTCCGGGGTGAAGGCAGCATCGAGCGGAATTTCCTTGCAGCACACGCAGCAACTGGTGGCCGGTTCGTTGACATTCATGGTGGCACCCCTCCATTGGTTGACGAAGCCGATGAATGCCACCGGCGGCATTGGCCTGGCGAAGAGATAGCCCTGCACCGCGTCGCAGTCTGCTTGCCGTAACTGCGCGAGGCTGGCGGTGGTCTCCACGCCTTCGGCCACCACGTCCATACCCAGCCCATGCGCAAGCTGGATCACAGCGCGCACGATGGTCTGGTCGCGGGCGTCGTCCTCGAGTTCCGCAACGAACGACTGATCAATCTTGAGCGTGGTAATCGGGCAGCACTTCAAATGTTGCAGGCAGGAATAACCCGTACCGAAGTCATCGGCGGCAAAACGCACGCCAACCTGTCGCAAGGTTTCCAGCATGGGGAAGATCGCCGGGGCGACGAAGGCGACCGATTCGGTCAGCTCGATCTCCAAATACTCGGCGGGCAAGCCCGTATCCGCCAATATCCGTTGCACCTGGTCACTAAAATCTGGCTCCACTTGACTGGCCGACACGTTGACGGCCAGACGGAACGGCCTCCATTGCAGCGGTAGCCACTCGCGCATTTGGCGGCAGGCTGCGCCCAGCACCCAAGCACCGATTTCAGGCATCAGGCCGGACGATTCGACCATGGGCAGGAACTGGCCCGGCGGCAACATTCCGAGCGTCGGATGCCGCCAGCGCAACAGGGCTTCCGCACCGACAATATGGTCACTGCGCAAGTCGACAATCGGCTGGTAGTGAAGCTCAAGCTGCCCGCGCTCAGCCGCCTGCGCTAATTGCGTCGCAGTCCAACCGGTTGGCAGGGAAGAGGTCATGATCCACTCCTGAAGGCCCGCAACAGCCGTGTCACGGACAGAGCAAACAAGCCGGTCAGCGTGAGGGCTGCAATACCCCAATGCTCCCCGATGAACGCGCCGGCCGTCGTCCCCGCGAGCACAACGGCGAGAATCGGCAAATGGCAGGGACAGGTGAGAACGGCCAGCGCGCCCCACAGGTAGCCGGTGAACGGCTTGTGTGTCTCGGTCGGCAAACGCTCGGGGCCGTTCATGGCTGACTCTCCGCGTGCTGTGCCGGTTCGGTCGGCATGGTGGCCAACTGCACTTCCAGATCGGCCAACGCTTCGCGCCGGCGTTCGACGAACTGGCGCAGCACGACAAGCTGCGCTGCGGCCTGGTCGCCGTCCGCCGTATCGAGTGCCCGGCACAACCGCGCCAGCGCATCGAGGCCGATGCCCGCTTCGAAGGCAGCCCGCACGAAGCACAGCCGTTGCAAGGCCGCATCATCGAACAAGCCGTAGCCGCCTGGGGTGCACGCCACCGGCCGCAGCAGTCCGCGCAGCAGGTAGTCGCGCACGATATGCACGCTCACCCCGGCATCAATGGCCAGCCGGGACACCGTGTAGGCGTTCATCGAACACCTCCTTTTGGTCGGTTCACGGCAATGCATATACCGTTTCGCCGAGTTCAATCTGCGCGCTGCGAATCCGATGCCGGTGCCGTAGGACATTGGGTCGATATCCGATCACGGTGTCCTCGATGACATGGTCTGCAACAGATGTCGATTAAGCTCCTGGCCCAAGCCGAAAGCCTCGTGGACGCTTACAATCGTCAATCCTTGATGCTTGGAGGCCCAATCCTCCGCCGTCGGGACAGATGCAAAGAAATGTACATGGCAACAGAAGGACTGACGAACGTCGGCTGCTTCCTGCGGTAGTACCAGGGACACTGCCATGCCGGCAGGTTCGACAGCCTGTATTTCGCTGGATGAAACCGTGAGTGAAACGGGTGCTCCGGTTGCAGCGCAATGCGATGAGACGCGAGCTGTACGGCCTATCAGCGCCGGAAACATCAAGGTATCCAGCGCGCACCAGGCATACAGACGACGGTCGTCAATTTCAAAGACATGCGAAGTCTCGCGCAAGGTAAGGCCGTAGCCGATGATGTTCCCATCGTTGTCATATTCGGTACTGGTGGCCTGTTCGAGTACGGCGGCCACTCGCTCAGCGGGCCAGTCGAGAATCCCGGCAAGTGTCGTTCGTGAAACCGGACGCCCCTTGGCGAGTTCCCGCAGTAGTGGGACCAAGAGATCTGCAGTACCCTTGGTACGATTGACCGAAGTGAGACGTTCTATAAATGGGGCGAGCTTCATGGTCCCATCTCCTTTCATCCTGCGCAGCAGGACAATTGTTTGACATCCTTGGTGAAGGTCTGCGCCGCGAGCTTCAGCCCCTCGACCATCGTCAGGTAGGGGAACAACTGGTCAGCCAGTTCCTGTACGGTCATGCGGTTACGGATCGCGAGCACCGCCGTCTGGATCAGCTCGCCCGCTTCCGGGGCCACTGCCTGTACCCCAATGAGTCGTCCGCTACCTTCCTCGATTACCAGCTTGATAAAGCCGCGTGTGTCGAAGTTGGCGAGCGCACGCGGCACGTTATCCAGCGTGAGCAGACGGCTGTCGGTCTCGATCCCGTCGTGGTGCGCTTCCGCCTCGCTGTAGCCCACAGTGGCGACCTGCGGATCGGTGAACACCACCGCCGGCATCGCGGTCAGATTGAGCGTAGCGTCTCCGCCGGTCATGTTGATGGCCGCACGGGTGCCGGCGGCCGCTGCCACATAGACGAATTGCGGCTGGTCAGTGCAGTCTCCTGCGGCATAAATGTGCGGCGTACTGGTGCGCATGCCCTTGTCAATGACGATGGCTCCCTGCGCATTGACGGCGACACCCGCCGCTTCCAGCGCCAAGCTGCGCGTGTTCGGTGTGCGGCCGGTAGCGACCAGCAGCTTGTCGGCGCGCACTTCGCCGTGCCCCGTGGTCAGCACGAATTCGCCGTCCGCATAGGCGACCTGGCTGGCTTGCGTGTGTTCCAGAACCTTGATTCCTTCAGCACGAAAGGCGGCTGTGACGGCCTCACCGATGGCCGGGTCTTCGCGGAAGAACAGCGTGCTGCGCGCCAGGATCGTGACCTGACTGCCCAGCCGGGCGAAGGCTTGCGCCAGTTCCAGCGCCACCACCGACGATCCGATTACGGCCAGGCGTTTGGGAATGGTGTCGCTCACTAGGGCCTCGGTAGATGTCCAGTACGGCGTGTCTTTCAAACCAGTGATGGGCGGAATGGCCGGACTGGCACCAGTGGCGACCAGGCAGCGATCGAACGCCACTACGCGCTCGCCACCATCGTTCAAACGGACGGTAAGGCGCTGGCTATCCTTGAAACGCGCTTCACCATGTAGCACTGTGATGGCCGGGTTGCCGTCCAGGATGCCTTCGTACTTGGCGTGGCGTAGCTCATCGACACGCGCCTGCTGCTGGGCCAGAAGGCGTTCGCGCAGGATCGCCGGCGGGGTAGCGGCGATGCCGCCATCGAACGGGCTTTCGCGGCGCAGATGCGCCACATGAGCGGCGCGGATCATGATCTTGGACGGTACGCAGCCGATGTTGACGCAGGTGCCGCCGATGGTGCCGCGCTCGATCAGCGTGACTTTCGCGCCTTGCTCGACGGCCTTCAGCGCCGCCGCCATTGCAGCGCCGCCGCTACCGATCACGGCGACATGTAGTGCACTGGCATCACTGCCTGCCTTGTCCTCGCTACCCAGCCATTCGCGCATCTTGCCGAGCAATCCGCCACCCGCCGGAGCCACGGGGGCATCGGCGAGCGTGGCTCGATAACCGAGTCCGGCCACGGCGGCGGTCAGCGCGTCCGGCGGGGTTCTCGCATCGATGGCGAGCTGCGCCGTGCCATTCGGATAGGATACGATAGCCGACTGTACGCCCGGCACTTTCTCCAGCGCTTCCTTGACATGCGCAGCGCACGAGTCGCAGGTCATTCCGGTGATCTTCAAGTAGGTCATACAACAGTTCCTTTTTTGGTTTGGCAACGACCCAATGCCGTCAGCCGCGTTGCGGTGGGAGTTCGCAGCCGTCCGAGCCACAGCGCCGGTGCGCCGGCGAAACGAAGTCCCAAATCGATACCCCGACCATGAATGTCAGTCCAACGTAAAGCAGAGGCGCGGTCGGCAGACCGTAGAACCGCATCAAGAGCGCTGCGAGCAACACCAGCAACGGCCCGATTGCGCCAAGCGCGGCGCGAAGCCACTGCCGGTGACTGAGCCAGCCGAGTATGCTGGCCAGCAACGCCAGCGCAGCAAACAGTGGCAACAGTGTTGTAATGAATAGGCCCTCGTACTGACTCAGGAAGCCCAGCCCGATGGCTGCGCCAAAGCTGGCGAGGGCCGGGAAACAAGCCGCGCAGCCCATCGCGGATACGACGCTGCCGAGCGCGCCGGTTTTATCGGCAATGCGTGTCATCAGTCCCATGATGTCGCTCCCGGTTCAGTGGATCACTGCTTGACGCTGGACGGGTAGCCGGCGCTTTCGGTCGCCTTGGTCAGCTTTTGGACGCTGGCTTTGGTATCGTCGAAAGTGACGACGGCTTCGCGCTTGTCGAAGTTCACGTCGGTCTTGCTTACGCCATCTACTTTCGAGATGGCCTTTTTGACTGTGATCGGACAGGCCGCGCAAGTCATGCCCGGCACCGACAGCGTGACGGTTTGAGTGGCGGCCCATACCGGGGCGACAACGGCGACGAGGGCGAGGGAGGCAAACAGTTTTTTCATGGTGAACTCCTGATTAGTAAAAAAATGGCACAACATAGGGAAAACCGAGCGCGACCAAGACCAACACAGCCACGATCCAGAAAATGAGCTTGTAGGTGGTCCGCACCTGCGGGATCGCGCACACATCACCCGGCTTGCAGGCTTGCGCCGGGCGGAAAATGTGCCGCCAAGCAAAGAACAGTGCCACCAGTGCCGCGCCGATGAAAATCGGACGATACGGCTCCAGCACCGTCAGGTTGCCGATCCAGGCCCCGCTGAAACCAAGAGCAACCAAAACCAAGGGCCCCAGACAACAGGTGGAGGCGAGGATGGCGGCCAGCCCACCGGCAATGAGGGTGCCACGTCCATTCTGCGGTGCCGACATATGTTTCTCCTTTCGAATATTGAGTGGATCGCTTAAGGTTACTTCCGTAGTCATGTACGGAGTCAAGCGATATGTAATATAGTCTTGAAAATCTGACCATCGGCACCTTTGCCAAGGCTGCAGACTTACCGATGAACGGTATTTCGATATATGTGATGAGCATCTCCGCTAACAGGAACCGCGCGAGGGCTGAACACGCGCGCCGCGCGGTTTCTGGTTGCAGGCGCTTTATTACTTCGTGGCTTCCTCCGCGATCATGTCCCACGTCCCGTTCATCATGTTACCCATCGCGGTGAGCTTCTCGTCGCCGTGCTTACTGAAGTCGCTGGTCGGTTTGCGGTAGCTCACCACGGTCTTACCGTCGCTGCGCTCCCATACATAGATGCGACCGGGCATTCCGAGGCCGGCTTCGGGATCCATCTGCAGCAGACCCTTGATCATGTCCGGCATGCCGAATTCGATGGTCTTGGCGCCTTTGAGGTTGGCCCCGACCTTCTGATGGTCGATGGTGGCGAAAATCATAAAGCCGCTGCTCTTGAGGGTTGCCTCGATGGTTTTTGCCGTGGCCACGAAATCCTTGTTGGAAACCTTGTCCACGCGGTCCGCATCTGCGGCAAAGGAAAGTCCGCTCAGTGTCAGCGATGAAATCGCCGCGACCAAGATGAGTGCCGACCGGAAAGAAGTACGTTTCATATCAATTTTCCTGTGATGGTTGAAGTGTTGGTTGAAAAAGCAGGCACGTAAGCGAGGGTTGTTCAGTTTCCCGTCGATGGCTCACCTCCCTCCTTGACCGATTCGCCGACGCTTATTTGCCTGATGCCGCAATGCTATTTCCGTAGTAATGTACGGAGTCAAGCGATATGCAAAATAATTTAAATAATCTGACTCTTGGCGCCATCGCCAAGGCGGCCGGCTTGCCGACGGTCAGCCTTGTGTGCGTCATCGCCGCACCGCCGGTCATTTTGGTGCCACGCCTTCGGAGGGGATCATGTTGCTGGGACAGACAAGACTGTCTGCGCCAGCAACCGGTGCCGTGAAGTATTCGATCGTCTGGCGGTAAGCCGCATCGATCAGTTCGCCCGAGTAGCGAAAATCCAGCAAGTCGATCTCGTGCGGGAAGCGGGGCTGCACGCTATGCAGTCGCACCAGCGCGCCGAAGTGGTCAAGCTCGGCCGCAAATTTGCGTTCGAGTGCAATCGAAAAGCTGCGCACCAGCACACGCGCTATTCCCCGAAACGGCTTCAAAGAAGGTTCGCAGCAAGTGCATCGAATCATCAGGATTGTTCGGGCACCCAGTTCGACGGCCTTGTCCAGCGGCACGTTGTTGGCGATCCCGCCATCCACGAACTGGCGGCCTTCCATTTCCACCGGCGGGAATACGCCGGGCAGGCTCATGCTTGAGATAACCGGTTCGACGATGTCCCCTGTCCCGCTCCAGTAGGCTGGCTTTCCCTCCTGCAGATCGGTGGTGACGACGATCAGCGGCACGGGCAGATCCTCGAACCGTGTCACGGGAAGCACCTCGCGCAACCGCCGGCGCAGCGGATCGAGATCGAAAAACGCCGAATACCGCCAGGGCGCAAGCAGGCCCCGCAGGTTGATGCGCAGCGCCTCGCGCCGCCGGAAACCGCACCATAGCTCCGCTACCTTTTCCGGCCGCATGCCTGCGCAAAAAAACGCGCCGTTGAGCGCGCCGATCGAGCTGCCGATGATGAAATCGACGGGCACCCCCAAGTCACGGATCGCCCGGTAGAACCCCACCTCCATGGCGCCGCGGCTCCCTCCTCCGCATAGGACCAACGCCACGGGAGACCGGATTTCTGCTCCGACCCTCATGACTGCGTCTTGCGAGGACCGCAATGAAGATCGCGCCCCGTCATCCTTGCCGCCTTGGACGGGCACAGGTGGCCGTCGGCAAGCCTCGTCACGCGGGATATTGCTCAAGCAGCTTCCTCTGGAACGCGAAAAAGGCATTGCCCACGGCTGCCGCTTGCGGCAGAGAAAAGGTGAGCGCATCTGGGGATACCGTGCAATGCCGGCAGACGAAACCGATACCGGCACACAGGCGGATGCAGCATGCTTGTCCTCCTCCCGCACCGGGTTCCCAGACGACGCGCGCGGCCTCGGGATTCTGATTCTCCTTCTCGACACTGCCGTTCGCCGCCACCGCGCAGGCAAGGTGGCAGCGGCATACCACGCACCGGGCTGTGATGCGCGAGGCGTGCCGCACCATGCGCGGGATCGCGAGCGCATCGATCGCGCACATGGCATGGACGTTCCGGCCGGAGAAATGAACGCGGATTTCAGTCTTGCGGGCGCTAAAGGGGTAGCAGCCGATGCCTTGCTCGTCGCTGACTATGGCGTCCATCGCGGAAAGCGCGTCGAGCACCGCTTGCGGCGCAATCCCCGCTGCAGGCGGCGCCGCTTCGCGTACCCAATGGCCGAGAATCCCGGCGTAAGCCGCCTGAAGCGTGGGCTGCGCGCCTTCGATCCGCGCCTGCAACGGAAATTCGTCCCCCAGCTTCTGCTGCGCACGCGTCACCGCCGCTTTGAGTTCAAGTCGCGATTCGTTCGATATGTCCATGGCTCCTCAACGTAGAAAAGGGCAACGGCGAGCGTATTCCGGTACGCGCCGGGACCGGCCGGAAACGCTGCCCTGCTGTGGCCGCATGCCTGTCCCGCACGGGTCACCAGTCTTCCGGATCGACGGTCGACCGGTTGCCGAGATCCTTGAAGTGTTCCGCGAGCCACCGGTCGGCCCGCTCCCGCCCCAGTTCCCTGAGTCGGAGCAGGAATGGCCAACTGGTGTCGAACTTGCTGCGCACCCCCAGGCCGCTCATGACGTCTTCGGCGGCGATGCGATGAAATCTGATGCAGCGGTAACGCGCATCCTTGATCTCCATCACCCCAGCTTCCACCAGGGCGTTGTCCCAGGCGATGGCGCGGAGCTCCCGCAGCAAGCTGGAATTGAAACTGATCTCGTTGACCCGGTTGGTGATGTCCTCCACCGTGCGGGGCACGGCATCGCGGCAGATGGGATTCACCTGGACGATCACGATATCGCAACTGCGGCATTGCCCCACCAGTGGTTCGAGCACCGGATTGCCCATGAAGCCGCCGTCCCAGTAGTGCTCGCCGTCGATCTCAATCGCCTGCTGAATGTGGGGCAGGCAGGCGGAAGCGAGAAGCGCCTCCACCGAGAACTCCGCGCCTGTGAAGATATGCAGACGGTTGGTCCTCACGTTTGTGGCCGAAATGTAGAGTTTGATTTGTTGACACCGTCGCACGCAGTCGAAGTCGATCGTGTTCGCGAGCACGTCCCGCAAGGGATTGATGTCGAACGGATTGAACTGGTAAGGCGACAGCGTGCGCGTGAGCGACTCGAACCACCCGGCAAACGGGCTCGCCGGCCCCGCGAAATAGTGGCTAAAGGCGCCGTACCGGCTCATCGTCCGCCAAAAGTTTTCCAGCGCCTGTTTCGCCCCTGTGGCGCCGCCTTTTTCGAACCCATCCGCCAGCACTGCGGCGTTCATGGCGCCAGCGCTCGTGCCGCTGATGGCCTCGATGACCAAGCGCTCATCCTCCAGTATCCGTTCCAGTACGCCCCAAGTGAAGGCGCCATGGGTGCCTCCACCCTGGAGTGCCAGTGTAATCAGGCTAGTTTCATCACGGCGTTTGCGCATCTTTGTAGATTCATTCATGTTGGTGGTATCCCCCGGTTCCTTGTTGCGACGGCCTTGGCGCACACGGATGCATCCTAACTGTCAGCAACAACCACCGATCAGCAACAACGTGAACACCCCGGCAATGATCGCCATGACGACGATGTCGTCCTTTTTCTTACTCAACCAAGCTATCATTGCAACTCCTTAGAATCGTCACGGCGACCGACCCATGTGTGCCGCCACAGAGCCAATACAAGATCGACAGCACAAGCGGTGCGCCCGTTTTTTTGCATCAGACACGCGTTTGTCCTATCAAAACTGGAATGAATAGCGTAACCTTACTTCCGTAGTAATGTACGGAGTCAAGCGGTATGCAAACTATTTTTGAGAATCTGACGATTGGCGTCTTCGCCAAGGCGGCCGGGGTCAATGTGGAGACCATCCGGTTCTATCAGCGCAAGGGCTTGTTGCCTGAGCCGAACAAGCCCTATGGCAGCATTCGCCGGTATGGCGAGGCAGATGTGACGCGGGTGCGGTTTGTGAAATCAGCCCAGCGGCTGGGCTTTAGCCTGGATGAAATCGCTGAACTACTCAGATTGGACGATGGCACTCATTGCGATGAAGCCAGCCACCTGGCCGAGCACAAGCTCCAGGATGTGCGCGAAAAGATGGCCAACCTGGCGCGTATGGAAACCGTGCTGTCCGAGCTTGTGTGCGCCTGCCATGCACGGAAGGGGAACGTTTCCTGCCCGCTGATTGCATCGCTCCAAGGGGAAAAAGAAATTTCCAACTCCGGAGCGGAGTAGTTGAGGAGCACGCGGGCGTTGGCGTGCTTTATTTCCCGTTTTCTGAGGTACCCCCTCATTGATCCGCAGACGAATAAGGGTATGCATTAGCTGTGATGATGTGATGCATGGTTTCATCTGTGAAAGTCGGTTTATTGGGTACGCTTTTTTTCGGCATTTGTCCGAATCGTCGCGAGCGCTTGTAGCTCTGCTTTATTTGTGAGCAGCGCCAGTCTGTCCTGTTCCAGCTTTTCTATCTTTTTTTCGGCTTGGCTCAGACGCCCGGTAAGTAGTTGCGTTTTCTTTTCTTCCCCCTCCAGTGCCGTGCGCGCGACATTCAGCGCCTGTTGGGCCGTGTCTAATTGCACTGTAAGAGTTTCGCGTGCCGAGGTGATTTCCTGCAGATAAATAGTCAATTGATCGCGTTCGAAGCGGGTTGCGACCGCCTTTTCCTACGCATGACGTGTCGCTTCCTGCAGCCGCGTGTTTTCTTCGACTACACCTACTAACCGCACCTCCAACTTGCCGATCGTCGACTGTTGCGCGACCGTTTGCCGTTACACGCCCTCCAAATCTTGCTCCATGCGCGCTACACGTTGCTCTGCTGCCTGACGCGCCGTCGCTTCTTGGTAATGTTCAAATTGGGTGCGACTCTGGGTCAATTGATTATTCAGTGCCGCGATTTCAGCGGCGCGATCCGCCAATCGCTGCTGTAGACCTGCGTTATCGCTTTGCATGGTGGCCATGCTGACGTTCAAGGCGTGCTGTTCCGTCTGCAAACGCGCCAATGCGTCTTTGGCGAGCTTCAATTCGGTGGACAGCGCCCCGTTCGCATCGGATAACGCTTGGTTGTCCGTGATGATTCGATTCGTGCGATCAGTGGCAGCTTGGAGCGCTTGACACACTGTAAATGCCATCCGGTACAACGGGATGCGATCACTTAACTCACCGGCCTGCCTAATAGAGGCTGGCTTGTTGGCGCCATAGTGCAATCCAGCGAGAGGGATTGGACATGGCAAGTTCAAGACACGCGGCCGGACGGTATTCGCGAGGCCGAATCACGAGCGTCCCAGTCAACAACGCGCCGGTGACGTATCTCTGGAATTGACCGCTATGCGCAATTCAAGTTGAGCCAGGATCGATCATTGCGATACAGCCATGCATAGACGTCGCCTGCAATCAATCGTAGGAATTTTATTGTAGTACCAGGGTTGGGATATCAGACAAAGGGGCCACGCTGCCGTCCAATCTCCCACGACACACTGTTACCTCTCACCGTTGCGACTATCGACTGCCCAAGCCGCTGATCGATCACCGGCTTCCACGGCACTAGGCTGAAACCCATTCCGTCGTCGAGCACCGCAAAGCGTCCGCTGGCGAGTAGCACATTGCGGCGATAGATTCCGGTTACGCGCTCGCCGTCGGTCACGGCGCGGTGCGCGAGACCGGTCTCCGTTGCGATGGTTTTGGCAGCAGAGTCGATCTCCCGTCCGCGTAACGTCGCCAACAGATTGCGCGCCAGGATCACGCGCTGTCCTCGTCGCTCACCCAACCCCTGTTCGATCAGGAAATCGGACCGCTGCCGCAGTGCTTCCCGCACCTCACTGCCGAAACCGTTGTCGGCGATGCCGCTGGCGCCTCCAATCAATTGCTGGTCCAACCAGGTTGCACCGATCACACGGGCCTGCCGTTCGATGGGCAGATGCGAACGCAGTTCCACCGCTGCGCCGCCTAGCCGCTGCGCGTCGTACTGTCGGCCCTGCTCGGGCAGGTCGCCCGGCACCCGCCAGACACCCTCGGCGACGCGCTCCACGACGCCGGCCCGGCGCAATGCTTCCAGCCGTCGGACATGGGCATCGACCACCTCGTGGGAATCGCGTTCAGACGGGGCCTGCGCCTTGGAAACGGTGAGGTGATGATCGGTACGGTAGATGCCATCGACCGCCAGTGCGACGATGTTTTTGTCGGTCGCCCGGACCTCGGTCGAACCTCGCACTTCGACCACGGCGCCGACCGGGTACTGCTCCAGTTCCGACTGCGGCGGCAGCGCGACATAGTGGGCCTTGCCGTCGGTCCCGTCGATGACCAGATAGCCCTTGTCGTACAGCTCGTCGGCCAGTCCCCTGCCGGCCACCCGGCCGACGATGGAACGGCCTTCCTCGCCGGGCTGGAACACTTCCAGCTCGCGCGGCCTTCCACTCATGGCCCGCTGCATAGTGCGGATAATGTCGCCGCGTTCGCCCATTGCCCGCAGCGTGGACTCAGCCTCGGCATGGATGGCCCATACGCCGGGCTGCTGCTCGGTCGCCAGGCCCATGCGCTGCAAGTGTTGCAGGCGGCCGATCAGCAATTGCCGCTGGCGTTGCAGCCGGGTTTGGGCCAGCGTCTCCGTTTGTACCAGGCCATCCACCGTCTCACGCTGCAAGGTGCGATCCAGCCCGGTCCACCGTTCCTGATCGACTTCGCGCTGCATGCTGCGCTGGATCTCCAACTCGGTGCGCGGCCCCAGCCATTCGGTCGCCAGTTCCGATGCCCGGTCCCGCATGCCCTGGCCGATGTAATCGCGGGAAATGATGAGGTCTTTGCCAGTATCGTCCTTGCCACGCAGGACAACATGCGTATGAGGGTTGTCAGTGTTCCAGTGATCGACTGCCGCCCACTCCAAGCGCGTGCCGAGGTCGGCTTCCATGCGCGCCATCAAATGCCGGGTGTAGGTGCGCAGGTCATCAAGTTGTTCGGCATCCTCGGGCGAAACGATGAACCGGAACTGGTGCCTGTCCTCCCGGCCGCGTTCCTCGAAGGCGGCCAAGTCGGCATTGTCGGTTGTCGGCCCGTAGGCCTTGCCGGGTTCACCGCTGCGCCCGACGCCTTCGCGCTCGATGTAGCGCAGGTGCGTGACGGTCGAGCGCGTCCCGGCCTTGGCGAGATTGACCAGCCGGGTCTTGATGGTCACGCGCCGGGCATTGGGTGTCCGCGCGTGATCTGCAAAGCGCGCCGCGACGTGGCCACGGCCCAGCCGCGCGCCGGGCCGATTCCCTGCCTTGCCGGCTTTCGTTCCAGCCTTGTTCGCCTGGCGCAGCACCTTGTTGATGAAGGCGTCGCCGCGCTGCTTCGGCGCACCAGGGCGGACGCGGAAACGGTCGTCGTCGCGGCGGCTCATGCGGCGCCTCGATCCAAGACCGGCGCAGTCCGGCGGGAAAAGCACGCGCTTTCCCCAATGCTTGCAAGGCGTTGACCGATCTCGCGGCACGGTGCCGCGATCCGGCGCGTGCCGCGCCACCCCCACGTGCAGACAGGGTTTTCGGGCAACGAAGTGCCGCGACCTTTTATCTTGCCCTGCACCTTTCCCCGGCCTGACGGCACGGGTCTGCGGTGCCCCGGCGGCGCTGCGTCCCGCGCAGCCTGCCGGCCGACGAGCGCCAGCCATGCCTGCGGCATGTCGCGCTCGGGGCAATCCGTCTGCACGTTGGAACGCATGCAAACGTGCGCAAAAGAACGCAGGAAACCGGCCCTCAAGCACAGCGACGGATGCAGGGCAAAGCGCGACGTGAATGCGTCAATCCGCATGTAGACAGTTGACTTCATGGTTGCCTCTCCAGGTAAATCGGCTGCGCCTCACCGATCACGGCAGATGCAGCAATCGGCCCGAAATACCGGCTGTCGAACGACGCCGGATTGGTGACACTGAGCAGGAACAGTTCACCCTCGGCAAGTGCCCGGCACTGCGGCCAGGATGGCAACGGGCGGCCCAGCCGGTCGGCGCGCAACACGGTGGCCACGGGCACGCCGTCGATGCGCACGACACCATCCACGATGCAGACGTGTTGAGGTGCAACCGCACCAACACGTTTGAGCAGCGGGATGTGCGGCGGCAGGTAGCCACGCTGCACAGCCAATGCGGCGGGTTCTGCCGGAAGCCGGGCCAGCACGATGCTGCCGACGTGCAGCGAGTCGGCTGGAGAATGGACCGGCGCTATGCGATACCAGCCGACCGGCACGCTGTTGGAAGGGTTGTAGACGACGTGCGCCGAAGGCGTCACGAAGGATGCCCAGGCCAGCGCAGCAAAGCCGCAGGCGGACAGCATTGCCAGCACGAGGCGGGCGCGCCCGCGCGCGCGAGGTTTGATCGTTTCCGCAGTCATTGCAATTCCCTCCCGGCGAGCCAGGCGGCATGCCGCTCGGCCGTGTATTGCGGCAGTGCCAGATGCGCGGAAAGACGGTTGCCCAGCGTGCGCCAATACGCGGGCGGCACGTCGATAAGGACTATGCCGAGGGCCTCGATGGCGTCGATCAATTTCAGCACGGCTTGCACCTGCCGTTCACCTTCGGCGTGCAGCAGGAGGCGCGCGCCGGGTTGTATGCCGGGAATGCGCTGCACCGCGTCCAGCGGCGTGCAGGCCTGCATCACCATGAGCTGCCAGCGTGTCGTACCGTAGTCGTTGGACTCCCAGCGGATACGGGAGAAGATGGATGTCGGCAGGAACACCGCGCTGCGCCGCCAGCGGTCGAGCTGGATGGTGCGCGCCGGGTTGCCGAAGCGCAGATAGAGGTTGATGCGCTTGTTCACATAGGCGAGCGCCACGCGGGTCAGCGGCACTTTGCCGACCTGGCCGGCAAGTGTGCGCAACGATAGTGGCGACACCGCCGCGCTTGTTGTTGGTGGGGTCTGTGTGTTGGTATTCATGGTGTCTTCTCCGGGAACTCACGTTCCAGTAAGGCGCGCAGCAGTTCGGCCACCGTGGTGTTTTGGGTGAAGGCAGAAACCTTGATGCGAGCGCGCAGCGCGGGTGTTACATCGAGAGTCAACCGGGCGGTGTAGAGGTCGCCCTTGTTGATATCGCTACCGTCGCCCTGGCGAATCCATGCTTCCGCGTGCGGATTCGCCGAGGGACGTGCGCCGATGGCGAAGCGCTTGCCGCGTCCGCTGCTCATGGCGACCACCACAATAGTTCGTCCACCAACGCGGTGATTTCCCTTGCGGCCGCGCTGTCCTCAGCCAGTTCGCGTGCAAGCCGTCCGGCAGCCACGCTGTCGGCGAAGACGATGCGTTGACGAACCTCTGCACGCAGCGCGGGCAGTGGTTGATCGGCGAGCGAACTGCGCGCCTCGCGCCCAATCACGGTGGTACTGACACGCCGGTTGATGACAAAGGCCGCGCGCAACGCAGGTCGAAAGACCTGAGCCTCACGGACCAATGCCACCATTTCGGCGCTGGCCCACAGGTCGTAAGGACTCGGCTGTACCGGGATCAGTACGCAATCGGCCGCCAGCAGCGCGGAGCGCGCGAGTGCTGCGATCCTGGGCGGGCCGTCGATGACGATGTGATCGGCCCGCCTGGCGAGTTCTGGCGCTTCCTGATGCAGGGTCTCTCTTGCCAAGCCGACAGCGCTGAACAACCGGGGCAGTCCTTGCTGGCTGCGCCGTTGTGTCCAGTCGAGAGATGATCCCTGCGGATCGGCATCCAGCAGGATGACCGATTGCCCCTGCGTCGCCAGTTCGCCAGCGATGTGGGTGGCAAGCGTGGTCTTGCCGACCCCGCCTTTTTGGTTGAGCAAGGCGATGATCATGGTGCAGCCCTCCCGCTTGAAAAGCCTGCCTGTTTTTGCTTTGCAAAACGTCTTTGGTTTTTGCTTCGGTTTTGCCGTTGCTTTTGGTTTTCAGCAGTTGTCCACCGAACCGACGCGCTCTTATTAAAAGTTAGAGGTTTTAAGTTAGGTAAGTTAAGAGAGGACGAAACCCGCGCCGTTATTGGGTTTGCGGCCGATTCGTACTCCTGATAGCACGAGAGCCGCACTCCCGATAGCACGAGCCACCTTGCGCCTGATAGCACGAGGCCATTCACAGCTTGTCCACGACTTATCCCCGTGCCGTTTGCGGCACGGGACGGAAGACGAGGATTTCCGGCTCGCCCGGCAATCGCTCGATGCTCAAGGTGTAGCCAGGTAAAGACTGGCGTGCCACCAGTGCGCGCAGGTCGAAAGCGAAGTCCGAGAACCGCGCCGAACTGCCCGATTTGCGGTGCAGGTGCGGAAAGTCGAACTGCCAGCCACCGGGCTGCTTGCCGCCGTGTTTGCGCACCAGACGGTACAGCCAACGCTCGATACCGCCCGTGAGCTTGAAATATGCCGGGTCGATGGTCAGCACCAGGGCTTCGTCCAGCACGCCGGCATAGAACCAGTCCGGCAGGATCAATTCGAGACCCAGTGGAACCCCTTTGCTGTCGGCCCGCTCCTTCCACTCGTTGATCCAGGAGAAGCGATGCAGGCGTCGGCCTGTCGTTTCGCGGATCGAGGTCGCCACGCTGGTGGACTGCAAGCGGTCCAGCGCTGCTTTCAGGCGCTGGTAATCGTGCAACGACGTGCCGCGCCCGATGAAGCGCAGTATCTCGTAGGGGGTGGCCTGCATCCGGCGCGAGCAGCGGATACCCGCATCCCGCGCTTCCACGATCTGGCTGGCTGCCCAGATCAGAATGTCGGCATCCCAGATCGTGGCGATGCCGTGCTCTTGTGTTCCCTCCACGCGCACGGTCACGCCGCCAGAACGAAAGTCGATCGGCGCGATACGCCGCGACTTGGCCAGCGAGAAGAATGGATAGGCCATCAGGTCCTGGGCATCGCGCGGCGCCATGTCGCCCGGCAGCGCGCGAAACAGGTCGAGCTGTTCGTCCAGCTGCATAGTCTGCGCTGGCGGCAGCGATGGGCTGGATATGGCGAAGGCCATCGGCGTGCCTGGCTTGCCTGACCTCAGCGGCGCCCATGTTGACCATCGCGGCTATCGCCAGAGTGATGCTCGGCGTATTCAGGGTCGGAAGTGGCCTCAAAGCTGCGAGCATCGGCCCAGGTTTCGAGGTCGGCCACCGCGTACATGACACGTCGGCCGAACTTGCGGAAGCGCGGCCCGCCGCCGATCACGCGTTGCTTCTCCAGCGTGCGCGGCGACAGCCGCAGAAATTCGGCGGCCTCGTCGTTGGTCAGGTAGCGGGCTGGCTGCGTGGCAGTAGCTGTGGGTGCGGCAGCGGGCCGCAAGGGAACTGGTCTCATGGTGTGAACCTCCATCGGTCAGGGTCGCCGGTCACAACAGCGTGACCGGATGGAGGCAGTCTCAAGAATGCGCGGCGTTCTGCTCAGGGACGTTTTGCGTTGGATGCCAGACGTCCCTGTTCAGGCGGCGGAAGCTGTGCCAGGCGGCGATAGCCGCCGTGCATCAGCTTTTTCCCGCGCTGCACGAGGCGGCGCACGCGGGCGCGCAGATCGCCATCGGCGTGCCAACCCTTTGCAACGGCATCCGGGCCGAACAGCACGTCGGCGACAGTGCGCAAGGACGCACCCGCCAGGGTGCCGTCGAGCGCCTGCAGGGTGTGCAGTTCCAGCAGCGAAGATGGAGATGGACGCGGCTTGACCACCGCCGCAGGCGCGGAGTCGCTGGCCGCCTGCAGCTTGTTCAGTTCGCCTGCCAGCGCTCGATAGCGGACATAAGGAGCTTGGCAGGCGCGGATGGCGTAGACGTAGGCCATACCGTCCTCCAGCGCGGGTGCAAGTGCCAAACGCTGGCAGCAGCCCGGTTGCCGGACGACCAGCAGCAGGCGGCGGCCGTCATGGATTAGTTGTTTGTGTCCGGGAATGCGCCAGAATTCGAAGAGGCTTGCATCGGGCGGCGGATCAGCATCGGGATAGAGCTGCACCACGATATCGTGGTCGGGGAACCAGGTCGGGTGCGCGTTCCGCGCATCCTGGCCAGGATCTTCCAGCAGGCGTAGGCCCCAGCGCTGCGCCATCTCGGGATGGCGGTGACGACGTAACCAGTCGCGCCGGTAGTCCGGGTCGCGCCGCAGATATTCCCAGGCCAAGGCAGGGCCGTCCAGATGCAGGACGTAGAGATACGCGGCGCTTGGATGCCAATGATCGAAACTCGGCTCTGCCATGGCGCAACCTCCTGTCAGATAGCAGGAACAGTCGCCATGGGCCCCGGCACTACGAAGCTACGGAGTCATCACCAAAAAGTCATATCGATATTCGATAATCTTGTAATGTCAAGACTGCTTGGCTCCGAAGCGTTGCAGGGATCGTCCGAATGCGACGGCAGCGCAATCGATGAAGGTGCGCAGCATCGGAGACGGTGCCGCAAACAGCGCCGGAGATAGTGACTGTTTGGGTCGCCATTGCACCGCTCTGCTGCAGAGCGCGAATTAATGCGTATGGAATCTGAACTGAGACCCAAATAGACACAGTACGCCATAACCGGCAGCGTCTGGATGGCCCGCCGCAGCGGGCCATCGTTCGATCAGTCGATGATCGAACCGTTGATGCGGGCCAGCCGCGCATAGTCGGACAAGGTGCGCTTTGCAACGAAATACAAATCCCGCTCTACGGGCAGCTTCAACGGCCCGACGATGGATGCCAGATCAGATATCCGCACATTGCCCAGCTCGGGCATGCCGATGCCGACATCGCACAGGCCAAAGGCCGTATCGCCATCCTCGGGATCGAGTTCTGTCAGCAGCCAGGTCGCGTGCGCGTCCGGGGTGAACAGCTTGACAACGGGCGGCGGGTCAATGTCCTGGCCTTCGGTACTGGCTCGGCCATTGGCGAGCAGTTGGGCGCGTTGTTCGTCGGTGATGAGAGTTTGGGTCAAGGTCGCTTCCTTTAAAGGGTTCACTCCACGGCGGAGCGAGGCGACTGGGCGCACGTACCAAGCGCAGCCGTCATACCCCAACACGGTCCGGTGCAGGCCGGGGTTGACGGCAAGCGACGTGCGCCAGACTCGCGCACTTGTCCGCTATGGGGTGAGCTTGGGAATGGAGGTGTCGGCCAGGATGCCCACAAAGCCGACGATGCGCGAAACCGTATTGCTGGATGCACGGAAAGCCTCGGATGTGCCATTAAGGATTTACGGAAGATCGTAAAAACGTACAGACGGAAGTCAACGAATCCACAGAAGCGCAGAAACACGAATCCGGCTTTACGCACAAGCGCAAAAGCACGATGAAAAGCGAGCTACCGTCACTCGATATGGTAGATCGAAATAGTCAATGAGTTAAAGATAACGTGGTTTTAATTGTGCTGTTAATTGACGCTTCTGTGTATGCAGAAGCGATCAATCCAGCGCGGCCGACCGGCCGGCGCCACCACTTTCGAGGCCGAACCGGCACAAGCCTTCGGCGCGGCGGTGCGCGCGCTGAGAACAGAGCAAGGGGTCGCCCAGGAGACGCTGGCCAACCTGGCCGACATCGAGCGCTCGCACATGGGCAAGATCGAGCGTGGCGAGCACATGCCTACGCTGGCGATCATCCTCAAGATCGCACGGGCGCTGGGTTGCAGTTCGGCTGACTTGATGACGGCGACAGAAAGCCGTCTGACGGCTTCCGAGCCAGAGCACTGACCATCAGGGAATGCCCCGCCACAGTGGGCGGGGCGTCGGGGCGGCGATCAGTCGCCCTTGCTGCGCGACCAGATCAGGTTGTGAGTGCTGTCCTCGCCTTCGATGAGGCGGGCGTAGACGGTAGCCGGGAACGAAGGGTCGTCCAGGCTCGCCGACAGGTAAGGCCGCTCGGCCTGGCTGATTTTTTTCCACGCTGCGCCGACTTCCAGCCCGTTGGCTGCCTGGATGCGGTAGTCAGGAGCGTTCTCGCTGGTCTTGTCGTTCTGGATGAACTTGAGCTTGACGTTGAGCGTCAAGGTGCGAAGCGTGCCGGTGAAGCCGTCTTTGTCTGCGGTGAAGGTGCCGATGTTAGCCATGATGAAGTTTCCTTTCGGGGTTGCAAGATCGCGCCCATCGCGTCCTTGTCGGTGATCCGCCCGGCGCGGGACGGGCTGGCCGCACCGCTGAGCGGCCGCAACAGCGTGGAGGACCGGGAGGCCCAAAGAATTTGCTGCGCGAGGAAGGTGCACAGCGCCGGGGAAATTGTTTGGGCCGGACGGTTGCAGCCATGAAGCCCGAGGCGCAAGCCGTGCTCTCGCCAGGATTCACGACAAGCCAAGGACGCAGGGGTCGAACTGGCCCGAATGGAACGATGGTCAACTCGGCATCCCCGCAAGCAGGCAGCGCCGGCATGCGCCTTGATGCCGGCAAGGCCTGGCCCGGAATGACTGGCGGGAACGCTCCCGGTATCAGACGGCAAAACGGGTTGAAGCGTGGCGTGGAATCTTCATGGCAAGGCTATGCGGCGTGTCGGTGAACCATCCTTCGTGATGCAAAGATGGCCAACCGTCAGCATCGTGGACGGCACGCATTTGCACAACCTGCGGCAGCAAGGTGCAGCGCACCCCAGCACCCGCCCATCGTGGCGAGTGCTCTATCTGGGTAAGTGCATCGCACGCGCAGGCCCGGCATGGGCCGGAGTGCCCGTCGATTCGACGCCCCGCCACGACGGCGGGGCGCGTTTTTGGTTTTTGGGGTGGCTGGTCGGCTGTTAGAGCGGGCGCGGCACACTTGCCGCGCCCGATTTTTCAAGAAAATACCCCGGCACGTTTCTGCGCCGGGGCCATTTGTCGTTGCTACCTCACGCGGCCAGCGCTTCGGCCACTTCCTCCACCTCGGTGGCGGCATCCTGCGGGCTTTCCTGCTGCGCGTTGTGCTGCGCCGCGCTCGTGCTGTCCTCGCTCTTGAACATGGCAGGCATCCAGCCTGTTCCTTCTGCAAGCCGCTCGGCCTCGCTGGCAATGTCAGCCTTCTTGAGATTCGCCAATCGGGTGACGTGTTGCGGCGCGAACTGCTGCACCGCTTCCAGAATCACCGCCTTGGAGACGTGGGAGAAATACCCCTCGGCAGTCGGCCTCCACCATGCCCCCATGTCCAGCCCGACCGCCTGCGCCAGCACCTTGCCCGGCGCATCGTGTTCCCGCGAAGAAACTACATCCACGGTCGAAGCCACGCACACCGCCAGCAGCCGCACCAGTTCGTCCTGCGGCATTGCCAGCAGTCCGGCGAACAGTTCGGCGTCATCCTCCGGCAACTGCGCGCCCCATACTTGCTGTAGTTCCCGCAAGGCGACAGCGGCGGGCGATTGCGGCCAGTCCGGGGCGTAGCCTTCCAGTCTGTCCTGCGAGCGGACGCTGATGCCGATGGGCAGTTCCACCGCATAGCCGTCCTGCAAGACCCGCTGCACCATGCCATGCACCAGCGCGGCCAGCGATGCCTGCGGATTGCGCGCCAGCTCGATTTGCAGTGCCGCCGTGCGGTGGGCGCTCAAGCGGCGCGCCAGCTTTTCGGAGATTCCGGCTTTCTTTGGCTCTGGGCTGTCCTCGTCCTCGGCGTCTTCCGGGGCTATGCCGCTTTGCACCCTTGCCAGTGTCCGCAATGCCTTGGCTTCGGCATCGCGCAGCAGGCCGCGATGGATGACAGGTTCGCCTTGGCGGTCGAGCGTGACGACAACACCCGCAGCAGCGCGGACGGTCGGGCCATAGGCCAGCAATTCAGCCTCCAGCGCCTCCAGTTGCTCCCCCACGCGGCGGCCTTCGTCGTCGAGCGCTTCGGCTTTTTCTTCATCCTCGGCATCGAGGGCGGCATTCAAGGCTTCCCCGATTTCCTGCACCTTGGCTTGCAGCTTGGCGATGCGCTTGGCCTCGCGGGTATTGGGCTTGCGCCGTTCCTTCGGGGCGCGCTGGAAGATTTGCAGGTGTGCATAGGTGGCGGCGGGCACGGCCTCCACCCACGCCCAGCCCTCGCGGCACACCTCGTCGGCAATGCCTGCCAGCTTGTCTTGCGCCAGTCGGTCGATCAATGCCGCATCGGTCAAGTAGATACCTTGGTCAGCATCCGCGAACAGGTCACGCCGGATGCCACCGCCTGCGGCCTCGTAGGCGTCCAGCCCGACGAAACGCACCAGCGGATGACGGTGGGCGTCGATTTCACGCTCGGTCAGCCGTTCGCGCAATGCGTTTGGGGCGCGCTGCCAGTTCGGCGCATCGTAGAACGCGGCTTCCTGCGCGGCGTGGTCGTCGGTGATTGCAAGCGCCATCAACTGGTCAAGGTTCAACGCATCGGCGCGGTAGTCGGCCATCAAACGCGGCGAAACATTCGCCAGCTTCAAGCGCCGCTGCACCACCAAAGGCGTGACGCCAAAGTCTGCGGCAATATCCTCAATGGGGCGGCCTTCCGCGATCAGGGCGGCGAATGCCTCGAACTGGTCGGCGGGGTGCATGGCTTCGCGCTGCACGTTCTCGGTCAGGCTGGCGGTACGCGCCGACGCATCGGCCACCAGCAGGCAAGGCACCGCGTAATCCTTCGCAATGCGCCGCTTCTTCGCCAGCAGCTTCAAGGCGGCAAAGCGGCGGCCACCGGCCACCACTTCGTAATGCTCGCCACCGCTGGCAAGAATCACGGTCAGGTTTTGCAGCAGGCCGACACGCAGAATGCTTGCAGCCAGTTCGGTGATGGAAGCGCCCAAGGTCTTGCGCACATTGCGCTTGGACGGGCGCAGTTGCGACAGCGGCACCAGCAGCATGTTTTGTGACGGTGCAGCGGCTTCAAGGGCTTGGACTTCTTGAGTGGTAACGGTATTCATGGTGATAGCTCCTGTCCCCTGCGGGACGTTCAAGATTTGAAATAAATAGACAAGTGATCAAGGGGGCCAGCCCCTCGGGTTCGTTCGTTCAGGCCTTGAGCTGCTTCATGCCTTCGGCCAGCAGCCACAGGGCGCGATTGACCTTGACGTTCTGGTCGATGCCCTGAATGGGCCGTGTGCGTTGGCGGTGTCCGTTCGCACTGCGCCCCGTCAGCCCGCCTTGCGTCAGGTTCTCCTGCACGCGGTTGAAGGCGCTCCACAGGTCGGGCCGGTCATCGTCGCGGCGGCGCGGCATCAGCAATTGCGATTCGGTGATCGGCGCGGGCGTAGCCGGGTCGTCGTATTTGAGGGACAGCGCGGCATGGGCGAACACTTCGGCTTCGCCCCGGTCTAGCGTGATAGCCCGCATTTCGTCGCGCCGTTCGCGCACAAGGTCGAAGCCATCCAGCACGTCATACGCGCCTTCGATCACTTGGCCGACCACATCGCCTTTGTGCGGGATGCGCAGATCGGCCACGGTATCGCCGCACACCAATCCGTTTTTGCAGACGAAGCGGAACATGCCCGCCAGCATTTGATAGCTGCTGGTGCCATCGTGTGAATTCAGCAAAATGATTTCGTTGGCTTCCGTGCCGTTGATCTGGTCGGCATGGCGCAGCCGTACCATGTGCTTGGTGTGTTCGCGCTTGCCTTCGTCGCGCACACGGGTCTGGCACACCATGAAGGGTTGAAATCCTTCCTTGCGCAGTTCAGACAGCACTGCGCCGGTCGGGATGTAGGCGTAGCGGTCGGAGCGGCTGGCGTGCTTGTCCTCGGCGAAGATGGACGGGGCTACGGTGCGAATCTGGTCATCCGATAGCGGGTGATCGGCGCGTAGTACGGGGGAACGGGATGCGAAGCGGGTAGCAAGTTGCATGATCTTTCTCCAAAAAATGCTGCTGTGGTTTCAAAGCTAACCGGATTCCAAGATTCGGAGCCCGTTGTGGCTTCGGTTGGTTCGGCGCAGAGACCTGGGCCGGTCCCTGTTTGCCGCCGTCTTTCCTGAGTTCATCGCCCGCGAAAAACCGGGCCTGCGAGGGACTGGCTGTCAAGGAAGCAAGCGCAGGGTTGGTGCGGCCCGCAGCCAACGGCGAGGACTCGGCCCTGCGCGCCTTGACGGCCAGGCACCGCGGGCTACGGTCGCGGGAAAAAGCGATGAACTTGGGGAAAGACGAATAGCGGCCGATGGGCCAGGAGATGCGCTGAAACCAACGCCGCGCGGCGAGCGCCCCTGCGTGCCGGCGGCGCGCCTAGCTGGATAGCTGTTGGCCGATCAGGTGCAACCTGTTCGGCGGCATTGCAGGGGCGCCAAGCGAAGTGCGGCGGGGATGGGCTGACCAGCCGATCCCCTGGAGGGCAAGCGCAGCGCGCAGCGGTATTGCGGACGAAGCAAAAAAGGGGGCGATGCCCCCTCGGGCTACAGCATCCCGCGTTCGGCGAAACTCATGACCTCGTTGCCCGCGACGATCAGGTGATCCAACACCCGCACGTCCACCAGCAACAACGCGGTTTTGAGGGTCTGCGTCAACACCTCGTCGGCCCGCGATGGTTCGGCGACACCCGATGGATGGTTATGGCAAAAAATCGCCGCTGCGGCGTTGAACGCCAGTGATTCCTTGACCACCTCGCGCGGATACACCGATGCCTGGCTCACCGTGCCCCGGAACAGCTCGACGTATTCGATCAGGCGGTTCTGCGCGTCGAGCATCAGCACTGCGAACACCTCGTGCTCCAAACCACCCAGCTTTACGCGCAGGAAGTCACGCACCGTCTGCGACGAAGACAGCACTTCACGCCCACGCAGTTGCACACCCAGCAAGCGCTGTGCGGCTTGCAACACCTCGTCGGCGTTTGCCGGACGGTAGTCGCCCGTGATATCGCGAACGAGAAGAGAAGAATCGAGGGAAAGAGATAGCTGCGACATGGTCTGCTCCGGTCTGTAGCGGGCGGAATTGCCCGAGACCGGCCCCGGCACGCTGCAGCGCAGTTGTCAGGGTTCGCAGACGACCGTCAGGACGCAAGCGCACACCGTGCGCGCAGACCTTGACAGCGAGAACCGCGTGGTACGTTGAAGGGAACAGCAAGTCCACCCCACCACACTCCATTGCCCTTGGGCAAGCGCAGCGCGCAGGCCGGGAGCGCAGGGACGGCCGGAGGCATCAGGGATCAAAGCCGCATGGCCGCGACTCGGCACGAGGCGCGGGGCAACGCCCGCGAGCCCGACGGCGGCACGCCGGGATGCCACGCTATTGGCGTTCCTAAACAGACGGTTGAAACGATTGCGCTGTGGGCTGGCACCAAGACGAAATCAATGCCAAAGACGTCCGAAATAAAACTACAATTTTCGGACAAGACTCTTGCTCAATGTCCGAAAAAGATATATAAATATCGGACAGGAGAAATGATGTCCGAACTCAAATCCCACATCTCTGCCCTGATCGAAGAGGCCGAACCCGGACAAGTTTGGGTACCAACCGACTTTGCTCATTTGGGCAGCCGTGATGCCATCGACAAGACCCTGCAGCGCATGGTGCGGGCGGGAGAGTTGCGTCGCATCGACAGAGGCCTATATGACAGGCCCAAACTCAACAGCCTGACCAAGCGTCCCACAACCCCGGACTACCGCGCGGTGGCGGAAGCCATTGCCCGTCGGGATCAACTTCGCCTGCTGGTAGACGGCATGACCGCCGCCAATGACCTCGGCCTGACCGACGCCGTACCCGCTCGCGTCACCATTCATACCGACACCCGCCGCCGTGCGGTTCAACTCGACAAGCTCACCATCGAGTTCAAGCAAACGGCGCCCAGCCGTCTCTACTGGGCGGGACGTCCGGCCATGCGCATCGTACAGGCGCTGCACTGGTTGAAAGACACATTGACTTCGGAGCGCGCTCCTGTCCTGAGCAAGCTGACCAAAGTGCTGGCCGACCCTGTACACGGTGCCGCGATCCGCCAGGATCTGCTCGATGGTTTCAACGTGTTGCCGGCGTGGATGCAAAGTTTGGTCCGTGAACTCCCTGGATGTGATCCGCAAGCTGCATCGACCGCGACACGCCAATCATCCGGTGCCGAAAAATCCCCGTCTGTGCGCCGCCGCTCGGCCAAACACGTGGAGGCCAGTTGAATCCAGCATTCCATACTGTCATTGCCGCCAGCGATGCCGAACGGCGAGACTTATTTCTCGGTGCTGCGGCCCGCCTCGGTACAGCGGTCCAGAACGTCGAAAAGGATTTCTGGGTCTGCTGGACACTGGATGCACTGTTCAACGGTCTGGAGGTCGGTGGCCCCCGCCTGCTGTTCAAGGGCGGCACCTCGCTCTCCAAGGCCTTCGGCCTGATCTCCCGTTTTTCCGAAGACATTGACATCACGGTGTTCCGTGATGATTTGGGACAGGGGGCCGAGGTTGCCGACCTTGATGCGCTGAGCGGGAAAAAGCGCCGTGCACGTCTCGAAGCCATCCGCGATGCATGCCAGGCTTATATCGCGGGACCGTTGACAGCGCAGTTCACTCACCTCGCGACATCTGTCATCCCCGAGGACCGTTTTCGGCTGGAGCCCGACCCCGACGATAAGGATGGTCAGAGCCTGTTGTTCTGGTATCCCGCAGTCACGGCCACCACCGGCGACTACATCCGCTCAGCCGTCAAGATTGAGGCGGGTGCCAAATCGGCGCTCGATCCGCATGTCGCGGCCTCCGTCACGCCGTATGTGACAAAGGATCTGCCCGATCTGGACTTGACCGTGACGAACGTGATCACTGTGAAGCCTGAACGCACCTTCTGGGACAAGGTCATGATCTTGCACGGTCTACGGCAATGGCATGACCGTCGCGGCGAGCTACGGCACGGCGGGCAACGCGTCTCGCGTCACTACTATGACGTGCACCAACTGATGCAAGCGCCATTGGCGGCCGCATGGCAAAACGATCAAGCGCTGGCGATCGACTGCGCTCGCCATGCAAGATTGTTCTTCGGCAGCGCCGATCTGGGGCTTGATATTGCAGTACCCGGCACGTTCACACTGACGCCGAGCGCCGCCATGCGAAATGCACTTGAACGAGACTACGAAGCCATGGCCGGCATGGTCTTCGGCGAAATCCCACGGCTTGATGCCGTCCTGGACAGCGCAGAGCGCTTCGAGCAGATCGTCAATGGTGCTGGAATGGCCGCACTTACCACGAAAGGAGCGCAGCATCCATGAGCGATTACTTCAGTGACAGAGAGAACGGCCCTCGCGCCCGTACCGATCAGGTGATCTCACCTGCCGTGTGGGCGGGGCTGGTGGGGACGGTGCAGGCGCTGATCAATAGCGGGGCTTTTGGCCAGCGCTTTCCCGAGCGCTGCCCGGATGGTCAAGCGGTCTGTGGCAGCGATTCGGATGCGCTTGCAGCGTCCGTGGTTGCGGAAATGCCAGGCTTGACTTGGCCGTTGGAAACATCTCGCATGGAAGGTGAAGAATTTTTCTCGCAGCGTCAGCCGTTTGCACCCGACACCATGCTGGTGCTGGATTTTGTGGAATTCGTGTATGCCGCCGTGGCACAACCGATCCTTGGCAAGCATCACGACTATTTCAACCACCATCATTTGACGTTCGACCAAGCGGCCGGACAGGAAGAATTCCGCAAGACCGTCAACCGCATTTTTGCGCGCAACGGTGTGGCGTTCGAGATGCTGTCGACCGGCCGCATCGTGCGTGTTCTTCCTCCCGTGCTTGGCGACGATCTCAAGCGAATAACGTTTCGTAGCGGGGATCGCACGCTGGACAACATGCTGGAGGAATGCCGGACCAAATTTTCCGATCGCAATCCACTTGTGCGCCGCGAAGCGCTGGAACGCTTGTGGGATGCGTGGGAGCGGCTCAAGTCACTGGCGGACCCTGGCGATAAGAAGCGGTCGATCAAGATCATCCTTGATGCTGTGGCAGCAGAACCATCTTTGCGGTCACGGCTGGAAGCGGAAGCGATCGAACTGACAGCAATTGGCAATAGCCATCTCATCCGGCACTCAGAAGTCAACCAAGTCGCCGTCATTGATGTGGATCATGTCGATTATCTGTTCCATCGCCTGTTCGCGATGATTCAACTGATGCTGAGAAAAAAGGGGAACGTGTGAATGCTCGAACGCCGCACCGGGACGCAATCCGGATACTTTTCATTCTGAACGCCGGCGGTATGCCATGGACAGATCCGAACGACCCGGCAGTCGCCAAGATTTTCAAAGGCGAGGCGCGATTGCATGCCTTCGATTTTTGGATGCGTAACCCGGATTATCTGGCCAGCGAATTGTTGGACGGCTACGAAGCGACAGGCAATGCGACCTACCGTCAAGCTGCGGAAGCGATCTTCGAAAGCGATGAGCCTGACTTGCGGCGCATTCCAATGATTCGCTATCTGTTTGGTGCCTACGAGCGCCTCGACGATGCACTGTCCTTGCTTCGATCGCGCGACCTAGTCCGCATCACCGGCATCAAAGGGAAGGTGAAGGTCCACGAAACCAATTTCATCCTGACGGTTCGCGGGGTAGATGTCTGTTCGAATGCTGTTGTGCAGGAACCAATTCTTGAATGGTATGCACACCGCGCAGCATTAGTCGCGGACATTGCCGGTACACGCGGCGGTGGCGCTCTGAAGGAGAAGCAGTACGAGCAGGCAACGTACGCTCAAACTCAGCTCGGAGGGATCATTCCTCCTATTGGCACGGATGTGCAACGAAGACTGAATCAACTCAAACAAACCGCTTGAAGGGGGAGACATGGCAAAAGAAAGCATGGAATGGCTGGACGCCATCGCAAGCCGAGCGAAGGTCAATACGAATCGCGTGGAATCAGTGTTGACCGCGCGTCATATCGTGCCAACCCCGGTGCTACCCGCTCCGCGCAGGATGAAGCTTTTGAGTATTGCTTTCGGGGGGACGAAGCAAGGTGTCGAGGACGACGGACTCTATACCTTCGAATGGCCAGACCTCAATGAAGGGCTTTGGGGAATGATGACGGACCGAAACCTGCGCGGGAAGTCATCGATCATCGAAGTCGTACGCTGGCTGATGCGCGGCAGGCCGTCTCCAAATCTTCAGGATGACGTCCGAACCTGGATACACAACGCCTGCTTGCGATTCGATCTCGACGGGCTCGAACATGAAGTGCGGCTCGATTGTCAGAATGGGGCCTCTGGCACGCTGAGCCGGCGCTCATCGGCAACAGCGAACCCTACGGTGCTAGCGTCCTTCAATAGCGACAAGCAGTTCGAGATGGTTATGTCGGACTTCTTTCTGCGTGCGTTCTCGATGGAGGGGCTTGCAACATGGCGCGAAAGCGACTCAGAAGAAAAGACCGGCCATGCCGTCGTTCATGGTTGGCCGGCGTTGTCGGGTGCGATGTTCATCGGCACCAACTATGACGTAGTGCTCGGTGATCTGCCCGCTACGACAGGAACTCAGGCGCGTTTGATGCAGATGTACTTGGGCGTTCCATGGGTTTCGACACTGGCCACGGCAGCGGCGGCACTGAAACTCGTCGAGTCCGGAAATGAGCTGGAGGTCCGCCGTCGCAATCAAGGTGCGCGTGCCAAGCAAACCCGCGTCAAGGAGATCGAAGCAACGCTTGCAGAGAAGCGGGAAGCATTGAGTGAACAACCCTCAGATGAGGCGATCCAGGCTGAGCTCTCGGTACTTAGCGGTAGGTACTCGGAAACCAAGCGTCGGGAGAAGGCGATGCAAGAGCGGTTTGATCGAGAGACGCTCGCAGAGCAGCAGGCAAACGCCGCCTACCTGCAAGATCGCCGGGAGTTACAGGCCCACCTGGATTCGACGGCGGCAGGTTCGGTCTTCCGTTTGCTCGACCCGAGTTGCTGCCCGCGTTGTGATCACGAGATCGATCAGGCACGGAAGAAAAAGGAGGCTGCCAGCCATTCATGCTCGGTATGCGGAGAGAACATTTCAAGCAGCGAGGATGCGGATGTTCTGAGGAAAGAGCTTGAGGCGAGCGTCAAAGCGTCAAAAGCGGCGTTCGACAAGGCCCAAAAGAACCGTGGTCTGGCCGATGAGAGCCTCCAGGCCTTGCAAGTAGATCTGGAGAGCATTCAAACCAAGAGTGAAGCGTTGACGCTGCAGCTTGGGTCATTCGATGCCCGAAAGCTTCTTGCCAACGAGATCGCAGTGCTCGAAGGTCGCCTCGAAGAAGCAGGCTTTGATCCTGGTAGCGATGATGTAACTGACGACGAAGCTGTTGTACTCAAAGCCATTGTCAGCGAGACGGAAACACGATCAAAAGCTGTCCGCGACGAATTTCTGACAGAAGTTTCCACCAGCCTTCTTCATTTCGCCCAGCGCTTTGGCATGCACAGTTTGTCGAAGGCTCAATTGCGCGGAAATGCGAGTCTGATCCTGACGAAGGGTGGCGCAGAGACATCGTTCAGCAAAGTGACGAAAGGCGAACGCCTGCGACTGAAGGTCGCCACAGTTCTCGCCATGATTCAGGTCGGTGAACGAAGAGGTGTCGGAAGACACCCTGGTCTGATCATGATCGATTCGCCCGCTGCGCAGGAAATCGCGCCAGAGGATCTTCGTGAACTGCTCTCGGGATTGAAGGATATTCGTGATGAACTTCCCCATCTGCAGATTTTCGTTGCAGGCGTAACCTCGAAAGCGATGATTGATCACATCCCTGAAAGCCATCGCAGAGAAGCCACCAATGGAGGCTACCTGTGGTAACGACCGCTCCGGGGATTCAACTGCATCCAGTGGAAGTCACTCTGCATGCGTTGTTGAGTCAAGGAAAAGTGCCGAGCGTCGATGACCTCGGCGGATTCGAGGTAGTTGCTCAGGCTGCCCCATCGCTAGGAGCATCGCTCTTGGCCGGTGAGATTTTGTTGGCAGTTCTTCGAGACGCGAATGACGCATCGGTCAAGGATGTGCATCCATGGAAAGATCTGATTGATCTCTTGGTACGGGAGGCGACGAACGATGTTGTATTAATCGAGATGGTCGACGCGCTGGATGCATGTCAATTGCCGGGCGGTACCGCCAACAACGTGTTCGCGGCTTTCTTGCAGAAGGCAACGGATGTTTCCGGTGCTCTCACGGGCTATGCGCGCGCCGTAGCGCTTGAAGGAGCTTTCCGCTTGGCTGCATTCGATCGCAGAATGCAGCTGCGCCTACTGGATGCCTTGTTGGGCATTCAGGTCTCCGATGAATCCCATTTCCTTCGCCATGCCGCGAAGATCATGGGGATCGCCCATTCTCATTGGCGCGAAGCGGAACTCGTCGATAGGCTGCGCCTCTTCTCCGAATGTGAAGACGCGGCATATGAGGCATGCTTTGAGTTGGGGATGGCAGGTCTGGCTTCTGCACTAGATGAACCGAAGAGAGATGTGGCGAACACCATATTTCTGGATTCGCTACAGTGGTTCAAGAAGGCGGAGTCATTGAAAGAAGCAACGCCGGAGGCAGCGCTGTACGGAGAATGTCTCATATTGTTGACGGATTTCGATGCGCACAAGACAGACGTTGAGTTGAGAGCGCGTAGCGCAGCGATTCAGAAATCTGCCTTCGAGCTACTTGCATGGCATGCCGACATAAATTCGCCTGCATGGTTGGGCGCACGGCATGTACAAGCTGCATGCTGGAACGATCTTGCGGGAACACTCGCATCTCTTGCCGACAGTCTGCAACAGATTAGCTGGTGGGAGCCCAGGGTTGTGATCGAGTGTCAGGTGCTGGCTGCTTACAGCGCGGGACGAACGATCCTGAAACGCAGCCGAGATGGATATTTGGAGACTTTGCTGCGTCCCAGGATCGAGTCTTCGATCGCGCAACGCGAGGGGCAAGCGTATCTTTTGAAATGCTGGCTGAAACAAAATCGCGAGCACGAGCAGGTTCCCGAAGCTGATGCGATCCTAAGCGGAATTGACCGTTTGATGACTGCAGATGCAGAGGCCCAGCGAAACCCCACTGAGGCAGCCACCGTTTGGGCGCCGGTCGCTGCCGTACTGTCGCAAGCCCGTTGCAGCAAAGAAACCGAACGGCGCGCCATCGAAGTGGTCTCGAACGCATATGCATTCAGTCTCGAAGGGCTGAGCACGGCGGAGATCGATATCTTTGACCATTGCTTGGCCTCGGTGGAGCACCACCCAGACTACAGGGACAGTGTCCGAGGTGCCAAATTGTTCGGCACAGTTTTACTGTGGACGACCAGATTTCTCAAAAATCGTCTGGAAATCACGAAGAAGGATGATCCATCGGTCACGTATCTGTTCGAGACATCTGACGGCACCTTGCCACCAGAGAGCGCACTTCAAGACGATTATTTTCGTTGGATAAGCACTCAATCCGCATCAGGTGAAATGGAGCCCACGAACCTTGGCGGGGGCCGCGCCGACGTGGCGCTGAAGGTCACGGGAGAGCGCATGGTAATCGAAATCAAGCGTGAAATAGATGATGCATCGTTTGATTCACTGGCAAGTCATTACGCGGGACAAACTACCGACTACCAGAACGTCAGTATTCGATTGGGGTTCCTGCTTGTCCTTGATCTAACCGCTCCGAAGCTCGAAGGTACACCGCACATCCGATCCTTAATGCAATGTCGCTCCATACAGCGATTAGGTGAAACCGAGCCGAGACACGTCGTAATCGTCAAAGTGCCGGGCCGACGGTACTTGCCAAGCGGTATCAGTAAAAATGCGAAGCTTTCAGGTACTACTGAGAAAGCGACTAAGAGGCAGCCGAAGCGAGAGAAGGTACCCGACTTGGCAATAAAGACGGCATCTGTGGCCAGCGACCTTCCGGGCATCGGAGATGCCTCTGCGGGCCTGGATAAAAATTGAATATGGAGACTCAATGCTTGAATGGTATTTGAAAGTAAATGCTGTGTTTCGGGCGATACGCCAGAAAGCAATCGACGCACAGGGCTTGCTCGCAGATGACGATAAAGCTGGTGCGAAATTAGTTAATGGTTATTTGAAAACAGACTACCAATCGCTTCGCAAGCTTTGGACGGATGCAGGTTTCCCGGAGCAAGACATGGGAAACCTCGGAAGGCATATTGGATTTGGAGATGCCAATGACTATGACGACATCCTTGCGCGTGATCTACCGCAGGTGGAGGCCAGGGCAGAAGCGCATGTGCGCAGCGGAGCGGGCACGCAACCAAGCATTGGTTTCGAAGAACTGTTACATCCGGTTATCTTCGCGCACGCCTTCCAGCACTATGTGAACGGACACTATCGAGATGCAGTTTTGAACTCGGTTGTTGCCATTTTTGACCTGATGCGCGAGCGTACTGGCCTCGATCTCGACGGATCGGCACTAGCAACACAAGTGTTGAGCTTGGAAAAACCACACTTGATACTCAGCGAGCTTGATACTGAGTCGGGGCGAAATGACCAAAAAGGGTTCATGCAGATTCTGATCGGTACTTACCTCGGTATCCGCAACCCCAAGGCGCACTCTCTCAATCATGATCTTGACCCGGAGAAAGCTGCACAGTATCTGATCTTCGCTAGCCTTCTGGCTCGGCGGATATATGAAGCGAAGGATGTGCCGAAGCCCTGAGCCATTCGGGCCGTGGTCGATTGCCCGAGACAGGCTGCCAACATACTGTAGCGCAATTGTCCGATCGCGCCGCAGGCGCCTTCGGACAATGTGCTTGCATCGCCTTAGACCGTGGCCATAGGTTCTGGTTGTTCCCGCTGTGCCTCCGCGATCGTCTTGCGCCGGTTCGCCACCAGTTCGGCTGCGGCCCGTACCGGAGCATCTTCAGTGTGGATATAGCGCATAAACATCGCCACCGTCTTGTGCGCGGTCAGCACCATGCCCACCTTGACCGGGATGCCCGAGTTAGCGATGTCGGTAGCTGAACGGTGGCGAATGCCATGTGTGCCAACGTGTTGCACTCCGGCAGCTTTCAGGATGCGGCTCCAGCCATTGTAGTGCTCCCCGTTCGTCATGTGCTTGAGCGGATCGCGCAGCGATGGAAGCACGTAGAGCGAGCCTTCGTGCCGGTGCACTGTCGAGAGGAGGCGATAAGCTTCCTCACTCATCGGTTTGGACATGCCTCCAGTTTTGCTGTCGGGCCAGGCCACACGCCGATTCTCCAGATCGACCCAAGCCCACTCCAGCAACAGGATTTCGGAGCGACGGGCTGCGAACTCGAACTGCAGGCGGATGGCCAGCGTGACAACCGTCGGCTCGCTGCCTTCGACCTCTACCTTGTCCAGATATCGGAACAGCTTGCCCATTTCTTCGTCGGTGATTAGCCGGGTGGTCTTGCCTTGAGGATATTGGGGAATATGCCGGCACGGATTCGTGCCATCCGGCCGCAAGCCCCAAATTTCGGCCATGTTGAACATCTTTCGCATGACCGCGAGCGTATGGTTGGCCTCCATCGGAGTCGGCTCTAGCTTCTTCATCATCATCGCAACATCCGGGCGTTTGACGTCCTGGACCTTCATGCGACCAAGAATGGGGATGATGTTGCGGTCGATATTGCCCTGGTAGCCTTTTTGCGTGCTCGGCTTGTTGCGAACATTGGAATAATCCGACATGAAACGCCCGCACAGTTCCTTGACGGTCGGTGCCTTGCGCGCCTCGGTCTTGTCGCCGCCGGGGTCGCCACCTCGGCGAACCTCGGCCAGCCAGGTCTGTGCCAGCGAACGGGCCTGCTCTACAGTCAGCTCCCCATACAGGCCGAGGGCGGGCTTTCGCCGCTCCCCGGCATTGGTCCGGTACTGCAGCATGAACACCTTGCGGCCTGCTGGTGTAATCTTGCACATGAAGCCGGGCACCAGGGTATCGCGCAGTTCGACGGGCTGCGCCTGGGGTTGTGCCGCGTCTATAGCGGACTTGGTGAGTTTGATTTTAGCCATGCTGACTCCTAGGAAAAATGAGCCAGTTTCCAGGTGTCGGCTGGGAGCCAAGCGGATGGAAACCGGATCGGGTTGTGGAAAGCACCGGGGTATGGTGAATCCACTTGATCCCTAGGGAAACTCGCTGTGGCGGGCCTCAGCGTAGATCAGCCAAATTCGGTGCTGATCACAGCATGAAATAAAAAAACCGCATCGATTGGGCGATGCGGTTGCGGTGAAACCTGCTGGAATCTGCCGGAATCAATAGGCGCCGGGAGGCGGGCCATAATAGACCGGCGGCGGACCGTAGTATCCCGGAGGCGGTGGCGGCGCATAGTAATAGCGACGCGGATGATAGACGTAGGTCGTCGTTTGCGTGCTCTGGATCTGATTGCCCTTGCTGTACATGCATTGGCTATAGGTCATGTCGTAGCGTTGCTGCATCGAATAGTTGCCGCCCGCTGCGGCATTGCTGCCGGCCGCGCTGCCGACCAGCAGGCCGCCGCCGGCGCCGATCGCCGCGCCCGCTCCGGCATTGCCGGAAGCTGCGCCGATCAGCGCACCAGCCACCGCGCCGATGGCGGTTCCGGCCGCTGCATTATTGGCGGCATTGTTTTGCGTCGCTTGCGCCTGGCCGCCAATGGATTCCTGCGCATATTGCTGGCATTGCGCCTGTTCGGCGCGGAATTGCTCATACGACTTGCCGTTTCCCGGCATGGCCATCACGGAGGGGCCGGTCGGCACGCTGACGCAACCGCCCAGCGCCAGCAATGCGGCGATGGCCGTGAGGCTTCCTGCTGTCTTGTAGATTGGTTTCACGATGTTGTCCTTGGATATGCTGTCCGGTCTTTGCCTGCCTGTTCAATGCCTTACTGCGGCGGCGGCTGTCCGCCGTTCGGACCGTTCGGTACGACTTTCATCCAATTGCTCGGACAACTCTGGACATAGGGATAATACGATTTGGATTCCTGGCAGTAAAACCAGTAATTGCTCGGCGCGGGGTTCTGCTCGATATAGACCGGCGGCGCACGCTCCACATAGACGGGCGGAGGATAATAAGCCGGCGGGGGATAATAAACCGGAGGCGGCACCCAGAGCGGGCCGCCGATGTAGACGCCGCCATAAAAGCGGGTATGCGCCGAGCTGGCGCCGCTTGCCAGCATGCAACCTAACGCCAGTAATCCCAACACAGTTGCTTTTTTCATGTTCGCCTCAAGTATTTCCGCTGGAGACGGCACGCACCATCTCCCTGTAGCCAATATACTCAAAAGCCTTGCGCCTCAACGATTTTGTTTCAATTCGTAACCCAATTTAAGAATCCTGTACATGGCGCTACAAAGCCGTATATGGAGGAGTCACGGGCATGCTGAAACGACTACGCCGCTTTTCGCAAAGCGGCGTATGTGCAGTTCGGAAAACTTTTGCAACAAGTCTAGACAGGCCTGTTCAGGCTTTTACTTCGGACCGGTCATTTCTTCCGGCCTGATCCACTGAGCGAACTGCTCTTCGGTCACGTAGCCGAGCGCCAACGCGGCCTGCTTCAGCGTGGTGCCGTCATGGTGCGCCTGTTTGGCGATCTTCGCGGCCTTGTCGTAGCCGATGTGCGGTGCCAGCGCGGTGACCAGCATCAGCGAGCGTTCCATCAGGTCGGCAATGCGGTCGCGATTGGCGGCGATGCCCCGGGCGCAATGATCGTCGAAACTGTCCATGCCGTCTGCCAGCAGGCGCACGCTTTGCAGGAAGTTGTGGATAATCAACGGCTTGAATACGTTCAGCTCGAAATTACCCGATGCGCCGCCGATGTTGATCGCGACATCGTTGCCGAACACCTGCGCGCACAGCATGGTGAGCGCTTCGCACTGGGTCGGATTGACTTTGCCCGGCATGATGGAACTGCCCGGTTCGTTTTCCGGAATGGTAATTTCGCCGAGGCCGGAACGCGGACCGGAAGCCAGCCAGCGCACGTCGTTGGCGATTTTCATCAAGGCGGCCGCCAGCGTTTTCAGCGCACCATGCGCCGACACCAGCGCATCATGGCTGGCCAGCGCGGCAAACTTGTTGGGCGCGGTCTTGAATGGGAAACCGTAATGCTTCTCCAGTTCTGCTGCGACGCGCGCGCCGAACTCGGGATGGGCATTGAGGCCGGTGCCGACCGCAGTGCCGCCCGCAGCGAGCTCGCTGACGGCGTTGAGCGTGGAAATGATGGCCATCTCGGCATGCGTCAGTTGTGCGACGTAGCCGGAAAATTCCTGGCCCAGCGTCAGCGGTGTCGCATCCTGCAAATGGGTGCGGCCGATCTTGACGATATCACTGAACTCGTCGGACTTTTCCTCCAACGTGGCGCGCAGCTTGTGCAGCTTGGGAATCAGGTGTGTGGCCACCGCCAGGCATGCCGCCACATGCATCGCAGTCGGAAAAATATCGTTGGAAGACTGGCTTTGATTGACGTCGTCGTTGGGGTGAATCTTGCGCTCTTCGCCGCGCACGCCGCCCAGCAATTCCGAGGCGCGGTTGGCCAGCACTTCGTTCATGTTCATGTTGCTTTGCGTGCCGGAACCGGTCTGCCAGACCGACAGCGGGAATTCCTGCGGATGTTTGCCTGCGATCACTTCGTCGGCGGCAGCGATGATGCCTTCGGCCTTTTTGGCGTCGAGCTTGCCGAGGTCGCGATTGGCCGTTGCACAAGCGCGCTTGACCGCGGCCAGCGCCACGACGAGTTCGGCGGGCATGCGTTCGGTGGAAATATGGAAATGGTGCAGCGAGCGTTGCGTCTGCGCGCCCCACAGCCTGTCGTCGGGTACTTCGATCGGACCGAAGGTGTCACGCTCAATTCGATGTTTCATGATGCTTTTCTCCGCAAGAATTTGGTTCGAAGGAATCGCTACATCCCGTACGGCTCTGGCGCACAATGCTGGCTTGAGCGATATGAGACAACTGGAACGCATTGCACCAGTGGCCGTATGCATGGCGACCACTGGTGCAATGCGTTCTACGGCTTGCGGGAACCCGGTTCCGGCAGCAGGCAGGCGTCGATCACCTGCAAGTTGTTGTCTTTAGCGAAATTCAGGACGAAATGGTAAGCCAGCGGATCGAGAGCGCGCAGCGCCTCGTTGACAACGACCGAACGGACGCCGTTGATCATGGTCGGCAAAACGTAAGGGGAATATTTGAGATGAGCGTTGCGGCCGCCAGAGCCTTCAGGGCGGAAACAGGACATGACGCCACAGAGTCGTTCGGCCCAGTCGCTGGGTCGGAACTGCTTCCCATCCTGGGTCAGCCCCATGATGATGAATTCTTGTGCCGGCGCGTTGGTGGTATTGATGGGATCAGCCATGCGTGCAATTCGTTCTCTAGCGCTTGCCACATAAATAGCTTCCGACCTCTTGGGAAGGGAGCCGTCGAAACCCAAGTATTATATCTTATAGAAGACTTCAGATACACCACTATCTCAACTACGGGATGCTCGCAAGAAAGTTGTCTTTTGACAAGACATGCCCGTCCGTATTATCCCAGCCAGACTGCGACCGACAGCAGTAGCAGCAGAAACATCCACAGCAGCATTGCACGCCAGACGAGGCCGACCGTGCTCTGCAAGGTGCGCGGAGATGGCGCATCACCAGGAAATCCGTCCGATGCTTCCAGCGTCGAATCGACGGTCGCCGCATCAATCGGCAACACTCCCGAGGCGGACTCCGCCGGCGTTCCGAAACGCACGCCCATTGCGCCGCCGCCAGCCGACAGAATGATGCCGACGGCTTCGTCCGTCCAGCGATCGGCAAAGTTGCGCCAGGCATAGATGGCGTCCTCGAAATTGCCCACCACGGCAAAGGCCGCAGCGGTAAACCGCGCAGGAATCCAGTCGATCCAGTAAAACGCGCGTTCGGCAAAGCGGCCGAAGACTTCCTGCTTCATATGATCCGGTTCGTTCCAGGCGCGCGCAAGATATTCGGAAACGCGATACATGACGGCGCAAGCCGGGCCGACCGGCATGAGGAACCAGAAAAATACGCCGAATACATGGCGATGAGTGGTCACCAGAGCCTTTTCGGCGGCGATGCGCGAAATCTCGGTAACGTCCATGTCGGACGTATCCTGCTTGATCCATTCGGCCAGCAAAGCGCGCGCCGCGACTTCGTCGCCAGTGTTCAGTGCCAGTTGGATCGAGGTGAAATAGTGGCTGTAGTGGCGAAAACCCAGCGTCATATAGACGATCAGGACATTCCAGGCCAGCGCCGCCAACGGACTGATGCGCAGGCAAATCCAGTAAATCAGGCCGGCGGGAACAGTCAGCGCCGCCACCATGACAAACCATCCCAGACGTCCATGATGCGCATGACCGGCATTGAACCAGTTCTCGATCCGGGCCGCGAAGGACTTGATCCAGGCATATATCGGATTGTCCGCACGCAGCGGCTTCAATTGTTCGATCAGGAGCGCAAAGAGTATGGAAAGAAATGTCATCAAGCCGCCTTTTGGTGGAGTCTTATTTGTGAGCTTTGCCGCCAAGCGAATATGAGTTCGCAAAAACCTTCGCGGAAACACGTAAATGATACAACGACGGCCAGTGTTCCTGACGCTTTATGTTGTCGTGGGGCGATATTTTCCCTATGAAGCAGCGCCAAGGCTGCTGCCGGATTCCCGCTCAGCTACGCAGGAAATGAAACAGGTTGCGCAGCATGCCCGCCGTTGCGCCCCAGATGAAGAAACGCTGGTAAGGCATGGTATAGAACGTGCGGCGGCCGAGATCGTTGGGCAATTCGATGGTGCGGCGCTGATGGTTCATTCCGTCCATCAGGAAAGCCAGCGGCACCTCAAAAATTTCCGCCACTTCACGAGGATCCGGCACCACCTCGAACGGCGGTCGTACCAGGCCGGCCACAGGCGTGACGCGATAGCCGGTGCCGGTGAAATACTCCGGCAGCGAACCGATGACTTCAATATGGCCACGCGCCAGGCCGATCTCTTCTTCAGTTTCGCGCAGTGCGGTGTCAACCGGGGAAACGTCGCTCAGTTCGGTGCGCCCACCCGGAAAACTGATCTGGCCCGCATGATCCTTGAGATCGGCGGTGCGCTGGGTGAACAGCAGCGTCGGCCCCTCGTCCCGGACAATGATGGGCATCAGCACCGCGGCCGGCCGTGGTGCTCCGGTGACCTGGCGCACGCGTTGCTCGTCATTGATTTCAGGCGACCACGGACGGGACTCCGCAAAGCGGCGGCGCAGCCAGTCCGCATGCATGCGCTCGGCATCCAGCCTCGCTTCGCCGGCGATGGACTCAATCGGGAGAGTGAGAGGATCAAAATTTGCCAAGACAGCATCCTAAAAGGTAAATACAAAAAGGGGCGTCGAAAGACGCCCCTTTTTGTGCATGCATATATCGCAGATGACGCGAAGATTACGCTTCAGCCTTGGCAGCGCCACGACGGTTAGGCAACTTCTCTTTGATACGTGCCGACTTGCCGGAACGCTCACGCAGATAGTACAGCTTGGCGCGACGGACATCGCCGCGACGCTTGACTTCGATCGAAGCGATCAGTGGCGAGTACAACTGGAATGTACGCTCAACGCCTTCGCCGGAAGAAATCTTGCGGACGATGAAGTTGGAATTCAGACCGCGGTTGCGGCGCGAGATCACGACGCCTTCGTAAGCCTGGGCGCGCTTGCGCGTACCTTCGACCACGTTGACGCTGACGATGACTGTATCGCCTGGCCCGAAGTCAGGGATATTCTTTGCGAGACGGGTAATCTCTTCTTGCTCTAATTGCTGGATCAGATCCATTTTATTGCTCCGAAAACCATCTTGCCGGCGCTGCAGCATCGACCTAAGGTCGACAAGCCCGGTAGAGGATGGGGTTTATCAACGGACGCCGCCTTCGGTTGTCTTCCGGCATTGCCCGCACTTTTGCTGCATCTACTCCAAACTGCTTAAAAACTTTTCATCGGCCTTGCTCAGCAGGCCATCCTGACGCGCTTTGGCGATCAGGTCGGGGCGCTTCCTTGCGGTCGCTTCAAGCGCCCGCTCGCGCCGCCACTTCTCAATCTCTGCGTGGTGCCCGCCCAGCAAGACCGGCGGCACCGGAACGCCTTCATATTCTTCCGGACGCGTGTAATGCGGGCAATCCAGCAAACCGTTCACAAAACTGTCTTCGACAGCAGAACTGCCATCGTTCAGCACACCCGGCAATTGTCGAATCACTGCATCCATCAACGCCATCGCCGGCAACTCGCCGCCGGACAGGACGAAATCGCCGAGGCTGATTTCCTCATCCACATGGCTGTCCAGCAAACGCTGGTCGATCGCTTCATAGCGGCCGCACAACAACACCACGCCGGGGTCTCGCACAAATTGCATGACTCGCCGATGCGTCAGCGGCTTGCCTTGCGGCGACAGATACACGACTCGCGGCGCCGGCAAATCCAGATCAAGCTGCCGCTGCTTCGCCGCCGTCAGCGCCTGCTGCAACGGTTTGGCCAGCATCACCATGCCCGGTCCGCCGCCATAAGGCCGGTCATCGACCGTGCGATGATTGTCGGTCGTGAAATCGCGTGGATTCCACAAAGACAAACCCCACTTCTTTTGCTCGAACGCACGGCGGGTTACGCCGGACTGCGTCAAAGCTGCAAACATTTCGGGAAAAAGCGTGACGACATCAAATTGCATTCGACACCCTTTCCAATACCGCCAACGCTGCCGGCTTAATAGTCCAGTCCCCAGTCGACCACAATCTTTTTCTCCGCCATGGCGACGGACTTGACGAACTGGTCAACAAAAGGAATCAGGATTTCTGCAGCAGCCTTGCTGTCGGCGGTCTCCGTCTGAGCGCCCGCAGTCGCGACTCGCAGGATCGGGTGCGCCCCGTTATCCATCAAATCGCTGACCTCGCCCAGGGATTCACCCTGCATGTTTTCAACCGTCAGGCCGATCAGATCGACCCAATAAAATTCGTCGTCGGACAAAGCAGGAAAGTGACTACGCGCGATCTGCACCACGGCGCCCTTGAGCGCTTCGGCGGCATCGCGGCCTGCCACCCCCATCAGCTTCGCCACCACATCACCGCTGTGGTGCTTGGCCTGCATCATCTCGACATCACGCAATTCCGGCTTGTCCAGCCACCAGGTTTTTGCGCCCAGCAGTGCATCCGCATCTGCCGAATAAGGTTTGACTCGCACCCATCCCTGAATACCATAAGCACCGGAGATATAACCTACCGTCACCAGATCCTGGGGAACTGCGACGCCTGATTGTGCTGTGCGTGACAAACCTGCCTTACCAATTCGCTTGCAAAACTAGGCAAAAAGCGGCTGCAATCAAGCAGCAGCGCTCTTACCGGCTTCGCTGACCAGACGAGCAACGGTCGGCGACAGTTGTGCGCCAACGCCTTGCCAGTGAGCCAGACGGTCTTGAGCGATACGGAAGGATTCTTCCTTACCGGAAGCAACCGGATTGTAGAAACCCAGACGCTCGATAAAGCGACCGTCGCGGCGATTGCGCGAATCAGTTGCAACGATGTTGAAGAACGGGCGCTTCTTGGCGCCTCCACGAGCTAAACGAATAACGACCATAATGGTTCCAAAAAGTGTTCGAACACGGAAAAGCTGGTGATTATAGCCGAAATACCGACCACACAGCAAGATGAATACGGGAAAGCGCCCTGCCTGTCTGGATGAGCCGACACAGGCCTTTACGCCGTCCCGCCCATTTTTACTCCTTTTTCTGACACAGCCCCGCAAAACCTTGCTCGGGGCGCATCGTCCAACAGCTATACTAGGCGCAGTTTTTTTACAACACTACGCTGCCTTCCGCTCGCCGGCTTGCCCTCTCCATTGCATCCTTGCCATCAAAGAATTAGCTTCATGACAATTCCGCACAAGAATAAAACCCTCTCAACGTTCCTGGCAGCCGTTTTGGGCGGCATCGGCATACACCGGTTCTATTTATACGGCCGCAAGGACCTGTTCGGCTGGCTGCACGCAGCCTGCCTGCCGGTATCGGCGCTGGCCATGCTGATTTTCAGCAACTTCCAGCCCTTATTCATGGCAATGCCGTTTGTCCTGTCGGTATTGTGCGGCTTTCTCGAAGCGCTCGTCATCGGCCTGACGCCTGATGAAAAATGGGATGCCGGACACAATCCCGCATCCGGCAAAAAATCCGAATCGCATTGGATTCTGGCGCTGATTCTGGTCTTGACGCTCGGCATCGGCGCGATGTCGGTGATCGCCCTACTCGCGCGCAGTTTCGACTTGCTGTTTACCGGCGGCGCTTACGGCTGACCCGGAAGCGCTGCCTGACTTGCCGGAATGCTCCGGCAAGTCAGGCAGCGAAGACGACGTCAGAATTGCTCGTCGCTCAACGCCAGCACGCCGGCGCTGCCCTCGACGATAGCCGCGCGCAACGACGTTGCCTGCGTCAGCACATGATCGGCATAGAATCGCGCGGTCCCGATTTTCGCCTTGTAGAACTGCGCATCGCCCTCGCCGGCCTTCAGCTTGTCGACCGCCGCCAGCGCAGCACGCCCCATTTGCCAGCCGCCCAGGACAATGCCCGCCAGCTTCAGATACGGCACGCTGCCTGAGAACACGCCCTTGATATCAGTCTTGATGTTGGCGACCACGTAGTTGATCACATCTTCCAGTGCACTCGCGCCATCGGCCAGACGCTTGCGGATGGCCTGCAAATCGCTGCCATATTCGCCGGAACCAGCCGCAGCCAGCGCCGCTTCGGTCTTACGAACCTGGCCGATGATGCCTTTGGCGACAGCGCCGCCGTCGCGCGAGGTTTTACGACCGACCAGATCGTTGGCCTGAATCGCCGTGGTGCCTTCATAAATCGCCAGGATGCGCGCGTCGCGGTAATACTGCGCGGCGCCGGTTTCCTCGATGAAACCCATGCCGCCATGCACCTGCACGCCGGTCGAAGTGACGTCGATGGACAATTCCGTCGACCAGCCCTTGACGATGGGCACCAGGTATTCGTAGAAAGCCTGATTCGTCTTGCGCGTGGTCTCGTCAGGATGGTGATGGCCGGCATCGGATGCCGCCGCCGCAACGTAGGCCAGCGCACGCGCCGCCTCGACTTGCGCGCGCATCGACATCAGCATGCGCCGCACGTCCGGTTGGTGAATGATCGTCACCGCGCTTGCCGATCCGGCGAGGTCGCGCGACTGCACGCGCTCCTTGGCGTAAGCCGCCGCTTTTTGATAAGCGCGCTCGGCCACGCTGATGCCCTGGATGCCGACCGCAAAGCGCGCCGCGTTCATCATGATGAACATGTACTCAAGGCCGCGATTCTCTTCGCCGACCAGCATGCCGACCGCGCCACCGTGATCGCCGAACTGCAACACCGCCGTCGGACTGGCCTTAATGCCCAGCTTGTGTTCGATGGACACGCAATGCACATCGTTGCGCTCGCCCAGAGAACCGTCCGGCTTGACCAGGAATTTCGGCACGATGAACAGCGAAATGCCTTTGACGCCTTCCGGTGCATTCGGCGTGCGCGCCAGCACCAGATGGACGATGTTCTCGGCCATGTCATGCTCGCCATAGGTGATAAATATCTTGGTGCCCGACAGCTTGTAGCTGCCGTCGTCCTGCGGCACGGCGCGTGTGCGCACCAGCGCCAGGTCCGAACCGGCCTGCGGCTCGGTCAGGTTCATCGTGCCGGTCCATTTGCCGGAGATGAAGTTGGACAGATAGGTATTTTTTTGCTCGTCGGTACCGGCCGTCATCAGTGCTTCGATGGTGCCGTCCGTCAGCAACGGGCACAAGGCGAACGAGAGGTTCGCGGAATTGAGCATTTCGATGCAAGGCGTCGCCACCAGCTTGGGCAAGCCCTGGCCGCCGAACTCGACCGGATGCTGCACGCCCTGCCAGCCAGCCTCGCCGAATTGCTTGAAAGCTTCCTTGAAGCCCTTGCTGGTCGTGACCTTGCCGTCGCTCCAGAAACTCGGCTCCTTGTCGGCGGAATGATTAAGCGGCGCCACCACTTCTCCGCAGAATTTGGCCTTCTCTTCCAGAATGGCTTCCACGGTTTCCGGCGTTGCGTCTTCGCAGTTGGGCAACGCGTTGACTTCCGACAATCCCGCCAGTTCGTTCATCACGAACAGCATATCCTTCAATGGTGCGACGTAACTCATCTCCGACTCCTGATCCCTTGTTTCCTGTTTGACGCAATCTGCTGTTGCGCTGCTTCCGCATTGTTTGCCACTACAGCCGCTAAAAAATCGGCCCTGTCGTCTAACAAGGCCGTTTCGACATTGCTGATTAACCCAGTTGCTTGACCAGCTCCGGCACGATCTCAAACAAATCGCCGACGATGCCGTAATCAGCCACGGAGAAGATCGGCGCTTCCTCGTCCTTGTTGATCGCCACGATCACCTTGGAATCCTTCATCCCGGCCAGATGCTGGATCGCACCGGAAATACCGATGGCGATATACAACTGCGGCGCGACGATCTTGCCGGTCTGTCCCACCTGCCAGTCGTTGGGCACATAACCCGCATCCACCGCAGCCCGCGAGGCGCCCATGGCGGCGTTGAGCTTGTCGGCCAGCGGTTCCAGGATCTTGAAGCTCTCCGACGAACCCATGCCGCGCCCGCCCGAGACGATGATCTTGGCCGCCGTCAACTCCGGACGATCCGACTTGGCCACTTCGCGCGAGACGAAGCTGGACTTGCCGGAGTCGGCCACGGCAGCCAGCGGTTCCACGGTCGCGCCGCCGCCGCCGGCGGCCGCATCGAAACCGGTGGTGCGCACCGTGATGACCTTGATGCCGTCCGTCGATTGCACCGTGGCGATGGCGTTGCCGGCGTAGATCGGACGCTCGAAGGTGTCCGGGCTGTCGACCCTGGTGATTTCCGAAATCTGCGCCACGTCCAGCCTGGCGGCCACGCGCGGCAGGATGTTCTTGCCGTAGGCGGTGGCGGGGGCAAGGATGTGACTGTAGTCCTTGGCGATGGCCAGGGCTTGTTCGGCAACGTTCTCGGCCAGTCCGTCGGCGAATTGCGGCGCGTCGGCCAGCAGGACCTTGGTCACGCCGGCAATCTGCGCGGCGGCATCGGCGGCCGCTTTGGCGTTGTGGCCGGCGATCAGGATGTGGACCTCGCCGCCGGCCTGTTGTTGCGTTTGTACTGCGGCGGTGACGGTGTTCAATGTGCTGCCCTTCAAGCTGACATTGTCGTGTTCTGCAATGACAAGTGCGGTCATGTTGTCTCTTCCTTAAATGACTTTGGCTTCGTTTTTGAGCTTGGCCACCAGCGTGGCCACGTCCGGCACTTTCACGCCCGCGCTGCGCTTGGGCGGCTCGGTGACTTTCAGCGTCTTCACGCGCGGGGCGACGTCGACACCCAGGTCTTCCGGCTTGACGATGTCGAGCGTCTTCTTCTTGGCTTTCATGATGTTGGGCAGGGTGACGTAGCGTGGCTCGTTCAGGCGCAGGTCGGTGGTCACGATGGCAGGTAAAGTCAGCGCCAGTGTTTCCAGGCCGCCGTCGACTTCACGCGTCACGGAGACCTTGCCGTCTTC